>NZ_JBVVQW010000014.1:0-73157 GCF_055811655.1 Mesorhizobium sp. WSM4809
CCGCGAACCCATCATAAGGGGGAAAACTGTTACCTATCTATCCGGTTCAAACTGTTACCCATCTATCGGCTGGACACCGGCAAGCGGATGAGGGGCGGCGCCTGCGTTGGTTGAGTCTAAAAAATTCTCCATGCTGGCAGAAGACTATTCTGCCGTTATATTGCCCTCGATAGCGTTTTCGGCGCCATACTTCGGCTGGCTGGCGTCGCCCCTCATTGCCCTGCCGGGCATTTCTCCCCGTATAGTGACGGGGAGAAAGAGCTGTAACTACGCCCGCTTGATGGTGACGTGCGTGGCAAGCGGCGTCGCCACCTGCTCGCTGCAGATATAGCCCAGCTTGAGCATATCGAGGCCGGCGAAAAGGTTCTCGCCCGAGCCGAGCAGCACCGGCGCGATCGCCAGATGCATCTCGTCGATCAGTTTTTCCTGCAGATATTGCCGGATGGTGGCGACGCCCCCGCCGACCCGTACGTCCTTGCCGCCAGCGGCAGCTTTAGCCTGTTCAAGAGCTGAATGGATACCGTCAGTGACGAAGTGGAAAGTCGTGCCGCCCTCCATCGTGATCGGTTCCCGCTTGTGATGGGTGAGCACGAAAACCGGCACATGATAGGGTGGGTTGTCGCCCCACCAGCCCTTCCAGCTGTCGTCAGGCCATTCGCCGCGGATCGGCCCGAACATGTTGCGGCCGAGGATCCAGGCGCCGACATTCTCGAAGCTGCGCGCCGCGAACGCCTCGTTGACGTCGGTGGTGCCGCCATCTTGTCCGAGCACCATCTCACGGAAGGTGCGGGTGTCGACAAACCACTTGTGCAAGGATTCCCCACCGACGCCGAGAGGATTTTGCAGATCCTGATCGGGACCGGCGCCATAGCCGTCGAGCGACAGGGTGAAAGCGTTGACGCGAAGTTTGGACATGCGAGCCTCCTCGATAACCGATTGTATTTTGCAAGCAGTTTTTTGTAGCAAACTGATTTTGAATTGCAAGCGGTATTTTTAGAGAACTTTGCCGCACCGCACGTGCAGAGCAGAAAGATCCAGCAGTCTCGACGCGAGCAAATGTTCCGTTGCCATGCAACTGCTTATGACGAGAGAAATATCGCGGTTCCTTCCTTGCGACGCGAACAGGATGCAGCCGCAAGTGTCAGCCAAAACTATCGGCGCTGCGACGCTTCGAGCATACGTTCGACAGCAAGACGCAGTGGCGGCAGGCTGTCGGTCACCACCGCCCATACTATCGCACCGGAGGTTTTGTGATATTCGTGACGCAAAACGTTGCCTATCCCACGAACTTGTTTCCATGGAATCTCGGAGGCAAGGGCTGCCAAATCATCTGGAATGTGCCGGGCAGCTTCGGAAATGATTTCGATCCCGCGCTCGATGCCATGTCGGAGCAGCCAGTCGCTATTAAAGTCATCCAGCGTCTTGCCCGCGGCGGCAGCAGAGATGCCGTCCAGGGCCTCCATGATTCGGCTAGAATCGGTTCGATCCGGCGCACTGCCATCAAAATATGCGCACAGCAGATTGTTCGATGTCGGCCTTCAACATGGGATTGAGGCTGTCGCGGGTGGTGATATCGATCTCCGCTGACATCTTCTCCTCAAGAAATTGCTTGATGCCGACCAGATCAATCAGCGAAAAGCGTCTTGCAGGATCATAATCGATGAAGAGGTCGAGATCGCTGTCAGGTCCTGCGTCGCCCAAAATCGATCCGAACAGATAAAGCGAAGTCGCGCCCATGCCCTTGATGGCATCTGCATTTCTCTGCAACCGCTTTATGACCTCATTCCTGCTCATGAATTCATTCTAGCGGATTGCGTTAAAATTCCAAAGCTAGCGGCCCCCCTTCAGTATCTCCGCCACTTCGGGTGCGAAATAGGTCAGGATGCCGTCGCAGCCGGCGCGCTTGAAGGCGAGCAGCGATTCCAGCATTGCCTTCTCGCCGTCGATCCAGCCATTGGCGCCTGCCGCCTTGATCATCGAATATTCGCCCGACACCTGGTAGGCGAAGGTCGGCATCTGGAACTCGTCCTTCAGCCGCCGGATGATGTCGAGATAGGGCAGGCCGGGCTTGACCATCAGCATGTCGGCGCCCTCGGCGATGTCCTGTTCGGCCTCTCGCACCGCCTCGTCGGAATTGGCATGGTCGATGTAATAGGTCTTCTTGTCGCCCTTGAGCAGACCGGCGGTGCCCACCGCCTCGCGATAGGGACCGTAGAAGGCCGAGGCGAATTTGGTCGCATAGGACATGATCGCCACATCCTGAAAACCATTGGCGTCGAGCGCGTCGCGGATGGCGCCGATGCGGCCGTCCATCATGTCGGATGGCGCGATGATGTCGGCGCCGGCGGCCGCCTGGATGACGGCAGCGGCGGTCACCTGTTCCACCGTCTCGTCATTGACGATGATGCCGTCGCGCAGGATGCCGTCATGGCCGTGGCTGGTGAATGGGTCGAGCGCGGCGTCGGTGATGATGCCGATCTGCGGCACCGCATCCTTGATCGCACGGGTGGCGCGGTTGATGACATTGTCGGGATCGAGGATATGCGAGCCGGTCTGGTCGCGCAGCGAGATGTCCACATTGGGGAAGGTGGCGAGTGCCGGAATGCCGAGTTTCGCCGCGCGCTCGGCCTCCTTGACGGCGAGATCGATGGACAGGCGGAAGACGCCGGGCATGGCGGCGATCGGCTCGCGGACACCCTTGCCCTCGACGACGAAGATCGGCCAGATCAGGTCGTCGACCGTGAGCCGGTTCTCCTGCACGAGACGGCGCGACCAGTCGGCCTTGCGCATGCGGCGCAGACGGCGGCTGCCGGTGATCTCGTCGACGCCGCGCGCGCCGGCGGGCTTTGCGGGGGTGAATTTGTTCATCGCCAAATACTCTCGTTCGGGCAGGCTTTTACCACGAGCTCCCGCTGCTGACCAATGCGGCACGATTGTGCCAGCGATCCGGTCGAAGTCTATTCGGGTTGCCCATTGCCTGACAGAATCTGTGCCGCGCCTCTGATGGCGACACGGAAAGCCTCGTCGAAATTGACGCCGCGCACCTGCCAGCGGTAGGTCTCGTCGCCCGCCTTGAGCTGCCAATAGGCGATCCAGCCCAGTTCCTTGTCGCTCCAGACGAGACTGCCGGAAAGCGCCTGGTTGGCCCCGGCCTTCTTCGCCAGTGTGTCGAGCTTCGTCATCTCGGCATTGCGAAGCGCCTGATCGTCCAATCCGGCCCGCGACAGCTGCGCCGCCGTGGGAAAAGCCACCTGCATGGCCAGCGGTACGGCGGCATTGCCGAACGATTCGCGCATCGGCATGCCACGGTCGTCGTCGGCATCGAGCGCATAATGCATTGTTCCGCGCTCGGTCGCCAAAAACACCGCCAGCCGCGGCCGCTCAGTCAGCCACGGCCTGCTGCCGAGCGAAGCCAGCACCGGGTCGATTTCAGCCGGCTTGTACTGGCAGTAAAGGTTATGGGGCCGATCGTACGTGCCCTGATCGTCATGGTTGGGAATGCCTTCCATGCGGTCGCGGTAGCGAAAGCTGGCGACGAAGCTGCCGGCCTTGTCGCGCAATGCCGTCATTTCAGGTTTCGCCGGCAGGCGCTGATCGCCGGAAACCCGCACCAGAACCGCGTCGAGGCAGCGCTTGAAGCCGGACTGGCGGTTCTTCTCGTATTTGCCGTTGACGATGGTCTGCGAATTGTAGAGATCTTCCAAAGTCGCCGCCATGACCGGGTGAACAGTCAAGCAGATGCTCAGCCCGATTGCCACCGGCGCAAGGCGCGAAAATCGAGTCATAAACAACCGTCCCGTTCGAAGACCCGCCAGAGCTGCGCTGCAATGAACTCTATCCAGTTTTTCAGTATTGCAGCTCGATTTTTAGCACTCGCTCCTGGTCCGGGCCAGAGCTTGCACCGGTGTGCTCGCCATTGACGCACCCATGCGCCACGCTTTAGCACTTCAATCCCGGCGGCCGGGGGAGGGATTCTTCACGATGGATTTTGGCGGAGGCGACGAGATCCGCTTCGAACATTTGGGCCGGGCCGGCGTCGTCACCTTGACGCGGCCGCAGGCGCTCAATGCCTTGACGCACGGCATGATCAGGGCGCTCGACGCTGCTCTTTCCGCCTGGGAAGCCGACCAGGGCATCGACGTTATCGTCGTCAAGGCAGAGGGCAGGGCCTTTTCGGCCGGCGGCGATATCCTGCATGTCTATGAGACAGGCCGCGCGGGAAAACCGCCGGTCGAGTTCTTCGCCGATGAATATCGCCTCAATGCCCGCATCAACAGTTTTAGGAAACCTTATGTCGCCCTGATCGACGGTATCGTCATGGGCGGTGGTGTCGGTATCTCCTTCCATGGCTCGCACCGGGTGATGACCGAGAATGCCCAATTTGCCATGCCGGAGGTCGGCATCGGCTTTTTTCCGGATGTTGGCGCCAGCCACCTGCTGCCTGATCTCGGCGGCTCCTTCGGCATGTATCTGGCGCTGACCGGCAATCGCATCCGCTATGGCGATGCGCTGTGGTCGGGGCTGGCCACCCACACCATCAAGGCCGAGGACCAGGCTGGCTTTCTCGACCGCCTGGCGCTGACCGGCGATCCGGAATCGGTGCTGCGCGGCTTCTTCGTGCAGGCAAGGCGCGAAACCGACAGGCCGACGCTGGAGGCGATTGTTCGCCATTTTTCGCAACCGTCCCTGAACCGCGTCATCGACAGCCTCGAGCGTGCGGCCGACGCCGACGAGTTCGCGGCAAAGACACTGGCGACGATCCGCACCCGCTCGCCGACCAGCCTGCGCGTCGCCTGGCGTCAGATTAGCGCCGGACTGACGCTGTCCATGGAAGCCTGCATGAAGATGGAGTTCCGCATCCTCAACCGAATGCTCGCCGGCCATGATTTCTATGAAGGTACCCGCGCCGCCATCATCGACAAGGGCTCGAAGCCGCAATGGCGGCCGGCAAGCCTCGCTGCGGTCAGCGAAGCGGATGTCGACGCCTATTTCGCCCCGCTCGGCGAACGGGAACTCTTGATATGAGCGAGGTGACTTCGAGGCGCGTCGTGCTGCAGCCCTCCGGGGTGGAGGTGATCTTCGCCTGGTTCCAGCGCGTCATATCGGGCTATTGCCTGCTGTTCGGCGTTCTCTACTGGATCAGGTTGATCGGCTTTTATCCGGGTACGCTGTGGCGGTTCGACCTGATGCCCGTGCACTGGCAGGTCGCTGCGGTGGTGCTCGCCGTGTTCTTTCCCTTTGCCGCTGCCGGCCTGTGGATGCTGGCGTCCTGGGGGCCGGTGATCTGGTTCATCTGCGCGGTGACCGAGACGGTCATGTATGCCGGCTTTCCCGAGCTATTCGGCCACCGCTTGCTGATTGTCGCCTCGCATGCGGCGGTGGCCCTGCTCTACATCGTCTTCCGTGTCGTCATCTACCTGCAGAAGCGCCCGGTCCGCCACTAAGCCGTTGAACCCATTGGCGGCCCCGCTGTCGCCTCGAATGAGCTCCGCAATCGTTGCCGAAATCTTTAGGTTAATTATCCTTGCTCGGGTGACCGTTCGTTAAGCCTCTTCCGAAACCTCTTACCGGTAAGCTCTTGTTAGCCCTAGCGTTTAAGTCGAATTTTATGAGTATTCGATAGTGTCGCGATCAAGGTGAAAAACAAAAAATCACCAGGGCGACAAACGAGAGGCAAAGACAATGATCAATTCGCGTCCGGCGGCGAAGACCGCCAACGTATCCGACGATCGCCGCGAGGCTATCCGTTCCCTGTACATGGAATCGCTGCAGCTTGTTGAGCGGCTGCACCGCCGCCTGCTTGATGTGATCAAGGACGAATTCGACCGCAACGGCCGTTCCGACATCAATGCCATCCAGGCGCTGCTGCTGTTCAACATCGGCAATTCCGAGCTGACCGCCGGCGAGTTGCGCTCGCGTGGCTACTATCTCGGCTCGAACGTCTCCTACAATCTGAAGAAGCTGGTCGATCTCGGCTTCATCAATCACCAGCGCTCGCGCATCGACCGCCGTTCGGTCCGTGTCTCGCTGACGCCGAAGGGCAACGAGGTGGCGGAGGTCGTTGCCGGCCTCTACGAGCGTCATGTCGGCTCGATCGAGCAGGTCGGCGGCATCAACACCGACGAGTTCAAGCAGATGAACCGTGCTTTGCAGCGGCTCGACCGCTTCTGGAACGACACTATCGCCTACCGGATGTAAGGCGCCGCATCGGATCCGGCCCGCGCCACAGAAACGCGGCCGAAATATCGACCTTCAGTCAGGGCCGGTGCCGAGAGGCATCGGCCTTTTTCTAGCGACTGACGGCGACTTGAGTTCATCTGTTTGTCAGCTGACCGCAACCCCGTGGGCCACGCTTTGCTTTCGCTTCCACAATGCCTAATGTCGCCGCACAAGGGGGCATGATGGGTCGAAGCAGGCGTTTCAAGATCTGTTTTGTCGCGGCGGCGCTACTGCTTGCGTCAGAAACGGCTTTCGCCGAGGAATGGTGGAAGGATGCCTTCGCCATGGAAGGCAGCAGCCCGTGCGACGGCAATGACTCCAGAGTGACGTTCACCGATAAGTCGGTGGAAATGTGGGAAGTCGGCTGCACAATCGACAAAGTCCAGAAGATCAAAGGCCTGGACGCCGTCATTTTGGACCTGACTTGCTCGGACGATACCGACAGTGTGGAAAAGAGGCGGGCGCTGCTGCTCAAACTCGATGACAGCAAGATATTGCGTTACCCTGAGAACCAAGTGCTGCAACGATGTTCCGAGTTGGAGGCTCCGGGTCCGAAGCCCTGAGCCAGTCTCGTTCGCGGCTGGCTGCGCGCCTTGCCGCGCGGCAGTCGACCCCATAGGCGATAGCTCGGCGACGGCGCCGACCCCGATACCCAAAAGCATCGGTCCGTTCTTTTCGGAATGCCGGCCAGTCGGATTCGGGCGCTAGGCCACGTTGCCGCCATATTCCAGTGGAACCGAGAGTGGCAGTGATGCTGGTGTGAAGACCATGCGTTCACCCGCAATCCGTATCGCGCCTGGGCGCTGTCACACCAAGGTGATACGGAGCATGGTTGGCTAATTGTTAAGATTGCCAATTTTACAGTGCGGGCGAGATCGCCCGGTGATCAACGCAGCAAGTGATCGAACTGCTACAAATGTCTGGAACGTCCATGAGAACCAGCCGTCGTTTTTTCCTCTCCGGAGCCTCCGCGCTCGCAGCCGCAGTGGTCGCCGGCGGCGCCAATGCGCAGGATGTGATCGGTGACATCCTGAAATCCTCAGCGCGCGGCAATTGGGACGACCAGTTCGATGCCCGCGCCAGCGAGGGCGGCAAGGTGGCCTCGACGCTGCCGATCTTCAGCCCGCAGACCGTCGCCTTCACGGAACAGGCGGTCGGGCAATACCAGAACATTGTCGGGCAGGGTGGCTGGGTCGATGTTCCCGCGACCAAGAAGCTGCAGCTCGGCGTCGATGACCCGGATGTGGTGCCGTTGCGCAAGCGGCTGATGGTTTCCGGCGATCTGTCGCAGAGTGCCGGCATTTCGACGGCCTTCGATTCCTATGTCGACTCGGCGGTCAAGCGTTTCCAGCTGCGCCATGGCCTGCCTGCCGATGGTGCGCTCGGCAAATACACCTATGCTGCGATGAACGTTTCGGCGCAGATCCGGCTCGGCCAGTTGCAGACCAATCTGCAGCGGCTGCGCGAGAAGGCCGGCACGCTGGGCAGCCGCTACGTGCTGGTCGACATTCCGGCAGCGCAGGTCGAAGCGGTCGAGAACGACCGCGTCGTGCTTCGCCACACCGCGATCGTCGGCAAGATCGACCGGCAGACGCCGATCGTCAATTCCAAGATCAACGAGATCATCGTCAATCCATACTGGAACGCGCCCGTCTCGATCGTCCGCAAGGACATCATTCCGCTGATGCGGAAGAATCCCGATTATCTGAAGGACAGCCACATCCGCCTGTTCGCACCGGATGGCAGCGAAGTCGATCCGATGAATGTGGACTGGTCGACCGACGACGCCGCCAAGTACCGTTTCCGCCAGGATCCCGGCTCGGAAAACGCCATGGCTTCGGTGAAGATCAATTTCCCGAGCCCTGACGGCGTCTACATGCACGATACGCCGCAGCAGAGCCTGTTCGGCAAGATGTTGCGTTTCGATTCCTCGGGCTGCGTGCGCGTGCAGAATGTGCGCGACCTCGTCACCTGGATCCTGCGCGACACGCCTGGCTGGGACCGCCAGCATTTCGAAGCGGCGATCAAGACGGGTGAAAACACGCCGATCCAGGTCACCAATCCGGTGCCGGTCCATTTCCTCTATCTCTCGGCCTGGTCGACCGGTCCGGGCGTCGTGCAGTTCCGCGACGACGTCTACGCGCTTGATGGCAACAACGAACTGCAGATCACGTCCGCGCTGTAAACATTTGATTCCTAGCTAAAAAGGCCGCCTCTCAGGGCGGCCTTTTTCATTGATTGGGTGCCGCGGCGTTTTTCACGGGACGGGCGGCTGGACGGATCGGCCGGCTTTGCGCATGGTCGGCGGAAAGCCTGGAACCGGACCATGGAAGTCGCCGTCTTCATTCTGGTCGTGCTCGTCTTCGTGGCGCTTTCCGGCGCTCTGGTTCGCCTGGTACGGGTGCCGTTGCCGGTGCTGCAGATTGCGATCGGTGCCGCGCTTGCGTGGCCGGTGCGCGGCATCCATGTCGAGATCAATCCGGAACTGTTCCTGCTGGTGTTCATCCCGCCGCTGCTGTTCGGCGATGCCTATGGCGCGCCGAAGCGTGAACTGATGGCGCTGCGCCGACCGATCCTGGATCTGGCCATAGGGCTGGTCTTCTTCACCATCGTCGGCTTCGGCTACGCCTTGCATTGGCTGGTGCCGAGCATCCCTCTGGTGGTTGCTTTTGCGCTAGCCGCGGTGCTGTCGCCGACCGACGCGGTGGCGGTGTCCTCGATCGTCGACAGGAATGTCGTCCCGGCGCGGCTGATGCACATTCTGGAAGGCGAGTCGCTGCTCAACGATGCGTCCGGGCTGGTCATGTTCCGCTTTGCCGTCGCGGCGGTGCTGACCGGCAGCTTTTCCCTTGCGGCGGCTTCGCTCAGTTTTCTCTATGCTGTGGCGATCGGCATCCTGATCGGCGTGGCGGCGCTGTTCGTTGCCGCCAAGCTGCTGCAATTGCTCAACCGGATCGGCGGCGTGCCGGCCGAAGCGCAGGTGCTGGTGATGGTCCTGCTGCCCTTCATCGCCTATCTCGGCGCCGAGCATGTCGGAGCTTCCGGCATTCTGGCGGCTGTCACCGCGGGCCTGCTCACCGGCGGCTCCGGCGTGTTTCGCTTCCTCGGCGTCTCTGCGCGCATGCAGACGATGTCGCTGTGGACGACGCTCTCCTTCGTTTTCAACGGCGCTCTCTTCATCGTGCTCGGCCTGCAGCTTCCCGACATCATCCGCCATGTGCCGCCGGAACTCATGAGCCTGCACCCGATCATCCAGCCGATCGCGACCGTCATCGCGCTGACGCTGTGCCTGATCGCGTTGCGCTTCCTGTGGATCTGGGTGGGCGATATCGCCGCCGGCATCGCTGCGCGTCTGGGCAAGCGCAAGGTGGAGCCGTTCGGGCTGCGCGTGCGGCTCGCCGGTTCGGTGGCCGGTGTGCGCGGCGCCATTACGCTGGCCGGCATCCTGTCACTGCCGCTCGCCATGCCGGACGGCTCGCCGTTTCCGGCGCGCGACCTGGTCATTTTCCTGGCCGCCGGCGTCATCATCTGCTCGCTGGTCATCGCCAGCCTCGCTCTGCCGACGATCGCCAGGGGGCTGGTCGAGCCCGGTGAGGATGCCGGCGCCGCCGAGGAGCGCCTGGCGCGCGTCGGCGCCGCCAAGGCGGCAATCGCGCGCATCGAGAGCATTGCCGGAGCCGCCGATGATGAGGGAGGCGAGGTGCCCGGCACCAGGCTTGCCGCTGCCGACAGCATCGTCGCCGGCTACCGGCGCCGCATCGCCGCCTCGGACGAAGCCGATGAGGCCCGCGCCGAGGCGCGCGAAGCCGGAAGGCTGGAGCTCGAATTGAGATTTGCGGGCATCGAAGCCGAGCGCGAGGCCGTGCGCGCCATGTTTCGCAGCGGCGAGATCAACGACCATACGTCGCAAGCGCTGTTTACCGAGATCACGCTCACCGAGGCCTTGCTGAAAGGCCGGAAGGCTCGGAAATAACGACCCGCGGGCCAGGCTGGCGCAATCCGGCCAGCAAATTTCGCGCCGCAAACGTGGCGGGGCGAAAACAACTGTGTTAATGGCGCGGCAAATGCATGTCGCCCAAAAGTGTGCAGCGGTTTTGGGACAACGACATGCATAAATCAAAAATTGCCCCCGAACCTCGAGGATTTCAGGCCATGGCAACAGCAGCGGCAGTGTCGAACAAATTCGAATCCTTCTTCGAAACCACGCTGGCCGATGCCGATCCGGAGATTTTCGGCGCCATCCGCAACGAACTCGGTCGCCAGCGCCACGAGATCGAGCTGATCGCCTCGGAAAACATTGTTTCCCGCGCCGTGCTTGAAGCGCAGGGCTCGATCATGACCAACAAGTACGCCGAGGGCTATCCGGGTAAACGCTACTATGGCGGCTGCCAGTTCGTCGACGTGGCCGAGGAACTGGCCATCGAGCGCGCCAAGAAGCTGTTCGGCTGCAACTTCGCCAACGTCCAGCCGAATTCCGGCAGCCAGATGAACCAGGCCGTGTTCCTGGCGCTTTTGCAGCCGGGCGACACGTTCATGGGCCTCGACCTCAATTCCGGCGGCCATCTGACCCACGGTTCGCCGGTCAACATGAGCGGCAAATGGTTCAAGGTCGTGTCCTATGGCGTGCGCCAGGACGACCATCTGCTCGACATGGACGCCATCGAGAAGACCGCGCATGAGACCAAGCCGAAGCTGATCCTTGCCGGCGGCACCGCCTATTCGCGCGTCTGGGACTGGAAGCGTTTTCGCGAGATCGCCGACGCGGTCGGCGCCTATCTTATGGTCGACATGGCGCACATCGCCGGCCTCGTCGCCGGCGGCGTGCATCCGTCGCCGCTGCCGCATGCCCATGTCGTGACCACCACGACGCACAAATCGCTGCGCGGCCCGCGCGGCGGCATGATCCTGTGCAATGACGAGGACATCGCCAAGAAGATGAATTCGGCGGTGTTCCCCGGCTTGCAGGGCGGCCCGCTGATGCATGTCATCGCTGCCAAGGCTGTCGCTTTCGGCGAAGCGCTGAAGCCAAGCTTCAAGGTTTATGCCGAGAGCGTTGCCGCCAACGCCAAGGCGTTGGCCTCCAGCCTCAAGGAGACCGGTCTCGACATCGTCTCCGGCGGCACCGACAACCATCTCATGCTGGTCGACCTCAGGCCCAAGAACGCCACCGGCAAGCGCGCCGAGGCGGCGCTTGGCCGCGCCAACATCACCTGCAACAAGAACGGCATCCCGTTCGACCCGGAAAAGCCTTTCGTCACCTCGGGCGTGCGTCTCGGCACCCCGGCCGGCACCACGCGCGGCTTCGGCCAGGCCGAATTCCGCGAGATCGGCAAGCTGATCGCCGAAGTGCTGGACGGTCTCAAGGTTGCGAATTCCGACGAGGGCAATGCCGCTGTCGAAGCTGCGGTCAAGGCCAAGGTCGTGGCGCTGACCGATCGCTTCCCGCTCTATCCCTATCTCGGCTGAGGCGATAGGAAGGCTTACCGCCTGCTGCAACGACAAGCGTCGTTTCAGCAGGCCGGGGCGACCGGCAGGAGCCTTGATGATGCGACCGTTTCGTTTCGCCAACCTTGGTGCCGTTGGCGCTCTGGCCGCTTTGATCGCCGTGCCTTTCCCCGGCGTCGCCTTGGCGCAAACCGCCTCTGCTCAACCCGCGCCCGCGCAACCCGCACCTCAGGCCGAGCCGGCGGCGCCCGCCCAGGCGGCACCCAAGCTCGAAACGTTCGGCAGATGGTCGACCCTGGTCGACGAGGTCGACACCGGTGAGGATCTGCGCAAGACCTGCGCTGCCTCGACCGCCTTTATCGGCGCGGGCGGCGTGCCCGGTACCTTGACGCTCGTCATCACGAACGGCGATGCACTGCCGCCGGATGCCTACCCCTCCATAACCATCGCCGTCGACAACAAGGGTCTGCCGGCCGGCAAGTCGATTGCCGCCACCTTCGGCGATGACAAGGGCCGTGTCGCCGCCAAACTCCATTCCGATGGCGCCGTCAACGGCCGGCTCAGCTGGACCGTGGACAATCAGGCCAAGATCAGCCTGGCGCTCCTGCGCGCCATGCGCCGGGCATCGGTACTTGATGTCTCCTTTGGCGACGCACCTGTTGGAAGCATATCCATGGATGGCTTCACCAAGGCCTATCGCAGCCTCGGTGCATCGTGCGGATTCCCGACCGCCGACGTAGCTCCCTGAAAACATCGGTACGCGGTGCGGCTGCCTGGCGAGGCTGGCAATCCTGCTTGCGCCTCGCTATCTCTGAAGCGCAAGGGGCTGTTGGCGACACTTTGCCATCGCTGCAAAAACCTCTAAGCCTTTCCCTTCACCAGATTCGCCAACCAAAGGCTTCTCCATGCGCTGTCCCTATTGCCAGTCAGAAGATACGCAGGTGAAGGATTCGCGCCCCGCAGAGGATGGCGCGGCGATCCGCAGGCGGCGTGTCTGCCCCGATTGCGGCGGTCGCTTCACCACCTTCGAGCGCGTGCAGTTGCGCGACCTCGTCGTGGTCAAGAAATCGGGCCGCAAAGTGCCCTTCGACCGCGACAAGTTGCTGCGCTCCGTGGAGATCGCCGTGCGCAAGCGCAATGTCGATCCCGAGCGCATCGACCGCGCGGTGACCGGCATCGTGCGCCAACTCGAAAGTTCCGGCGAGACGGAGGTTGCTTCGGGAGAAGTCGGCCGGCTGGTCATGGAAGCGCTGAAGTCGCTCGACGACGTCGCCTATGTCCGCTTTGCCTCGGTCTACCGCAATTTTCGCGAGGCCAAGGATTTCCATGAATTGCTGGGCGAGCTCAAGGGCGACGAAATCAAGGGTGAAGAGGAAGCCAGCTGAGCATGACTGCAAGCGAACAGGCCGCCCTTGATCGCCGCTTCATGGCGGCGGCACTCAGACTGTCGCGAAAAAATGCCGGGCGCACCGCGACCAACCCGTCCGTCGGCACGCTGATCGTACGCGATGACGGCAACGGTCCGATGATCGTCGGCACCGGCGTCACCGCTGTCGGCGGCCGCCCGCATGCCGAGACCGAGGCCCTGGCCGAGGCCGGCGAGCTCGCGCGCGGCGCCACCGCTTACGTCACGCTGGAGCCTTGCGCCCATCACGGCCGCACGCCGCCTTGCGCCAATGCGCTGGTCAATGCCGGTGTCGCGCGCGTCGTCGGTGCGGCCAGCGATCCCGATTCGCGCGTGTCCGGCAAGGGCTACGCGATCCTGCGTGCCGCCGGTGTCGAGGTGGTCGAGAAGGTGTTGGCCGAGCAAGCCTCCGAGCAGATGGCCGGCTATTTGATTCGTTCGTTGAGAAAACGCCCAGAAGTGGTTCTCAAGCTTGCGCTTTCCAGCGACGGAAAGATCGGCAGGGAAGGCGGTGGGCAGGTGTCGATCACCGGAGATATCGCGCGCCGCGAAGTGTATCTGATGCGGGCCGAGGCGGATGGCATACTGGTTGGTATCGGCACGGCCCTTGAGGACGATCCGGCCCTGACGGTGCGTTTGCCGGGGCTGGAGAACCGTTCGCCTGCCCGCATCGTGCTCGACCGCCAGATCCGGTTGCCGGAGGCCTCGAAGCTGGTTTCGGGCGTCGACCGGGTGCCGCTCTATGTCGCCGCCTGCCTGGAGGCCGATCCGCTGCGGCGCGCAGCACTCGAACGCGCCGGCGTCCGCTTCATCGGCACGGAAACGCACGAGGGCGGCGTAGCCTTGCCGGAACTACTCGAGGATCTGGCCGCGCTCGGCATGGCCAGCGTGCTAGTCGAGGGCGGCGCCAGGGTGGCGAGCGCCTTCCTGGCCGATGGGCTGGTCGACCGCATTGTGCTGTTCCAGGGGCCGGAAGCGATCGGCGACGACGGCATTGCATCGCCAATCGACGCCGACCATATCCCGGCAGGATTTCGCAAGCTGCGCGACATGCGTTTCGGCGAAGACAGCTACGCCGAGTGGATAAGAGACCTCTAGGGATCAACACCGATGTTTACCGGAATTGTCACCGATGTCGGCACTGTCGCTTCCGTCAAGCCGCTCAGGGAAGGGGTGGGGCTGCGCATCGACACAGCCTATGACCCGCAGACCATCGCCATCGGCGCCTCGATCTCCTGCGGCGGCGTCTGCCTGACGGTGACGGCCTTGCCCGACAGCGGCTCGAATGCGCGCTGGTTCGAGGTTGAAGCATGGGAGGAAGCCTTGCGGCTGACCACGGCCTCGGGCTGGAAATCCGGCACCAAAGTCAATCTCGAGCGGGCGCTGAAGATCGGCGACGAACTCGGCGGCCACATCGTTTCGGGCCATGTCGACGGCATGGCCGAAATCGTCGAGCGCAAGGATGAGGGCGACGCGGTGCGCTTCACGCTGGAGGCGCCGCGCGACCTGGCGAAGTTCATTGCGCCCAAGGGATCGGTCGCGCTCGACGGCACCTCGCTCACCGTCAACAAGGTCGAAGGCGCGCGCTTCGACGTGCTTTTGATCCACCATTCGCTGACCGTGACCACTTGGGGTGAGCGCAAGGTCGGTGACCGCGTCAATCTCGAGATCGACACCATGGCCCGCTACGCGGCGCGGCTGGTGGAGGCGACGAAAGAGGGGCTTTGATGGTCAGGAATAGACGGATCTCGGCTGTACCGGAAGGGGGAATACCGGCGACGGACGCTCGAGGCTCTGGCCGATGTGGACGCTGGTCGTGTGATTGATCATCAGGCCGTGCTGGCTTGGGTTGAGAGCCTCGACGGCCATCTCAAAAACGAGGTTGGTGAACCTGAATAGGTCGGCAAACCGGGCGTGCGCAACATCTTCGCTTGCGATGAACCCGGCTTCGGCCTAAGTCACCGGCAACTCCCCGGAGACTTTTATGGCTGGTACATCCCAACACGGCAAAGCCTTCATTCGTCCGAAGGCGAAGGCGCATCTGCTCATTGTCGAAGCGCGCTTTCATGACGACCTTGCCGACGCGCTGCTCGATGGCGCGACAAGCGCGCTCGATGAAGCGGGCGCGACTTATGATGTCATCACCGTTCCAGGTTCGCTCGAGATCCCCGCGGTGATCACCTTTGCACTGGACGGCGCAACGGAAGGCGGCACACATTATGACGGCTTTGTCGCGCTCGGCACCGTCGTCCGCGGCGACACCTATCATTTCGACATTGTCGCCAATGAATCCAGCCGAGCGCTCATGGATTTGAGCGTGCAGGACTCTGTCTGCATCGGCAACGGCATCCTCACCACCGAGAATGACGCCCAGGCCTGGACTCGCGCCAAGCGCTCGGAAGGCGACAAGGGCGGCTTTGCCGCGCGTGCGGCGCTGACCATGATTGCCCTCAAGGAACAATTGGGAGCGCGATCGTGAGCGAACCCGCTTCGCCCGGCCAGCCCACGGTGCGCCACGCCAACAAGCGCGGCGCTGCCCGTCTGGCCGCCGTGCAGGCGCTCTATCAGATGGATGTCGCCGGCAGCGGTGTCTTCGAGATCACCGCCGAATATGAGGCCTTTCGTCTCGGCAAGGAAGTTGACGGCGCGCTCTATCGCGAGGCCGATGCGCAATGGTTTCGCGCCATCCTGGCGGGTGTCGTCGAGAACCAGAAGACCATCGATCCGATCATCCGCCAGGCGCTGACCGAGGACTGGCCCCTGTCGCGGCTGGATTCGACGCTGCGCGCCATCCTGCGCGCCGGCGTCTACGAACTGATGAAGCGCGAGGATGTCCCCGTCGCCGTCATCGTCTCCGAATATGTCGACATCGCCAAGGCCTTCTACGAGGAAGACGAGCCGAAGCTGGTCAATGCCGTGCTCGACCGTGTGTCTCGCCGGGTGCGTGGCGAGGGGCGCGGCAAGGACGCATCATGACGGCGATCGCCCTCGAGACCGGTCAGGAGGCGCGCCGCACCGCGCTGATCCTCGCCGCCTCGCAGGCGATCATCGGCTCGGCGGCCCCCATCGCCATCTCCGTGGGCGCGCTGGCCGGGCAATATCTGCTTGGTCCCGACAAGTCATTGGCGACAGCGCCGATCACCGGCTTCAACATCGGCGTGGCGCTCGGCGCGCTGCCTGCAGCGGCCATCATCCGCAGCATGGGCCAGCGAAGCGGCTTCATGACCGGCACGATCGTCACGGCGCTTGGTGGCCTGATCGCCTCCTTGGCGCTTTTTCAGGGCGGCTTCTGGCTGTTTGCCTTCGGCTTGCTCACGATCGGTGTCGGCGGCGCCTTCGTCCAGCAGTTCCGCTTTGCCGCCGCCGACAACGCACCGCCTGAATTCAAGGCGCGCGCCATCTCCTTCGTGCTGGCCGGCGGCGTCGTCACCGCCATCCTCGGGCCGCAGATCGTCATCTTCACCCGCGAATTGCTTGCGCCGGTCATGTTTGCCGGTTCGTTCATTTCCATCCTGCCGCTGGCCGCCGTCGGCGCCATCATCCTGTCGTTCCTGCGGCTGCCGGCGAAAGCATCCGGCAAGGTGGAGATCGCCGACAGCGACGCCAGACCACTGGCTGAAATCATCACGCAGCCGCGTTTCGTCGCCGCGCTTTTCTGCGCGGTCGGCAGCTATGCGCTGATGAGCTTCGTCATGACGGGCGCACCGCTGGCCATGGTCGGTTGCGGCCTTTCGGAAAACGACGCGACGCTCGGCATCTCCTGGCACGTCATGGCGATGTTCGCGCCAAGCTTCTTCACCGGCTCGCTGATCCATCGCTTCGGCGCCGAACGCATTGTGGCCACCGGCCTGATCCTGCTCATCGGCTGCGCCATTGTCGCTCTGTCCGGCCTGGCGCTGTGGCAGTTCTGGACGTCGCTGATCCTGCTGGGCCTTGGCTGGAACTTCGGCTTCATCGGCGCGACCGCGATGGTTGCCGCCACCTACCGGCCGTCGGAAAAGGGCAAGGTGCAAGGCTTCCACGACTTCGTCCTGTTCGGCTCCGTCGCCTGCGCCTCGCTGATGTCGGGCATGGTCTACAACGCCTGGGGCTGGGAGATGCTGAACTGGATAGTCTTTCCGGTCACCGTCCTGTGCTTCGTGGCGCTCGGCGCGCTCAAGCTGACGAGCTTGCGCAAAGCTGAAGCCTGATCCATCCGCCGTTTCACCTGACACGGCGCTGTCAGCACGATGTCGGCCGAATTTACCGCTTCGGAACAAAAATATTGCGTCTGTACCTACTGTTATGAAACCGTGTGCCCCGACTGGCCGTTGAAGCCATGCTCATATGCGGTCACCGCGTTTCGGTTCATAGCAAGGGGTTTCACAATGTTTTCAGTCAAGTTTCTGGCCGGCGCGGCATTGGCGCTCGGCATCACGGTGGCTTCCGCCAATGCTCAGGTGGTTGTCTCTTCCAAGATCGACACAGAGGGCGGCGTGCTCGGTAACATCATCCAGCTCGTGCTCAACGCCAACAACATCAAGACATCGGACCGTATCCAGCTCGGTGGCACGCCGGTGGTGCGCAAGGCGATCACCGCCGGCGAGATCGACATCTATCCCGAATATACCGGCAACGCCGCTTTCTTCTTCGAAAAGGCCGACGACCCGGTCTGGAAAGACGCCGCCAAGGCCTATGAAACGGCCAAGAAGCTCGACTACGACGCCAACAAGATCGTCTGGCTGTCGCCGTCGCCCGCCAACAACACCTGGGCGATCGCGCTGCGCAAGGAAGTCGTCGAAACCAACAAGCTCGCCACGCTCACCGATTTCGGCAAATATGTCGCGGGCGGCGGACAGGTGGTGCTGGCGGCTTCCGCCGAGTTCGTCAATTCGGCGGCTGCACTGCCGGCCTTCCAGACCACCTATGGCTTCACGCTGAAGCCGGACCAGCTGATCACGCTCTCGGGCGGCGACACGGCGGCAACCATTGCCGCGGCCGCCAACCAGACCAACGGCGCCAATGCGGCCATGGTCTACGGCACCGATGGCGGCATCGCACCGTCCGGGCTCGTCGTGCTCGACGACGACAAGGGCGTGCAGCCGGTCTACCAGCCGGCGCCGATCATCCGCGAAGCGGTGCTGAAGGAGCATCCCGAGATCGAGACGCTGCTGAAGCCGGTCTTCGCCAAGCTCGACCTCGTCACGCTGCAGGAGCTGAACGGTCGCGTGCAGGTCGGCGGCGAGCCGGTCAAGGGCGTCGCCGAGGACTTCCTGAAGAAGAACGGCTTCCTGAAGTAGGAGGATTCCGGCGCGTCGCTTTCGTGGCGCGCCGGATCGACTGACGGGGCAGAGCGTGAACAGCCGCTTCGACAAGCTCGGCGTGGTCATCGCCGCGATATCAGCATATGCGGCCTTCGCCGCCCCCTTTGCCACGTTCCGTGCCAACCGCATCGTCCCCGGCCAGGCGCGCTCGATTCTCGATGCGCTGCCGGCAACGACCGGAACGCTGCTGCTCGCCATCATTGTCGCCGCAGCACTCATTGCGCTGTTCAAGACACCACTTGTGCTGCGCCTTGCCGCCAGCGTGATGGCGCTGGCCGCGCTTGCGCTGCTGATCGGTGTCGCCGGAACATTTCTCACGCCGGCGGGCAACACCTTCGCCAGAGTTTCGCCAGCCTCCGGTTTCTGGATTCTGATCTTTGCCTTCACGCTTTTGCTCGCCGACGTGCTGACAAGGCTGAACCTGTCCCCATTGGCGCGGGTTGGCGTGCTTGTGGTCGCGGCTTTGGCGATCGGGCTGCTGTTGATTTCGGGAAGCTGGGACAATCTGTCGATCCTGAAGGAATATTTCAACCGCGCCGGCAGTTTCTGGGTAGAGGGCTCCAAGCATGTAACGCTGGCGCTAGGGTCGCTGCTTGCGGCGGTGGTCGTCGGCCTGCCACTCGGCATTCTCTGCCATCGTGTCGAAAGTCTGCGCGCCGGCGTTCTCAACGTGCTCAACATCATCCAGACCATTCCCTCGATCGCGCTGTTCGGCCTTTTGATCGCGCCG
Source organism: Mesorhizobium sp. WSM4809 (assembly GCF_055811655.1). Taxonomy (NCBI): domain Bacteria; kingdom Pseudomonadati; phylum Pseudomonadota; class Alphaproteobacteria; order Hyphomicrobiales; family Phyllobacteriaceae; genus Mesorhizobium; species Mesorhizobium sp. WSM4809. Next base: position 19,103 of record NZ_JBVVQW010000014.1, read on the forward strand.
CTCGGCTGGGTTGCCACGCATGTGCCGGGAGCTGCCGCGCTCGGCATTCGCGGCATCGGCACCGCACCGGCTTTTGTGGCGCTGTTCCTTTACTCGCTGCTGCCGGTAGTGGCCAACACCGTGGTCGGTCTCGCCGGCGTGCCGCGCGCCGCCAACGACGCCGCGCGCGGCATGGGCATGACCGACAGGCAGCGCCTGTTCGGCGTCGAGTTTCCGCTGGCTTTTCCTGTCATCCTCACCGGCATCCGCATCGTCTTGGTGCAGAACATCGGCCTCGCCACCATTGCCGCGCTGATCGGCGGCGGCGGTTTCGGCGTGTTCGTCTTCCAGGGTGTGGGCCAGACGGCGATGGACCTTGTGCTGCTTGGCGCGGTGCCAACGGTCGCGCTCGCCTTTGCCGCCGCCATCATCCTCGATGCGGTGATCGAAATGACCGCCACCAGGCGCAGGGTTGAAACGGCATGATCGAGATCGAAGGCATCACCAAGCGCTATGACGCGACGACCGTGGTCGATGACGTGTCGATGGTCATCGAGCCGCGCACCATCGCCGTCATTGTCGGCACGTCCGGTTCCGGCAAGACGACGCTGCTGCGCATGATCAACCGGCTGGTCGAGCCGACCTCAGGCATCATCAAGCTCGACGGCGCCGACAATCGTTCGCTGCCCGGCTACGAGCTGCGCCGCAGCATCGGCTACGCTATCCAGGGCCACGGCCTATTTCCGCATCGCACGGTGGCACAGAACATTGCCACCGTGCCGGTGCTGCTTGGCTGGGACAAGGACCGTATCAAGGCCCGGGTCGACGAGTTGATGACGCTCTATCAGCTCGATCCCGAAGCCTTCGGGCCTCGCTACCCGCACGAACTGTCCGGCGGCCAGCAGCAGCGCGTCGGTGTTGCCCGCGCACTCGCCGCCCAACCCAACGTGCTGTTGATGGACGAACCGTTCGGCGCCCTCGACCCGATCATCCGCACCAAGGCGCAGGAAGATCTGCTGGCGATCCAGAAGCGCTTCGGCACCACCATCATCCTCGTCACCCACGACATGGAAGAGGCCGTGCATATGGGCGACAAGATCGCGGTCATGGATGCCGGCAAGCTGGTGCAATACGCCAAGCCGGCCGAGATCCTGGCAAAGCCGGCAAGCGCCTTCGTCGAGACCCTGGTTGGCGCCAGCGAAAGGCCGTTCCGGTTGCTGTCGCTCGGCCGTGTCCGCGATGCCGTGGAGAAGGGCTCCGCCGAAGGTGAGGCGATCCCCGGCGATGCGAGCCAGCGCGACGCGCTGGCCGAATTGTTGTGGTCGGGCCGGCCGGCGCTGCCGGTCAAAGGCGCCGACGGCAAGCCGCTTGGCCGCGTGACCGTCGAAGGGCTGGTGAAGCGTGCGGCGAGGCCGGCATGAAGGCCTGGCTTCCATCGCTGCTCAGGCTAGCATTGGTGGTGCTGCTTGTCGCCTTCGTCACCAATCCCGGGTGGTTCGTGCCGCTGCTGAAGCCGCTGACCGAAAACAACGCGCCGGTGATCTACAACCAGGGCAGTCTGCTGACGCTGACCCTGCTGCACTTACGCACGGTTCTGATCGCCACCGTGGCGGCAACCATCGTTGCGGTGGCGCTTGCCGTCCTGGTCACCAGGCCGGTCGGTGTTGAATTCCTGCCGCTATCGCGCAGCCTCGTCAACATCGGTCAGACCTTTCCGCCGGTGGCGGTGCTGGCGCTTGCCGTACCGGCCGTCGGCTTCGGCGAGAAGCCGACACTGATCGCCCTGTTTCTCTATGGCCTGCTGCCGATTTTCGAGAATGCACTGACCGGCCTGACGACGCTGCCGGCCAATGTCGTCGAGGCGGCGCGCGGCGCCGGCATGACCGGTTGGCAAAGGCTCACCAAGGTCGAGCTGCCGCTCAGCGCCCCGATCATTCTCGGCGGCATCAGGCTGTCGGTGGTGATCAGTCTTGCCACCGCGACCATCGGTTCGACCGTGGCAGCCAAAACGCTGGGCGAAGTGATCATCGCCGGGCTGTTGTCCAACAATCTCGCCTTCATCCTGCAAGGCGGCCTGATCGTGGCAGCGCTTGCCGTGCTGATCTATGACGGTCTGTCGGCGATCGAGCGCTACACGGCGCGCCGCATGGGCAGAGAGGCCGAATAGTCGACAGTATCTCAGATATCGCGCTCGTTCATTTCAGCGAGCGCTAGGAGATGTCGTAGAAGTCCGGTTTTGAGCGGTTTATTGGCATGAATAGGGATTGAAAGCCGAACAATGCTTCCCTGCTTGCCATAGATGTGGTGGCTTCCGGCGATGCGCAAAAGCTTCCAGCCTTGCCGTTCGACGGCACGCGCAAATTCCTTGCCGGAAATGGACTTCAAACAGCGATTTCCACGATCCGCCCAGGCTCCGACGTGAATGACAGCGGCTCTACTGAGAGGCAGCCTTCGATCGCTTCACGCAAATTCTGGACAAGTTCTTCCATGGTTTCGCCCTGGGTCGCGCAGCCCGGAATTGCCGGCACCTCTGCCCAGAACCCGCCTTCGTCGGCTTCGTGGATAATAGCTTTGAAATTCATAGGCTAGCTCCGGTTCCATCCTGAAGATAGGCTACCCTACAGGTCTTTGCAAAGAAGCATAGGCGCCGGCGGACGCGTTCACGCTCCACGTCGCTAGCGTATCGGGTGGGAGGAGCTGACAGCTCAGTGCCGCAGCGTCATTTCAATCGATCTAATCAGGCGACATCATTGCCAAGCACGCCGCCGTCTAAACCATTTAGGCGAAAGCCGGGCAAAAACCGAACAATATCTTGACGTTCGCAGCCCTGTTTCGCATACACCGATGCGAAGAGGCGGATTCCGTGCGCGGAATCCGGTCTTTGTCTCAACGGCCCAGGGAGGGGTTCTTTTGGGCCATCAATCGAGGAAAATCCGGCAATGACAATTATTTCCGCCGTCATCGCCTGCGGCCTGCTTTCAATCCTTTACGCCATCTGGGCGACACGTTCGGTCCTTGCGGCCGATCAAGGCAATGCACGCATGCAGGAAATCTCCGCGGCTATCCGCGAGGGCGCACAAGCCTATCTGGCGCGTCAATACACCACCATCGCCATCGTTGGCGTCGTCGTCCTCGTGCTCGCCTGGTGGCTGCTGTCCATCACCGCCGCGATCGGCTTCCTGATCGGTGCGGTGCTTTCGGGCGCCGCCGGCTTCATCGGCATGCATGTCTCCGTTCGCGCCAACGTTCGTACGGCGCAGGCCGCATCGAACAGCCTCGCTGCCGGCCTCGACATCGCGTTCAAATCGGGCGCCATCACCGGCATGCTGGTTGCTGGCCTGGCCCTGCTCGGCGTGTCGATCTACTACCTCATCCTGACCCACTTCATGGGCCTCCAGCCCAATGACCGCATCGTCATCGACTCGCTGGTCTCGCTCGGTTTCGGCGCATCGCTGATCTCGATCTTCGCTCGTCTCGGTGGCGGCATCTTCACCAAGGGCGCCGACGTCGGCGGCGATCTCGTCGGCAAGGTCGAAGCCGGCATTCCCGAAGATGATCCGCGCAACCCGGCCACCATCGCCGACAATGTCGGCGACAATGTTGGCGACTGCGCCGGCATGGCCGCTGACCTGTTCGAAACCTATGCGGTGACCGTCGTCGCCACCATGGTTCTGGCTGCCATCTTCTTTGGCGGCACCGCCGTGCTGGGTGCGGCCATGCTTTATCCGCTCGCCATCTGCGGCGCCTGCATCCTGACCTCGATCGTCGGCACCTTCTTCGTCAAGCTCGGTTCCAACGGCTCGATCATGGGCGCGCTCTACAAGGGCCTGATCGTCACCGGCCTGCTGTCCATCGTCGGCCTCGGCGTCGCCACACAGGTGACGCTCGGCTGGGGCGAGATCGGCACAGTCGCCGGCATGGTCATCACCGGCAAGAACCTGTTCATATGCGGCCTGATCGGCCTCGTGGTGACCGGTCTCATCGTCGTCATCACCGAGTACTACACCGGCACCAACAAGCGCCCGGTCAACTCCATCGCTCAGGCGTCGGTCACCGGTCACGGCACCAACGTCATCCAGGGCCTTGCGGTCTCGCTGGAATCGACGGCGCTGCCGGCGATCGTCATCGTCGGCGGCATCATCTCGACCTATCAGCTTGCCGGCCTCTTCGGTACGGCGATCGCGGTCACGACGATGCTCGGTCTTGCCGGCATGATCGTTGCGCTCGACGCCTTCGGCCCGGTCACCGACAATGCCGGCGGCATTGCCGAAATGGCCGGCCTGCCCAAGGAAGTGCGCCACTCCACCGACGCGCTCGACGCGGTAGGCAACACCACCAAGGCGGTGACCAAGGGCTACGCCATCGGCTCGGCCGGTCTCGGCGCACTGGTGCTGTTTGCCGCCTACTCGAACGACCTGAAGTTCTTTGCCGCCAATGGCGACAAATATCCCTACTTCCAGGGCATGGGCGAGATCTCCTTCGATCTCTCCAACCCCTACGTCGTCGCCGGCCTGATCTTCGGCGGCTTGATCCCATATCTGTTCGGCGGCATCGCCATGACGGCCGTCGGCCGCGCGGCGGGCGCCATCGTCGAGGAAGTGCGCAAGCAGTTCCGCGAGGATCCGGGCATCATGGCCGGCACCTCGAAGCCGAACTACGCACGCGCGGTCGATCTGCTGACCAAGGCGGCGATCCGCGAGATGATCATCCCGTCGCTGCTGCCGGTGCTGGCACCGCTCGTGGTCTATTTCGGCGTGCTGTTGATCTCGGGCTCGAAGGCGTCCGCCTTTGCAGCGCTGGGTGCCTCGTTGCTCGGCGTCATCGTCAATGGCCTGTTCGTCGCCATCTCGATGACCTCTGGCGGCGGTGCCTGGGACAACGCCAAGAAGTCCTTCGAAGACGGCTTTGTCGACAAGGACGGCGTCAAGCATCTCAAGGGTTCCGAGGCGCACAAGGCTTCGGTGACCGGCGACACGGTCGGCGATCCCTACAAGGACACCGCTGGCCCGGCCGTCAACCCGGCGATCAAGATCACCAACATCGTCGCACTCTTGCTGCTGGCGGTGCTCGCGCAGGGCTGATCAAGGCTTCAGCCCGAAAAAACCCGCGGGAGCGATCCCGCGGGTTTTTTGTTGAGGCAAAGCCAAACTATCCTTCAGCGCTCGCTTTCGCCCGGTCTTCGCAATGCGTGCGCTGGCACCTTATGCCGGGCCCAGCGTCGTGTTTTCAGTGGTGGCCACTGCAGCATGCCAGTGGCCGTGCCCGACTGGTGACCCATAACAAAAACCCGCAGGATCGCTCCCGCGGGTTTTTGGTCGCCTGAGATGACGAGGCTTCCGGGAATGGAAGCCGAAGGGAATTAGACGCCGCCGCCGGGAATGCCGGGCGCCAGCTTGCTGGCACCGTTGATGACCTGGCTGAGGAAGTTCTGGTCCTTGCCGCCGGTCGGTGTGGTGCGCGAGATGAAGTCGAACATCTTGCCATCCTTCTTCCCGTAATTGGCGATCTGGGTGACACGGCCATCGGCGCCGAAATAGACAGCCAGCACATGCTGGTCAATGAGCCGTGGCTTGTCGAAGGCGACGTAGCGCTTGCGCGTCTGCGAAATGTAATAGAATGCCTCGTTGTCGAAGGTCGCGGTCGTCGACGGCGTGCCGAGCGCCAGAAGCACCTGCTCGCGGCTCGAACCGACCGGCACCAGGTCGATTGCCTGCTGGTCTATGACGTAACCTTGCGTCAGCGTCTCGCTCGGGCTGAGATCGCCCATCATCTTGGAGGTGTGGCAGGCGGACAGTGCCGAAACGATCATCAGCAGCGAGATCGCGCCGGCGGGCCTGGACGAGAAGGTCGACTTGAAATTCAGCGCGCGCAACAACAACTCCATTAGCTGGCCGCAACTTGCGCTGGGCCGCGAAACCGGTAAACCAGCTTGCTTGCCGATGCAACAAGCCCACTTCAACAAACGGTCCCCAGGAGACCATCCCCAATGTTCCAGCGCTTTTTTGGCCGCGAACGCTACGCGAACCGCGCTATCACCGAGGCGCTTTACGCACAAATCGTGGCGGCGGCGCGGCAGACTGTGTTTTATTCCCACTGGAATGTGCCAGATACGCCGCTTGGCCGTTTCGAGATGCTGTCGCTGCACATGTTCCTGTTCCAGCACAGGTTGCGCGGGGAGAGCGGTGCGGCGCAGGAGGTCGCCCAGGTGCTGATCGACGAGTTCTTCCTCGACGTCGACCATTCGTTGCGGGAATTGGGCATTGGCGACGTTGGCGTGCCCAAACGCATGAAAAAGCTGGCAAAGATGTTTTATGGCCGTACCGCTGCCTATGACGATGCCTTGGAAAGAAACGACCATGACGGGCTGACCGCGGCTCTTGCCCGCAATGTCCGGCCTGACGCGGGCGCCTGGTTGGAAGCATCGCTGCTGGCCAACTATGTTACCGACGCGCGCAGTCATCTGGCCGCGCAGCCATCCGAATCGATTGTCTCCGGCACGCTGACCTTTCCCGCCGCCAAGGAGGTTGAACAATGAAGCATGTTGACCCGCAAAGCCCGGTCTCCTTCCGCGCCAACATTACGCGCCTGCCGCAGAAGGGCCTGCCGCTGGTTATCGAGGCCGATGCCGCACAGCGTGCGGCACTGGCCGAGGAGCACGGGCTGATTTCGGTCGAATCCTATCGCGCCGAGCTTCTGGTCGCGTCATGGAAGCGCAATGGCGTGAAGATCAGCGGCCGCGTCGAGGCCGACATCACTCAGGCCTGCATCGTCACGCTCGAGCCTGTCGAAGCGCATATCGACGAACCGGTCGAAGCGCTGCTGCTGCCCGAGGATTCCAAGCTCGGACGGCAGGGCTTCGATGGTGGCGGCGAGATCCTGCTCGATGCGGAAGGCCCTGACAGTCCAGAGACATTTTCCGGTGACACGATCGATGTCGGGGCACTCGCCGAACAGTATTTCGGGCTCGCCATCGACCCCTATCCGCGTAAGCAGGGCGCATCGCTCAATGCCGGCAGCGAGACCGAACCGGCGGAGAATGAATTTCAGCAAAAACTGCGATCCTTGCTGGGAAAATCCTGAAAAGCTCGCCCGCGACGGAAAAGTCGGTTGTGCGGCAGCCCAAAACCGTTATTTTCGCCGAACCTTCGCGGTCGCTCAAGCGACCTGCCGCCTAACCGTGAGATAAATACCGCGTGATCAGGATTTCCATCGATGCCATGGGCGGCGATCACGGACCAGCCGTGGTCATTCCAGCGCTCATGACGGTCGCGACCCGTCGTCCCGACATCCGCTTCGTCATCTTCGGGCGTGAGGAAGTCGTGCGCCCCGAACTTGCCAAATTTCCCAAGCTCGCCGAGATCAGCGAATTCTTCCATTGCGAAGTTGCGGTCAGGATGGACGACAAGCCGAGCCAGGCGCTGCGCCACGGCCGCTGGAAGTCATCGATGTGGAAGGCCGTCGAGGCGGTCAAGGCCGGCACGGCCGACGCCTGCATTTCCGCCGGCAACACCGGCGCGCTGATGGCGATGTCGAAATTTTGCCTGCGCACCATGGCCACCATCGATCGCCCGGCGATCGCAGCCCTTTGGCCGACATTGCGCGGCGAAAGCGTGGTGCTGGACGTCGGCGCGACCATTGGGGCCGATGCGCAACAGCTCATTGATTTTGCCATTCTCGGCACCGGCATGGCGCGCTCGGTCTTCGGCATAGCCCGGCCCAGCGTCGGCCTGCTCAATGTCGGCGTCGAGGAGATCAAGGGCCAGGAAGAGGTCAAGGAGGCCGGGCGCATGCTGCGCGAAGCCAACATGGCCTCGATGAACTATCACGGTTTCGTCGAGGGTGACGATATCGGCAAGGGCGTGGTTGACGTCGTCGTCACCGAAGGCTTTGCCGGCAACATCGCGCTGAAGACGGCGGAAGGCACGGTGCGCCAGATCGGTGGCTATCTGCGCGCGGCGATGAGCCGGACTCTGATGGCCAGGATCGGCTATATCTTCGCCAAGGGCGCCTTCGATCGCCTGCGCGAAAAGATGGATGTCGGCCGCTCCAACGGCGGCGTTTTCCTGGGGTTGAGCGGCATCGTCGTCAAAAGCCATGGCGGTGCTGATTCTGACGGGTTCGCCGCCGCGATCGAACTCGGCTATGACATGGTCCGCAACAACCTCCTCGACCGCATCGAGGCCGATCTGGACCTGTTTCATGCGCGCAACCCGCGTGCCCTGTCATCTAGGAAATCCGACGTCGTCACCGACGCAAAGGAATAGGAAAGAACTTTGATCAGATCAGTCGTGCGCGGCACGGGCGCCGCGCTGCCCCGCCGAATCATGAAGAATGCCGATTTCGAAGGCATGGTCGAGACCTCCGACGAGTGGATCGCCCAGCGTACCGGTATTCGCCAGCGCCATATCGCTGGTGACGACGAGACCACGGCTTCGCTGGGGGAAGCAGCGGCACGTGCCGCACTTGCCAATGCGGGCCTCACGCCCGCCGACATCGATCTGATCGTGCTGGCGACCTCGACGCCCAACAACACGTTCCCGGCCACTGCCGTCGAGATCCAGAACCGGCTCGGCATGCATCACGGCTTTGCCTTCGACCTGCAGGCGGTCTGTTCGGGCTTCGTCTATGCCGTGACCACCGCCGATCTCTACATCCGCGGCGGCCTGGCCAAGCGTGTCCTGGTGATCGGTTCGGAAACATTCTCGCGCATCCTCGACTGGAGCGACCGCTCGACCTGTGTGCTGTTCGGCGACGGCGCCGGTGCCATGATCCTGGAAGCAGGCGAGGGGACGGGCGCGATCGCCGACCATGGCGTTCTGGCGGCCAGCCTGCGCTCCGACGGCACGCACAAGGACAAGCTTTTCGTCGACGGCGGGCCGTCGACCACGGGTACGGTCGGCCACCTCCGGATGGAGGGCCGCGAAGTCTTCAAGCATGCGGTCGGCATGATCACCGACGTCATCGAGGCGACGTTCGCGCAAGCGGGTATCTCAGCCGATGATCTCGACTGGTTCGTGCCCCACCAGGCCAATAAACGAATTATTGACGCTTCCGCCAAGAAGCTCGGGATAGCTGAGCAAAAGGTGGTGGTTACGGTCGATTTGCACGGTAACACCTCGGCTGCTTCCGTGCCGTTGGCGCTGTCGGTGGCCGTCGCCGACGGCCGCATCAAGAAGGGCGATCTCGTCCTCCTGGAAGCGATGGGTGGCGGCTTCACCTGGGGCGCTGTCCTGGTTCGCTGGTAAGTGCCGAACGGTCCAGTTTCGGTCCTTGACCTTGACGGATCAATTACTTAGGCTCTGCCGTTGTTGTGCCGAATTTTATGTTTTGAGCTGATGGGACGGTCGCATGGGGGGAAAGACACTTACGCGCGCCGACCTTGCCGAGGCAGTTTACCGGAAGGTCGGCCTGTCGCGCACTGAATCGGCCGAGCTCGTCGAAGCGGTGCTGGATGAAATCTGCGAAGCCATCGTGCGCGGCGAGACGGTGAAGCTGTCGTCCTTCGCGACATTCCACGTCCGCTCCAAGAACGAACGCATCGGCCGCAATCCCAAGACCGGCGAGGAAGTGCCGATCCTGCCGCGTCGGGTGATGACCTTCAAGTCGTCGAATGTGCTGAAGAGCCGTATCTTGCGCTCCCATCAGAGCGGCAAGGCCAAAAGCGGCAAGTAGTCCTACTGCGCGGTTGAAAACCGTCGCCGCCATGACGCCGGGCTTGAATATTGCTTCATAAACCGCTGAAATAAGCCCCGATTCGGCAGGTAGGTCGGATCATCGTCCAGCGTGAGGATTCGCCCATGGACAAGAGCCCCGACGCCTTTCGTACCATCAGCGAGGTCGCCGAAGATCTCGATCTGCCGCAGCATGTGCTGCGCTTCTGGGAAACGCGTTTCAACCAGATCAAGCCGATGAAGCGCGGCGGCGGCCGTCGTTACTACCGGCCGCAGGATGTCGAGCTGATCAAGGGCATCCGCCACATGCTCTACGACCAGGGCTACACCATCAAGGGCGTGCAGAAGCTGTTGCGCGAGAACGGCAACCATTTCCTGGTTGCCATCGGCAATGGCGACATGGCCGCCGTCGAGGCGATCTCGCAGCGAAAGCAGGCCGATCAGGTGCCGCTGACGCCTGCGGCCCAGCCGCGCGGCATGGACGACGAACTGGTTGGCCAGCCCCGCGTCAAACCCAGCCGCCGCTTTTTCGGCCTGGGCAAGAGCGACGAGGAGGGTCCGGTGCAGCCGGATGCGTCGAAACTCTCGCGCGACAACAGGGCCTTGCTGCAGGAGGCGCTGTTCGACCTCCTGGAATGCAAGCGCCTGCTTGACCAGGTGCGCTGACCGCGGCCAGACGCGACATCGACAGTTCGAAAGCCGGAACCCGTCTTCCGGTGAGGCGTTACGCTTCCTTCTGCAAGTGAAGGAAACATACCAATGGCATCATTTTCGACCCTCTCCGACATCGATCTCGACAGGCAGGTCGCGGCTCTTACCAAGGAACTGGCCAGCTTGAAGAGGGCCGTGGCAAGGCGAGGCGGCGCGTATTACGAGGACGGTCGCGATGCCGCGCTGGACACCTATTCCGATCTCGCCGGTCGCCTGCGCGACGCCATGCCGGCAATCCGTAAACAGGGCAGGGTGATCGAGAGGTCGGCCCGCGACCATCCGGCGGCTGCCGCGGCGGTGGGCCTTGTGGTGGTCGGTCTTGTCGCCAGTCTGCTGTTCAGCCGGCGCTGAATTCTAGAACCCAAATCCCGGGGATACGAGCAGGAGAAGTGACGGCTCGCCTCAAGGTGATCCGTCATTTTCCTTGCGGTCGGCTATGTCTGTTGTCGCTGGAGGCGCCTCGCACCTCTGTGCCGCCGGCGCAATGCGATTGGTCGAGCCGCCAGAGCCGCTCGATTTCGCTGGCGAATGCCGGATTGGTCGTGGTGCCATACCAGCGCCGGGATAGACGACGACGTCGCGGCGTGGATTTGCGTGAATTGTTGATCCAGTCCGAGATCGAGCCTCGCGGGGCGGAGTAGCCGGCCTTGGACAGGAAGCCAAGGCCGGTCTTCTCGGTGGCAGTCTGCGGTGCTTAGGCCTTGTTTCCGATCACATGGTGGTGGTGGCGGTGATGATGGTGGTGGCGGACATGGTGGCGGTGATGATGGTGGTGACGATGATGCTTGGCCATCGGGGCCGCATCCGCGCTCGTCGCGCCGATGACGGGCACCGTGAAAGCCAATGCAACTGCAAGCCCGAGGGCCGAGAGGAGGGACTTCTTCATGGATGGTTTCCTTTTGTTTCGCGGGCGCATATGGATCGAGGCGATAGCCCGGCCGCCGCGAATGGAATTACGCGCCTGAATTTTTTCGTCAGTATTTCCCGATTGTAGAATTTTGTTTCTGGACTGTTTCTGCCCAATCCAGTCTCCCGCCACCATGCACGGCAAGATCGAGAGAGACGGCCATTGGGCCGCCTGTTCGACTACATCGGTGGCACGACGCCGTTGGTTCCGACCACGACGCGGCTGGCGCTCAGCGCGCCGTCGCTGCCCCGCTCAGCGGTGACGAAGACCGTCGCACCCGGCTTGAGGTTGGTAGGCGTCGCCGGCGCGAAGGTCACGACGGGCGTGGTGTCGGGGATCGAGATCTTCTTGGTCTGGCCATTGTCATAGGTCAGGGTGACGGATCGCCCGCTTATATCGGCAACGTCGGCGACGGTGCCGTTGGTCATCCGGCTGTTTGGCTGCAGGTCCCAGGGACGGTCGCCCTCGCCAGTGCCTTTCAGCGCGGCCGGAAAGACCACCACCTCCAGGGCGCCGCTGCCGCCATCCGCTTTCGAAACAGAGGCAATGCCGAGGAAATCGCCCTGCTTGATATCCTTTGCCGAGGCGTTGGCGACGCCCGAGATCTTCCAGCCAGCCTTGAGCTTGATCGCATCGGTATCGCCCTGGCGCGTTTTCACGGTGAGCAGCGTGGGCTCGAAACTGACCACCGTGCCGCGCACACGCAGCGCGTCTGCGGCCTGGGCGGCGCCCGCGCCGGCGACGGAAAGGCTGGAAATCGTGCCGAGCACGACCATGACTGTCTTCAGGTTCATTGCAAAAAATCCTTCCGGGAACGAGCCGGCTGGAACCGGATGGTTTCACGCCAGCGACCCGGAGATAACGAACGAGCGCGGCGAAACTGCCGGCAAAAGGCTGATCGGACCTTCAAAACAACTTGATCGCGACGTGTGCGCGAGAGGGCCGCGCCAGGCACCTGGTTCACGATCCCGTGACGGCCCTTTTGGCTCTTGGCAAATCGCCGGCGAGAGGGCATCTTCCCGACCGTCTCAGGCAACACTCCTCATTTGATCAAACTCTTTCAGTCATGGAGTTGCCAATGCCCCATAATGCGAAAAGCGAAGCCCACTCCGAACCGGCAACCAACGGAAGCGGGCCAAATTACAATACCCTCAGAGCGATGCGGGAGACCCGCGGTTACAGCGTGGAAGAGCTCTCCCTGACATGCGGCCTGGCGGTGGACGAGATTGAGGATATCGAAAGCGGCAGAGTGACCGACCCGTCGAAGCTGCGTCGTATTGTGTCCGCGCTTCACCTTCCCCAGGAGGCTCTGATCACCCCGGCTGCGCCGACGCCGGCGGCGCAAGGCCGATCGCTGGCGTAGATCCGCACCACGCATTCCAGAGAACCCGCCAAGGCTCCTTGGCGGGTTTCTTTGTACCTGCCGCAGCGTCTGCTTCAGCCTGGGGCTTGCCGATCCGTCTATCGCACGTGCTTATACGCGCGGCGGCCCCCGGCTGCCGAACCGCAATCTGCCGTCCATCAAGCTTTTTGAGCCATGGGTTTTCGATATGAGCCTGGAATCCGTTCGTGCCTTCTTCGCCGCCCACGCGCCCGACATCGACGTCATCGTCACGCAGGCGAGCTCGGCGACGGTGATGTTGGCGGCCGAGGCGCATGGCGTGCTGCCGGCCCAGATCGCCAAGACGATCTGCCTGCGCGTCGGCGACCGCGCCATGCTGGTGGTGACCAGCGGCATCGCCAGGCTGGACAACCGTAAGTTCAAGGACCAGTTCGGCGGCAAGCCGCGCATGCTCGACGCCGCCGAAGTTGTCGAAGCGACCAGCCATCCGGTCGGCGGCGTCTGCCCGTTCGGCCTGCCGGCGCCGCTGCCGGTCTATTTCGACGTATCGCTGCGCGAGTTTGAAGAGGTGGTGCCTGCGGCAGGCGCCACCAACGCCGCGGTGCGGATTGCGCCGCAGCGCATGGTTGAGATTACCGGCGCTGAGTGGGTGGATGTGTGCCAGAGGTAGCATTAGCACCAAGCCGGAGCTCAAGCGCACAGGACATGGTGCCCCGATCCGAGATTTGGCCGGGCTGACCGGGGCATCTGGAGGGGCGGACTTCGGGGGAAAGTCCTGCTTTGAATTGGTCGGAGTGGCCGGATTCGAACCGACGACCCCTTGACCCCCAGTCAAGTGCGCTACCGGGCTGCGCTACACTCCGGACCGGTCGCGATGTATCGTGATAACCCCGTGCGGGTCAACCGAATTCCGCGACTTTTATACCGCTGCGATTGCCGGTGCCGGCGAGCCCTGCAAGGCAGGCCGCAACAGCCGTTGGTGCCTGTATTCCAGCGCGATGGCGCCCCAGATCAGGCCGAGCAGCAGGTAGACATGGCGCCAGTGGTCGATGTCGATGAAGGTGCCGAGCCCGATATTGCCGATGAAGGCGACATAGGCACACAGGAGATAGGGCTGCCACGGCCGGTCGCGCAGCAGGATGCGGAAGCCGGCTGCTATCGTCCATAAGACGAGCGCCAGGAACGACACGAAGCCGAGCCAGCCATAATCCATCAGCATCTTCAGCCAGATGTCGTGGGTGTCTTCGCCGAAGATCGTGCCGAAGACCAGCGGGCCGATGCCGAACGGATGCTCCATCGCCATCTGGAAGCCGATCCCGTAGCGGGCGAAGCGGCCGAGGCGGGCGGTGTCGTAGCTCTGTTCGAGCTGGGCACGGTTGGAGAACATCTCCGACACGCCGGGCAGCTGCAGGATGACGATGATGGCGATGACCAGCAGCGCCAGTGCTGCAATCGTCATCACCACCACACGCAGCCGGAACTTGCCGCTGGCGCTCTGCAGGAACAGGCAGCCGGTGAGCAGGACGGCCGAGACGGTGAACATGCCCCAGGCGCCGCGCGAGAAGGAGAAGAAGATGCCGGCGGTGATGATCAGCAGCGGCACCGCCAGCAGCGGCATGCGTGTCGCCGGTCCGGTCAAAAGCAGATAGAGTAGATAGATGCCGGGCAGCACCAGGAACGGGCCGAACACGTTCGGGTCCTGGAAGGCGCCGGCGGCGCGATCGTATTTGGTGAACATCTCCGCGCCCGGAAAGGCATGGAAATAGCCTGCAATGCCAAGCAGCGAGGTGGCCACGGCCGAGACCACATAGGCAATGAAGATCAGCCGGTATAGGCTCGGTTGTACGGCGGTGATCGATGCGAAGAACACCGCGCTGAAGGCGAGAAACAGCGACACGGCGAGATAGAGCGGCGTGTTGGCGAGGTCCGCCATCTGCGTCATGGAGATCATGCCGCCGATGTTCATCATCACCAGTAGCACCAGCAGCGGCGTGGCCGCGCGGGAAATCCTCAGGCCGAAAAGCGCCCAGATGGCGATCAGGCCGGCCATGTAGAGCTCATAGGGCGCCGGCTCGCTGATGACGAAGCCCGACAGCAGAATGCCGAGGAAGACCGCGCCCGACGAAATCAGCGCGACCAGCTTGGCGTTGACCGCCGCGCGCGGCAGATCATGGCTGATCGCACTCAATAGGCGTTTTCCGTATTGAGCAGCCGGAGCGGCGTCAGGAACAGGATCCGCAAATCGAACAGCAGCGACCAGTTCTCGATGTAGTAGAGATCATACTCGGTCCGCATGCGGATCTTCTCGTTGGTGTCCATCTCGCCGCGCCAGCCATTGATCTGCGCCCAGCCGGTGACGCCGGGCTTGACCTTGTGGCGGGCGAAATAGCCGTCGACCACCTCGTTGTAGAGCAGGTTGTGCGACTGCGCGGCGATGGCATGCGGACGCGGGCCGACCAGCGACAGCGAACCGAGCAGCGAGTTGAAGAACTGCGGCAGCTCGTCTATCGAGGTCTTGCGGATGAAGCGGCCGACGCGGGTGACGCGAGGATCGTTCTTGGTCACCGTCTGCTTGGCGGTCGGGTCGGCCTTGTCCGTATACATCGAGCGGAACTTGTAGACCTCGATGATCTCGTTGTTGAAGCCGTGCCGCTTCTGATGGAACAGCACCGGACCCTTGCTGTCGAGCTTGATGGCGATGGCGGTCGCCAGCATGACCGGCGAGAACACGACGATGCCGATCAGGCTGAAGACGATGTCGAAGGCGCGTTTGGCGACCGAATCCCAGTCGTTGATCGGCTTGTCGAAGATGTCGAGCATCGGCACCGCGCCGATGTAGGAATAGGCGCGCGGGCGAAATTGCAGCGCGTTGGAATGTGCCGATAGCCGGATGTCGACCGGCAGCACCCACAGCTTCTTCAGCAGCTGCAGAACGCGCGATTCGGCGGTCAGCGGCAGCGATACGATCAGCATGTCGATGCGGGCGATGCGGGCGAACTCGATCAGTTCCGAAATGGTGCCGAGCTTGGGGTAGCCGGCGACGATGGGCGGCGAGCGCTTGTCGCCGCGATCGTCGAAGATGCCGCAGATGCGGATATCGTTGTAGGGCTGCTTTTCGACCGAGCGGATCAGGATTTCCGCCGCCTTGCCGCCGCCGACGATGACGGCGCGCCGCTCCATGCGGCCATCGCGCGCCCAGGCCCGGATCAGCTTCGACATCACCAGCCTGAGGCCGAAGATGAGAACGAAGCCGATGACGAACCAACTGCCGAACAATAGGCGCGAATAGTCCTGCGACATCTTCATGACGAATGCCGTCAGCGCCATCAGGGCGAATGTGCCGGCCCAGACCAGCAGCACGCGGCCGAAATTGGCGATGGGCCGCATCAGGGCGACGATCTGGTAGCAGTCGGTGACGTCGAGCAGCACCACGGCAAGGAACGAGCCGGCTGCGATCGTCACCGGATATTGCCAGGCGAGATAATTGAAGAAACCGACATAGTGGAAATAGACGGCGAGCCCGGACAGGAACAGCAAGCCGAATTCGACCATGCGCAGGACACCGCTGACCATGATCGGTGACATCGTATCGCGCCGGTACTGCGAGGCGACCTGGCGGGCGACATCGTTCATGCCGCTTGGCGTGTCGCCATCGGCCGGGCCGTCGAATTTACGCACCGCCTCTGCTGAAAAGCGGCGCGCGGGGTCGATCTCGTTCATGAGGGCTTTCCGCAAACTTCCCCACGGTCATAGCAAAAGAGAGCTAAGAAACCCTTGAAACAACGTATGGCTTTGGAACGGCTTGGCCCTGTGCCTACCTGTCGAGCGCTGCGAAATAGGCCTTCTCGATGTCGGCGGCCATCACATCGGCGCCGAAGCGTGCCTTGAGGTTGGCGCTATCGGGCATCAGGTCGCGATAGGCGACCGGGTCGGCCAGCGCCTGGCTCATCCTGTCGGCGAGCTCGATCGGGTCAGGTCGGATCAGGGCAGGGGAACCGGTGTCGAATATCTCCGGGATGCCGCCGACCGCGGTTGCGATCATCGGCTTTCCCGCGGCAAGCGTTTCCAGGACGATATAGGGCATGGCTTCGGCGCGCGAGGGAACGATGATAAGCGCGGCAAGGGCAAAGGCCTCCCTGGCCGGCATCGGCGGCAGAAAGCGGACATGGCGCTCGAGCCCGAGGCGTTTCACTTGCCCGTGGTAACGCAGAAGGTCGTCGCCGTCGCCGACCATCACCGCGGTCAGCGCGCGGCCGAACCGTGGGCCGGCAAGGGCCAATGCGTCGATGAAGATATCCGGTCCCTTCAGGTCGCGCATCATGCCGATATAAAGCAGGTCGGCTGCGTCGGGCTCGGTGATCACCGGCTCGAATTCAGTGGCGCGCAGGCCGTTATAGACGAGGGTGTTGGGAATGGGAGGCTCGCCAACCTTGTGGCGATAGGTCCGCCGCTCATAGTCCGAGACAAACAGCAGATAGTCGGTGAAGCGAGCCATGAATCGCTCGAGCGCGAAGAACAGCTTTCCGATGACCGTGCTCTCGTCATAGTGGAGCGAGCCGCCATGCGGCGAATAAAGGCGGGCTACGCGAGACCTTGATACCCGCAACAATGAGCCGAACAGACGGGCATAGGCGCCACCCTTGGCGCCGTGCCCATGCAGTACGTCCGGCCGCAATTCCTTGATGATCCTGTATGTGCGCCAAGCCGAGGCAAGGTCGCCGGGACCGACATGGCGCTGCATCGGCGTGCGATGAATGCCGAGCGCCAGCATGCCCTTCATCTGCTCGAACAAATGTTCCTCGAACGCGCCGCCCGTCGTCGAATCGCAGACGATGCCGACCGAATGCCCGGCGGCGACCTGCGCCTCGGCCAGGTCGCGCACATGCCGGAAAATTCCTCCGACGGGTGAGCGAAAGCAATGGACGATCCTGAGCCTGTCCGCCACTTGGTATCTGTCAGAACAGACGTTCGCGGACGTAGACCGTATCGCCCGGCAGCAGCGGATCGGAGGTGACCACGCGGCCGGTCATCACCTTGCCGTTGATGTCGCGGGTGATGTCGACGCTTTCCTGGTTGGCGCGCGGCGTGAAGCCGCCGGCAATGGCGATCGCCTTCTGCACCGTCAGGCCGGGAACATAGGAATATTGGCCGGCGGCACCCACTTCGCCCATGACGAAGATCGGCCGGTAGCGGTCGATCTCGACCGAAACGTCGGGATCGCGCAGATAGCCTTGCCGCAATTTGTCGGCGATCTCCTTTTCCATCTGCTGCGCGGTGTGGCCGCGCGCCGGTATGGCGCCGACAAGCGGGAAGGAGAGATAGCCGGATTGATCGACACTGTAGGTGTTGGTCAGCCCGTCCTGCTCGAACACGGTCACGCGGACGCGGTCGCCGGCGCCAAGACGGTAGGGCTGATCGAGCACCTCATGGAAGGCGGCCGGCGTCGGCCGGTAGCTGGAACAGCCAGCCAGCATCGATACGGCAAGCAGCGCGCGAAACAGGGAAGCAGTGCTTTTCATGACCGGACAAGTACCTTCGACTGGGCCGCTGCGGCGTCGCAGCAAACATCAGGGATCGAGGCCCGTTATCATCCTGTTAGGGTTAATGGCCGGTAAAGGGAGCGGCCGACGCGTGGCGCATCGGCAAGAGTTTTTGTGATTCTTGGCGGTTTTGTTTGCCGCCCGCCAGTAAACCCTAACGGAAACTTACCACGATCTTAACGGCTGAGTTACCATAGTTGTTTACGGTGCGTGCTGACCCAGTATCGGAGTAGGGATGCATGTCCGTTCAGTCCGCGGCCGCAGATGTCGATGTCGATCTCAGGCAGCTCTTCGCCAGCCTGGCGAGGAACTGGCTGCGTATAGTCCTCGTCGTCCTGTTGGCAACCGGGCTGGCCTTTGCTTTCGCCTCGCTGGCAACCCGGCACTACAAGGCCGAGACGCAGGTGGAGATCGCGCCGCGCGAATCCATCTACACGCGGCCGGCCAGCAACAACAACGACACCGACAAGCCTATCCTCGACGAACAGGGCGTCGCCACCCAGGTCCAGATCATTTCCTCCAACGAAATCCTCAAGCAGGTCTCGCAAAAGCTTGGTCTGGAAAAACTGCCCGAGTTCAATGAAGCGCTCGACATGTCGGCGCTGAGCCGCGCTCTGGTCCTGGTCGGCCTGAAAAGCGACCCGATGGAAATTCCGACGGAAGAGCGCGTGCTCAAGAAAATGCACGAGAAGCTCAACGTCTATGGCGTCGAGAAGACCCGCATCATTGCCATCGAATTCTCATCGGAAGATCCCAAGCTCGCGGCCGCCGTACCGGACGCCATCGCCGCCGCCTATATAGCGGGGCAAGGGGCGGCCAAGCTCGAATCGAACAGCGCCGCGGCAGACTTCCTGGCGCCCGAGATCGCCGACCTGCAGCGGCAGGTCAAGGATGCCGAGGCGAAGGTCGCCGCCTATCGCGCCCAGTCCGATCTTTTGATGGGTGGCAACAATTCGGTGCTGGCCACCCAGCAGCTTTCGGAACTGTCGAGCGAACTGTCGAAAGTGCGCGCCAACCGCGCCGCGGCCGAAGCGACCGCCGACGGCGTGCGCAGGGCGCTGCAGAATGGCGGTTCGCTGGATGCTGTGCCGGAGGTTCTGTCGTCGGACCTGATCCAGCGCTTGCGTGAGCGACAGGTCGAATTGCGCTCCAACATCGCCGATCTGTCGACGACACTGCTAGGCAACCATCCGCGCATTCGCGCGCTGAAATCGCAACTGTCCGATCTCGACGCACAGATCCGCAGCGAGGCCCAGAAGATCATGAAAGGCCTGTTGATGCAGGCCGAGACGGCAAAGGCCCGCGAGAACCAGCTTGTCGCAGACGTCAACACATTGAAAGCCGCTTCGGCGCAGGCCGGCGAACAACAGGTCGATCTGGACGCACTGCAGCGCGACGCGACCGCCAAGCGACAGCAACTCGAGCTGTACCTGACCAACTACCGCGAAGCCGCTTCGCGCCAGGATCGCAACTATCTGCCGGTCGACGCGCGGATCGCCTCGAAGGCTTCGGTTCCCTCCGAGGCCTATTTCCCGAAGGTCGGGCCGATCGTCGGCGCGGCTTTCGCCGCATCGCTGCTGATCATGGCGATCGTGACGCTTCTGCGGGAGCTGTTTTCAGGCCGCGCGATGCGGCCGGCGAGCGGTTCCCGTTTCGAACGGATCGATGAGGTCGCGATGCCCCAGGTGGCGCAGGCGCCGGTCGCCAAGCCATTTGTCCGCCACGAGCCTGCCGTCCTGCAGGACCCCTTGGTTGGCCAGGAGCTGCCTGAACGTGCGGATGAAACAGATGCGGAGCCCTATGCCGCCGGAATGCCGGCCATGGCCGAGGCACCGGATGTGGTCGCAATGCCCGATACGACGGCGACAGAGCAGACGGCTGTCGAGCCCGAACCGGCGCGTTCCACCCTGGGCGAGATCGATATCGAGAAGGCTGCCGAAAAGCTGATCTCCAGCGGTGCGGCGCGCGCCATATTCGTCTCGCCGGAAGGCGACGAGGCGGCTGCATCCGCGATCCTGGTGGCGCGCGAGGTCGCCGACGCCGGGCTGCGCGTGCTGTTGCTGGACCTCACCGCGTCGGGGGCCGCCTCGCGGCCGATGCTGGACAGCGGCCTTTTCCCGGGCATCACCAACCTGCTCGCTTCGGAAGCGCAGTTCAGCGACGTCATCCATGCCGATCTCTACTCGGACTGTCACGTCATCCCGGTCGGAACCGCCGATCCGGTTCGTGCCATGCGTGCCGCCGACCGGCTGCCGATCATCATGCAGTCGTTGACGACAGCCTACGACCTGGTCGTGGTCGAGTGCGGACCGGCCGACGCACAAGGCATCGGCCGCCTGACCGGCGATGCCACCGAGGTCTTTCTCTCCATGCTGGAGGCCGACGATGAGGTGACGCAGGCTGCGGTCAAGCTGATCGAGAACGGCTACCCCGACCTCACGCTGGTGACGCCGCTCGGCCACGAACCGCCCGGCAATCCGGTGCCGGGAAGGCGCACTGCCGCTGCCTGAGGGGAGCCCCGGATCGCCGGCGGGGCCGTTCTGCGGTTCGCCCGATCTATCCCAGTTCAAGCGTCGTTACGCCGAACACCCTTCGCAGGTCCAGTTCCGGGGCAGGCCCCATGTACATGCGCGTGGTGGTGAAGGTCGGCGCAAAGCCGGCCGCATCGAGCGCAGTTATGAAGCCGGCGTTATCGGCGGGGACGTCGATGTGCAGCTCGCCGCCCTCGCAGGCGCCGGCCAGTCCCTCCAGGAGTTGCAAAGCGATCTCCGTGTCGTCGGCAAACAGCGGGCCGATCTTGAAGCCGGATCGACAGCGGCGCGCCACGCCAAAACCGGTCACGCCGCGCGAACCGATCGCCGCTAGCCCATGATGCGGCTCCTGCAGCCATCGCTTCAGAAAGGTGCCTCGGGGCGCCGGAAAGCAATGGGCGTCATAGGCGACGATGCCGGACAGGAGCTGCGTCGTAATCATCCGCAACCCATCGGCCCTGACCGGCTGGCCTGCCGTGCGCCCGGTGAAGCGGATGGTCTCATAGGCCGGCGCGAAGCCCTTGCGCCGGTAATTGGCCTGCTGCTCGGCGACGCCGTCGAGGCCGACAGTCCGGCCCGAAAGCCTTTTCATGCCGGCGTCCCACACGGCCTTGCCGTAGCTCATGCCGCGCATGTCAGGCCGGCAGATGTAGAGGCCGATGAAACCGAATTCGCTTCCATAGGCCACGGCCGAAATTGCCGCGACCATGTCGTCGCCGACAAAGGCGCCGATGAAGCCTTCGGGGTCCGCGGCCTGGAACATCGCCGGGTCTTCATGACCTGGGTTCCAGCCTTCCGCGGCCGCCCAGTCGACGAGAAGCGCCAGTTCCTGCAGGGACAGTGTGCGGATGATCGGCTTCATGGCGTCAGCTATCTTCTTCCGCGGGCGCTGCCTGGCCGGCGGCTTTGCGGCGCAGCACTTTGGTCAGCTTCCAGATCGTCGGGCTGTTCTTGACGAAGGCTTTCAGCCGCGCGCCTTGCCGAAGCGTCAGCGCCAGCATGCGGCCCTTCATGGTCAAGGGGACCAGCACTTCGAAATGCCGCGTTTCGATATCGCACCACAGCCGCTTGTAAGGCTCATCTCCGACCGAAAAGTCATAGACCTCGAAACCGGTCTCGCAGGCTTCCTGGATGTTGTCGAAGAACAGGAAATCGCCGGGGCTGGCATGCCCGAGATCGTCCTCGGCGATCGCTCCGAATTCGCAGATCAGGCGTTTGCCCAAGCGGCTTGAACCGGTGATGGCGCGCAGCTTGCCGGCAACCTCGAGCCCGTGCAGCACGAAGGAAGGCCTGTCCTCGGCAAGCGCCTGCATGAACAGCGCGCGGAAGAAGCCGCGTACCTGTGCGTCGCCAAAAACATTGGCGATGCCCATCTTGCGGAAGCGGAGTTCCTTCATCTCGAAGAAGGCGTCGAGCAGCCTGCCCACCTCGTCGGGGGTGCGGGCCCCGATGCGCCGATAGCTGCCTACGGCCTCGAATTTCCGGATCTGCGACCGGTGCTTCTTGCGTTTGCGTTTGCCGCTGGCGCGGGAAAGCAGCGCATCGAAGCCGCCGGCGAGATCGACGGCCAGCGACAGGTTGGGGCTGGAAAAATACTCAAGCGATGCGAGCGGATTGGCGACGCCGTCGAGATCGGGCAGCAACCGCTCGAGCGCGACCAGATCGATGTCCGGGCGTGCCTTGGCGATGGCCGCCAGCACCGATCGGAGGGCCGGTATATCCGCTTTGGCCAGCCAGTTCGGGTCCGCGGCGACGAAGTTGCCGTTGGCGTGGCGCCCACCCATGAAGCGGGCGATCCGGAACGGCCCCCTGGCGGCAACCTCCAGCGCCAGCGAGAAAACCGGTTTGCCCTCGGCACTCAGCGTCGCGACGAGCAGGTCCGGTCGTGTCTCGGTCGCCCAGTTCTGGACCCAGGCAGCACTCTGCGCCGGCCCAAACAGGGCCGAGCGGCAGAACTCGGCATAGGCCGCGAGTCCGTCCGTGGACGCCACTGAAATCGACAGGCCGGCATGGTCCCGTGGCAAGGCGCGCGACGATGCCTCGGTCGCCGCAAGCCGATTGCCGTCAAATGACGCGGTTGCGTCAACCATACCTCAATCCTTAGGACGTATTGATCGCGATTTGGGGGTTCGCATAGGCGCATTCCGTGCTTGGATCAGCCTAGGCGCAAAAGGTGAATGAATGATCGACGGCGGGGAGGCAATCCGGAAACTGGCGCTGAACGTCGCCCGCTATACCGGCCTTGCACCGCTGGCCAAGCCGTTCATCGGCGGCATCGGCGCCATCCTGATGCTGCACCGTGTTACCGCGACGCCGGAAAAGCCGGACAGCGTCAACCGGCATCTGAATATCGCGCCCGGCTTCCTTGACGCCATGATCGCGGACATGAAGGCGCATGGCTATGCCTTCGTCTCCATGGACGAAGCCGTTGAGCGCATCAAAGCAGGCGGCAAGGGCGGTCAGTTTGCCACCATCACCGCCGACGACGCCTATCGCGACAACATGGTCGAGGCGCTGCCGGTGTTGGAGAAGCATGGCGCGCCGATCACCATCTATGTCGCACCCGGGCTGATCAACGGCACCGCCGACCTGTGGTGGGACGTTGTCGAGGACATCGTCAACGCGCGCGATACCTTGACGCTGACGCGGCCGAATGGTCCGCTGACGATCGATTGCTCGACCCCCGCGAAGAAGCTGCAGGCCAATGCACGCCTGCACGCCTATCTCACCTCCGAAATACGCGAGGAGGACCTGCAGGCGGTGTTGCGCGATCTGGCTCGCGCAAATGGCGTCGACGCCGACGGTCCGCGCCTGCGCACATTGATGAGCTGGGATGAAATCCGTCGCATCGCCGCGCATCCGCTGGTGACGATCGGCGCCCATACGATCAACCACAGCAATCTGAAGCGGCTCTCCGAAGCCGTTGCCCGGCACGAGGTTGGCGCCGTGCGCGCCATGTTGCAGGCCGAACTGGGCGAAATGCCCCGCCATTTCGCTTATCCCTATGGCTATGCCAGCGCTGTCGGCTGCCGCGAAGTGGGTTTTGCCCGCGATGCAGGCTATATCTCCGCCGTGACGACGCGCCACGGCGTGCTGCGCGCCGAGCATGCCGGGTTCCTGCACGCCTTGCCGCGCATTTCCGTCAACGGCCGCTACCAGAGCCTCGCCCACATCCGCACCATGCTGTCGGGCGTGACGACGCCGCTCGCCAACGCCGGCAAGATGGTCGTCACCATCTGACGCTGGCGGTTTCGCCTATCGCTTGGCCCTCGGCTCCAGCATCAGCCATTTGATGATGCCCATTGCCGGCAGCACCCAGAGCAGGCCGCTGAGCAGGAAGAACAGGAAATGCACCCACGGACCCGACTCCGACAGCCGGGCGACCGCGAAGATCGATGCGACCAGCGCATAGACGATGACCAGCGCGACCAGCAGAAACATTCCGATCAGCTTTTTCAGGCGCAGGGGCATGGCTGGTCTCCTGATCGAGCATGCCGGAATTCGCACAAGAGGCCTGGCAGGCTCAAGGGGTATCGGCCTCGCATAGGCCTTGAGGCGAGACTGTGCAACCGGTGAGACGCGGCGCGACGGCGTGCCGCGCCGTATGGTCTTGCCAGCACGGGTGCGATGGTCCACCAATCCGCCAAATCAACCTGCCGGGACAAGATCATGGCTGCCATATCAGCTGCCGCGCCATACGTCGCCCGCGACCGCGACCTGCATAACCGGGCGCTGCTGCGCGGCTGGCTCTATGTGGTGCTTCTGGTGCTGTTTGCGCTGGTGCTGGTCGGCGGCGCCACAAGGCTCACCGATTCCGGCCTGTCGATTACGCAGTGGAAGCCGATCCATGGCGTGATCCCGCCGCTCAACGATGCCGAGTGGCAAGAGGAATTCCAGCTCTACCAGCAGATCCCGCAATATGCCGAGCTCAACAAGGGCATGAGCATCGAGGCGTTCAAGTCGATCTTCTGGTGGGAATGGGCGCACCGCATCCTGGCGCGCAGCGTCGGCCTGGTCTTTGCCCTGCCGCTGCTGTTCTTCTGGGCGACGCGCCGCATCGAACGCGGCCTGGGAGCGAAGCTGGTGGGCATTCTCCTGCTCGGCGGCCTGCAAGGCGCCATCGGCTGGTGGATGGTGGCTTCAGGATTGGTCGACCGGGTCTCCGTCAGCCAGTACCGGCTGGCGACCCACCTGACACTCGCCGCGCTGATCTTCACCGCCACCATGGTGGTCGCGCGAGGATTGGCGCCGCATTCCGAACCCGCCGCCGATCGGTCGACGCAGAGGCTGGCCGGGTTCATCGTGCTGCTGGCGCTGATCCAGATCTATCTCGGCGGCCTGGTCGCCGGGCTCGACGCGGGCTTAAGCTACAACACCTGGCCGTTGATGGACGGCAAGATCATCCCTGGCGATCTGCTGATCCTCGAGCCGGCGTGGCGCAACTTCTTCGAGAGCCCGAAGACGGTGCAGTTCGTCCATCGGTTTGGCGCCTACACGGTATTCGTCGTGGTATTGTGGCACATGATCGCCACGCGCCGGCGGCTGCCTGAAACAACGCATGCGCGGCGCGCGACGCTGCTGTTTCTACTGGTGCTGGTCCAAGCTTCGATCGGCATCGGCACGCTGCTGATGCATGTGCCGCTGCATATGGCGCTGACCCATCAGGGATTTGCGCTGATCGTGCTGGGTTTTGCCGCCGCACACTGGCGCGGCACCAAGGGCGCCTATCCCTTGCCGGCGGGAATAGCGCTCAGGGGCTGATCTTGGAGCTGATCTACCGGGTCCGGATCAGAAGCTTGCCCGTACCGCCCGGATCGCCTTGACGACCGACAATTCGCGGTTCTCCTCGACCGCATTGTCGTCCTCATGATGCCAGTATGCCGAAAGGCAGCCATAGGCGATGGCATGATCAAGGATAGCGGCCGGTGTCTGGCCCAGAGTGTTGGCAAAGATCCCGGCCATACCAGCGATCCGCTCGGGGTCGAGGCAGAGATCGTCCCGCTCGAGCGGGTTGTAGAACATGTTCGCCGCATCGAAGCCGGGGTCGCCGAGCACGCCCTTCGGATCGATAGCCAGCCAGCCGCGCGGTCCGTGCAGGATGTTCTCGTGATGCAGGTCGCCATGCAGTGGCCTGATATCGTGCGGATCGGTCAGCAGCCGGTCGGCAATAGTGGCGGCCTCGACATAGAGGCCGTCATGGCCGGCGTCGCGATCGGCATTCGCCTTGTTGAACAGGCTGGCGAAGCGTTCCCGGAGCGGCTGAAGTTCGGGCGGGAAGGGGTCTTTCCCCTGTGAAAACAGCTTCGCCATCACCTCGGCCGCAATTGCGGTCGCTACAAAGTCGCCCTGTTCGTCGAGAACTTGCTGAAGCAGCGTTTCACCGGCATATTCCAGCAGCATGCTGTGGCCGTCGCGGCCGAGCAGGCGCACCGCGCCTTCGCCGCGCCGCCAGGCGAGATAATGCTCGCCGCGCAACTCGTCGGCGACGTCGTCGAAAGGCTTGAGCGCCTTGACGATCGCCGGCGACCCGTCTTCGCGCAAAACCTTCCAGATGCGGCTCGAAAAGGTCTCGGCAATGAGTTCGGGCGCGCTGACTTTCCAGCGCGCCGGAAAGGCTGGCGCGTCCATCAGAGGCCGAGCATCAGGTCCATGTTCTGCACGGCGGCACCCGAGGCACCCTTGCCAAGATTGTCATAGACCGCCAGCAGCAGGGCCTGCGCCCGTTTGTCATTGGCAAAGACATAGACCTTCATCCGGTTGGTGCCGTTGTAGACCTCGGGATTGATCTCCGGCATGCGCTCCGAATGCGCATAGGGCGCCACTTCGACCACGCCGCCCTTGATGGCGGCGAAATGGTCGGCAATCGCCGCATGCAGCTCCGCACCGGTCGGCACATGGTCGAGGCTGCCAAGCTGCAACGGCACCACGGTGATCATGCCTTGCGCGAAATTGCCGACCGCCGGCTGCATGATCGGATCATGCGACAGCCTGGCATAGGCCCTCAATTCCGGCACGTGCTTGTGCTGAAGCGTGAGGCCGTAGGGCAGGAATTCCGAGGCTTCCTCGCCCTTGGCGACATAGTCCTCGATCATCGGCCGTCCGCCGCCCGAATAGCCCGAAATGCCGTTGACGGTGATCGGGAAATCCGCCGGCAGCAGGCCTGACGTGACCAGCGGCCGTAGCGTGGCGATCGGTCCCTGCGGCCAGCAGCCTGGATTGGCGACGCGTTTTGCCGAGGCGATCGCCTTTGCCTGGTCCTTGTCCATCTCGGCGAAACCATACGCCCAGCCTTCCGCCACGCGATGCGCGGTCGACGCATCGATGACCTTGGTGGTGTCGTTGGCGATCAGCGAGACGCTTTCTTTCGCCGCGTCGTCAGGCAGGCACAGGATCGCGACATCGGCGGCGTTGAGAAACTCGGCGCGCGCCGCCGTTTCCTTGCGGCGTTCGGTCGGGATGGAAATGATCTCCAGATCAATGCGCTCGGCAAGCAGCGCCCTGATCTGCAGGCCGGTGGTGCCGTGTTCGCCGTCGATGAAGATTTTCGGTTTCATGGGTTGATCAAATTCCCTGATATTTCAAGATTATATGCCCTGACCTTGAATCACTGCGGCACCATTGTGGTTGCCGTTGTTCAACTCTTCAAGCCGGGCCTTTCGCTCAGCCAGCAGGCCGAGATATTGCATGGCCACCATCGAGCCGGCGATCGCCGTTATATCGGCGTGATCATAGGCCGGCGCAACCTCTACGATGTCGGCACCGACAATATCGATCTGGTTGAGTTGGCGCAGCGTCGACAGGATCTTCGCCGAGGACGGCCCGCCGGCAACTGGCGTGCCTGTGCCAGGCGCGTAGGCCGGATCGAGGCAGTCGATGTCGAAGGTGAGGTAGGTCTTCTTGCCGCCGGTGCGGTCGACGATGGCGTAGGCGATATCGGACGCCCGCATCTCCTCGATTTCATGGCCATGGAGGATCTTGATGCCGAACGTGTCGGGTGCATGGGTGCGGATGCCGATCTGGATCGAGCGGTCGGGGTCGATGATGCCTTCCTTGACGGCGCGGCCGACGAAGGATCCGTGGTCGATGCGCTTGCCGTCGTCCGGCCAGGTGTCCTGATGGGCGTCGAACTGCACCAAGGCGAGCGGACCATGGATGGCGGCATGCGCCTTGAGCAGCGGCCAGGTGACGAAATGATCGCCGCCGAGCGTCAGCAGGAAGGCGCCGGATTTCAGGATCTTGGCCGCTTCACGTTCGATCGTGCCGGGTGTCTTCTGGTGATTGCCCGAATCGAGCAGGCAATCGCCATAGTCGACCACCGCCAGATGCTCGAACAAATCGCGTGAGAACGGATATTGCGGGTCGTTATCGAGGATCGCCGAGGCGCGGCGGATCGCCTGCGGCCCGAAGCGGGCGCCCGGCCGGTTGGTGACGGCGGCATCGAAGGGAATACCCCACACCACCGCGTCCGCGCCCTTCACGTCTTTTGTGTATTTGCGGCGCATGAACGACAGCGCGCCGGAATAGGTCGGCTCGAACGCGGCGCCCGTTTTGGAACGGGCGGTGAAGGCGTTGTCGATGTTGTTGTTCGCCATTACGGATCCTCGTTTTTCATCGGGGTGCAACAACTACAGAACCGGCACGGAAGATGCCAGTCACAGCTTGGCGAGACGGAATGGCGCTGCCCGAGTGCCACGGCAAGACAGGATTGTATCATCATGACGCAGACCGCGTTTCTCAACCCCACCCTTGTCGTGGCGTCGGCCCGCACCGGCACGGTCGCCGGCGAACGCTTCCTGGTGCTCGATTCGTGGCGCGGCATCTGCGCGCTTCTGGTGGCGCTGTTTCACTTTCCGACCGCTTCGACGATTTCGCAAAGCGCCTTCATCGGTTCGTCCTACCTGTTCGTCGATTTCTTCTTCGTCCTCTCCGGTTTCGTCATCGCCAGCAGCTACGGCGATCGGCTGAACCAGCCGGAACAGGTCGCGCGCTTCGCACTGGTCCGTTTCGGCCGCATCTACCCGCTGCATCTGCTCATGCTTGCCGCCTTCGCCGGCTTCGAGTTGCTGCGGCTGATGCTGCCGCAATTGCACGGCACCGGGGCTGCCCCCTTCAGCGGAGGCTTCGACCTCGGCAGCCTGCTTGCCAATCTTCTTCTGCTCCAGGGTGTCGGTTTCGAGGATCAATTGACCTGGAATGCGCCAAGCTGGAGCATTTCGGCCGAGTTCTTCGCCTATCTCCTGTTTGCTGGCGTGGTCTTCGTCGCCGGCGCGCGCGCCTGGATATGGTTCGTCGCCGCCGCCGTCACCGCGCCGCTGTTCCTGCTCGGTTTCTCGACCCATCATATGGATGTGTCCTTCGATTTCGGCTTCATCCGCTGCCTGTACGGCTTCTCGCTCGGCGCCTTGCTGGCCTGGTTTCAGCATGATTCCATTGCAGGGGCGCGACAGGCCCTCGCCAGGAGCGGCCCGCGGATGGACTGGACCCTTGCCGAAATCGTCATGGTGACCGTCATCGTGCTTTTCGTCTCGCTGGCGGGCGGCAATGATTTCGGCATCGCGGCACCCCTGGTGTTCGCGCTGGCGCTGTTCCTGTTCGCCCATGAGGGCGGCTGGATCAGCGCCTTGCTGAGAACCCCGTTCATGTTGACGCTCGGCGCGCTGTCCTACTCGATCTACATGGTCCACATTTTCGTCCAGGCGCGCCTGATCAACATCGCCGGGCTCGTCGAGCGCAAGCTCGGCCTCGGCCTGATGGGCGATTTCATGCTGCGCGGCCAGCCTGCCACCGGCTTCGGCGCCGGCTGGACCGGAGCATTGGCGATCGTCGTCATGCTCGCGGCCACCATTGCCGCCTCCTGGATCACCTGGCGGTTTGTCGAGATGCCGGCCATGGCGTGGTTCCGCCGGCTCTCGAAACGCATCTGACGCGCACTCCCCGCGAACAACCGCTAGCCGGCTTCGTTCACCTGGATGTCACGAGGGTCGCCTATCCCGATCTCGATCCGGCAAGGAGCGATTCTCGATGCGGACCATCTGGCTGAGCCTTCTGTTTTCCTCGGCACTTGTGGCCTTTTCTGACCAGTCATTGGCCGGCGAGACCCGCGCCAGGCAGATTCTTGACCGCTTCGAGCACGCCAACCAGTGGCGCGACCACGTCATGGTGGTCGCGCATCGCGCCGGCAGCATGCAGGCGGGCAAGACGCTCTACGCGGAAAATTCGATTGCCGCCGTGGAGGGGTCGATCGCCATGGGCGCAGAAATCGTCGAGGTCGATATCAGGCGCTCGAAGGACGGTGAGTTCGTCGTCATGCATGACAGCTGGCTCGACCGCACCACCACCTGCAAGGGCGAGGTGGTCAAATACACCCTGGCCGAACTGAAGACCTGCAGGCTGGTGGTCGAAGGCACCGGTGCGGTGACGGGTGAAACAGTCTCGACGCTGCGCGAGATGCTGATGGCGACCAGGGACAGGACCCTCATCAACCTCGACAACAAGCTCGACGTCGGCGACCTCTCGGGCATGATCGCGGTGGCTCGCGATCTCGGCATGGCCGAGCAGGTTATCGTCAAGGAGAATTTGTGGAACCAGAACCGGATCACCACGGTCCAGGCGGCAATGACCGCTATCGGCGGCGGCTTCCAGTTCATGCCGATCATCGCCGATGACGCGGTGCGTGATGCCGGCTTCGCCCGGACGGTCGGCCATGCCTTTTCGCCGCGCGCAATCGAGCTGATCAACTGGCGGGCAGGCGCCGAGACGCTGACCGAGACCGGCGGGCCGTTGTTCAGCACGCGCATGCGCGCGGCCGCGGTCAGGGGCAACTGGCACATCTGGGCCGACACCTACACCATCGCTGGCAAGCCGGGCGGCTTCCTGGCCGGCGGCCGCGGCGACGAACTGGCGGTGCAGGCCAGCCTGCCGCGCGAAGTCTGGGGTTTTTGGGCCGATCGCGGCGCCACAATCATTCAGACGGACGAGCCGAAGGCAGCCATCGTATGGCTGACGGCGAATGGTTTTCGCGTGCCTTATACAGATGGGGAGCGGCCGGTTGAGCCGGCGAATACGGCGAGTATCAATTGAGGCTCGCCGCTGGAGGGGGAGATGGCCGGCAGGCCAGAGGGGGTCGCCGCGCACAGAGCGCCAACCTTCA
The DNA here is from genome assembly GCF_055811655.1 of Mesorhizobium sp. WSM4809. Lineage (NCBI taxonomy): Bacteria > Pseudomonadati > Pseudomonadota > Alphaproteobacteria > Hyphomicrobiales > Phyllobacteriaceae > Mesorhizobium > Mesorhizobium sp. WSM4809. Next base: position 49,934 of record NZ_JBVVQW010000014.1, read on the forward strand.
TCTGCCGCAGGAGGTCGCGCCCGGTCGTGCCGACCCCCTCTGTCGCCTTTGGCGACATCTCCCCCTCAAGGGGGGAGATTGGCGCGCTTTACGCCGCCTTAGCCATCCCATCCAATTCGTTGAGCACATCGTCCGAAAGCTTGAGTTCGGCAGCAGCGAGGTTTTCCCGCAAATGTCCGACCGACGATGTGCCGGGAATCAGCAGGATGTTGGGCGCGCGGCGCAGCAGCCAGGCGAGCGCAACCTGCATTTGCGTGGCGCCGAGGCGTGTTGCGACGTCCGACAGGGTGGAGGATTGCAGCGGGTTGAAGCCGCCGAGCGGGAAGAACGGCACATAGGCAATGCCGTCGCGGGCAAGGTCGTCGATCAGGGCGTCGTCGCCGCGATGCGCAAGATTGTACTGATTCTGCACGCAGACGATCTCGGCGATACGGCGCCCTTCGGCGATCTGCGCCGGCGTCACGTTGCTCAGCCCGATATGTTTGACCAGGCCTTTCTGTTGAAGCCCGGCCAGCACGGTGAGCGGCGCTTCGATCGACCCTTCGGCTGGACCATGGGTATCGAACATGATGCGCAAATTGACCACATCGAGCACCTCGAGCCCGAGATTGCTTAGATTGTCATGCACGGCCTGGGTCAGCTCTTCCACGGAAAAGGCCGGCAACCACGATCCATCCGCGCCGCGCCGGGCGCCAATCTTGGTGACGATGACGAGATCGTCAGGGTAGGGCGCCAGCGCTTCGCGGATCAAAAGGTTGGTGACGTGCGGTCCATAGAAGTCGCTGGTGTCGATGTGGTCGACGCCTTGCGTCACGGCCTCGCGCAGCACGGCCAATGCCGCGTCATGGTCCTTGGGCGGCCCGAACACGCCGGGTCCGGCGAGTTGCATGGCACCGTAGCCGAGCCGCTTCACGGTGTGGCTGCCAAGCTTGAAGGTGGCGGGGGCGAAGGTGCCGGATTGTTGGATGTTGGACATGATTGATCTCCTTTGAGGAGGCAGAGATAGGCGCTGCCCAACCTCGTGATAATCCGGTACAATCCACACAGGCCGTGCGGAATGGCGAACAATGATGGACCTCAGCGATCTGAACGCCTTCGTGGCGGTGGCGCGCGCCGGCGGTTTTCGCGATGGCGCGCGTGCGAGCGGCGGCAGCGCCTCCGGCTTGAGTGAGGCGGTGCGTCGCCTGGAAGTGCAGCTCGGTGTCAGGCTGTTCAACCGCACGACGCGCAGCGTTGTCCCGACCGAGGCGGGCCTCAGCCTGCTGGAGCGGCTCGGTCCGGCGCTGTCGGAGGTGGAGGCGGCGCTGGACGTGGTGAACGGCTTTCGCGACAGGCCGGCGGGCTCGCTGCGTCTCAATGTGCCGGTCAGCGCCGCGCGGTTGATCTTGCCCGATATCGTGCCGGGTTTCCTCGCCGCCTATCCCGGCATCCGTCTGGAAGTGATCGCCGATGAGAACTTTGTCGATGTGCTGGCGGCCGGGTGTGACGCCGGCATCCGCTATGACGAGCGGCTGGAGCAGGACATGATCGCGGTGCCGATCGGACCGCGCGTGCAGCGCTTCGCCACCGCTGCCAGCCCTGCCTATCTTGCTCGTCATGGGCGGCCGCAACACCCGAGCGACCTGCTTGGCCACTCTTGCGTGCGCGGGCGCTTTTCCAGCGGTGCGATGCTGCCTTGGGAGTTCGAGCGCGACGGTGAGGTGGTGCGGGTCGATCCGACAGGGCCGCTGATCGTGCGGATCGGCGGCGCGACCGATCTTGCCGTCGATGCGGCCATCGCCGGCACCGGCATCATCGGCCTCTTCGAGGGCTGGCTTCGCCCCTACTTCGAAAGCGGCGCGCTTGAGCCCATTCTCGAACCGTGGTGGCCGAGTTTTCCCGGACCGTTCCTCTATTATCCCGGCCGGCGGCTGGTGCCGGCCCCGCTGCGGGCGTTCATCGACTATATCAAGGGCGGCAAGGCCTGACCTGTTTATGCCGGCGCCTTCACCCCACCCTGCGCTACGCGCCGACCTTCCCATCGAGGGGAGGTAGGGCGTCGCGCTCTTCTACCTCCCCTCGATGGGGAGGTCGCGCAGGCGCGGGTGGGGTGACTGCCGAGCCGCAAACAAAAAGGCCGCCCGGGAGGCGGCCTTTTCGATTGTCTGAAGCTGCGAAGTGCTTAGCGCTTCGAGAACTGGAACGAACGACGGGCTTTCGCCTTGCCGTACTTCTTGCGCTCGACGACGCGGCTGTCGCGGGTCAGGAAGCCGCCCTTCTTGAGCACGGCGCGCAGCGTCGGCTCGTAATAGGTCAGCGCCTTGGAGATGCCGTGACGCACGGCGCCAGCCTGGCCGGAGAGACCGCCGCCGACAACGGTCGCGACGATGTCGTACTGGCCGGCGCGGTTGGAGGCGATGATCGGCTGGTTGAGGATCATCTGCAGGACCGGACGCGCGAAATAGGTCGCGAATTCCTTGTCGTTGACGATGATCTTGCCGGAACCCGGCTTCACCCAGACGCGCGCAATGGCGTTCTTGCGCTTGCCGGTGGCATAGGCGCGGCCCGACTTGTCGAGCTTCTGGACGTGGACGGGGGCTGCCGGCTGGGTATTGGTGTTGCCGGTGGCGGCGCCCAGTTCTGCGAGCGAGGAAAGCTCAGCCATCTTATGCGACCTTCTTGTTCTTGGCGTTCAGCTTGGCCACGTCGAGCACGACGGGCTGCTGTGCGACATGCGGATGCTCGGCACCTGCATAGACGCGCAGGTTCTTCATCTGGCGACGACCGAGCGGGCCACGTGGGACCATGCGCTCAACGGCCTTCTCGACGACACGCTCGGGGAAACGACCCTCGAGCAGCTGGCGCGCGGTGCGCTCCTTGATGCCGCCTGGGTGGCCGGTGTGCCAGTAATAGACCTTGTCGGTGAACTTCTTGCCGGTGAACACCACCTTGTCGGCATTGATGACAATGACGTTGTCGCCGTCGTCGACATGCGGGGTGAAGGTCGGCTTGTGCTTGCCGCGAAGATGATTGGCGATGACAGTGGCCAGACGACCGACGACGAGACCTTCGGCGTCGATCAGGATCCACTTCTTCACCACATCCGCAGGCTTCTGCGAAAAGGTTGTCATGTTTTCTGCTCTCGGTTCTGACCTTCATAAAAGAAGGCGTTTCTTGTTGCTTGGATTGTCGGAAGGACGCTGTCCGCCGCCAATAACAAAACGGCGGCCTTTGCGGGCCGCTGCTTCGTGAGGGCTTATAGGCGAGGGTGGTGATCGCGTCAAGGCGCGCGAAAAGGAGAATATCTGACAAAATGCGGCGAAAACAATAAGTTAAGTGAAAGGTATTATTTTACCACATCGCCATTCCGCTTCGGCGGGATCGAATAGGTGCCGGTGGCGTGCGCCACCGTGTGCCCGTCCGGGCCGGCAACGATGTCGATGTCGAACACCATCAGGCTCTTGCCCAGCTTCAGGATGCGGCAATGGCCATCGATCGGTCCGGCCTCGGCCTTGCGCACGAAATTGATGTCGAGGTTGACGGTAACGGAAAGCGCATCCGGCCCGGCATGGCTGAGCACGCAGACGTAGCCGCCAATGTCGGCCAGCGTGAACAGCGAAGGGCCGGACACCGTGCCGCCCGGACGCAAGTGCCGCTCGCCGGCGTTGAGCCGCACGGTGCAGCCGCCGGGGAACACGTCGATCGCCTCGAAATATTTGAACTGCTCGTTGAGCTGCGGATAGACGGTCTCCATCAGCGCATTGACTTGTTGCGCGGTCAGAACCGGCTTCAAATTGATTTGGGCGGGCATGTCGGTCCCTCGTTTTGGCCGACCTGTATGGGCGCGGCGCGGCATTTCTGACAACCTTCGTCCCCTGGCGCAAGCGATCGGTGTTGGACGAAACCTGATCCGGTATTAGATACTCTGGCAGCCCCAGGCGGAATCGCGGAGACCTTATCCATGGCCGAAATCCTTGCCATCAAGCCTGCCGCCGTTGAAGGGCCGGTTGTTGCACAACTGGACAAGGGCGTGCTGCGCCTGACGCTCGCCAATCCGCCCGCCAATGCGCTGTCGCTGGCGGTGATGGCGGCGCTGACGGCCGAACTCGAGCGCGCCAAGGCCGACAAGGCCGTTCGCGTCATCGTTTTGTCGGCGGCCGGCAAGGTGTTCTGCGCCGGCCATGATCTCAAGGAAATGACGGCGCGCCGCACTGACGCCGATCATGGCAAGACCTTCTTCGCAGAGACGTTTGCCGCTTGTGCGACGCTGATGCAGGCCATCGTGCGGCATCCCTTGCCTGTCATCGCGGAAGTCGACGGCCTGGCCACCGCCGCCGGGCTGCAACTGGTCGCCAGCTGCGATCTGGCGATCGCCTCACATGAGGCTACTTTCTGCACGCCGGGCGTCAATATCGGGCTGTTCTGCTCGACGCCGATGGTGGCGCTGTCGCGCAACGTTTCGCGCAAGCATGCCATGGAGATGCTGCTGACCGGAGAGACGATCGATGCGGCGACCGCCAAGGAGTTCGGCTTGGTCAACCGCGTCGTGCCGCGCGAATACCTGAATCAGATCGTCACCAAATACGCGCAAACCATTGCTTCCAAATCATCTTTGGTGGTCAAGACCGGCAAGGAAGCCTTTTACGCCCAGGCTGAAATGGGGCTGGCCGACGCCTATGCCTATACCGGCCGGATCATGGTCGAGAACATGCTTGCGCGCGACGCGGAGGAGGGCATCGGCGCCTTCATCGGCAAGCGCAAGCCGGAATGGAAGGACGAGTAAGGAGAACGTCATGGAGCCGCGCATCTCCATCATCACCATTGCTACCGATGATCTAGACCGCGCCGTGCGCTTCTACGAAGAGATGGGCTTGAAGCGGCATGCCGGCATCACCGACGGGGTCGCCTTCTTCCAGATGGGCGGTGTCATCCTCGGCCTGTTCCCGCGCGCCAGCGCAGAAGAGGATTCCGGCATCGCCTTCGCCGCGGCGCCATCGGCGGTCTACCTCGCCTACAACACTCGTTCCGACGCCGAAGTCGACGACGTGCTCGCCAGGGCGGAAAAAGCCGGCGGCCGCATCGTCAAGCCGGCCGGCCGGGCCTTTTGGGGCGGCTGGTACGGCTATTTCGCCGACGCCGACGGGCATGTCTGGGAAGTGGCGCACAATCCGGCCTTTCCGATCGCGGAAGACGGCACGATTTCGCTACCCGGCTGATGGCCCATCGCAAGCAGCTGACGCGGCTAAAGGCTCCCTATCTGAAGCGCATCCTGCTCGACGCCGAGCGCGTGGCGGACTGGGAGAAATATCCCTGGAACCTGCCGCTGTTTCGCGGCCATGAGTTCGAACTCGAATTCACCACGCCGATCACCATCATTGTCGGCGAGAACGGCACCGGCAAATCGACGCTGCTCGAGGCGATCGGCGCACTGGCCGGCTATGACGAAGCCGGCGGCGGCAAGGGATATATGCCAGTCGACCATTCCAGCGCCATCGACAAGAGTGGTGCTGCGTTGGCCAACGCATTCCGTGGTCACTGGCTGCCGAAAGTCATCGCCGGCTGGTTCTTTCGCGCCGAATCCTTCTACTCCGTGGCCCGCTATCTCGATCAGGCAGCGCTGGAATCTGGCGGGGCGCCGCCGGACTTCCTGTCCTGGTCGCATGGCGAGGGCTTTATCCGATTTTTCGAGGAGCGCTGCCGCAGGCAGGGCATCTACATCCTTGACGAACCCGAGAGCGCACTGTCGCCGACGCGACAGATCGAGCTGCTCAAGATGCTGCGGCGCATGGACCAGTCGGGCACCGCGCAGGTGATCATGGCGACGCATTCGCCGTTGCTGATGGCTTGTCCCGGCGCGCGGCTGTTCCGCATCAGCCGCTTCGGGCTCGACCCCACCGATTTCAGCGATACCGATCATTTTCGCATGATGCGCGACTTCTGTACCGATCCGCAGGCGTTCATGGAGGAAGCGCTGCGGGAGGATGACGCGTGAGCGCCGGCGACGATGATCTCAACTGGCGCGTCGAGCAGGCATGCCGCGAAGGCTGGCCGGCGGCGACCGGGGCGGTCTTTGATGGCTGGCTCCTGCGGCGCTCCGGCGGACGGATCCGGCGCACCAATTCGGCCAATCCCTTGCGCGGCCAGCGTGGCGCGCCTGATGCAGTCATCGGCGCCGCCGAGTCCTTCTACATCGGCCACGGCCAGACGCCCTTGTTTCGGGTTCCCGACATCGCCGGCGAGCTCGAAGCCGCACTCGACCATCGCGGCTACCAGCCGGAAGGCGGCACGATCCATCTCCATGCCGGGATCGGCGACCTGGCTGAAGTCCGCGATGAGCAGGTCACCGTTTCGAAAGTGCCGGGCGAGGACTGGCTCGCGGCGCGGTTCCGCATGGGGACCTTTGACGACGCCGAGTGCCGCATCTTTCGCGAGATGACCGGGCTGATCGTCGGCGACCGGGCGTTCGTATCCTGTGAACGCGACAGCGAAATTGCCGCCTTGGCATATGGCGTCATCCGCAATGGCCTGCTTGTGGTGGAATCGGTTGAAACCGATGGCCGTTTCAGGCAGCAAGGTCTGGGCCGCAAGACTGTCGGCGGCCTCATCGGCTGGGCGCGGCGCGCAGGGGCTCACGCCGCATGCTTGCAGGTGGTGGTCGACAACACGCCGGCTCGCGCTCTCTATGCCTCGCTTGGGTTCAGCCGTGAACTTTACCGATACCACTACCGCAGGAAGCCGCATGAACCACGATAGCTACGACAACACCTACATCGCCGGCATCCTCAATTCGGTGAAGACCATCGCCATGGTCGGCGCGTCCGCCAATGACGTGCGGCCAAGCTATTTCGTGCTGAAATATCTGCTGGCCAAGGGATTTTCGGTGTTTCCGATCAATCCTGGCCAGGCCGGCAAGGAGATCCTCGGCCGGATGACCTATGCGAGGCTCGCGGATATTCCCGAGCCGATCGACATGGTCGATGTCTTTCGCGCGCCGGCGGCGGTGCCCGGCATCGTCGACGAGGCGTTGCGTCTCGATCCCTTGCCGAAAGTCATCTGGATGCAGCTTGGCGTTCGCCATGACGAGGCCGCCGCACGCGCCGAGGCGGCGGGCATCAAGGTGGTGATGAACCGCTGCCCCAAAATCGAATACGGCAAGCTGTCCGGCGAGATCGGCTGGACCGGCGTCAATTCCGGTGTGCTGTCGTCGAAGAAGCCGCTGATGCGGTCGGGATTCCAGAGTTTTGGCGTGCGCCAGAAGTAGGACAGTCGCTCAAAAGTGCGCGGCGGTTTTGGGATAACGACGTGCACCAAAAGCAAGGCCTGATGCGCAATGCGCCTTGGGCGCAAAATTATTCCTTAGACCAGTGCATTTTCTCGGGCCTCGGCCGCAGATCGTTCGCCGAAGGGCATTTTCTTCTTTGCATTCGCGCTCATGCTTCGCCAAGAATGCCCGGCGATTTCAAGAGTTTCAAAAGGGAGGTTTTCAGTGACCCGCACGCCAGGTTTCAACACGCTCGCCGTCCATGCCGGTGCCAAGCCCGATCCGGCGACCGGCGCGCGTGCCACGCCGATCTACCAGACGACCTCCTTCGTCTTCGACGATGCCGACCATGCCGCGTCGCTGTTCGGGCTGAAGGCCTTCGGCAACATCTACACCCGCATCATGAATCCGACGCAGGCGGTGCTGGAAGAGCGCATGGCGGCCCTCGAAGGTGGCACGGCGGCACTCGCGGTCGCTTCCGGCCACGCCGCGCAGGTGATCGTGTTCCACAATCTGATGCAGCCGGGCGACAATTTCGTTGCCGCCAACAAGCTTTATGGCGGTTCGATCAACCAGTTCGGCCATGCCTTCAAGAATTATGGCTGGGAGGTGCGCTGGGCCGACACCAACGACATCTCGACCTTCGAGAGCCAGATCGACGACAGGACCAAGGCGATCTTCATCGAAAGCCTGGCCAATCCGGGCGGCACTTTCGTCGACATCGAGAAGATCGGCGACATCGCGCGCAAGCATGGCCTGCCGCTGATCGTCGACAACACGCTGGCTTCGCCCTACCTGATCCGGCCGATCGAGCATGGCGCCGACATCGTCGTCCATTCGCTGACCAAGTTCATCGGCGGCCACGGCAATTCGATCGGTGGCGCCATCGTCGACGGCGGCACCTTCGACTGGTCGAAGTCGGGCAAATACCCGATGCTGTCGGAACCGCGCCCCGAATATGGCGGTCTTGTCCTGCACGAAACCTTCGGCAATTTCGCCTTCGCCATTGCCGCGCGCGTGCTCGGCCTGCGCGATCTCGGCCCGGCGATCTCGCCGTTCAACGCCTTCCTCATCTTGACCGGCCTGGAAACCCTGCCGCTGCGCATGCAGCGCCATTGCGACAATGCCGTCACCGTTGCCGCCTGGCTGTCCAACCACCCCAAGGTCGCGTCGGTGAACTATCCCGGCCTGCCCTCAGACAAGAACAATGCGCTGCAGAAGAAATACTCGCCGCAGGGCGCCGGTGCCGTGTTCACCTTCGCTCTCAAGGGCGGCTATGACGCCGGCGTGAAATTTGTCGAGGCGCTCGAGCTGTTCTCGCACCTGGCCAATGTCGGCGACACCAAGTCGCTGGTCATCCACCCGGCCTCGACCACGCACCGCCAGCTTTCCGACGAGCAGAAGGTCAAGGCCGGCGCAGGACCGGACACGGTGCGGCTGTCGATCGGCATCGAGGACGTCAACGACATCGTCGCCGACCTCGAACAGGCGCTAGCCAAGGTCTGACCGATCATGAGCGAGTCAAAATTTCTTGCCATCGGCGTCGACACTGTCGACGCCGAACAGGGCGCGCCGACGCCGGATCGGCTGATCTCGGGCGATCCCAAATTCCTCACCTGGAATGTCGAGGAGCGCGACGGCGGCCTTTACGCCGGCATCTGGGAATCGACCCCGGGCAAATGGCGCATCGTCTATGACGAATGGGAGTTCTGCCACATCCTGTCCGGCGTTTCGGTGATCGCGGAAGACGGCGGGCAGGCGCGTACCGTCAAGGCCGGCGACAGCTTCGTGCTCAGGCCCGGCTTCAAAGGCAGCTGGGAAGTGCTTGAAACGACTCGCAAGGAGTATGTGATCAGGCTTTGATCACTTCCCCGGAAACTGGCTGAGGCAGCCTTCCGGCGCCTTGTCATGGAAGCTTAAGGCAGGCCCGCGATCGTCAAAAGCCGACGGCGAGCGTTTCCAGCCCATGGAAGTGGTAAGTGTTGCGGAAGCTTGGCCGTTCGGCAAGATGCAGCTTCGGGTGCCGTTCGAACAGGGTTTTCAGCGACACCTGCAATTCGAGCCGGGCGAGCGGCGCGCCGATGCAGAAATGGATACCGGCGCCGAAGGAGACGTTCTTCTGGTCGGCACGGTCGGGCCGGAAGGCGAGGGGATCGGCGAAGGCGCGTGGGTCATGATTGGCCATGCCCAGCAGCAGCCCGATCGTCTGGCCCGGCTGCACGACGATGCCGGGCGCGACCTCGATCTCCTGACAGGCATAGCGCGCGAACATGTGCAGCGGCGCGTCGAAGCGCAGGCATTCCTCGACCGTTGCCGCGGTCGCCTCGGGCGAACCGAAGAAGCGGCTGACATCGCCGCCTTGCAAAAGGATCGAGCGGACGGCATTGCCGGTCTGATGCACGGTCGCTTCATGGCCGGCATTGAGCAGCAGGATCGCCGAGGACACCATCTCGTCCTCCGACAGCCTCTCACCGTCCTCCTGCGCCGAGATCAGCAGCGACAACAGGTCGTCGCCGGGATTCCGGCGTCGCTCGGTGACGTAGCCTCGCAGGAAATCGGCAAATTCGCTCGCCGCGCGGTTGGCCGTCTCCTCGATCGCGCGTGTGCGGCCATGCATGTACATGGCGACCATCTGGTGCGACCAGTCGAGCAGTTGCGGCCCCATTTCGACCGGGACGCCCAGCATTTCGGCAATGATGGTGATCGGCAAGGGCGCCGCGAAAGCAGGCAACAGGTCGACCGTCTTGCCTGGTTCGAAACGATCGATCAACTCGTTGGCCAAAGCCTCGACACGCGGCCGCAGCCGTTCGACCTGGCGCGAGACGAAGGCCCGGTTGACCAGTGTTCTCAGCCGCGTGTGCACCGGCGGCTCCAGTTCCAGCATCGAATTGGCTTCGATGCCGTCGAAGGCCCTGAGATGGCTGCGGTCCTGTCCAATGCCGCGGCTGTCTGGAATGCCGGCCGGGTTCTGGCGGCCGAAGCGGCGATCGCGCAGCAGCCGGTTGACGTCGTCGAAACCGCCAAAGCACCAGAAGCCGAATTCTTCCCAGAAGAATGCATTCGATACGCCGTGCAGGAAGGCATAGGCATCATAAGGGTTTTGGAAAAAAGCCGGCTCGTGCGGGTCAAGCCGCAGATGTCGAGTGGCTGGATCAAAGGCCAGGGCGGTAAGCGTCAATTTGCTCATGCCAGACCAATAGCGCAGCTTGCCAGCCTGGTTCCAGACCGTATGTTGGCGCCCGCAATCCAATACGTTGAGCCAGCCGACCGGCTGCGGAAAGTCTGATTTGATGAATGTGATCGTTGTCGGCGCGGGTATTGCCGGTCTCTCGACGGCGTGGTCTCTGGTCAAGGCCGGCCACAGCGTTTCGATCGTCGAGCAAGGGCCGATCCCAAACCCGATGGCCGCGTCGGGCGACCATCATCGCATCATCCGCCGCGCCTACCGCGCGGGGACCGGCTATGGCCGGCTGATCACCGAAGCCTACCAGGCCTGGGACGAGATGTGGGCCGATCTCGGCGAAAGCCACCTCGATCCCAGAGGATTTGTCTGCATTTCGCGCGAGCCGGGCGACGAGGCCGAGGAATATCGCGAGGGTCTGGAAGAAGGCAATTTTCCGTTCGAATTGCTGGAGCCGGATGCAGCCGTGAAGCGCTGGCCGTTTCTGGAAGCCGGGTCGTTTCGCTACGCCTATTTCTCAACCGAAGGCGGCGCCCTGCATTGCCGCAAGATCGCGTCCGGCCTGGCAAAGTGGCTGCGCGCCAACGGCGCCAATGTCTACGAAAATAGCAAGGTCGTCGAAGTCGACGCCGAAGCCGGCCATATCGTGCTCGAAAACGGCGAGACGATGCAGGCCGACCGCATCGTCGTCGCCGCCGGCGCCTGGGTGCTGAAACTGTTTCCGGAGCTGGACGGCGAGCTGAAGACCTATCGAACCGCACTTGCCTATGTCGAACCGCCGGCCGACCTCGATGCGGCCTGGCAGGCGGCACCGGTTGTCCTCGATGTAGGCGGCGCGATCGACGGCTATGTGATCCCGCCCTCCGGCGGCGCCGGCATGAAATTCGGGTCCGGCCTGCACAGGGTGCCGACCAGCGACGCCGATTGGAACCGTCAGCCGGTGGCGGGCGAGGGCGAGGCGATCCGCAACCTGTTTTCGCCGCCGATCGCCCGCATCGAGGACTATCGGGTGACCGAGGTCGTCACCTGCGCCTACACTTTCACATCAGACGAAAAATTCATGGCGCATGAAAAGGGCAAATGCCTTGTTGTCTCGGCATGCTCCGGTCACGGCTACAAGTTCGGCGCGGCGGTCGGCAGGCGCGTTGCCGCTGCTGTCGGCGATGGGGATATCGCCGGCTTGAAGGCATGGCTGCGGGCGGAGGTCGCCTGACCGCCGCCGGGGATTGACCTAATCCTGGCAATGCCTGGGAATATGCACCCGCCGCCAGCCCGAAGAACCCTCGCGAACCAGCACACGACGCGCGACGGTCTGGTAGGAGGCGGGAACATCGATGATGCGCCTTTGCTCCGGCCGCACCAGCACCTCTTGGGCGATCCTGTCGTATTGTGCGGGGATGACCACGCGCCGCGTGCGTTCGGGCTGGATCACCACGGTTTTGGCGACACGTTCGTAGCGCGCATTGTGCCAGACCTTGCACAGCACTTTGCGGCCATGGATGACGCGCCATTCCCAGGAATAGCCGCCGCCATCGATCCGGACCGTGCGGTAGACGGTGCGGGTGACGGCCGGCACGACCTGGTAGGTCACTTGCGCCGGAACGGTCATCACGACGCGCTCGCGCGTGCCATAGATAGGGGCGATATAGTCGACCTGCTGACCGGGCGGACTGATCATCACGTCTTCATAGACCGTGTCGTAGACAGCCGGACTGCGGACCGGCTCATAACATTCGACGGCGCGGCCGCCGGCCGCCGTCTGCGAAATCGTGCCGAGCATGGTCAGGCCGGCGATGGTGAAGCATGCGGTTTTCCCGGGCATGACACTTCCCCTGTTGAACTCTACGCATAAGTTCAACGTTGAATTGTAGAGGAAGCCGTCTCGGAAAAAAGCGGTTTCGGCGCATTTCGTTAAGTGACGCGGTTAAGAAACTGCTACCTTGCGCGGCCGGCCATGCGGCTCCGGACCCGCGGAAGCATCCGCCGGCCCGAATCCTTGGTCAGAAAGCTTGATTCGACTTACCCAGATGGCTAGGAGGGGTCGGCCTTGCACAAGGATGAGCCGGCATCCTATTTACGGAATAACGATCCAGAACCGATTCTGCCCGATCTGCCGGCATTCCCGGCGCCGGAATCCCACCGCGAGATAAGAGATATCTGATGAAGAACCCCGTCGAAACCTACATGAACCTCGTTCCGATGGTGGTCGAACAGACCAATCGCGGCGAGCGGGCCTACGACATTTTCTCGCGCCTCCTCAAGGAGCGCATCATTTTCATTACCGGTCCGGTCGAGGACGGCATGGCGACGCTGGTCTGCGCGCAGCTTTTGTTCCTCGAAGCCGAGAATCCGAAGAAGGAAATCAACCTCTACATCAATTCGCCGGGCGGCGTCGTCACCTCCGGCATGGCGATCTACGACACCATGCAGTTTATCAAGCCGGCCGTGTCGACGCTCTGCATCGGCCAGGCGGCTTCGATGGGTTCGCTGCTCCTGACCGCCGGTCACAAGGACATGCGCTTTGCCACGCCGAACGCCCGCATCATGGTTCACCAGCCTTCCGGCGGCTTCCAGGGCCAGGCGTCCGACATCGAGCGCCATGCCCTGGATATCATCAAGCTGAAGCGTCGCCTCAACGAGGTCTACGTCAAGCACACCGGCAAGAGCTACGAAGAGATCGAGAAAACGCTCGACCGCGACCATTTCATGACCGCCGACGAAGCCAAGGATTTCGGCCTCATCGACAAGGTCATTTCGTCGCGCGAGGCGGCCGAAGGGGCGCTGGCATAAAGGCAAGTTGGCAGTTGGATGGCACCATCACGCGCTTTTGGCGCGTCTTGCGGCATTTCGGCCACAATTGGCTGTTCCCTCGGGGGACAGGATTGCCTACGTTAAGGCTATGTTGAGTTTCGGCGGCTTAGCTTTATGCGGGGTTGTCGCGAATCATTGCCACGTTTTCTGATTTGTGTTTCGTACGGAATGCGTTGCGGGAGCCGGGACACACTGGCGGCGGCGGATTCCCGCGATAGATAGAGTATGCGCCCTTTCAGCCAGACCATCGGCGGGCGGCCATGAAAGGACATGAAAATGAGCAAGGTCGGCAACAACAGCGGCGATTCCAAGAACACGCTTTACTGCTCGTTTTGCGGCAAAAGCCAGCACGAAGTGCGCAAGCTGATCGCCGGTCCGACGGTCTTCATCTGCGACGAGTGCGTCGAACTCTGCATGGACATCATCCGTGAAGAGAACAAGACCTCGATGGTGAAGTCGCGCGAAGGCGTGCCCACACCGCAGGAGATCCTCAAGGTTCTCGACGACTATGTCATCGGTCAGCCCTACGCCAAGCGCGTGCTGTCGGTGGCGGTCCACAACCACTACAAGCGCCTCGCACATGCCGGCAAGAACAACGATGTCGAATTGGCGAAGTCCAACATCCTGCTGATCGGCCCGACCGGTTGCGGCAAGACGCTGCTCGCGCAGACGCTGGCCCGCATCATCGACGTGCCCTTCACCATGGCTGACGCGACGACGCTGACCGAAGCCGGTTATGTCGGCGAGGACGTCGAGAACATCATCCTGAAGCTGCTGCAGTCGGCCGACTACAATGTCGAGCGGGCCCAGCGCGGCATCGTCTACATCGACGAAATCGACAAGATTTCGCGCAAGTCGGACAATCCCTCGATCACCCGCGACGTGTCGGGCGAGGGCGTGCAGCAGGCGCTCCTGAAGATCATGGAAGGCACCGTCGCCTCCGTGCCGCCGCAAGGCGGCAGGAAGCACCCGCAGCAGGAGTTCCTGCAGGTCGACACAGCCAACATCCTGTTCATCTGTGGCGGCGCCTTCGCCGGGCTGGACAAGATCATCTCGGATCGCGGCCGCAAGACCTCGATCGGTTTCGGCGCGGTCGTCGCTTCGCCCGAGGATCGCCGCACTGGCGATGTCTTCCGCCTGGTCGAGCCCGAGGATCTGTTGAAGTTCGGTCTTATCCCCGAATTTGTAGGCCGTCTGCCGGTTCTGGCGACGCTGGAAGACCTCGACGAACCGGCGCTGATCCAGATCCTGACCGAGCCGAAGAACGCGCTGGTCAAGCAGTATCAGCGGCTGTTCGAGATGGAGAATGTCGACCTGACCTTCCACGAGAACGCTCTTTCGGCGATCGCCAAGCGCGCCATCGAGCGCAAGACCGGCGCGCGCGGCCTGCGTTCGATCATGGAGGCGATCCTGCTCGACACGATGTTCGAGCTTCCCGCGCTCGAAGGCGTGCGCGAAGTGGTGATTTCGGAGGAGGTGGTGACCGGCAGTGCCCGGCCGCTCTACATCTACTCCGAGCAGAAGGAAAAGAAGGGCAATGTCAGCGCCTGACATGATGAGCCCGCAGCGAAATTCTGAAACGGCGCCGCAAGGCGCCGTTTTGCTGTCACACAGGGCTTTTGCGCGGCGTACGGCTTGGCGTCGCAAATGTGTCACTCGCGGACGGGTTGGAAGTGCGGATTTGGACACGCCCCTTGATCTTTGGGGGCCGTGCATCCAACTAACTGGAGAAGGCCGAGGTGCCCGATTTCTGTGCTGTAAAACTCCCGTCATAAACGGTGGTAGGCGGAACGATCCCCGGTCGTTAATATAAGATTCGCGGTTGGCTGATTGGCGGCCGCGACATGAAAGGTTGGACAATGGCCAAAGTATCCAAGGCACCCAGCGACGGCGTCTTCGCAGTTCTCCCACTGCGCGACATCGTGGTGTTCCCGCACATGATCGTGCCGCTCTTCGTCGGGCGTGAGAAGTCGATCAAGGCGCTGGAAGAGGTGATGGGTCAGGAAAAGCAGATCCTGCTTGCCACCCAGATGAATGCCGCCGACGACGATCCCGAGCCCGATGCCATCTTCGACATCGGCACGCTCGCCAATGTGCTGCAATTGCTCAAGCTGCCCGACGGCACCGTCAAGGTTCTGGTCGAAGGCGCTTCGCGTGCGAAAATCGTCTCGTTCACCGACCGTCCCGACTTCCACGAGGCCCGCGCCGCGGCGCTGGTCGAGCCGGACGAGGAAGAGGTCGAGGTTGAGGCGCTGGCGCGTTCGGTCGTCACCGACTTCGAGAACTACGTCAAGCTGAACAAGAAGATCTCGCCCGAAGTGGTGGGTGCAGCCAGCCAGATCGACGACTATTCCAAGCTCGCCGACACGGTTGCCTCGCATCTCGCCATCAAGATCCCTGAGAAGCAGGAAATGCTGGCCACGCTCTCGGTCAAGGAGCGGCTGGAAAAGGCTATGGGCTTCATGGAAGCCGAAATCTCCGTCCTGCAGGTGGAGAAGCGCATCCGCTCGCGCGTCAAGCGCCAGATGGAGAAGACGCAGCGCGAATACTACCTCAACGAGCAGATGAAGGCGATCCAGAAGGAGCTCGGCGAGGGCGAGGACGGCCGCGACGAGGCCGCCGAGATCGAGGCGCGCATCAAGAAGACCAAGCTCTCCAAGGAGGCCCGCGAAAAGGCGGAAGCCGAGTTGAAGAAGCTCCGGACGATGTCGCCGATGTCGGCTGAATCGACCGTCGTGCGCAACTATCTCGACTGGATCCTGTCGATCCCGTGGGGCAAGAACTCCAAGGTCAAGCAGGACCTGGCGTTCGCGCAGAACGTGCTCGACACTGATCATTTCGGCCTCGACAAGGTTAAGGAGCGCATTGTCGAGTATCTCGCCGTGCAAAGCCGCCAGAAGAAGCTGAAGGGGCCGATCCTGTGCCTCGTCGGCCCTCCCGGCGTCGGCAAGACCTCGCTCGGCAAGTCGATCGCCAAGGCGACTGGTCGCGAATTCATCCGCATGGCGCTTGGCGGCGTGCGTGACGAGGCCGAGATCCGTGGTCACCGGCGCACCTATATCGGCTCGATGCCCGGCAAGGTCATCCAGTCGATGAAGAAGGCCAAGAAGTCCAACCCGCTCTTCCTGCTCGACGAGATCGACAAGATGGGCCAGGACTTCCGTGGCGATCCGTCATCGGCGTTGCTCGAGGTCCTCGATCCGGAACAGAACTCGACGTTCATGGACCATTACCTCGAGGTCGAATACGACCTGTCGAGCGTCATGTTTGTGACGACGGCGAACACGCTGAACATCCCGGCGCCCTTGATGGACCGCATGGAGATCATCCGTATCGCCGGCTACACCGAGGACGAGAAGATCGAGATCGCCAAGCGGCACCTGATGCCGAAGGTGATCCGCGATCACGCGCTGCAGCCGAAGGAGTTTTCCGTCGGTGAGGACGCGATCCGCGCCATCGTCCAGACCTACACCCGCGAAGCGGGCGTCAGGAGCCTGGAGCGTGAGCTGATGAAGCTCGGGCGCAAGGCGGTGACCGAGATCCTGAAGACGAAGAAGAAGACGGTGAGCATCACGGCGGAGAACCTCTCCGATTACCTTGGTGTGCAGCGCTACCGCTTCGGCCAGGTCGAGGCTGACGATCAGGTCGGTGTCGTTACAGGTCTTGCCTGGACGGAAGTCGGCGGCGAACTGCTGACGGTCGAAGGCGTCATGATGCCCGGCAAGGGCCGCATGACGGTGACCGGCAACCTGCGCGACGTGATGAAGGAATCGATTTCGGCGGCGGCCTCGTATGTCCGCTCGCGCGCCGTCGATTTCGGCATCGAGCCGCCGCTGTTCGACAAGCGCGACATCCACGTGCACTTGCCGGAAGGCGCCACGCCGAAGGACGGCCCGTCTGCGGGTGCTGCCATGGCGACAGCCATTGTGTCGGTACTGACGGGTATTCCGGTCCGGGCGGATGTGGCGATGACCGGCGAGATAACGCTTCGCGGCCGCATCTTGCCGATCGGCGGGCTCAAGGAGAAGCTGCTCGCCGCACTGCGCGGCGGCATCAAGAAGGTGCTGATCCCGGAAGACAATGCCAAGGACCTGGCGGAGATTCCGGACAATGTGAAGAACGGCATGGAGATCATTCCGGTCTCACGTGTCGGCGAGGTGTTGCGCCACGCACTGGTGCGTATGCCGGAGCCGATCGAATGGGTCGAACCGGTCAATCCGCCGGCCTCGACAGACAGTGCCGACGACGCTGGAAAGTCTCTGGCGCATTAGAGCGCTGGGCGTCCATCTGGACGCACAAAGGACGCTCTAACGCTCGGACTTGCGCATGGCCCTTTCCGAAAACCGGCGACGGTTTTCGAGGCCATGCGCTGGTTTTCGTCGAGGTTGCAGCGCACAAACGGAGAGCCGGGCCTAGAGCCCGGCTTTTTCATGTGAAAAACCCAGCATTTCCGGGCTTTTTCCGCTTTTTTCCTGCCTTTTCGACTTGGTTGCGGGAGCGCTTCTTTCTAAAGTCCGTTTCCTGCCGGATGAGTCGATAGTTCCGGTGTTCTCATGGAAGGGAATTTTTATGAACAAGAACGAACTGGTGTCCGCTGTCGCCGACGCCGCGAGCATTTCGAAGGGTGACGCGCAGTCGGCGGTCGATGCGGTATTTTCCGTGATCACCGGCGAACTGAAGAAGGGCGGCGATGTCCGGCTTGTCGGCTTTGGCAATTTCTCCGTGTCAAAGCGTGCGGCGTCGACCGGCCGCAATCCTCAGACCGGCGCCGAAGTGAAGATCCCGGCGCGCACCGTGCCGAAGTTCTCGGCCGGCAAAGGCCTCAAGGACGCAGTCAACTAAGCGTTTTTTCTTTTCAGAGACCTCAGAAAAGCCGGGCTTGCCCGGCTTTTCATTTTGGCGCCCTACGCGGGTACATGCGACCAGAAAAGCCGGGCTTGCCCGGCTTTTCATTTTTTGTGCCCGACGCTGACGGGACGGCGGCCGGCTTATGCGGTCGGCGCCTCGGCGCGCATCAGACCTTCCTTCTTGAGATCGGCCCAAAGCGCTGGGGGCAGTTTCGCATCGAGCAGCGAGCGATTGCTCTCGACTTCGCTCGGCCGCTGGCCACCGGGGACCACTGAGACGACCGAGGGGTGCAGCAGCGGGAATTGCAGGGCGGCCTCGATCAGCCTGACACCATGACGCTTGCAGACGTTTTCGATCCCGGCGACCCGATCGAGTATGTCCTTCGGCGCTTCCGAGTAGTTGTAGTAGGCGCCGGGCTTCGGTCCGGTCGCCAGGATGCCGGAGTTGTAGGGGCCGCCGAGAACGATGCCGATGCCGCGTGCCTGGCAGAGCGGCAGGAAGGACATCAGCGCCTCCTGTTCCAGGAGCGTATAGCGTCCGGCCAGCAGGAACAGGTCGAAGTCGCCGCGCTCGGCCAGCGTCTGTGCGACCTGCCACTCGTTGATGCCGCCACCGAACGCCTTGATCACGCCCTGGTCGCGCAGCGACAGCAAGCCGTAATAGCCCGAGCGCATGAACTCCTCGATGCGCCGGTCGGAGGCTTCCTTGCTGCCATGCGTGAAGATGTCGACATCGTGCACGAAGAGGATGTCGATCCGGTCGACGCCGAGGCGCTCAAGCGAGGCTTCGAACGAGCGCATGACACCGTCATAGCTGTAGTCGTACACTTCGCGGCGCGACGGCGTGTCGAAGAACTTGCCGATGCCGGTGCGCTCTTCGGGCGGGCAGGCGCGCATGATGCGGCCGACCTTGCTCGACAGCACATAGTCGTCGCGCTTCTTGCCGCGCAGGAACGGGTTGAGCCGCGTTTCCGACAGGCCGAGTCCATAGAGCGGCGCGGTGTCGTAGTAGCGGCAGCCGGTCGCCCACGCGGCTTCCAGCGTGGCGTTGGCGTCCTCGTCGGAGACGGCACGGTAGAGGTTGCCGAGCGGCGCCGCGCCGAAGCCGAGCTCGGTGAGACTGATGCCGCCATTGCCGATGCGGTCGAAATGCCGTGTCTTCATATGCTGCTGCTTGCCTCGCCTGATTTGTCTGACATGACACTATCACGCCTGTGGTCAGGCAAAAGCATAGCTGCGCGTTGGACACGCATTTTCGCGGTTGCTAGCATGAACGAAATCAAGCTGTTCGTGGCAGCAAGGGCGGCAAATACCAGGGGTGATTTTTGATGGCAGGATCGCGGTGAGCGACAAGAGCAAAAGCCTGTTCGAGACCGCGCTTGAGGAGCTCGGCGGCGTGCTGGCACGCATCGACGAAAGCCGGATCGACGCCGCCTGCAAAATGCTGGCCGGCGCGCGACAGATCGTCGTCTATGGCTGCGGCCGCGAGGCCTTGCAGGTCAAGGGTTTTGCCATGCGGCTCTATCATTTGGGCCTGCCGGTGTCCGTGGTCGGCGACATGAACACACCGCCGCTGGGGCAGGGCGATGTCTTCCTGGTCAGCTCCGGGCCGGGAGAGACCTCGACCGTGCTGACCCTGATGCAGGTCGCGCACGATGCCGACGCGACCAACCTCCTGCTGACCGCCCAGGCCGCAGGCAGCGCGGCAAGGCTTGCCGACTTCACCCTGCTCATTCCCGCGCAGACCATGGCCAACGATCAGGGGGCGCAGAAGACATCGGTGCTGCCGATGGGCTCGGTGTTCGAAGGCGCGCTGTTCCTGCTGTTCGAGGTGATGGTGCTGAAGCTCAGGGAATTGATCGGAGCGTCGCCCGAAGCCATGCGCGCCCGCCACACCAACATGGAATAGATCATGCGCTACGAACTGATGCTGCCACACCAGATCCGCAGGGCGATCGCCGAGAATTGGCCGGTCGCTCTGCCGCTCGGCGTGCTCGAATACCATGGCGAGCACATGGCTGTCGGCATGGACACGCTGGCCGTCGTCAAGACGCTGGAGCTGTTCGAAAAGGAGAAGGACGTCGTCATCCTGCCGCCGTTCTACTACGGTGCTGCGAGCTATGCGGTGGCGCCGCCGGAAGGCAGCGGCTCGGTGCAGGTCGGCGGCAATGCGCTGGCGCCGTTCGGCGAGGAGCTGTTCTACAGCCTGCTGCGCATCGGCTTTCGCAATATCCACGCCATCATCCACCACCAGACCGAGAACTTTGCCGCCGGCATGCCGACCGATCTGGCGTTCAAGACCGCCGGCCGCCAGGCGATCTTCCGTTTCCTCGAAAAGCAGCGCGGCGAGGGCTGGTGGGGTTCGCAGGCGATGGCCGACTACTATTCCGGGCACGCCGCGGGTGAAAATTTCTTCAACTGGGTGCAGGTGCATCCGCTGATGTCGGCTGACATGAACGGCAAGTACCCGTTCGATCATGCCGGCATCGGTGAGACCTCGCTGATGCTGGCGCTATGCCCGGAGGCTGTAGATGCCGCTCATTTCGGCAACAACAAGAGCTGGTACACGGCGAGCGCCGAGGATGCTGCGGCCGAGCTTGGGCAGAAGGGCGTCGCCATGATCATGGACCATCTGCGAGCGATCTTGGGACGCTAGCAGCGGTTCTTCCTTCTCCCCTTGTGGGGTGAGAAGCGGTCCGCGTCGCGGACGAAAAGCCAATTGCTTGGCTTTTCGAGCTTCGAACGCCCTGAGCCTGCGAAGGGCCGGGCGTGGTTAGTCGATCCACCCTGCCGGGTCCCCGCTGCTTCGCAGCGTCCCGGCGTTCGCCGGCCTTTCATCGTGCCACTGGCACGATGAATTCGCCTTCGGCGAACCGGCTGCTCACCCCACAGGGGGAGAAGGGAAGGCCGGCCCTGCTACTTCACCGCGCCCGCGGTCATGCCCATGATCAGATAGCGCTCCAGCGCGATGCCGATCACCGCCAGCGGCGCGATCGCCGCCGTCGCGAGCGCTGCCATCGACCACCAGTTGATGCCTTGCGAGCCGGTCTGGCTCGCCACCATGACGGGGATCGTCTTGGCGTCGGTCGAGGTCAAAAGGGCGGCGAAGAAATACTCGTTCCAGCACAGCACCATCGCCAGGATGAAGGCGGCGACCATGCCCGGCAGCGCGATGGGCATGACGATGCGGAAGAACGCGCCCCAGATCGACAGCCCGTCGACCAGGGCTGCTTCCTCGAGCTCGACGGGAATCGAATTGAACTGGTCGCGCATGATCCAGATGACGATCGGCAGCACCATCAGCGTGTAAAGCAGGATCAGTCCGATGCGCGTGTCGAGCAGTCCGACCTCGCGATAGAGCACCAGGAAGGGCAGCGCCAGCACCACCGGCGGCAGGATCAACTGCGACAGGAAGAAGAACGAGATGTCCTCGTTTTTGAACCAGGCGAAATGATAGCGATAACGGGTGAGCCCATAGGCGGCGAGGCTGCCGATGACGATGGCGAGGCTCGATGCGCCGACCGAGGTGATCACCGAATTCATGAAGCGCTTGAGGAACTCCTCGCGCACCGTTGAGGTCTGGAAGATCGAGTCCGGCGACAGGCCGAGCGAGCGCCAGCCTTTCCAGTCCGGCTGGAAGTCGACGAAGGGGATGAGATGGCCTTGCGTGACGTCGACCGCGGTCTTGAACGAGGTTGTCACCGTCCAGTAGATCGGGAACAGGCAGATGAACGCCCAGAAGGCCAGTGCCCCATAGATGAAAACGCGGCTGGCGAGGAAGCTCGCCGGCGAGCGGATCTCCGAGGCGACATATTCGGTGGTCTGAACGCTCATCGGGCTCAATTCACCCCCATCTTGCTTTAATTGACATTGCGGACAAAACGGTTGGCGAATTTCAACAGCCACGTGACGAACACGACGATGATCACCAGATAGGCCATCGCCAGCATGGTTCCGTAGCCGACATTCGAGCGGTCGCGATATTCGCGATAGATGAAGCTCGACACGGAATCGGTGGCGCCGCCGGGGCCGCCGGATGTCACGGTGATGATGATGTCGGCAAGCTTCAGCTTGAAGATGATGCGCAGGATCACCGCCGTCACCGACACCGGCAGCATCAGCGGGAAGGTGACCTGCCAGAAGGTCTGCCACGCGTTGGCGCCGTCGACGCGTGCGGCTTCGAGCACCTCGCGCGACATCGCCTGCAGCCCGGCCAGCAGCATGATCATCATGAATGGGATGAAGGTCCAGGCATCCAGTATCATGATCGATATGCGGGCGATGATCGGGTCGGAGAAGAAGGCCGGATTTTCCCAGCCGAGATGGCGCGCCAGCGTTGCGGCCGGTCCGAACCGGTATTCCATCAGCGACTTGCCGATCATCCACGACACCGCGACCGGCGACAGCATCAGCGGCATCAGGAAGACGACGCGGAAGAACTTTCGCGCCCGGATCTGCGCGTTGAGCAGCAGCGCCAGGCCGAAGGCGATGACATATTCGACCGCCACTGCCAGCACATAGAGCACCATGTTGAACAGCGCGTTGCGGTAGTAGGGATCGGCCAGCATCTGCCAGAAATTGTCAAGCCCGTTGAACTTGCGACCGCTGAACGAGCTGAGGTTCCAGTCGGTGAGGGCGATGTAGAAACCGAACAGCGTCGGGAAGATCACCATGGCGATGGTGAACAGCAGCGCCGGCAGCAGGAACAGGGCACGCTGTCCGTCTTCGCCACGCGTCAGCACTTGGCCGACGCCGATCGCCACACCCCACAGCACATAGGCATAGACGACGGGGCGCCAGGTCTCGAAGCCGATCGTATCGGCGCTGCCCTTGTAGAGGATCTCCAGCACGATCGTCGCCAGCAGGCCAAGCGTCGCAACGGCCATTAGCGTCCAGCCAAGGCGTTTGCGGCCTGGAGAGATCAGATCGGAAGGGCCGGCATCTGCCGGCCACTGGTTCGCGGTCGAAGTCTGGTCAGCCACAAATCTCGCCCGTTTGCAGGCTCTCGAGGAGCCGGAGCCGGTCTAAAGTGGTGGGGGGGGGGGGGCGGCGGGCCCGGGGGGGGGGGGGGGGCGCGCGGCGCGGGGGGGGGGGGGGGGGGCTGGGGGGGGGGGGGGGGGGGGGGGGGGGGGGGGCGCGGGGGGG
>NZ_JBVVQW010000014.1:73167-144707 GCF_055811655.1 Mesorhizobium sp. WSM4809
GTCCCCCGGGCGATTTTTTTCGGGGGGCGGGGCGGGCCCCTTTCCAACCCGCGCCCCGCGCCGCCCCCCCCCCCCCCCGCCCCCGGGCGGGGGGGGCGGGGGGGGGGGGCCCCCTCCCTCCGGGGGCCGGCGGCCCCCCCCCCCCCACGGTTCATAGGCCAGCCTACATGCCGAGCGAGGCTTTGTAGAGCTTGATCTGGTTGTCGCGGCCGATCTGATCGGTCAGCTTCTCCCAGGCCGCCGCGATGGCGTCGGCGCCTTCCTGCGCCTTCATCTTGCCGGCGAAAGTGTTGGCCAGGATGTCCTCGGCGGCGCTGTAGTATTGGAAGATGCCGGGGATGCGTGGCTCGATCGCCGCGTTCGGATGGTTGTAGCTGTCTGATTCCGACTTGAGGTAGGAGGTGATGAAGGCCTCGTCGTAGCCGGCCGCCACCCATTCGGGAATGTCGAAATGCGAGTTGCGGTAGGGCTGGAAGCCCGACGGATACATCGCCGTCCAGATCGACAGGTCCTTGCCGCCGAGATGGGCGGCGGCGGACCATGCCGCCTTCTTCTTCTTTTCGTCGGCATCGACGCGGGCCATCACATAGACGCCCCAGCCGAGATAGGCGCAGTTGGGCGCATAGTTCGGGCCGCTGGCAAGCTTGTCCCAGGCGCCGGTCTTCGCATTGTAGACATCGTCGGAGCCCGGCAGGATCGAGAAGCCGGTTACGTCGCCGACGACGGAAGAGTCGTTGGTCTTGACGTTTGAGCCGACGTCGCCCCACCAGGTGACCATCGAGCCGGTGCCGGCCAGGAACTGCTGGAAGGCGGTCGTGTTCGGATCGGCATTGATCTGGTCGGCGGGTTCGGACGGCAGCGCGTCGATGACGTCCTGGATGGCGCGCACCCAGGCCGGATTGTTGACGCGCGGCTTCATCGTGTCGGCGTCGAACAGCCAGGCCTTGTCGTCGGGGTGCTTGGCATAAGCGGTGGCGCGGCTGCCAAGGAAATAGAAGCCGAAGCCGCCCCAGGGCTTTGGCGCGTCCAGATAGCCATAGACGTCCTGGTCCTTGAGCTTCTTGCCCTTGAGGAACTTGGTCACTGCCTGAACCTGCTGCCAGGTCTTCGGCACGCCCCATTCACCTTCACCACCGCCGTCCTTCCAGGCCTTGGCGAGGTCGGCATCGGCGAACACGTCGGTGCGGTAGTTGAAGTTGTGCGCGTCGCCGTCGACGGTCACGCGGTATTGCTTGCCGTCCCAGGTGCCGACCGGCGGCTTCAGGTAGCTGACCAGATCGTCGAAATCGATCTGGGTCTTGACCCAGTCGGGCATTTCCGACGTCAGGCCCTTGCCGCAGACATCGCCTTCGAACGGCGCGCCCATTTCGATGATGTCGAAATCGACGGTGCCGGTCGCGATCGACTGCTGCAGGCGGGCGTTGTAATCGGCCTGCGCCAGGTCGATCCAGTTGATCTTGGCGCCGGTGTAGGTCTCCCACGGCTTCAGGAAGCCGCGGAACAGCACATTGTGCAGGTTCTGGTTGTTGAGACCCATGAAGGTCAGCTCGACGCCGGCGAATTCGCCTTCCTTGACATTGGCCTTGGTCGCCTCGAGGCAGAGTTCCCCGACCTTCTGGAAATCGGCGTCCGTCGGCTGGCCTTTGCCGACGCCTGGGATCTGCAGGATTTTTGTGCGCAATTCGCTTGCCGCTGAGGCCGGGCGCGTCAAGGCGCCAAGTCCGGCGCCGGATGCGGCTGCGATCGCGGCCATGCTGGCCGCGCCCTTCAATATGTCGCGCCTTGTGGCGCCGGCTCGAACCAGTTTGTCGTAAAGACCCGTTCTCATCGCCTATTTCCTCCCAGAACATCAGTGTGAATAAATCGGCCAACTGTCGGACGCCGGAGCGCCAACGATGCTCCCGTTTCGGAAACGAATTAGGCAGGACCCCACCCTGCGTCGATTGAATTTCCCTGCGGATCGGGTACCGACATTTTGACCAGCGCCAGCCACTATTCTCACAACCAAACGCCGTGTCAACGAGAACGGGTTTTTATCTATAAGGGACCGACTTGCCCTGACAGGTCGCGTTGGTTAGCTTCTGCGCCTACGGCTAATGGAGCCGATGGGGGAGACATGGCGCAAGTCGCGATCAGCAAGGTGGCCAAGGCCTTTGGAACGGTCAAGGTTCTGCACGAAGTCAGCGTCGATATCGCAGACGGACAGTTCGTGGTGCTGGTTGGCCCTTCGGGTTGCGGTAAGTCCACATTGCTCAGGATGGTGGCTGGGCTGGAGACCGTCTCCGCCGGTACGATCGCCATCGGCGACCGCGTCGTCAATCATCTGCCGCCGGCCAAGCGCGACATCGCCATGGTGTTCCAGAACTATGCGCTCTATCCGCACAAAACGGTCGAGCAGAACATGGCCTTCGCGCTCAAGCTCAGGAAAACCGATCCGGCCTTGGTCGCCGAGCGGGTCAAGCGCGCCGCCGATATCCTCGACCTCAATCCCTATCTGAAGCGCTATCCCCGCCAGCTTTCCGGCGGCCAGCGACAGCGCGTGGCCATGGGCCGTGCCATCGTGCGCAATCCGCAGGTCTTCCTGTTCGACGAGCCGCTGTCCAATCTCGACGCCAAGCTGCGCGTGCAGATGCGCACCGAGATCAAGGAACTGCACCAGAGGCTGAAGACCACCACCATCTATGTCACCCACGACCAGATCGAGGCCATGACCATGGCCGACAAGATAGTCGTCATGCGCGACGGCCGCATCGAGCAGGTCGGCGCGCCGCTGGAGCTGTTCGACAGACCGGCCAACCTGTTTGTCGCCGGCTTCATCGGCTCGCCGTCGATGAACCTGCTCAAGGGCACCATGCGCAAAGGCGACAAGCCCGGTGTCGACATCGCGGGCACGCTGTTCCCGATCGCATCGGGCAACGCCGCACAGGACGGGCAAGCCGTCGTTTATGGCGTGCGACCGGAGCATCTCGAAATCCATCCCGACGGCGTGCCGGCGAAGATTTCGGTGGTCGAGCCGACCGGCTCGGAAACGCTGGTGTTCCTGCGCTTCGGCGAAGGCGAGATGGTGGCGCTGTTTCGCGAGCGTCACGACTTCAAGCCGGGCGATACGTTGAAGCTGAAGCCACGACTCGACCAGATCCATCTTTTCGACGCAGAGACCGGCAAGCGTCTCTGATCCCAACTCACGAGGAATACCATGCTCAAAGGCATCAACCCGCTGCTCAATGCCGACGTGCTGCAGGCATTGCGGGCAATGGGGCATGGCGATGATCTGATCATCGCCGACACCAATTTTCCGTCCGATTCGGTGGCGCGCCAGACCGCGCTCGGCCGCGTGCTGCGCATCGATGCCTCGGCGGCGCAAGTGGTCAAGGCGGTGCTGTCGCTCTACCCACTGGATACATTCGTCGACGACTCGGCCGCGCGCATGGAAATCGTCGGCAAGCCCGACGAAATTCCGCCCGTACAAAGCGAAGTGCAAAGGGAGGTCGACAAGGCCGAGGGCAAGTCGTGGCCGATGATCGCGGTCGAGCGCTATGCCTTCTACGAGCGCGCCAAACAGGCCTATTGCGTCATCCAGACAGGTGAGCGCCGCTTCTACGGCTGCTTCGCCTTTCGCAAGGGCGTCGTGCCGCCGGATGCGCAGTAGCGGCATGGCTTCGGGCAAGCCGGTCGTCATGAAGCCTGTCGTCATATTGGGTGTGTTCGTCGCCGACACCGCCTACAGGGCGCAGCGGCAGCCGCGCATGGGCGAAACCATCCTCGGCACATCCTTCACGCTGGGGCCGGGCGGCAAGGGTTCTAACCAGGCGGTTGCCGCCGGCAAGCTCGGCGCCGACGTCACCTTCCTCACCCGCCTCGGCGTCGATCCCTTCGCCGACATGGCGAGGCAGACCTGGGCGCAGGCGGGCGTGAAAAATGCCGTCATCGATACGCCGGAAAGCTACACCGGTGCGGCCTACATCTTCGTCGAGGAGACCACCGGCAACAACGCCATCATCGTCAGCCCCGGTGCTGCCATGCTGATCTCTCCAGCCGATATCGAAGCCAATGCTGCATTGATCAGCAATGCCGGCGTCTTTGTCACCCAACTCGAACAGCCGATCGAAGCAGCCATGCGGGCGCTGGAGATCGCGCGTGGGGCAGGGGTGACGACGATCCTCAACCCGGCCCCCGCGGCAAAGCTTCCCGACCGCATCTACACGCTGTGCGACTATCTCACGCCCAACGAGACCGAGACGGAGGAACTGACCGGGATGAAGGTGTCCTCGGTCGACGAGGCGCGAGCCGCCGCGGACAGTCTGCTGAAAAAGGGGGTCGGCACGGTCATCGTCACGCTCGGCGACAAGGGCGCGCTTTTGCACTCGAAGGAGCGCTCCGACCATCTTCCAGCCGTCAGCGCCGGCCCGGTGGTCGAAACCACGGGGGCAGGCGATGCCTTCAATGGCGGGCTTGCCGCAGCACTTTCGAGGGGCGTGGAGCCGCTGCAGGCGGTGCGCTTCGCCTGCGCCGTCGCCGGTATCTCCGTGACGCGACCGGGGACTGCACCGTCGATGCCGACATTGCAGGAGGTCGAGGCACTGCTGGCGAGGGGGTGATCTTGCAGGGCCAAGCGTAGGCAAGGGCTGAAAGGACCTGAGTGACCTCAGGTCTCTTGGACCTCAGGTCTCTTGCAAGACAATGTTTTTGACAATCAATGTCGACATTTCTCTGAAGCCAAGAGCTTGATACCCTTGAGAGAAATGGCGCGAGTGACGGGGCTCGAACCCGCGACCTCCGGCGTGACAGGCCAGTAAATTCTAGAACAAATTCAGCAATAGTTTCGATTTCTGAAGGCAGCGAACGGGCGGTAAAATACCCGAAAGTTGAAACTGACTGCCCTGACCTGCCTATCGGCGGAACCACCGGTCTTTGCCATGCATCGTCCGCAGTCATCGATGAAGCTGCAAGATGGTACGCGGCGAACCGGGAGGCGTGCGAGCGCCCGATCATTCCCGCCTTGCGGCATAGGTTCGGCCTGACGGCGTTGCAGGCGATCGCCGCGCTCCGCGAGGCGGTGCGATGAGCCACGGCCTTCCAAGGTTCTCGATTATCCCTGCCGACGCTGTCACGGATCCAAAATTGGAAGGGCGCGATCTGCAGGTGCTCGCGCTGTTCGGGCGACACACGGATCGTCGCGGCTGGTGCTGCCGGTCCCAGGTCAAGATGGCGAAAGAGCTGAGATGCGGGCGCTCAACAGTGCAGCGCTCGATCGGCCGCCTCGTTGCAGCTGGCTACCTTGAACATCGACCAGTCGTACGCGACAGCGGCGCCGACACTGCGCACGAGTATCGCGTCGTTTTGGACGTTGCAGAGGGTGCCCACGGGTGGGCAGGGGTGCCCGCCCAGGATGGGCAGGGGGTGCCCACCCATGAGCGGGCACCAATGTTAACGACCCCTGATAAACGAATTAGAGAAAGAGCGCGCGAGAACGCTGAGTTCGAAATGGCGCTGAAGGCCTGGCCGACAGGTGCACACGACAGTCGAACTGATGCTTTGGAGGCATGGGAAGCACTGTCGCCTGACGATCGCGCCGATGCGAAAATCGACATAGGTCGGTTTCTCATTGCCGGCAAGGCAGGTGGCCGAACCGTGTTCTGCACCTTCGCAACCTATCTGCGAGAGCGGAAGTGGAAGGGGTTGCCCGACCGACCGAAGACCGGCGGTGTCGTTCCTGTCGGGAGCAAGGTCGATAAGCCGCTGACGACCTACAAACCGAAGTTCCTCCGGGAATACGAAGCCAAGCTGGCAGCCGAAGCGGCAGGGGCAAAGCCATGAACGATCAGGTGCGCAGAGCATGCAAGTGGTGCGGCTCTGAGATGGTCCAGTCGACGAAGCATCGCGGCAGGCGGCCTATCTACTGTTCGACTGAATGCGCCGGAGGCGCCAACCTGGAACGCGCCAGAGCGCGAACTGGGAACATCTCGGAGGCCGACGAAGACAGGATCCTGACCGAGGCCCGCAGGGGTGGGGGGAGGTCAAAAGTCCAGAGGCGCAAGCCGCCAGACCGGCTTCCATAATGAAGTTTTTGTGGGCGCAAGTTTCCGAATAAATTTTTCCGAATGGGCGAGATCGTGAAGAAACACCAGGCCAAGGCCGACCAGCTAATCCATCAGGCCGTCGACGCCATGAACGCCGTCGGCATTCCAGCGGCGGTTTACATCGACAGGCTGCTGACCTTCGGCGTCGCAGTGTCAGTCGCTGAGTACGGCGCCGCACATACCGCCGGCGAACTGCGGGCCGCCGCCGACCGAATCGCCCAGGGCGCCTTCGCCAAATTTGAACCTGTCAAAAACTAGGAGCCTCCAGCCATGCTGCAGACCGAGGATTACGTCGAGCACGACGCAAATGTGAAGATCATTATGGAGGCGGTGGCAGCCTTGTGGCCTCGCTTCGGGCCGAAGGGCATGCCGCCGGAATGCATCGTCGAGGGCGCGATCCGTGGTGCTGCCGTTGTGCTTCTGTCGCTCGGCGCCAAGGCGCCGGATGTGGCGCAAATCCTAGACGACATGGCCGCAGGCTTCCGCGATCTCGACCCGCCGAAGCTGCGACTTGTCCACAGCCTCGATAAGCCGGCTTGACCTGGATGGCGAAGCAGCGGATATTTCTGGTCGCGCGCAGCTGGCGAGACGCTAGAGCCGCACCTCAGAGCACCGGCGGGACGCCGGGTGATGAGTTCGAAGCTTTCGAACCCTTTCACGCCAGAGGTGCGCCAGTGAGCGTTTCCACAAAGAACTTCATCGAACCCATAATGTCGGCCGGAATCGAGCTGAAGCTCGCGGCCGACCAGGTCAACGCCGGAGTCATCTCGGGCTACGGCAGCGTATTCGGCGTTCGCGATCGTCAGGGCGACATCGTCGAGGCCGGCGCCTTCTCAGCCTCGCTGCTCGACTACCGGGCGAAGGGCCAGATGCCGGCAATGCTCTGGTCGCATGATCCGGAACGGCCGATTGGCGTCTGGCAAGCGGCTAGCGAGGATGCCCGAGGCCTCAAGCTCACCGGACGGCTCAACCTCGACACGAACGACGGTCGCGAAGCGCGTGCATTGCTCCTGCAAGGCGCGTTCAACGGCATGTCAATCGGCTACCAGGTGATGTCTGGCGGCGCCTCGGTCGACCGTGAAGGCACCCGTCGCCTCAAAGCGCTGAAGCTGTGGGAAGTGTCGCTCGTGACCTTCCCGAGCAACGAGGCGGCCCGCGTCGATGGCGTGAAGGGCATGGCATCCAGCCGGGATTTTGAAGGCTTTCTACGCGCCTCGGGCTTTCCAAAGTCGGCGGCACGCAAGATCGCGGCGGGCGGATGGTCCGCCCTCCGCAGTGAAGATACTGATGCGGCCAATCTGCTGGCGGCCGTGCATTCCGCAACCACTGAAATCAGGAAAGGGTAACTCCCATGAAACACATCAATCCGCTACGCGGTGTCCGGCTCGAAACCAAGGAAGAGCCTGGCGACCTGGTCGAACTGAAATCGGCCTTCGACAAGTATCACTTGGAGGTCAAGGCCGCAGCCAAGACAACGGCCGACAAATTCACCGAGCTTGAAAAGAAGCTCGCCGCAGAGAGCAAGGAACGTGAAGGCCTCGAGCTCAAGCTTGGCCGCACGAAACTTGGAGGCGGTGACGCCGTCGACCAAGCCGCCCACGCGGTCGAAGTGAAAAACCTATTCGCCGACGTCGCGCGCACTGGTGATCCGGCTGCTGCTGGTGAGTACAAGACAATGTCTGTCGGTTCGGATCCGGCGGGCGGCTATCTCGTCAACGCCGAGCAGTCTGACGGCTGGGTCACCAAGCTGTGGGATCAGAGCCCGATGCGGCAGGTTGCCCGCATCATCACCATCACGAGCGGCGATGCGTGGGAAGAGCCGGTCGATTTCGACGAGGCCGGGGCCAATTGGGTCGGCGAGACCGCATCACGCTCCGACACTGCAACGCCGGACGTCGGCAAGTTGCGCATTCCACTGCACGAGCTGGACGCCCAGGCGCCGCTCACCCAAAAGCTGCTCGACACGTCAAATCGCGACCTCGGCGCCTGGATCGACGGCAAGATCGCCACCAAGTTCGCTCGGTCCGAGGGCGTGGCGTTCGTCACTGGCGACAGCGTCGGGAAGCCACAGGGCTTCCTGACTGGGCCGACACCTGTGACGACCGCCGACGCCACGCGCGATTACGGGACCCTTCAGTATGTCAAAACTGCTGGCGCATCCGGCTTCGCGGCAAGCAATCCCGCCGATAAGCTCATCGATCTCGTCTACACGTTGCGGGCACCTTATCGGAAGGGCGCGGTTTGGATGATGAACTCGACCACGACCGGCAGTGTTCGCAAGTTCAAGGATACGACCGGGCAATACCTTTGGACCGACGCATTGGCCGAAGGGCAGCGCCCCCTGCTGCTTGGCTATCCGGTTGTCGTGAACGAAGATATGCCGGACCTCGGCGCCAACACTTTCCCGGTTGCGTTCGGCAATTTCATGATCGGCTACACCATCGTCCAGATGCAGAATATCCGGGTGATGCGGGATCCCTACACGGCCCGGCCGCTCGTCAAATTCTGCGCCTATGAACGCGTTGGCGGCGATGTGGCGAACAGCGAGGCCATCAAGCTTCTGAAGTGCGAGGCCTGATCACAGAAGGAAGGCGGCGGCATTTGGGTCTGTGCCGCCGCCTGTTCCCATAAACGGAGGTGAAGAAACATGCCGCAGGGCGCATCAAGCGATGTCGACGAGGACGGCTGCAAAACGCCGAGCCCGTTCTTTCCCATCACCCTGGAGTTTATGCAATTTCAGGCGCGCTGCAGGGCGCGGGGATTCGAGCAAGACGATATTTTGAAGCTCGCCAAGGGGCTGGCCGAACGGTATTTGGAGGCCGCCGGCCATGGCGCACGATCTTAACATTCCAGCTATTGCCGATAGCCAGGCAGACGGGCAATGGCAGACCTCGAACGATGGCGACGCTGCTCTCGGCAATGCCTTTGGAGACATTTTGGCGGTCGACTTTTCGGCGGGCAACGTCACGCTCACAGCGAGTCAGTTTCGATCCGCAATGACATTTGTTCCCAGTGGTTTGTCAGCCACCAGGATCCTGACGTTGCCGGCCGTCAAACGGGCGCTGTTCCTCGTCCACAATACCGACGCGACGGACTCGATCACGGTTGCGAAAGGATCGACAACGATCAGCGTACCTGCCGGAAAGATTGGCATCTTCAAGACGGACGGGACAACAAACAGCCTTGACGGAGCAGTGATCGCGGCGTCAGGAGGCGGCGTAGCAGGTGACGTTGTCGGCCCGGCCTCGGCTACGGACGGCGCTTTTGCGCAGTATGACGGCACAACCGGCAAGGTGCTCAAGGATGGCATGGCGAAAGCCAGCGATGCCAATGTGCGCGCCGCGGCGTCCAACAAGGTGCTGACCTCTGACCTGATAGAAAGCGCATCGGCATTTGTGGCGCTGACTGATGGCGCCAACATCGCGCTCGATTGGGATGCCGGCATCAACCGCTCGCTGACGATCGGCGGCAATCGCACGCTCGACAACCCGACGAATGGCCAGCCGGGAACATGGCGGACGATCATCATCACGCAAGACGGGGCCGGCACACGGACACTTGCATATGGCAATCAGTACAAGTTTCCAGGCGGCACGGAACCGGTTCTGACCACGGCAGCGGCATCGGTGGACGTGCTCAACATCCTGTGTGTGACGGCCTCAAACTTCTATGTCTTCTCTGCCAACGACATGAAGGTCTAACCATGTTGCCGGGCTTTGCCAGCGGTATTCGTGTCGGCGGGTTACGGTCGCTCTCCCTGTCTGGAACGCCGATCACAACTGCCACCGAAGATATCGCCTATACGGGCTTCACCGTGACGGCGAGCGCCGGCACGCTGCCCTATACCTATTCGCTGGTTGGCAGTTGGCCGGCTGGCATCTCGATCAACTCATCAACCGGCGTGGTTTCAGGGACGCCAACTACGCCCGGAACTTACGCCAGCCTTTCGGTGCGCGTGACCGACGGTGTGACCGCCACGGCTGATCTGCCCTCCTTTACGATTACCGTCTCCCTGTCAGGCGCAACCCGCCAGGCCATGACGCTAGGCGCCTACGTGAACAGCAATGGCCCGCGCCAGTCGATGGTACCTGGAACCTACATCAATGAGGCATAGTCCATGACCGCATATTATGTTCGCTCGGGCGCGGGCGGTGCCGCAACAGGCGCCGATTGGGCCAATGCTTATACGACGCTTGCCACTGCGCTCTCGGGCAAGGCGGCCGGCGACATCTTCTATGTTTCCGAGGATCACTCCGAAACGACTGCGGGTCTTACCCTTACGTTCCCCGGAACAGCGGCAACTCCCAGCAAGGCCATCTGCGTCAATCATTCCGGGTCGGTCCCGCCTGTCGCCGCCGACCTGCGAGCCACTGCTGCGGTAAACTCATCTGGTGCGAGCTCCATGAGCCTGGGGAGCGGCGGCGTCTACATCGATGGCATCATCTTCACCACAGGCACTGGTTCAAGCAGCACAGCCCAGCTCAACGTGGGAAACGGCAGCAACCAGATCGTGGCGATGAAAAATTGCTCGCTACGCATCGCCTCGACCGGGGCCGCCTGCCGAATTAATGTTGGTTCTCTAGACTCGTGTTACACGGCTTTGGAGAACACCACGCTGTCGTTCGCCAATGCCGGTCAGGCCGCTAAGGTCGTGGGTAAGGTCACTTGGTCTAATACAGCTTCGGCGCTGCTCGGCACGATCCCAACGACGCTTTTCATCAATGGAGGCAACGCCGACGCCCAGGTGGTAGAGGTTCGTGGCGTCGACCTGAGTGCTGCCGGCTCGGGCAAAACCATTGTCGGTGCGGGTACGGGTCCCACGGCAATCTATTCTTTCACCGATTGCAAGCTCAACGCCGCGGTGACGCTTGCCGCGACACCCTCCAACCAAGGTGCCGCAGAAATCGACTATGTCAGATCCGGTTCCGGCGGCGTCAGTTACAACCAGGGCCGCTACCGCTACTCGGGCACGCTGACCGAGGAAACGACGATCGTCCACACCGGCGGTGCATCTGACGGAACGACACCCTTGGCCTGGAAGATCGTCACGACCGCCAACGCTTTCTGGACGCTGCCCTTCGAAACTCCTCCGATCGCGATATGGAACGATGTCACCGGCTCTACCGTGACCGCTACGATCGAAGGCATCTGGGGCGGGGGTGCCGTTCCCAATGACGACGAGATCTGGGTGGAGGCCGAATACCTTGGCGACGCCTCGTCGCCGCTTGCCTCGTTCGTCAACGACAGCAAGGCGAATGTCTTGGCCGCGGGGGCCGGTCAGGATGCAGGCTCCGGGACATGGGGCGGCTCTAGCACCAGCTTCAAGCTAGTGGTGACCTTCACGCCTCAACAGAAGGGGTGGGTGTTTCTCAGGGTTAGGGCGGCAAAGGCGTCGTCCACTTTCTACATCGATCCGAAAGTAACACTGACCTAGCCAAGGCTCATGGTTTCCCCTTGGAGAAATTCAGGCCCGGTCGGGGCGCAACTTTGCAAATGTATCTGACATTTCATCTATTGAAGCGCGCTCATAAGGCTTCAACTCATAGTTGCCACCCATGTCCGTCAGGTATTCCTGAATTGCGTCCATGTCGGTGGCGGCAAGCACACCCTTCTTGAAAAGAACATCGATCAGAATCATGAAAGCAGCTTGGCTGCCGACGGCACCCCATCGCACAAGGTCTTGTGGATCGATCGCCATCGTCAGTCGCCATAGTAGAATGAGGGCTTGCCGTTGGGAGTGTATACCCAATTGTCCGCGATGTAGTAGGCAGCTTGGCCGTCTGGAACTCGATACCACCATCCCGAATCGACCCAGAAGGCGTAAGCGCCGCCAACCGTGTAGATGCTGTTGTCCTCTTGATAGTAAGCGGTTTGACCTGGTTGAGTGTAGATCCAGCGAGTGCTCAAATTTAGCTTCCCCGTTAAACTTCATTTATTGCGCCTATGTGCAGTCTTGCGCAAGCCGCTCCCCTAGACGAGGGAGGCGCTTGACGATTTTGGCGAATAAGAGCAGCGTGTCAGTGGGTGTGGAAACCCTGACCGCGATAAGCAGGAACCTCGATTGGCGTCGAAGGTGTCTGCTGAGGCGCAGGAGCCTTGGCAGGCTCTGAGCGCTTGGTGACGCCTTGGCGGGCGTTCCAACTCGGCTTTTATGGCCGGGGGCGAACGCTATGTCCAGAGCGAAAGCTTAAAACCGTTCGACCTGTCTCGCGGCAGGTTTCCAACCCCCGGCTTCGGCGCCGCCCGCCGAGATGGATCAAAATTCCTCACGGGAATTATGATCCGCCGGCTGTGGAAAGCCGGTTCGAACCGCGAGGAAATTTACATGTCGGAAACCATAAGACCTGGTGGCGAGCCTGATGCCGCCGCTTATACCCGTGATTCACACCGTCCGGGTCTCGTCGCTCGCCTGCTGATGCCCTGGAATTCACGCGCGGCATGCGAGCCCGCGATGTCAAAATCAGAATCAGTAGTTGTAGAGGACAATTTCATGAACCAGCACGTCTCCCGCCGCACTTTGATGACCACTGGCCTGGCTGCCGGTGCCGCATTTGCAGGTGTTGCCGCTACCGACGATAGATCCGCCGCGAAGTCGATCGAAAACATTCCAGACGGGAAGGTTTTTCCCAGCATCGACGAACGTTTGAGCCGGTTGCCGGCAGACGTGGCAAGACGGTTGCGCAAAGCATTCGATGAGATACTCGATGAGGTAGACGCCATGACCGATCGAGGTGAAAGCGACGCCGCGATCGCCGCCCGCATCGACCATTGGGGAAGCGTGTTTCACGGGGCGACAGACGCTGTAACCGGCTGAATTGGGTGGCTTTGCCTGGCTGCCGACCAACCCCTGCCGGTATATCGGCAGGGTCTCCCGCCGGGTGATTTTTGTGCACGACTGTCCCTTTTGTGACTATCACTGTTGACCAACCTAGTTGATGGGGTCTATCTGTGGAATCAACAGAAGGGCATTATATCCATGAACGCTGCCGACCTTCAGAAGACATTTGCCCGCCTATCTAATGGTACGTTTGGCGAAATGGACCAGCGCTTCCGGCCATTGCGCTCCCTCAACCTGGTGCCCTTCGGACCGAGAGGACCGCACGCTCCGGACATGGAACCACTGCATGTCGCGCTCGCGCTTCTTTGCCTGGTCGCTCGCCGCGCCAGCGATGCTGGCCCGGTGATGGTTAGAGTGATGGATTTGACATTAGTGCCGCCTCCCTTCGCCCACGCTTATGGCGATAAGCTTCAACTGGCGGTATTGCTCGCAGCTGCGCTTAGCGCGAACGATCCACTCATCGAGCGGCTCGAAATCCATTCCGACGGCGCAATTGCGATTGCCGTCATGGCGCCCCAGGAAGGCGATGCCGCCGCCGGCGCGCGCCGGGTCCTTCTCTTCGCCGACGACAAGGCGATCATCGAACACGCGGCTGGCAGTGCAGACGGTTATGCCGCAACCGGTTCGCACTATTGCGGCCATCAGCTGGTCATCACTGGAAATCTTCTGGCTCAGATTCGCTTGGAGATGATGATGCCGGGCAGCAACCTTGGCGCGGGCTACGCCGATGCGAAGGCGAAGGAAGAGGCCTAAATGCGCCGCGCCGACGCAACGCAGTCAGGGAGCGGTTTGCCACCGTCGGCCAGCAGTATCCGCTTTCGCGTCGAGCCACGTCTTGTCCCCGCCGAGAAGGCGGCGCGGCGACTGCATTTGACGGCCAAGGAATTCGCCGAGCTGCTGGTGGCGCTGCTGGCGGACGGTTTCCCACCGGCCTGCTCGATCACCGGCAATTTCGACCTAGTGGCGATCGATGCCTGGCAAGATCGCCGCTCAGGGCTCGGCGTGCCGCCGCAGCTGGGCGTTCCCCATATAGGCGCAAGCGCTGACCTCGTGAAGGCGAGGCTCGCGACCCTTGGTTGAGATCAAGCTCAAGCACTACGTCATCCGCAAGGCCAGATATGGCTACTGGTTGCCAACCCCGAAGATGGTGGCTGCCGGTTTCCAGTGCATCCCGTGTGGCGTCGACGGTCCGAACGCCTGGGCTCTGGCGAGGCTTTGGGAAGATCGTTGGCAGGCTTTCAGGAAGGGCAGGGAAGCGCCTCGGCTTGACAGCTGGCCGAAGAACTCGATTGGCGACGCGTTCGCCCGGTACCGCCGCACCGAGGCCTGGAAGCGTCTGGCGCCACGCACTCGCGAAGATTGGGAGCGCGGCTGGACGTACATCGAACCCTATTTTGCCGATCTGCCGCCGGCCGACATTTCGCTCGAACTGCTGGATGAATGGTACGCACGCCTGCTGCGGGCCAAGGGCATCGACATCGCCTACCGCGCCATGAAGACTTGGCGGGCACTTTACAACGTGATGGCCAGCATGAGGTTGTGTCAGCCGAAGTCGGATCCGTCGCTGGCAATCCGCCGCAAGACGCCACCGCCGCGCCGTCAGACGTGGACGGAAGGCGAGGTGGTGCGCATGGTCAAGGGGACATGGCGCGCGGGCTACCGCGGCCTGGCCTGCATCATCGCGGTCGCCTGGGACACAAGCTTCTCCCCGGTCGATGTGCGCACGCTGACCCCGGCGCAGGCGATGCAGACGGCGCAGGAATGGGGTTTTCTGATCGAACGCAGCAAGAGCGGCGAGGCAGCTTTCGGCACGCTGTCGCCGCGCACGCAGCGCCTGGTGTTGGCATACGTCGAATCGCTGGGCGTCATCCTGCTCGACGACGCGCCGATCTTCCGCTCGCGCGGCTTCGCGCCGGGCCCGAAGGGCGGCAGGCCGCGCCCGGGCGTGCCTTACACCAAAGATGCGCTGGTCGACGACTTCGCCGATCTCCGCAGCCTTGTGTTTGGGGAAGGAGAAAAGCGCCGGTTGATGGACATGCGGCGTTCCGGCGCGGTCGAGGCCAATGCCGGAGGTGCGTCGGTCGAAGCGATATCCGCCAAGATGGGCAATTCGATCGATGAGAACAAGGCGCTGCAGAAGACCTATATGCCGGTCAACCTGGCCGCCGTGCGCTCTGCCGATGCCAGCCGCCTCAGGGGGCGCAAGCTGCTCGGTCACGAACAGAATGAATACAAAAAGTTGAAACTCGGCGGAGAAAAAAGTTGAAACCCGTCCAAAGTTCCCGCAGCGCCACCCTCATTAAAACCCTTGCAAAGCAAGAGATTGAGAGTGGCGCGAGTGACGGGGCTCGAACCCGCGACCTCCGGCGTGACAGGCCGGCACTCTAACCAACTGAGCTACACCCGCGCATGGCGAACACGTGTCAGCCGTGTTCGTCGTTGGGGCGCTGGATAAGGGGTTCGCCACCGGGTGTCAAGCGTGACAGGACAGCATAACAGCAAACAGGAGAAGGTTTTTTGACAGCCGGCGTTTTGTTGGCAAAACCGGCATCCAACCAGGGCATCCTGCGCTCATTTGGCCTTGCGAAGCGGACCCTGACCGCTTAAAGGTCCGGCCCGGAGCGGGCGATTAGCTCAGTTGGTAGAGCGCTTCGTTTACACCGAAGATGTCGGCGGTTCGAGCCCGTCATCGCCCACCATTCCATTAGTCCATTCAAACTGTTGCCAAGACACGGAACCGAGTCGTTCGGTAGATGCTGCAATCACGGCGGCAGCAGCCGAAAATCATTGCCTTCCGGCAACAGCTGCCCACCATCGACAACAATGGTCGTGCCGGTGATGTAGCTGGCGTCGTCGGAGGCGAGGAACAGGAAGGCGTTGGCGACGTCGCGCGGGCTGCCGAGGCGGCCGAGCGGGATGGAGTCCTCCATGTTCTTGATGTAGGCCGCGCCGCGATGCAGCTCGATGGCTTCGGTCAGGATGTTGCCGGGCTCGACACCGTTGACGGTGATGCCGTAGCCGGAGAATTCGAGCGCGGCGGCGCGGATGAAGCCGTTGATGCCGGCCTTGCTGGCCGAATAGTGGCCGTGGCCGGGGCTGGTGACATGCGGGCCGGTGATGGACGAGGTGTAGAGCATACGGCCGAAGCCTTGCGCCTTCATCGGCACCAAGGCCGCGCGGCTGGCATTGAAGGTGCCGCGCAGGTTGACCGCCATGACGCGGTCCCAGTCGTCGGCGCTGGTGTTCTCGATCAGCTGCCAGGGATAGATGCCGGCATTCTGCACGATGATATCGAGGCGGCCATGCTGCTTCAGCGCCAGCGCCACGGCGGCCTCGGCGTCGCTCATTTGCGAGATGTCGGTGCGGATGAAGGGGGCGCCCAGTTCGTCAGCGGTGGCTTGCCCGGCCTCGGCCTCGGTGTCGGCCAGCACCAGCCTTGCGCCTTCCTCGGCAAAGCGTAGCGCAATGCCCTTGCCGATGCCGCGGGCGCTGCCGATGATCAGCGCTACCTTGTCTTGTAACCGATTGGTCATGCGAGCCGTCCTGTCATGCGAGTCTTTGGCGAATGGTTTGCTTGAAGGCGTCGAGCAGCACTGCGGCCAACACCAGCAGGCCGTGGATCACCTGGGTGAAATTGGCCGGCAGGCCCATCAAATTGATCGCCGTGTTGATGGCCGAGAGCAAAAGTACGCCGGCATACACGCCGGGGAGGGTGCCGACACCGCCTTTCAGGCTGACCCCGCCGATGACGACCGCGGCGAAGGCGTTGAACAGCAAGCCGACGCCAAGATTGGCGGTGGCGCCCGAGGTGCGGATCGCCAGCAGCCAGCCGGCAAGGCCGGCAATCGCGCCGGCAAGCACGAAGGCGATGATGAGATTACGGTTCACCCGGATGCCGGCGCGGAAGGTCGCCGTCTCGTTGCCGCCGATCATCACGAGATGCCGGCCGAATGGCGTCTTGGCCATGATCAGCGAAAAGACCACGAAACAGCCAACCGCGATCCAGGCGGTGAGCGGCAGGCCGACAAGGCGCTGGATGCCGAACCAGCGGATGGCCGGTGCAAGATCCTGCGCCGAGCGGCCGCCCGACACGACCAGCACGAGGCCGCGCACCCAGATGTAGGACGCCAGCGTGATGATGAAAGCGCTCATCTTCACCTTGACCACCAGATAGCCGTTGAAGGCGCCGATGAGGCCGCCGACTGCCAGCGCCAGCAGCAGCGAAACCGGAACCATCAGCCATTCGGGATGCAACTGCACGCCCATGCCGATGCCCGACGAGCAAAACAGGATGCCGACCGCCATGGCGCTAAGCGCTGCGACGGATTCGACCGACAGATCCATGTGGCCGGCGATGATCACCAGCG
Source organism: Mesorhizobium sp. WSM4809 (assembly GCF_055811655.1). NCBI lineage: Bacteria > Pseudomonadati > Pseudomonadota > Alphaproteobacteria > Hyphomicrobiales > Phyllobacteriaceae > Mesorhizobium > Mesorhizobium sp. WSM4809. The sequence continues at coordinate 90,453 of NZ_JBVVQW010000014.1, forward strand.
CCAGGCCGATCGACATGACGCCGAGCACGCTGGAAGCCTCGATGATGTTGGCGAAGATGCCGAGCTGAAAGTAGTTCGGGACGAAGATGGAGAAGACCACCAGCACGAACAGCAACATGAACCAGACGAGGTTGTCGAGTACGAACTCCAGGGCTTTGCGTGTGCGCGGGTTCATGGGCTGATCCGGTTGGCGCATGCCCCGCGAAATCAATTCGATTTCGTCGGGTTCGGGCGCGGATTCAAATTCGCCACGGCGTCTTTTGGACGCGGCGTTGTGAAAGGGTAGGCTCCGGGCCGTTACGGCCCGGAGCGCTTTCAATGACTATTCGACCGGCTTGACGGTGTCCGTCGGCGGCTTCTGGTTGCCCCAGAAGGCCGGGTTGTCGACGTTCTCCTTGGTGATGGCGGCACCGGGGATCTTGATGTTCGGACCCCAGGCTTCCTTGGTCACGGTCGATTTCAAGCCGAGCACGTCGTATTCACCGGGCTTGATCTCTTGCTTCTTGACGATCCTGTCCATGAACATCGCGACAGCCGCGGCCTGCGCGTAGAGCGGCTGCTCGATTTCGGCGTTGAGCCAGCCCTTGCGGATCAGGTCGAGGCCGACCGGAGCGCCGTTCGAGCTCATCAGCATGACGTCGCCCGGCTTTTTGCCGGCCGCCTCGAGCGAGGCGACGGCAGCGACCGAAAGGTGCGCGGCATGGCTGAAGATCAGGTCGATGTCCGGGTTCGCCAGCATCTGGTCGGCAACGATTGTGCCGGCATTGCTGGCTTCCCACTGCATGGCCGGAAGCGAGATGATCTTGACGTCGGGAAACGCCTTCATCTTCTCCTCGAAGCCCTTCTGGATGTCGAGCGTGTAGGGATCGCCGGGATCGCCGAGGACTTGCAGCACCTTGCCCTTCACCGAACCGTGCTTTGCCTTCAGCAGCTTCTCGGCCTGGTCGGCGGCGACGTAGCCGATCTCGACCGTTCCGGCGACAGAGGTGAAGTCGGATGGCGTCGAGGTGATCTGGCGGTCGAACTCGACCACCGGGATGCCGGCGGCCCGGGCCGCCTCGATCGACGGTTTCAGGGCATTGAAGTCGACTGCCGCCAGGATGATGGCCGCCGGCTTCAGCGCGATGACGTCGTTCATCTGCGATTGCTGGGCGTCGGTCTTGTTGTCGGCGTTCAGCGTCTTCATCTCGTAGCCGGTCTGCTTCAGGAACAGTTCCAGCGCGCTCACCGAGCCGGTCTGGAACTCGTCCAGCAGGGTCGGCACCATATAGTAGACGATACCCTTGGACTGGGCGAATGCCGGCGTGAGCGTGGCAAAGGCCAGTGCAAGGATACCGAAGACAGCAAGAAGTATTCGCTTCATGTCGTTCGCTCCTCTTAAGCCGGACCCCTCTTTTGTCCCTCAGCCTGTCGGTCCGGCACCGGCAAGCGTCTCACCGGTGATCATGTTGATCACCGCATCGGGACTTGTTTTATTGCGTGCGACATCGCCGGCCACAACGCCCTGGCGGATCACCACGATCCGGTCGGCGACCTGAAAAGCCTGCTGCATGATATGGGTGATGATGACGACGCCGATGCCCTGGTTCGCCACCTGGCGGATCATGTCGAGGCCGCGCCGTGTCTGTTCGACGCCGAGGGCGGCGAACGGTTCGTCGAGCAGCACCAGCTTGCCACCCCAGTGCACGAAACGGTTGAGCTCGATGGCTTGCCGCTGGCCGCCCGAGAGATGCTCGACATTGGCCCGCAGCGAGGGAATGCGGGTGCCGGCATTGGCCAGCGCCTTTCCAACGACGGCTTCCATGGCGTGCTCGTCGAGCACGGGAATGCCGAGAAACTTGCGTGTGATCTCACGGCCCATGAAGAAATTGGCGACCACGTCGACATTGGTGCACAGCGAGAGATCCTGATAGACGGTCTCGATGCCCGCGGCCTTGGCCTCGGCCGGTGATTTGGCAAGGAATTCCTTGCCCTCGAACAGCATGCGACCCGACGTCGGCTCCAGTCCGCCCGATATGATCTTCACCAGTGTCGATTTGCCGGCGCCGTTGTCGCCCAGCAGCGCCACGACCTCGCCCTTGCCGATCGAGAAGCAGATCCCCTTGAGCGCTTCGATCGCGCCATAGTTCTTGGTGACGTTGTCGAGCACCAGCAGGGGTTCACTCATGCCGCAATCTCCCTGCCTTTGAGAAGGTCGCGCTCGCGTTCGCGTTCGGCCGCGAACATCTGCCCGAAGCGAGGTGACAGCACCCCGGAAACCGCAAGGGCGGCGGCGCCGCGCAGCACGGAATGCTGTCCGCCGCGCGCGACCACAACCCTGGGCGTCGTGCGGTCCTTGCGGGCCGAGACGGAGTTGTGCAGGCCTCCGGCCGAACCAGCCAGCATTTCGAGCAGGTCGGTGGACGCCAGCCCGCCGAGGATGACCGTCTCCGGGTCGAACAGGTTCTCGATGACGGCGACGGCGTTGTGAAAGATCGGTGCGACTTCGGCGACCCAATCCGCCTCGCTGCCGTTCCAGCGCCGGAGTGCCTCGAGCGACAAATATCTTTCGAGACAGCCGCTGTTGCCGCACGGGCAAGCCTCGCCGCCCGGAATAACGGGAATATGCCCGATCTCGCCGGCATTTCCCCAGGCGCCGCGCAAGGCGCTGCCCTCATGAACCATGACGCCGCCAAGGCCAACGCCGAAATAGAGATAGTAATATTCGGAAAACTGGGCGCCGAGGCCGTAGAGGCGCTCGCCCATGGCGGCCGCTGCCATATCGGTTTCAAAGAAGGCCGGTAATCCGGTGGAGGCCGCCAGCCGTTCGCGCAGCGCCACATCCTTCCAGCCGGTCATGGTGGTTGGCCCGACGAAACTCATGGACTCCACGTCGAATGGGCCGGGCAGGGCCATGCCGACCCCGAGCACCCGCCCGCCAGCCCGCAGTCTGGTCAATTCCACCACCATCGCCCCGATCAGTTCGAAGGCGTGGTCCGGCGTCGCATTCGGCGCTTCGCGGTAAATGCTCTCGATCACGTCGCCGCTCAGATTGATCAAGGCGGCGCTGATACCAAGCGGAGTGATGTGGATGCCGACGGCATAGCCGCCCTCGGGGTTGATCCGCAGCGTCGCCGGCGGCAGGCCGCGCCCCTTCGGCTCTTCGCGCAGCGACAGGATGTAGTCCTGATCTTCCAGTTCGCGAACGATGGTCGATACCGTCTGGACGGTGAGGCCGACGCGCCGGGCGATCTCGCCGCGGGCGATCGGTCCATGAAGGCGGATGGACTCAAGCACGATGCGCCGATTGTACGGCCGCCCGAACTCCTGATTGGTCCCCCGCAGTGCCATGCCTTGCGCCCCTTAGGAGAGCGCAGCTTTGCATTGCTTATTTATTCAGTCAAATGGAATTCAAAAATAAATTCACGACGAAGTTTCCAGGGAAGGCCGTGGAGGGCCTATTCGGTTCAGGACCTGCCCACGCGTCGCCCTGGCCGATTGCCGCCGTGGCGAAACCCCTTCAATGGTGAGCGAACCCCGCGACCGTTGATCTGACAAAGATGGAGCAAAGATGATCGAATTGCCGTTTGCCCGCGACGAGTACCAACAGCGGCTTCGCAAGATCCGCACCGAGATGGCGAAGCGCGGTCTCGAGCTCCTTGTCGTCAACGACGTTGCCAACCAGCATTACATCACCGGCTATGATGGCTGGTCGTTCTACACGCCGCAGGTGGTGCTGGTTCCAATCGAGGAGGTCGAGCCGGTCTGGATCGGGCGCGCCATGGATGCGGCCGGCGGTCTTCTGACCGCCTGGATGAAACCGGAAAACGTGGTTGGCTTTCCGGAAGATCATGTTCAGCGCGTCGATCGCCATCCCATGGACTGGATCGCGAACTGGATCGTCTCGAAGGGCTGGGGTAGCAGACATATCGGCATCGAACTCGAAGCCTACTATTTCTCTCCGAAAGGGCATGCCCGGCTTGTCGCGGGACTGCCCAATGCGAAATGGCACGATGCCGACCTGCTGGTGAACTGGATCCGCGCGGTCAAATCGGCGCCCGAGATCGCGTATTTGCGCAAGGCGTCCATCTTGGCCGAAGCGGCCGTCACGCGGGCCTTCGAGGTGATCGCACCGGGTGTTCGCGAGTGCGATGCCATCGCCGCCATCCAGGCGGCGCAGATCGCAGGCAGCCCGGATTTTGCCGGCGACATCACCGCTCTTCCCCCGACAATCCTCGGTGGCGAGAATGCCTCGGCGCCGCACATTATGTGGAGCGACAGGCGGTTCGGAGACAACGAGACGATCGCGCTGGAACTTGCCGGCGTCTGCCGCCGCTATGCCGCCGGCCTCGCCAGGACCATGCAGCTTGGCAAAACGCCGACAAATGTTTCGGACACGGCAAAAGCGGTGATCGAGGGCATGGATGCGGTGCTCGACGCGGTCCGGCCAGGAACGACTGCCGAAGCCGTCGAAGCCGCCTGGCGCAAGGTCATCCAGCGCTACGGACTGAAGAAGGAATCGCGCATCGGCTACTCCATCGGGGTCGCCTATCCGCCGGACTGGGGCGAGCACACGATCAGCCTCAGGCCGGGCGACAAGACCGTGCTTGAACCGGGCAACGTCGTTCATTCCATCCTCGGCATGTGGATGGACGGCTGGGGCATCGAGATCAGCGAGACCATCCTGGTTACCGAAACCGGCCATGAGACCCTGACGAAGTTCCCGCGAGAGATCCATGTCAAATCCTGAGGGTTCGGCCACGGCGGATGGTGTTGCGAAAACCGTGACGACCGATATCGACGCCGGAATTCTCGATCGGATGATCGAGGTCCGCCGCCATCTGCACCGCAATCCCGAGCTTTCGAACCAGGAGGCCGGCACGCAGCGCTATCTCAGGCAGATGCTCGTGGATCAGGGAATTGCCGACATTCGCGACGTTGCCGGCTTTGGCCTTGCCGTCGATATTGTCGGCACCGGCAAGCCGTCAAATCGAAAGATCGCCATTCGCGCCGACATCGATGCCTTGCCGATCGAGGAGGAGTCCGGCGTCGATTATGCATCGACGAATCCAGGCGTGATGCATGCCTGCGGTCACGACGCCCATGCATCGATGGCTTTCGCAGTGGCCGCGCATCTTCACCGGTCGCGGGACAGTTTTGGCGGCACCGTTCGCCTGATCTTCCAGCCGGCCGAGGAAGACGAACCGTCGGGCGGCAGGCGGGTGGTGGAAGAGGGGCTTCTGGACGACATCGACGCCGCGATCTGCGTCCATGTCGATCCCTACACGCCGTCCGGCAAGATCGCCGTCGGCTCCGGTCCATACACTCTGGCCTGTGACACGTTCGATGTGGTCGTCATCGGCTCGGCCGCGCACGCGGCAAAACCGCATGAAGGTGTCGATGCGTTGGCCGTGGCCTGCTCCCTGGTGAGCGAATTGCAGAAGATCGTTTCGCGCGAGATCGACCCGTACGACCCGCTGGTGATTTCCGTGACGGCCATCAATGGCGGCAACGCCTATAATGTCACCGCCGGCAAGGTCACGTTGAAAGGCACCATCCGCAGCGGCAGCAATGCAACCCGCGAGCGGGCCTGGCGCCGCGTCCGTACGATAGCCGAGGGAATAGGGACGAGCCACGGCGCGCGTGTCGAGGTCGACATCCACAAGGGCGAACCTGGTGTCGTCAACGATGTCGAGATGACTGAGCTGATTGCCGCCAGCGCCAAGGCCTGCATCGGTGCCGACAACGTCCTCAGCACGCCCGGATGGACGATCGCGGACGACTTTGGCTACTACAGCGAGAAACGTCCTTCGGTCTATTTTCGGCTGGGAATCCGCAACGAGGAGATCGGATCGGTCTTTCCGCTCCATCACGCCCGGTTTCGTGTCGACGAGGCTGCGTTGAAGGTCGGCGCGGCCACCCTGGTTACGGCAGTGACGGCGTTTCTGTCGATGGAAGCGCCTTAGTCAGCCATCATGATGGTCATCGGCGCATGGGGCAGGAGCCCAGCATCTCTTACAGATATTGGGCGACCTTCTTGCCGACCGTGAGGAAGCGCAAGGGATCGATCGCTTCGCCATTGTGGCGCACTTCGTAGTGCAGATGCGGGCCGGTCGAGCGGCCGCTGCTGCCGGTCTTGCCGATGACGGCGCCGGCGTCCAGTTTCTCGCCGACGGTGACGTCGATCTCGCTGAGATGCCCGTAGCGTGTCGCAAAGCCATTGCCGTGGTCGACTTCCACCATGCGGCCATAGCCGCCGTTCCAGCCGGCCTTGGTGACGGTGCCGGGTGCGGTGACCTTGGCGGCCATGCCGATCGGGACCCTGAAATCCATGCCGGAATGCAGTGCCGCGGTGCCGAGGATCGGGTCGGTGCGCACGCCGAACGGGCTGGTGACGGAGTGGCCCGGTGCGGGGTTGGTCAGCGGCAGCTGGCGCGCTTCCTTCTTGAGATGGTCGAGGGCGTCAAGCGCTTCGTCCAACTCCTTGACCTTGCTGTCGAACATCATGGAGCTGTCGAGCGGGATCAGCGGTCCGCCGACATCGCTGTCGCCCTTGCCGAAATCGCTGTCGACGGGCAGTCCGGCCGCCTCGAGCGCCTGGGTAATGGCATCGGCGCTCTTGTAGGCATTGTCGGCAAGCGTGCTGATGCGGGTCAACTGGTCGCTCTCGATGGATCTCAGTGACTGGTTGATCGAGACGAAGAGCTTGTCGGCACGATCGGCGGCTGAATCGTTGGGCAGCGGATCGGAGCGGGTCGACCACAGCGAGAACGGCCTTGTGTCGCCGGCGCCGGGATCGGCGCTCAGGCTGGCGACCGCATAGTTCCGCGCGGGCTCCTTGATGCTGCCGGTCACTTCGGCGCGTTTGTCCGGCTTCGCAACCGCTGCCGGATCTTCGGCCGGCGCTGCGCCGACTTCGCTCTCGGCGCGTTCGAGCAGCGGGCCAAGGCGGCCGTGACGCTGGCTCAACTGGCTCTGCCGTTCAAGCAGTTCGCTGACCTTGGTTTCCATCAGCTGCTGGTCGAGCAACTGCCGGCTGGTGATGCGGTCGACCTGGGCGCGAAGCGCCGAAATGCGATCTTCATAAGCTTGCTGCATGCGCGCCTGGCGCGCCGTGGTGGCGCCTATCAGATCGTCGCGCAGCACCAGATAGGAGGTGGCCATGAGGTAGCCGACGGCAATGGCGGCGAGCGCCGAGCCGATAAAGGCCGCCAGCCACGGTCGGATCGTGAAATGCCTGATCTCGTTGCCCCGGGCGATGATGACCGTATGGGGCTCCTTACGCCTGCCGAAGACTGCGGACTGACCGGTTGCGTTCACGGGACCAAGCTTTCGTTTACGACACCACGACAGCTTGACTACACATTATTAAGGTTAACAAAGGCTTGCAGCGCCGGCTTGCCCGCAGCGAACCCCCGCCAGGCGTGCGTATGGTTGTAAGGGAAACCGGGCCAACCTCGCCGGCAAAACCTCAAAGCGCCCGAACGGCCTCGAGCACCTCTTCCGCATGGCCCTTGACGCGGACCTTGCGCCAAATCCTGGCGATCCGCCCGTCGCGGCCGATCAGGAACGTCGCGCGCTCGACGCCCATATACTTGCGGCCATACATCGATTTCTCGACCCACAGATGGTAGGCTTCGATCACCTTGCGCTCCTCGTCGGCGGCGAGGTCGATGGTGAGATTGTATTTCGACTTGAACTTGTCGTGCTTCTTGACGGGGTCGCGCGACAGGCCGATCACCACGGCGCCGGCCTTCTCGAAGTCCGGCTTCAGCTGCGAGAAGCTGATCGCCTCCTGCGTGCAGCTTGTTGTGTCGTCCTGCGGATAGAAATACAGCACGATGGGCTTGCCGGACGATGCGGCAAGGCTGACTGATCCGCCGCCGTCCCGCGGCAGGTCGAATTGCGGCGCGAGATCGCCTACGTCGAGGTCAGCCATACCGATGCCCTTGTTTGAGGTTACGCGCGAAGCCACACCGATATAGTGTCGGACGGGGATTCGTCCACGATCGAGTTCGTACAACGGAAAATTGCGTGGATCAGGAGCGACCGCAGCACGAGAAGATCCGGTTCAGGCGTGATGAGATCACCGACCTGGGGACCTTTCCGTCCGCCTGCCGTGTGCCGCCGCTCGGTCAGGCTTCGATCGGACGCGGTTTTCGCATCCTGTCGCGACTGTTCGCCGGTCTGGTCGCTTTCGTGCTGCTGGCCGCCGTGCTCGTTTATCTGGTTGGCGCCTCCGGCATCGGAGCCGACCGGCTTCGCACCGAGGCGGAAACGGCGCTCGAGAAACTGGCGGGCGTCGATGTCAATGTCGCGGTCGGGCCTGCCCGCATCACGCTCGACGGTTCGAGTTTCATCGCGCTTCAGGTCAGCGACGTCAGCTTGAAGACTTCGGACGGCAAGCCGATGGCCGATGCCGGCCGCGTGCGCTTCGGCGTGCGTCTGTTCCCGCTGCTGTGGGGAGATGTGCGGCTGACCAGCGCCAGGATCTCGGATGCCCGCATCGTCGTGGCGGCGATGCCGTCAGGCGGCGACTGGACCGCCGGCCTGCGCAATGCGGACGGCCTCATCGATCCGGAGAAGCTGTCCGCCGCGGTGTTCGGAAACATCAACCACGCACTCGATGCCGTGCGGGAGGATTCGCTGCGCCGGATCGACCTTCGCAATGTCGAATTCGTGCTGCCCGAAACCGGAGCGATCAAGCTCGTCAAGATCACCGACGCCACCGTCGTGCAGTCGGGCCCGGGCGGCATGCAGTTCTCGTCCACGGCGGACATCGACGGCAGGACGGCTACCGTTGCCGCTTCCGCCTCCCGCGATATCGCGGCGCACCGCGTCACGGCACTGGATGCGAGCGTCGATCTGGCCGATACCGGCGATATGGCGGCCGCTGCCGGCAAGCTGGGAACCGTCGCGCTGAAGCTGACGGGATCGGAAGGGTTCGGCGCGAACGCATCGCGGCTGACGGCCGCTTTGTCGTCGACGGGTTCTGTCCTCGATCTCGGCACGCGAGGACTGCTGCCGGCGGACGTCGATATCAATGCGACGCTGGTTGCGGGCAGCAACAAGATCCAGGTCGACAGATTGCTGCTGAAGACCGGCCGCTCGACATTTGATTTCGCCGGTTCGATCGGGCCGAAGCCGGCAAGCGGAGCGGTGGGTGAAGAACCCTCCTATCGCTACGACCTGACCAGCGACGGATCGTCGCTTGCGCCTTCGGAGTCGCCCGAGCCGGCGCTCACCTTCCTGGCCCGGATTGCCGGCGTCTACAACACGGTGAGCCACAAATTGGTCGCCGAGCAGATCGCGCTCCGGTCCGCCGGCTCCGGCGAGATGCTTGGCACCGCCGCCGTGGCGTTCGTCGACGGCAAAGTGCCGGGGATCAATCTGGCGTTCAACATCCACGACATGCAGGTCTCTCACGTCAAGCAGCTGTGGCCGTGGTTTTCGGCGCGCAATGCCCGGCTCTGGGTGCTGGCCAATCTGTTCGGCGGCCGTGTCGTCGACGCCAACCTTCAGTTCCAGGTGGTGCCGGGCCGCCTGGGCAACGGCGTGCCGCTTTCGGCCGATGAGGTGTTCGGCCGCTTCCAGATCGAGGGATCGCGCTTCGACACCGCCGGCCGCATTCCGCCGATACGCGACGCGGTCGGCGTCGTCGGTTTCCACGGCAACGATGTCGATATCTCGCTATCCTCGGGCACCGTCTACATGCCCAGCGGCCGCACCGTGGCGGCCAGCAACGGCACGCTGACGGTCAAGGCGGCCAACCGCCCGCCGGTCGTCGGCGCGCTCGATATCGACGTCGACGGCGAAGCGTCGGCCGTCGCCGAACTCGCATCCTACGAGCCGATCAACGCCATGCGCCATGTCGGCATCCTGCCGGAAGACCTGTCGGGCAGCGTCACCGGCCACGTCAAGGCGGATATTCCGCTGCAGTCCGGTGTCGACTCCTCGAAGCTCGATTGGCTGGTGTCGCTCGACTACAGCGGCATGTCATTGGCCAAGCCCTTCGAGGGCCAGATCGTAACGGATGCCGACGGTTCGATCACGGTCGATCCCGAGAAGGCGGTGATCTCCGCCAAGGCATTGCTGAACGGCATTCCGGCCGAACTCGATCTGGTCGAGCCGCTCAGGGATGACGGGCCGGCGCGCAGCCGCAAAGTGGCTCTGGTGCTTGACGACAAGATCCGCGCCGCCGCCATGCCCGGCCTGAAGCCGCTGCTTGCCGGAACGGTGAAGGTCGCAATCGACAAGAACGGCGGCGGCGACCAGAACGTCTCGGCCGATCTGACCAACGCCAGGCTGGAAATTCCCTGGGCCGGCTGGAGCAAGGGGGCAGGGGTTCCTGCCAATGTCACCTTCGTCATGACCAAGTCCGGCGACACCACGACGCTGTCCGACTTCGATCTCGACGGAAAGTCGTTCTCCGTCGACGGCAGCATCGTGCTGGTCAATGGCGCCTTGTCGTCGGCGCGGTTCAGCAAGGTCACCTTGAACAGGGGCGACGACGTTGCCGTGTCGGTGAAGCGGTCCGGCAAGGGCTATGCGGTCGACATATCGGGCAACGCGCTCGATGCCCGCTCGCTGATCAAGCAGTTCACCTCGGACGTCGACACGGCTACCAAGACCACCGGTTCCGATGCCATTTCCGTCAGCGCCGATGTCGATCAGCTGACCGGTTTCCATGACGAGCAATTGTCCAATTTGAAGCTCGACTACAGTGCTGCCGGTTCGCGAGTGAACGGGCTGAAGGTCAGCGCCACGGCAAGTTCGGGCGCCGCCATTTCAATCAGCAACACCACCGGTGCCGGCCAGCGCTCGCTCAACATGCAGTCCGCGGACGCCGGCGCCATCTTGAGATTCCTCAATATCTACGAGCATATGGAAGGCGGAACGATCACCCTGGCGCTTGCGGGGCCGAGCGACGGATCGCTGAGGGGCAAGGTCGACACCAGCAACTTTTTCGTGGTCAACGAACCGAAATTGGCCTCCATCGTCTCGACCACGCCGGCCGGCGATAACCGCAGCCTCAATCAGGCGGTCAAGGGCAAGCTCGACACGTCGCGGGTGAAGTTCGAACGCGGCTACGCCGAGATCGACAAGGGCAGCGGCTATCTGAAACTGGCCAATGGCGTGCTGCGTGGACCGCGCATCGGCACCACGTTCCAGGGCACGCTCTACGACCAGAACAACAACATGGACATGACCGGCACATTCATGCCGGTCTATGGCCTCAACCGCATCTTCGGCGAATTGCCCATCGTTGGCGCGCTGCTCGGCAATGGCCGCGACCGTGGTCTGATCGGCGTCACCTACCGGCTCAAAGGCAATGCCAACAAGCCGCTGCTGGACATCAATCCGCTGTCGGTGATCGCGCCCGGAATATTCAGGTCGATTTTTGAGTATCGGTGAGTGGCGCGGATCATGGTCGCCAGGAAATTGATTGCATTGGGTGCTGGTGCCGCACTCTTGGTCATCGCCGGCGGTCACTCAACGCGTCCAATTTCTGCTTTGCGCAGCGCAGGTTCCTGTCGGAAGAGGAGCTCTTGGCGGCTGCCGTTGCGGATATTCCAAAGCTTGTCGAACTTACTCAGGAGAGAGGAAGGTCTCTTCTGAGGTATGCAGACAAGTCTACCGATTTTTCCAATGTCACAATCGTCAACTACAAAGACGCTTCTGATTTTATGCAGAATAACCCAAACTGCTGTCGCATTGGTCGCTTTGACGGACCGCGTGAGCCTCTCTTCCCGCCGGATTGGTGGACCGTAGTGTCAGGCTATGCAGCAAAAATTGTCACCGTGAATTTCAAGCTGCGTTTCCTGACCCCGACGGGCAAAGAATCTTTCCAAAATGATCCTTTTTACGTCTGGATAGATTCTTGTGGGAAAATCAAACCGTACGCCTAGCAGGCGGCCGGCATGGATCGAGTTCTGCTCAAACCGGCCGTACCAGAATATGTTTTTTCTTTCCCAGAGAAAGCTTTACGACGTTTTCCGGACTCAAATCCCGAGGGGTCACCAGGCGGCGCTCGTCGCTCACCGGCTCGTCGTTCAGGCGCACGGCACCGCCCTGCACATGGCGCCGCGCTTCGCCGTTCGATGCCGCCAGTCCGGCGGTGACCAGCAGCGACAGAATGCCGACGCCGGTTTCAAGCGCCGTTTTGTCGACTTCGACGGTCGGCAGCGATTCCGCGAGCGCACCTTCCTCGAACGTCTTGCGCGCCGTATCGCCGGCTTGCTCGGCTGCTGCACGGCCGTGCAGCAGGGCGGTGATCTCGGTGGCGAGGATCTTCTTGGCCTCATTGATCTCGGATCCGCCGAGCCGCCCGAGCCGCGCCACCTCGTCCAGCGGCAGCGTCGTGTAGAGCTTGAGGAAGCGCGCGACGTCGGCATCCTCGGTGTTGCGCCAATACTGCCAGAATTCGTAGGGGCTCAGCATCTCCGCATCGAGCCAGACCGCGCCCGAGGCGGACTTGCCCATCTTGGCGCCAGACGACGTGGTGAGCAGCGGCGTGGTCAGCGCATAGAGTTGCGCGTCCTCCATGCGGCGGCCGAGATCGATGCCGTTGATGATGTTGCCCCACTGGTCGGAGCCGCCCATCTGCAGGCGGCAGCCGAGACGCTTGTAGAGCTCGACGAAATCATAGGCCTGCAGGATCATGTAGTTGAATTCGAGGAACGACAGCGACTGCTCGCGATCGAGCCGCAGCTTGACGGAATCGAACGCCAGCATGCGGTTGACGGAAAAGTGACGGCCGACATCGCGCAGGAAATTGACGTAGTTGATCTCCATCAGCCAGTCGGCGTTGTTGACCATGATGGCGTCGTTCGGACCGCTTCCGAATTTGAGGTAGGGCGTGAAGTTGCGGCGGATGCCGGCTAGATTGTCTTCGATGTCCTGCGGGGTCAAAAGCTTGCGCGCCTCGTCCTTGAAAGAGGGGTCGCCGATCATCGAGGTGCCGCCGCCCATCAGCGCGATCGGCCGATGACCGGTCTGCTGCAGCCAGTGCAGCATCATGATCTGGATCAGCGAGCCGGCGTGCAGGCTTTTGGCGGTGGCGTCGAAGCCGATATAGGCCGTCACCGTTTCCTTGGCGAAGATATTGTCGAGACCGGCATCATCCGAAGTCTGGTGGATGAAACCGCGCTCGCTCATCGTGCGCAGGAAATCCGATTTGAAGGCAGGCATTTTTTCTTTCCCGAAAGCGCCCGGCCAGCGTGGCTCGGGTGTGCATGAACGCGGGCGTTTAGCATCCAAGCGCGATCAGCAAAAGTGGTTTCCGGTTTTGCGCCTGATCGCGCGTCGACAAAGGTCCAGCGATCAGCAAAAGTGGTTTCCGGTTTTGCGACTGATCGTGCGCCAGACAAAGGTCCAGCGATCAGCAAAAGTGGTTTCCTGTTTTGGTGCCCGCGCGGATGGCATTGCGAATCCTTGCTTCGTCGTTTGGGCTGGCGTATTGAGGCGCCGCGCAGGGCAGGGCCTGAGGCGCCGCGACGGGGCCATCCCGCAGATCAGATCCGGAAGCTCCGCGATGAACAGGAACTATCTTTTTCTCTTTCTGTTCAGCGTGCTGATGACGTTCAGCGGACTGGCGAGCCTTCCACCCGTCGACCGGGACGAATCCCGTTTTGTCCAGGCCACCAAGCAGATGGTCGAAACCTCCGACTATGTCGACATCCGTTTTCAGGATGCCTCGCGCTACAAGAAGCCGATCGGCATCTATTGGCTGCAATCGGCGGCCGTGGCGCTGAGCGGCGAGGGGGCGGCGGCGCCGATCTGGGTCTACCGCCTAGTCTCCATGCTCGGCATTGCCCTGGCCGTAGTCGGCATTGCCTGGACAGGCACCAAGCTGTTCGGGGCCAATGCCGGTCTCGCCGCCGGCCTGATAATGGCGGCTATCTTCGCCACCGCCTTCGAGGGCCGTGACGCCAAGACCGACGCCATGCTGCTGGCCTGCTGCGTGGCGGCGCAAGGCGCGCTCGCCCAGATCTATCTGGCATCGCGCCGCAACGAACCGGTCGCCGCCCATCTGCCGTGGATTTTCTGGGCCGCTCAAGGCCTTGGAATCCTTATCAAGGGGCCGGTGGCTCCGCTCCTGTCGGTGCTGACGGTCGCCGCCCTGTTTGCCTTCGAGCGCGACTGGCGCTGGCTCCTGAAGCTGAAGCTTGTGCGCGGTGTCGCCCTGGTGCTGCTCATCGTGCTGCCCTGGGTCGCCCTCATCACCTGGAAGAGCGGCGGCGCCTTCCTCAGCGATGCCGTCGGCAAGGACATGATGGCCAAGGTCGCCTCGGGCGAGGAATCGCACGGCCTGCCGCCGGGCTTCTACATGCTGACCTATTCCTTGTTCATGTGGCCGTTCGGTCTGATCGCGGTCGGCGCCGGGCTGCAGGCCCTCAACCGTCTGCGCGACGATCCCCGGCTGCGTTTCTGCCTCGCCTGGTACATTCCGTTCTGGCTGGTGTTCGAGCTGATCCCGACCAAGCTGCCGCACTATGTCCTGCCGGCCTATCCCGGCATGGCGCTGCTGATCGGCTGGCTGTTGACCTTGCCGCCGCAGGAGGCGAATGCGCCGCTCAGGCGCTGGCAGGATTGGTTGTGGTGGTCGACCGCATTCGGTCTTGCCGTGGTCAGCCTTGGCCTGGCGGCGGTCTGCGTCGGAGCGCCGATCTATCTCACCGGCGCCTTCTCCTGGTGGAGCATCCCGGCCGCCGCGGCGGCGCTGGCAGCAGGATATTTCGCTTTTTCCCGACAACTGCAAGTGCCGCTCTTGCGCATCGGCGCCATCGCCGTCTGCGCGGGCATCACCTATGGGTTGTTGTTCGGCGTCATCGCGCCTTCGCTGAAATCGATCTGGCTGAGCCCGGCGATCGAGGCGGCGTTCCAGGCCAACAGGCCTTGCGCCACCACGGTGCTCGCTTCGGCGGAATATCACGAGCCGAGCCTGGTGTTCCTGGTCGGCACCAAGACCGTCCTGACCGATGTCGATGGCGTCGCCAAGCATCTGCTCGGCGATCCTGCCTGCGCGCTGGCTCTGGCGCAGGTCGGCGACGAGCAGAAACTGAATGGGTTGCTAGCGGCGCAAGGCAAGTCGGCGAACCGCGTTGCCGAGGTCGACGGCCTCAACTATTCGTCGGGAGACAAGCTGTCGCTCGGCCTCTATCGTGTAACCCAGTGACGGCTCGCCGATGCCCATGACGGCGACAATGGGATCGAATTTCCTATGCTGGTGAAATCACGCCCGCCCGTTTCGAGCCTGCTCCTTGGGATAGGGCGCCGGTCGCTCGACAATTTTCGCGATACGATGCAGATCGCCAAAAGCCGCCTTGCCACCCGCCCGGCCAGATACCCGAACGTTTTGTGGTCGGTCTGGGTGCTGGTCTGGGTTTTGCTGACGGCGGCAGCGTTTGTTCGTCTCGACACCCCGGCCGGAATGCTTCACGGCAAGTGGTCGGCGGGATTTGCCCGGACTGCCGACTTTTTCACCCAGTTCGGCCTGGGTGGCTGGTATCTCATTCCCTCAGTGCTTCTGCTTGTCGCCGCGAACCTGACGGATTGGCGAAGCCTCTCCCGGCGCTCGCTGATGCTGCTCTACAACTGGACCTGCCTGGCTTTTCTGGTGCTGTGCGCCACCGGCCTGTCGGGGATCGCCGTCAATGTGCTGAAATATGCCATTGGCCGGGCTCGCCCCCTCTATTACGAGGACTTTGGCGTGCTGACCCTGCACCCCTTCGCTTTCGATGCGCGCTTCGCCGGCTTTCCGTCCGGCCATGGTACGACGATGGGCGCGGTGTTCGGGGTCGCTTTGCTGTTGTTTCCGCGGCGCTGGTACATCGCCCTGGCGATCACCGCTTGTATCGCCTCGACCCGTATCTTCGTTGGCGCGCACTATCCCAGCGACACCGTCGCCGGCTTCGGCCTTGGCTGCGGCTTCGCGCTCGCCTGCGGGCTGGTCTTTGCCCGGCTCGGCTTCATTTTCCGGCCGATGCCGTCGGGACTGCCGGTCCGCAAGAGAACGTTTCGGCTGATCGGACCGACAAGGAAGGCTGCCTGAGCATTCGAAGTTCAGTTGCCGTCCAGTCCGCCATAGGATCTGACCAGGCCGGCCATGCCGGGCGACTGGTGGTCTTCGCTTTCCAGCCCCTGTGCAACGCCGACGCGATCGGCGACCGGCCGGTTCTGGCTGACCTTCCACTTGCCGTGGATTTCGCTGATCTCGATTTCCAGCCCGATAATGCCCTTGATCTGCGACTGGATGAAGGGCTCCGGCGCATCGGTCACCGCCCAGGGTGCGGCGCGGGCGCCTTCCTGGGAGACGGTCAGATCGGCGATCTGCTGCGCCAGCCAGTCCTGATCATCCATCACCTTGACGGTGCCGCGAACCTGCACGATGGCGTAATTCCACGTCGGCACCACCTTGCCGGTCTCGCGCTTGGTCTCGTACCAGGACGGCGTCACATAGGCATCGCTGCCCTGGAAGACGATCAGCACGGGGGATGCCGGGTTGTCGGCCAACAGGCGCCATTGCGGGTTGGCCCGCGCCAGATGGGCGCGCAGCCTGCCGTTAGGCCCGATTTCCGCGTCGAGCAGGAACGGGACAGCGTTGGCGACCGGCCCATCGGGCCCGTTGGAAACCAACAGGCCCAGCGGATGCGTCCGGATCAGCCCGTGCAGGATTTCCGGCCGCGTTTCCCTGAAATGAGGAGGTTCGTACATCGCCGTCCGTTCTTGCCTTGTTTATCTCAGCCGCTTCGGACGCGGATCCGACAATTCGCCGGCCAGCCGGCGGTCGAGATAGTCGGCGCATTCCTCGAGCAGCAGGTCGGCATCGTTGGCGAAGAAATGGTTGGCGCCGGGCAAGGTCTTTTGCGTGATGGTGATGCCCTTCTGCGTGTGCAGCTTGTCGACCAGACCCTGCACATCCTTCGGCGGCGCCACCTTGTCGGCATCGCCATGGATGATCAGGCCCGATGACGGGCAGGGCGCCAGGAACGAGAAATCATAGGTGTTGGGCTGCGGCGCGATCGAAATGAAGCCTTCGATCTCCGGCCGGCGCATCAGAAGCTGCATGCCGATCCAGGAGCCGAAGGAGTAGCCGGCGACCCAGCAGCTCTTGGAATCGGGATGCAGCGACTGCACCCAGTCCAAAGCGGCGGCGGCGTCCGACAACTCGCCGGTGCCATGGTCGAATTCGCCCTGACTGCGGCCGATGCCGCGGAAATTGAAGCGAAGCGTGGTGAAATCCCGCTTCTGGAACATGTAGAAGAGGTCGTAGACGATCTTGTTGTTCATCGTGCCGCCGAATTGCGGGTGCGGGTGCAGGACGATGGCAATCGGCGCGCTCTTTTCCTTGGAAGGCTGATAGCGACCCTCCAGGCGGCCGGCAGGACCGGTGAAAATGACCTCAGGCATAAAATACTCCACTTGGTAATACGAACGCGCGGTGCCTGGAACGTTTCCTCTGGCCTTGACGCAGGGCGAGCGTCTTCTTAGAAGCTAGTTTAGAATTGTTCAAAACTGAGTGGCAAGACATCGAGCCCGGCCACCCGCGCCGCAAGCCGCGTAAATAGGACGGCTCGCCTTGGAATTTCAAGGAAATAACGCCATACGACAGCGGAATGGCTTCTGACGGGATTTGACGGACGAAAATGGCCGGAATACGCGCCTATCTCGACTACAATGCCAGTGCGCCGCTGCTTGCCGTGGCCCGCGAGGCTATGGTTGCGGCCCTTGACGTCGCGGCCAATCCGTCATCGGTTCACGCCGAGGGGCGCGCGGCCCGCCGCCTGATCGAGACCGCCAGGCGTGACGTGGCGGCGCTAGTCAACGCCAAGGCGGAGCATGTCGTGTTCACCTCCGGTGCCACGGAAGCAGCCTCGACGCTGCTGTCACCCGACTGGCAGATGGGGCGCGGCACGGTGCGTATGAGCCGGCTTTACGTGTCGGAGGCCGATCATCCCTGCCTGTTGAACGGCGGACGGTTCCCCGCAGCGCAGGTGACGCGGATCGGCGTCGACGCCAACGGCATCGCCGACCTCGGCGCCTTGGCGTCGGCGCTCGGCGGTCACGACAAGAGCGAAGGCCTGCCGCTGGTCGCCATCCACGCCGCCAACAACGAAACCGGCGTCATCCAGCCGATCGATCGCATCGCCGGGATCGTCAAGGCGGCGGGCGGTATCCTTACAGTCGACGCCGTGCAGGCCGCTGGGCGTGTTTCCATCGATCTATCAGCGGGTTACGCCGATTATCTGATTCTGTCGTCGCACAAGATCGGTGGTCCCAAGGGCGTCGGCGCCATCGTCGCCGCCTCTGACCTGATGATGCCGAAGCCGTTGATCAATGGCGGCGGCCAGGAGAAGGGCCATCGCGGCGGCACCGAAAACCTCGCTGCCATTGCCGGTTTTGGCGCGGCCGCCCGCGAGGCCCTGGCCGGATTGCCGGCCATGGATGCGGTGCGCCAGCGCCGCGACGAGATCGAGGCCATCGTCAAATCGCTGGTGCCGGACGCGGAAATCTTCGGAACCGGTGCGCCAAGGCTTGCCAATACGGCATTCTTCGCTATTGCGGGCGTCAAAGCCGAAACCGCGCAGATCGCCTTCGATCTGGCCGGTGTAGCGCTGTCGGCCGGCTCTGCCTGTTCGTCTGGCAAGGTCGGACCGAGCCATGTGCTGAAAGCCATGGGGTACGGCGACAGTCTCGGCGCCTTGCGGGTGTCGATCGGACCGGCGACCGGCGCGGAAGACATCGAGCTGTTTCGCGTCGCACTGGCGGGAATTACCGCACGTAGGGCGGATAGAGAACGGGCCGCGTAGCGGTTGGACGAATTTGGGCCTTTCGGCCTGGTAGAGCCGTGCGTTTCATGCTGGCCGGGTGAATTCCCGGTCGAAGCGCACTATATTAAACTTACGCTGCCGCGAGCACCTCTTCGGGGTTCGTTTTTGGCGGTGCCATAGTTTGAAAACTGTCGGGCCTTGACCCCGGCGTGGATGGAGAACGCATATGCCTGCTGTGCAGGACACGATCGATCGGGTCCGAAAGATCGACGTCGACCAATACAAATACGGATTCCAGACCGAAATCGCGATGGACAAGGCCCCCAAGGGCCTCAGCGAAGACATCATCCGTTTCATTTCGGCCAAGAAGGACGAACCGTCCTGGATGCTGGAATGGCGTCTGGAAGCGTATCGCCGCTGGCTGACGCTTGACGAGCCGACCTGGGCGCGCGTCCACTATCCGAAGATCGATTTCCAGGACATCTATTTCTACGCGGCGCCCAAGAGCACGCCCGGCCCGACCTCGCTCAGCGATGTCGATCCCGAACTGTTGAAAGTCTACGAAAAGCTTGGCATTCCGCTGCGGGAGCAGGAAATCCTTGCCGGCGTGCAGAAGACCGACGCCTCGGAGCTCGAGGAAGTCAGCGATAACGTCTACAAATCGGGCCGCGTCGCTGTCGACGCCGTGTTCGATTCCGTCTCCGTCGTCACCACCTTCAAGAAGGAACTGGCGCAGGCCGGCGTCATCTTCTGCTCGATCTCGGAAGCCATCCGCGAGCATCCGGAGCTGGTGAAGAAATATCTTGGTTCGGTCGTGCCGACCTCCGACAATTACTACGCCACGCTGAATTCGGCTGTGTTCACCGACGGCTCGTTCGTCTTCGTGCCCAAGGGCGTGCGCTGCCCGATGGAGCTGTCGACCTATTTCCGCATGAACGAGAAGAACACCGGCCAGTTCGAGCGCACGCTGATCATCGCCGAGGAGGGGGCTTACGTCTCCTATCTCGAGGGCTGCACGGCGCCGCAGCGCGACGAGAACCAGTTGCATGCCGCCGTCGTCGAACTGGTGGCGCTCGACGATGCCGAGATCAAATATTCGACGGTGCAGAACTGGTACCCCGGCGACGCCGAGGGCAAGGGCGGCATCTACAATTTCGTCACCAAGCGCGGCGACTGCCGTGGCGACCGCTCCAAGATTTCATGGACGCAGGTCGAAACCGGTTCGGCCATCACCTGGAAATATCCGAGCTGCATCCTGCGCGGTGACGATTCCCAAGGTGAGTTCTATTCGATCGCCGTGTCGAACGGCTACCAGCAGGTCGACAGCGGCACCAAGATGATCCATCTCGGCAAGAACACGTCGAGCCGCATCATCTCCAAGGGCATCGCGGCCGGCTTCTCGCAGAACACCTATCGCGGCCAGGTCTCGGCGCACCGCAAGGCGACCAACGCCCGCAACTTCACCAACTGCGACAGTCTGCTGATCGGCGACCAGTGCGGCGCGCACACCGTGCCCTACATGGAAGCCAAGAACTCGACGGCGCAGTTCGAGCACGAAGCGACGACGTCGAAGATTTCCGAGGACCAGAAATTCTATGTCATGCAGCGCGGTATCCCTGAAGAGGAAGCGATCGCGCTGATCGTCAACGGCTTCGTCAAGGACGTCATCCAGCAGCTGCCGATGGAGTTCGCGGTCGAGGCACAGAAGCTGATTGGTATCTCGCTGGAAGGTTCGGTGGGTTGATTAGATGGAACGGCGCTCCTGGAAGTTCTTCGCGCGAATCGAGAGCTTGATAGTCGTCGTTCTGGTGCTCTTGCTGACGCTGGCTATTGGAGGTGCCGTGGTGGCTCTAATTGGCGCAATGTTTGGCTTGAGTTCGGTGAAGAATATTGGTGGTTCGATTGCGGGCCTAGGCGCGGCTGGGTTTTTTGGCTGGATGTTCGTTGCGGGCAAACTAGCGCGCTTGTCTCCAAGGGGATCCCGTCAAGGGCAGAGCGTCGAGAACACCAAGAACACGAAAGTAGAAAAGAATGCTTGAAATCAGAAATTTGCACGCCCGCATCGTCGACGATGGCACCGAAATCATCCGCGGCCTGAACCTGACGGTGAAAGCCGGCGAGGTCGCCGCGATCATGGGGCCGAACGGCTCGGGAAAATCGACGCTGTCCTACATCCTCGCCGGCCGCGAGGACTATGAGGTGACCGAAGGCGACATCCTCTACAACGGCCAGTCGATCCTCGAAATGGATCCGGCCGAGCGCGCTACATCAGGCATCTTCCTCGCTTTCCAGTACCCGATGGAGATACCGGGCGTCGCGACCATGGAATTCCTGAAGGTGGCGATGAACGAGCAACGCAAGGCGCGTGGCGAGGAGCCGCTGAAGATCCCGGAATTTTTGAAGCGCGTGAAGGAAGCCGCCGCCTCGCTCAGCATGGACATGGCGATGCTCAAGCGGCCGCTCAATGTCGGCTTCTCCGGTGGCGAGAAGAAGCGGGCAGAGATCCTGCAGATGAAGCTGCTGGAGCCGAAACTGTGCGTGCTCGACGAGACCGATTCCGGCCTCGATATCGATGCGCTGAAGATCGTGTCCGACGGCGTCAACGCGCTGCGCGCGCCGGACCGGGCGTTCCTGGTCATCACCCACTACCAGCGCCTGCTTGAGCACATCGTGCCCGATAGCGTGCACGTTCTCTACAAGGGCCAGGTCATCAAGTCCGGCGACAAGTCGCTGGCGCTTGACCTGGAAGCCAATGGCTATGCCGGCGTGATCGGCGAAGCCGCGTGAGATGCCAGAGGTAATACCGATGAACATGCACACACAACCGCAGCGGACACCGGCCGAGACAGCGTTGATCGACGCGTTCGGCGACCGGCTGTCGCTGCTGCCCGGCGACGGCGCGGTGATGCTGAAGCGCGACGACGCCATCGAGACGATCAAGCACGGCCTGCCGACGCGGCGTGTCGAATCCTGGCATTACACCGACCTGCGCCGGTTGCTGAATACCGTGCCGGACTTCGACCCAGCCGCCATGGCCAAAGCCATTGCGCCGATCGTCGACGGTTCCACCGTGGTGTCGATCCTGAACGGCAAGTCCGACGCCAAAGTGCCGGTTCTTGAAGGCGTCTCTTTCCAGCGCCTTTCGGAAAAGCTGATCGACGGCAGCGCAGCAGCTGGGCTCGACCCCTATGGCAGCGACGACGCCATCGGCGCGCTGAACACGGCTTTCGTCGCCGACGGGTATTTTGTCGACATCGCCGATGGTGTGGAACTTGAAAAGCCGGTCGAGCTGCAGAACCTGCAGGCCGGCGGCCAGACCCATGTGCGCCTGGCCGTTCGTGTCGGCGCCGGCGCCAAGTCCGTCATCGTCGAACGTCAGACGGGTGACGGCGCTGCCTTGGGCAGCTCGGTCAGCCAGCTGGTGCTCGGCGAGGGCGCCGAGGTGACGTGGCTGATCGTCCAGGAGCAGCCGGAAACGGCGACGCATCTGGCGCAGTTCAAGGCCCATATCGGCAAGAATGCGAAACTGACGTTGTTCGTCATGAACGCCGGCGGCAGACTGGTGCGCCAGGAGATCATGGTCAGGACGACTGGCGAAGGCGCCGATTTCAAACTGCGCGGCATCAACCTCCTGGCCGGCGACACCCATACCGACGTGACCATGGTGCTCGACCACGCCGTGCCGCACACGACCTCGACGGAAGTTATCCGCAACGTGGTGACGGGCAAGGCGCGCGGCGTCTTCCAGGGTCGCATCAACGTCCATCAATATGCGCAGAAGACCAACGCCAAGATGGCCTGCAACACGCTGCTGCTGTCGGATGACGGCGAATTCTCGACCAAGCCGGAGCTTGAAATCTTCGCCGACGACGTGATTTGCGGCCATGGCGCGACGGTCACCGAAATCGACCACAACCATCTGTTCTACCTGATGGCGCGTGGCGTCGACGAGAAAAGCGCGCGGGGCTTGCTCGTGAAGGCGTTCGTCGCCGAGGTGATCGAGGAACTGGACGATGAAGCGATCGTCGAGGCGCTGGAAGCGCGGCTCGACGGCTGGTTCGCGGCGCACGGGTGATTTGATGAACGCACCGGGCAAGATCGGAGATTTCTACGACGTCGAAGCGATCCGCCGCGATTTCCCGATCCTGTCGCGGGAAGTCTATGGCAAGCCGCTGGTCTATCTCGACAATGGCGCCTCGGCACAAAAGCCGCAGGCGGTGCTCGACGCCATCCAGCACGCCTATAGCCAAGAATACGCCAACGTCCATCGCGGCCTGCATTTTCTGTCGAACGCCGCGACCGATGCCTACGAAAAGGCGCGAGAAACGGTGCGCCGTTTCCTCAACGCGCCGAGCACCGACAACATCATCTTCACGTCGAACACAACCTCGGCCATCAACACGGTCGCCTATGGCTATGGCATGCCCAACATCGGCGAGGGCGACGAGATCGTGCTGTCGATCATGGAGCACCACTCCAACATCGTTCCCTGGCATTTCATCCGCGAGCGGCAGGGCGCCAAGCTGGTCTGGGTGCCGGTCGACGATCTCGGCGTCTTCCACATCGAGGAATTTGAAAAGCGGCTGACCAGCAAGACAAAGCTCGTTGCCATTACCCACATGTCGAACGCGCTTGGCACTGTGACGCCGATCAAGGAGATCGTGCGCATCGCGCATTCGCGTGGAATTCCCGTGCTGGTCGACGGCAGCCAGAGCGCTGTCCACATGCCGATCGATGTGCAGGATCTCGACTGCGACTTTTTCGTCTTCACCGGGCACAAGGTTTATGGCCCGTCGGGCATCGGCGTGCTCTACGGCAAGAAGGACATTCTCGCTGGCATGCGGCCCTTCATGGGCGGCGGCGAGATGATCGAGGAGGTGACGGAAGACATCGTCACCTACAACGAGCCGCCGCACCGCTTCGAGGCCGGCACGCCGCCGATCGTCCAGGCGATCGGGCTGGGTGCTGCCCTCGACTACATGGAATCGGTCGGTCGCGAGCGCATTGCAGCCCATGAGGAAGACCTCAAGAACTACGCGCATGAGCGGCTGCGCTCCATCAATTCGCTGCGCATCTTCGGCGATGCGCCCGGCAAGGGCGCCATCATCTCGTTCGAACTGCAAGGCATTCATGCGCATGACGTGTCGATGGTGATAGACAGGCAGGGCGTTGCTGTCCGCGCCGGCACCCATTGCGCCCAGCCGCTGTTGAAACGGTTCGGCGTAACCTCCACATGCAGGGCATCGTTCGGCATGTATAATACCAGGGCCGAAGTCGACGCTTTGGCCGAGGCGCTTGAAAAAGCGCGCAAATTCTTCGGATGACGATTTTTTTGGGTGACGACCATGGATGATGCAAGCATCTCTGCCGAGACCACTGCGGAAACCGCGCCCAATGCGCTGGTTTCGGGATCGGCCATTCCAGCCGACGAACTGGCGCGGCTGACCGACGACATCGTTTCGGCGCTGAAGACGGTCTACGATCCGGAAATCCCGGCCGATATCTACGAGCTCGGCCTGATTTACAAGATCGACATCGAGGACGACCGCTCGGTCAAGATCGACATGACGCTGACCGCTCCGGGCTGCCCTGTCGCCGGCGAAATGCCCGGCTGGGTGGAGAATGCCGTCGGCGCCGTCGAAGGCGTGTCCGGCGTCGAGGTCAACATGACTTTCGACCCGCCATGGTCGGCCGATCGCATGTCGGAAGAGGCGCAGGTGGCGGTGGGTTGGTACTAGCCCGACAGAGGCTGGCACACTTGCACCAAGGATAAAACTTCACCATTTTAGGTGAGGAATCATTCGGCAGGCCTTGAACCTGCATGGAATGGAAGGAAAAAGAATGGGACGCTTTGCCGTCATCACGATGACCGAAAAGGCCGCCGACCGGGTGCGGGAGATTGTCGCCACCCGCGAGAATGCGCATGGCATCCGCCTCGGCATCAAGAAGGGCGGCTGCGCCGGCATGGAATACACGGTCGATTTGGTGACCGAGCCCAACACCAAGGACGACCATATCGAGCGCGATGGCGCCCATGTCTATGTCGCACCGGAAGCAGCACTTTTCCTGTTCGGCACCGAGATGGATTTCGAGCAGACGACGCTGCGCACCGGTTTCACCTTCCACAATCCGAACCAGAGCTCGGCCTGCGGTTGCGGCGAATCCGTCGAACTGAAGCCGGCCGACCTGAAGGCGCTGGCAGAGGCACGCGCTTCCTGAGTTTTTCCTTCGCCCCATTTACGGGGAGAAGGTGTCACGAAGTGACGGATGATAGGCAGCGCCGGCCTCTCCAAAGTTAGCGCCGCCCCTCATCTGCCGGCGTTCGTCGTTCGAGGCCAAGCAATTGGCTTTCCGTCCGCTGCGCGGATCATTCCTCACCTCTCCGAAACGGCGCGAAGAAATTCACTCCACCCACATGCCCGTCCGCTTGTGCCAGTTGGCGATCGATTCCTCGGGATAGATGTCGAAGACCTTGTCATGCTTGCCAACCACCGGCTCCACCCAGTTCGCCTTGTATTTCAGCATGAGGTGCACCTTGCTTGGCGGAATGGGTAAATCGCTGTCGATCGCCGAAGCGAAGGGATGCACCAACTCCGGCCATGTCGGGTCGTAGAGCCAAAGGGCTGAGCCGCATTTCTTGCAGAAATTGCGCTCGCCGGTTGAGATTTCGCAATGCGGATGCTCGTCGCCCTCGATCTCCGCCCGAAAGACGCCGAGGCTGCGCTTGCCCCTGATGTTCAGTGTTTCGTTGTCGGCACCGAGATTGATGGCAAACCCCCCGCCGCCCTGCTGCTTGCGGCAGATCGAGCAGTAGCACAGCATGAATGGCGCCGGCGTGTGGCTCTCCACCTCGAAACGGACGGCATTGCAGCGGCAGGAGCCTTTGAGCAGAACGGGCATAGCGGGAAACTCCGATCGACCTCACACAACCTGTCAGCATGATTTTGGTTGCGCGATGACAAGGCCAAACGCCGGTGACATGATCGCGGCATGGACAATGAACGCATCGCCGAACTGTTCGAGGGCCTCGGCCCTGTCAGCATCCGAAAACTGTTCGGCGGCAAGGGCATCTATTTCGACGGTGTCATCGTCGCCATCGTGCTGCGTGGCGAATTGCTGTTGAAGGCCGACGAGCAAAGCGTGCCCGAGTTCGAGGCCGCCGGCTGCACGCAATGGACCTATACCGGCTCGCGCCACGGCAAGCTGGTCGCCATGCCCTACTGGAGCGTTCCAGACAGCGCTTTCGATGATCCCGACGAGATGACGGTGTGGGCACGGCGGGCGTATGAGGCGGGGCGTCGGGCGGGGAAGTAGATTCCCGCAAGCGCGAGGCCACCCCCTCATCCGTCCGCTTCGCGGCCACCTTCTCCCCGAGGGGAGAAGAGGTCGACGTCGGCGCTGCAAGCTCCTCTCCCCCCTCGGGGACCCCTCGGGGAGAGGTCGGATTGCCCCGAATTGCTCTTTGCAATTCGGTCTCGGCAATCCGGGTGAGGGGGACCTTCGCTGCGTGACCCTAAAGCGCCTTGGCAATCCTCGCCGCCAGCCGCGCATTATTCTCGACCAGCGCGATGTTCGTCTTCAGGCTCCTGCCGCCAGTCAGTTCGAGAATCTTTCCCAGCAGGAACGGCGTCACCGCCTTGCCGGTCACGTTGAGCGCCTCGGCGGCCTTCTGCGCGGCCTCGATATAGCCCGCCATCTCCTCAGCCGGGATTTCATGGTTTTCCGGCACAGGATTGGCAATCAGCATGCCACCGGCGAGCCCCAGCGCTGCCCTCGTCTGGTAGAAATGCGCAATCTCTTCCGGCTCGTGCAAGGTCAGCGGCGCGCGGAACGGCGAATGCCTGGACCAGAAGGCCGGCATCGTCTCGCAGCCAAGGCCGACCACCGGCACGCCGCGCGTCTCCAGCACTTCCAGCGTCTTTTCGATGTCGAGAATGGCCTTGGCGCCGGCCGAGACGACGATGACCGGCGTGCGCGCCAGCTCGTCGAGATCGGCGGAAATGTCAAAACTCTTTTCGGCGCCCTTGTGCACGCCGCCGATGCCGCCGGTGGCGAACACTTTTATGCCGACCATATGCGCCGCGATCATCGTGGCGGCGACCGTGGTGCCACCGGTACGCCCTTGCGCCACGGCAAAACCGAGATCGGCGCGCGACAGCTTCATGGCGTCGCCCGTCATCGCCAGCGATTCGCGCTCGCCGTCCGAAAGCCCGATCTTGATGCGGCCGCCAACCACGGCGATCGTCGCCGGCACGGCGCCGCCATCGGTGATGATCTTTTCGACGTCGGCCGCCATGGCGCCATTGTCGGGGTAGGGCATGCCATGGGTGATGATGGTGCTTTCCAGCGCCACCACCGGCCGGCCGGCAGCCAGAGCCTGCGCCACCGGCGCGTGGATGTCGATGAGGGGGCGGGCGGTCTCAGGGGTCATCAGGGTCTCCAATCCGGAATGCGGCGCGTCCGTGGGGACACCAGGCAACATCGCGGCACTATGAATTCGCCGGTCTCATGCCACTTCCCTGGCATCCGGCACAAGAGCCAGCGCTTCCGCGAAGCTTGAGGCGGTGAACTCGGGAACGGCGTTGGCGCTTTCGATGGCAAGCGTCGCCGCGGCGATGCCTTCGCGCAGGGCCACCCGCAGCGGCAGTCCGCGCAGCAAGGCAGCGACCGTTGCGCCCGCCAGCGCATCACCGGCCCCGGTGACGTCAGTGACCTTTCGGGGATTGGGCGGCATGATCGAAAAGGCGCCTGTTTCATCGAACCCCAGCACGGGCGCCTCGCCCGCCGTCACGACGCCACTGACGAGGCCGCTGCATCGCAACCCGTCGACGACCTCGCGCTCCCTGGCATTCGCGGCGACGCCGGCCAGCACCATGGCCTCGCGCCGGTTCATGAAGACCAGCGAGAGCTTCTTCAGCACCGGTATCAGCCGCACCACCTTGGCCGGCGAGATGGCAATGGCGAAAACCGGCTTGCCCGCGGCGAGCGCGACCAGCTGTTCCAGCGCCGAAGAGGGCAGATTGGCGTCGCACAGGATCGCGTCGGCGGCGGCGATCACCTCCCGCACCTTGGAGCGCCTGATCTGCTTGGGAAACGCCAAATCATAGAGCGCCATGTCGGCAAAGCCGACGATCAGCTCGCCTTCGCTGTCGATCAGCGCGGTGTAGCTCGGCGTCGTGCGGTCGAGGAAGACCGCCGACAGGTCGGCAATGCCTGTCTCGGCGATGGCTCGCGAAACGGTATCGGCAGCGGCATCGCCGCCGCGAACCGACATCAGCGACGCGGAGACGCCGCGCCGCACGGCGCTGCGCAAAGCATTGAAGACGCCGCCGCCGACATCCTCGCGCATTGTGCCCGGATTGGAGGCGGCAGGCACGTAAGCGCCGGACACCTGGCCGCGTCGGTCGATATGGGCGCCGCCTATGGCCAGTATTTTCGCGGATTTCAGCATGCCGGCGATATGACCTTTGTTATTCCAGCCGCACAAGCGCTAGGTGCGACGGAGCTTCGCATGCGAGGCGGCGATTCGGCAGGTCGAAACAACCGAGCCGTCTGGCCCAACGTGCGGTGCATTCCTGATCGAATCCCTGGACAAAAAAAGAACAAATCCGGATATTGCTTGTTTTTCAGTTATTTGACCCCTCTTGCCAAATGAGAACAAAAAAGGTACAAATAGGCAGGGATTACGGATTGTCCGGCCTTCATTGACGACCAAGGGGTGATGTATCATGGCTCAGAATTCTTTGCGGCTGGTAGAGGACAAGGCAGTGGACAAATCAAAGGCTCTGGATGCGGCGCTGTCGCAGATCGAGCGGGCTTTCGGCAAGGGCTCGATCATGCGGCTCGGCGCCAACGATCAGGTCGTCGAGATTGAAACGGTGCCGACCGGCTCGCTTGGCCTCGACATCGCGCTTGGCGTCGGTGGCCTGCCGCGCGGCCGCATCATCGAGATCTACGGGCCGGAAAGCTCGGGCAAGACGACGCTTGCCCTGCACACCGTTGCCGAAGCCCAGAAGAAGGGCGGCATCTGCGCTTTCGTCGATGCCGAGCACGCGCTTGACCCGGTCTATGCCCGCAAGCTTGGCGTCGATCTCGAAAACCTTCTGATCTCGCAGCCTGACACTGGGGAGCAGGCGCTGGAAATCTGCGACACGCTGGTGCGCTCCGGCGCCATCGACGTGCTGGTGGTCGATTCGGTCGCGGCGCTGACGCCACGCGCCGAAATTGAAGGCGAGATGGGCGATTCGCTGCCCGGCCTGCAGGCCCGCCTTATGAGCCAGGCGCTGCGCAAGCTGACCGCGTCGATTTCGCGCTCCAACACCATGGTCATCTTCATCAACCAGATCCGCATGAAGATCGGCGTCATGTTCGGCTCGCCTGAAACCACCACCGGCGGCAATGCGCTGAAATTCTACGCTTCGGTGCGCCTCGACATCCGCCGCATCGGCTCGATCAAGGACCGCGACGAGGTTGTCGGCAACCAGACCCGCGTCAAGGTGGTCAAGAACAAGCTGGCGCCGCCCTTCAAGGTGGTCGAATTCGACATCATGTTTGGTGAGGGCGTCTCCAAAACCGGCGAACTGGTCGATCTCGGGGTCAAGGCTGGTATTGTCGAGAAGTCTGGCGCCTGGTTTTCCTATAACTCGCAGCGTCTCGGCCAGGGCCGCGAAAATGCCAAGCTGTTCCTGCGTGACAATCCCGACACGGCACGCGAGATCGAGTTGTCGATCAGGCAGAATGCCGGGCTGATCGCCGAAAAATTCCTCGAGAATGGCGGCCCTGAGCGCGGCGATGATGACGGTTTCGAGGAAGAATCCGGCGCGATGTAACAGCTTCGTGCGCGATGCCGGCCGGAGTTCGGCCATAATCGCGTTCTATTATCTCAGGCTTATGTAATCGAGTTCCGCGTTATTGCGTTTCGAAACCGCCGGCCCAGTGCCGGCGGTTTTGCGTTTCGGCGGCGGAACCAGGCCGGGTCGAAGGGCCGGCAAAGGCCGTGGATTGGACCAATTCCGTGTTTCTGGACAGGGTGAAGCGCGGCGGCTAAAAGGCCAAGTCCTAATCTTCTAGAACGCAGAGCCCATTTCCGCCGGTTTGCCGGCGGCTCTTCCGAAAAGGCAGCATCATGAGTGGCGTGAACGAAATCCGGTCGACATTTCTCGACTACTTCCGCAAGGAGGGTCACGAGATCGTCGCGTCGAGCCCACTGGTGCCGCGCAACGACCCGACGCTGATGTTCACCAACGCCGGCATGGTGCAGTTCAAGAACGTCTTCACCGGTCTGGAGAAGCGGCCCTATTCGCGCGCCTCGACCGCCCAGAAGAGCGTTCGCGCCGGCGGCAAGCACAACGATCTCGACAATGTCGGCTACACCGCGCGCCATCTGACCTTCTTCGAGATGCTCGGCAATTTCTCCTTCGGCGACTATTTCAAGGAGCGCGCCATCGAGCTTGCCTGGAACCTGATCACCAGGGAGTTCGGGCTGAACAAGGACAAGCTGCTGGTCACCGTCTATCACACAGATGACGAGGCGGCCGGCTTCTGGAAGAAGATCGCCGGTTTTTCCGACGACCGCATCATTCGCATCGCGACCTCGGACAATTTCTGGGCGATGGGCGACACCGGACCGTGCGGGCCGTGCTCTGAAATCTTCATCGACCGCGGCGAACACATCTGGGGCGGCCCTCCCGGCAGCCCGGAGGAAGATGGCGACCGTTTCCTGGAATTCTGGAACCTGGTGTTCATGCAATATGAACAGGTGACGAAGGAGGAGCGCATCGACCTGCCGCGTCCGTCGATCGACACCGGCATGGGCCTGGAGCGGATGGCCTCCATCCTGCAAGGGGTGGAAAGCGTCTTCGAGACCGATCTGTTCCGTCACCTGATCGACGCGGCCTCGTCCGCGATCGGGCATGGTCCCGACAAGGAGACGGTCGCGTCCTACCGGGTCATTGCCGATCATCTGCGTTCGTCCTCCTTCCTGGTGGCGGACGGCGTGCTGCCTTCGAACGAAGGCCGGGGCTATGTCCTGCGCCGCATCATGCGCCGCGCCATGCGCCATGCGCAGCTGCTGGGTGCCAACGAACCGCTGATGTGGAAGCTGGTGCCGGCGCTGGTGCGCGAGATGGGCCAGGCCTATCCGGAGCTGCTGCGCGGCGAACAGTTGATCACCGAGACGCTGAAGCTCGAGGAGACCAGGTTTCGCAAGACGCTGGTGCGCGGCCTCGGCCTGCTCTCCGAGGCGACGGAGACGCTGCATGCCGGCGACATGCTGGACGGCGAAACGGCCTTCAAGCTCTACGACACCTATGGCTTCCCGCTCGACCTGACGCAGGACGCGCTGCGCCAGCGCAGCATCTCGGTCGATCTTGCCGGCTTCACCAACGCCATGGAGCAGCAGAAGGCCGAGGCGCGAAAGCATTGGGCAGGCTCCGGCGACGCGGCGACCGAGACCATCTGGTTCTCCGTGCGCGAGAAGGCGGGCGCCACCGAGTTCCTCGGCTATGAGACTGAAGCTGCCGAAGGCATCATCCAGGCGCTTGTCCGGGACGGCAAGGCTGTCGACAGCGCCGGCAAGGGCGACGCCGTGGCGATCGTCGTCAGCCAGACGCCGTTCTATGCCGAGTCCGGCGGCCAGATGGGCGACACCGGCATCATCTCAGGCGAAGGCTTCTCGATCGAGGTTTCGGATACGCAGAAGAAGGCCGATGGGCTGTTCGTCCATGTCGGCAAGGTGGCCAGCGGCACGGTCAAGATCGGCGCCGCCGTCGAGCTGAAGGTCGACCATGCCAGACGCTCGAGGTTGCGCGCCAACCATTCCGCGACGCATCTGGTCCATGAGGCGCTGCGCGAGGTGCTGGGCAGCCATGTCGCGCAGAAGGGCTCGCTGGTGGCGCCCGAGCGCCTGCGCTTCGACATCTCGCACAACAAGCCCATTTCACCGGAGGATCTCGAAGAGGTCGAGCGCATGGCCAACGAGATCGTCGTCCAGAACGGCCCGGTGTCCACGCGCCTGATGTCGGTCGACGATGCCATTGCCGAAGGCGCCATGGCGCTGTTCGGCGAGAAATACGGCGACGAAGTGCGCGTCGTGTCGATGGGCACCGGCGTTCACGGCACCAAGGCCAACCGGCCCTATTCGGTCGAGCTCTGCGGCGGCACGCATGTCCGGGCGACCGGCGATATCGGCCTGGTGCGTGTCGTGTCGGACAGCGCGGTCGCGGCCGGCGTGCGCCGCATCGAGGCGCTGACCGGCGAAGCCGCGCGCAAACATCTCGACGAGCAGGACCGGCGTTTGAAGGCGACGGCGGCCGTGCTCAAGATTTCGCCGGCCGATGTGCCGGCGCGCGTCGAGACGCTGCTCGAAGAGCGCAAAAAGCTTGAGAAGGAACTGACCGAGGCGCGCAAGAAGCTGGCGCTGGGCGGGGGATCGTCAGCCGATGCTCCAGCCGCCAATGAGACGGTCGCCGGTATCGGCTTCCTCGGCAAGACGGTCTCCGGTGTCTCGCCGAAGGATTTGAAGCCGCTGGCCGATGCCGGCAAGAGCTCGCTCGGCTCCGGCGTCGTCGTCTTCGTCGGCGCCGGCGAAGACAACAAGGCAAGCGTCGTGGTGGCCGTCACCGACGACCTCATCGGCCGCTTCAGCGCCGTCGACCTTGTCCGCGTGGCCTCCGCCGCATTGGGCGGGCAGGGCGGCGGCGGGCGGCCCGACATGGCCCAGGCCGGTGGCCCCGACGCTTCCAAGGCCGATGATGCGATTGCAGCAGTGAGGGCGGCACTCGAAGCGGCGTAGGCTAGTGGGCTGAATTTAAAGCAACAGTTGGCGGGACGTCCCTTATCAGCCGACTTTTTCAGTCTGCGCAAAGGTCGGCCGGGCGACGATGCGTGCATACCAATCCTGGATATCCGCAAAGCGCGCAAGCAAATCTTGCCCCTCGCTGACCTTGACGAAATAGGCAATGATCGGCGCCGCGTGCAGGTCGGCCAGTGTCAGTTGCTCGCCAAGCAGCCACGGACCTTGTGGCTTCAGCGATCTCAGCACCGTCTCAGCCTGAGCAAGGCCGCCGGCGATCAATTCCTCATCCGGCTCAGCCTTTTCCAGCCGCTCGACGGCAACATCCCAGACCATCGCGCGATAGCCATAGGCGTCGAGCATGCCTATGATTTGGCCCATCCTGGCGCGGCCGCGCGCGTCGGCAGGCTGCAGCGCCGGTCCGTCGAAGGCCTCGTCGATATAGCGAGCAATCGCATTGGTCTCGAAGAGGCGAAACCCGTCATAACAGAAGGCCGGGATGCGGCCGAACGGATGATGCTCGAAATACCAGGCGGGAACGCCCTCGGCGGCAAAGACATCGACCGGCACAAGCTCGTAGTCGATGCCTTTTTCCGCGAGTACGAGGCGGACGATGCGTACATAGACGCTGTACTCCGCCCCGTAGACGATGGGCTTGCCCATCTTGCTTACTTGTCAGGCCATCGCCTTCTGCAGGTTCTCGTCGATCTTGTCGAGGAAACCGGTGGTCGACAGCCAGGGCTGGTCGGGGCCGATCAGCAGCGACAGGTCCTTGGTCATGAAGCCTGACTCGACCGTCTGGATGCAGACCTTTTCCAGCGTTTCGGAAAAACGCTTCAGATCGGCATTGTCGTCGAGCTTGGCGCGGTGGGTGAGGCCACGCGTCCAGGCGAAGATCGAGGCGATCGAATTGGTCGAGGTTTCCTCTCCCTTCTGGTGCTGGCGATAATGGCGGGTGACGGTGCCATGCGCGGCTTCGGCTTCCACCGTCTTGCCGTCCGGCGTCATCAGCACCGATGTCATCAGGCCGAGCGAGCCGAAACCTTGCGCGACCGTGTCGGACTGCACGTCGCCATCATAGTTCTTGCAGGCCCAGACATAGCCGCCCGACCATTTCAGGGCGGAGGCCACCATGTCGTCGATCAGGCGGTGCTCGTACCACAGCTTCTTCGACTTGAACTCGGCCGCGAACTCGGCCTCGTAGACTTCCTGGAAGATGTCCTTGAAGCGACCGTCATAGGCCTTGAGGATGGTGTTCTTGGTCGACAGATAGACCGGATAGTTGCGCAGCAAGCCGTAGTTCAGCGAGGCGCGGGCGAACTCGCGGATCGACTCGTCGAGATTGTACATGGCCATGGCGACACCGGCGCCGGGCGCGTCGTACACATCGTGCTCTATCACCTGGCCGTCCTCGCCGACGAATTTGATGGTCAGCTTGCCCTTGCCGGGGAAGCGGAAATCGGTGGCGCGGTACTGGTCGCCGAAGGCATGGCGGCCGACGATGATCGGCTTGGTCCAGCCGGGCACCAGGCGCGGCACGTTCTTCATGATGATCGGCTCGCGGAAGATGGTGCCGCCGAGGATGTTGCGGATGGTGCCGTTCGGCGACTTCCACATCTTCTTCAGCTTGAACTCCTCGACGCGCTGTTCGTCGGGGGTGATCGTCGCGCATTTCACGCCGACGCCGTGTTTTTTGATGGCGTTGGCCGAATCGATGGTCACCTGGTCGTTGGTGGCGTCGCGGTGCTCGATGCCGAGGTCGTAATATTCAAGCTTAAGGTCGAGATAAGGGTGGATCAGCTTGTCCTTGATGAACTGCCAGATGATGCGGGTCATCTCGTCGCCGTCGAGTTCGACGACCGGGTTCGCCACCTTGATCTTCGCCATGGAAAGAATGCCTCGTTGCTGGATATGGGACGGCCTTGCCCGCGCGGCGTTGGGCCGGGAGATGTCGCCCGTATATCAAAGCGCTTTTGGCCACGCAAACGGCGATCGGTCACGAATTGGAGGCCATAGCCGTCGTCATTTGCGAATGCTTCATTTTCCCGGCCGAATGTGGCAGGGACGCTGAAATGCCGCAAACAGCAGTTCATTGACAATCATGCCCGTCATCAAAGATCCCGATAGCATTGCAGTCGCCGGCCCGGCGATCATCCTCGTTGAGCCTCAGCTTGGCGAGAACATTGGCATGGTCGCGCGCGCCATGGCCAATTTCGGCCTGTCGGAGCTGCGCCTGGTCAACCCGCGTGATGGTTGGCCGAGCGAGAAGGCGCGCGCTGCGGCCAGCCGCGCCGATCATGTCATCGACGCTGTCACCGTCTTCGACGATCTGGCCTCGGCGCTCGCCGACCTGAACTTTGTCTTCGCCACCACGGCCAGGCAGCGCGACGGCTTCAAATCTGTGCGCGGGCCGGTGGAGGCGGGCAGGCTGCTGCGGGCGCGCCACGTGATGGGCCAGCGCACCGGCATCCTGTTCGGACGCGAACGCTTCGGCCTCTACAATGACGAGGTCGGCCTTGCCGACGAGATCGTCACTTTCCCGGTCGATCCCGATTTCTCCTCGCTCAACATCGCCCAGGCAGCACTTCTGATGTCCTACGAATGGATGAAGTCCGGCCTGGAGGACGAGACCAAGACCAATTTTTCCGGCCCGGACATGAAACCGGCAAGCAAGGAAGAATTGCACGGCCTGTTCGCCTATCTCGAAGGCGCGCTGGAAGCGCGCGGCTATTTCCGGCCGGCGCCGAAGAAGCCGAAAATGATCGACAATCTGCGCGCGGTGCTGACACGCCCCGGTTTTGCCGAACCGGAGCTGAAGGTGCTGCGCGGCATCATCTCGTCGCTCGACAGGTTTTCGCCGGCGATGCCGCGCGGCGACGGGTCCCCTGGCGACGATCCGCGGCGCTTGCCCGCGGCCGCCGCGCGTGCCCGCAAGGCGGAGGCGGCACGCCTTGCCGACACCGGCAAGGACGATGACATACCGCCGCTTGGCGGAAAAGGAACCGACAATGACTGAGCGGCCGATCCTGATGTTCGATTCGGGCATCGGCGGGCTTACCGTGCTGCGCGAGGCGCGCGTGCTGATGCCCGACCGCCGCTTCGTCTATGTCGCCGACGACGCTGCGTTTCCCTACGGCGCTTGGGAAGAGCCGGCGCTGAGGGCGCATATCCTCGAATTGTTCGGCAAACTGCTTGAGCGCTTTGCGCCGGCCATTTCCGTCATCGCCTGCAACACCGCCTCGACGTTGGTGATCGATGCGCTGCGCGATAGATTTCCCGCGCATCCTTTCGTCGGCATGGTGCCTGCGATCAAGCCGGCGGCGGAACGTACGCGCTCAGGGCTGGTTTCGGTGCTGGCGACGCCTGGCACCGTCAAGCGCCAATACACGCGCGACCTGATCAGCAAATGGGCGCAGAAATGCCATGTCCGCCTGGTCGGCAGCGACAGGCTGGCGGGACTGGCTGAGATCTACATGCGTGAGGGCTTCGTCGATGAGGAGGCCGTACGCACCGAGATCACGCCGTGCTTCGTCGAACATGATGCGTTGCGTACGGATATCGTCGTGCTCGCCTGCACACACTACCCCTTTCTGGCCAATCGCATGCGCAAGACGGCGCCCTGGCCGGTCGATTGGCTCGACCCCGCTGAAGCGATTGCGCGCCGGGCGCTGTCGCTTCTCGCCGACATCGATCCGAGCGGTCGTGGCGAGATGCTGCCTGAAGGCCCCGACCTTGCCGTCTTCACATCGAAAAGAGCCGATTTCCCGACCCGTCGCCTGATACAGGGCTTCGGGCTGGCAATGTCGTGATTGCGAAGCGGAACATCACGGCAGTCGTTGCGTTTTTTCTCCAGATTCCAACGGGAGAAAGAATCATGCCAGCCACCTCGAAAGCCCAGCAGAAAGCCGCCGGCGCGGCTCTGTCGGCCAAGCGCGGCGAGACCAAGAAGAGCGAACTGCAGGGCGCTTCCAAGGGAATGTACGAATCGATGAGCGAGAAGCAGCTCGAGGAATTCGCAGAGACGAAGCGCAAGGGCCTGCCGGAGAAGAAGTCGAAAGACTAACGATTAAGCATCCGGAATCAAAGAGCCCGCGGCCTAAACCGCGGGCTTTGAATTGATGTCGGCCGCCTGAGACCGGATAGGAGCCTACCAGCGCCCGCTGCAGCGCTTGATCTTGTAGCGTATGACCTTCTTGTGGCCGTGCCGCCAGATAACCTTCTTCTTGATCACGATGCGACAAGCCTGGTGATGTCGGTGTCCGTGCCAATGCCTGGCCTCCGCCGGCTCCGGTGTCATGACCGCCATGGATCCCGCCAACACAGCGGCCCCTGTCAGGGTAAGGAAGAATTTCTTCATGCGAATGTAGCTCCTCTGCTCCGGTCCCTTCCTAATGCAACTGGCGCAACCTCCCGCCACATCCGGCACTGTACTCAACCCAGAGACGCTATATCGTCGCCATGGCCTACGCCAGCCACAAGCTTGACACCGGTTAAATCTCCGTTTAATCAGCGCGCCAACACCGGGCCGCAATGCCCGGTGGTTTTCTTTATGTGCGCAAGATGCGTGGAAATCCAATTCTACTATCTTGTTTGAACTGACGTGTCCCGTGGGTTTTCCGCCGCGTTGCGTGGGAAAACCCTGTCAGGTCTCGAAAACGGAGGCCAGAGGAGGGCGCGTTTCCTTCACCCGGACCATGAGGTTCCGGGTGTATTGTTTTGAAAAGGGAATGCGATGAGCAAGCGCGAATCCGCGAAGTACAAGATCGACCGCCGTCTCGGCGAAAATATCTGGGGCCGCCCGAAGTCCCCGGTCAACAAGCGTGAATACGGTCCCGGCCAGCATGGCCAGCGCCGCAAGGGCAAGCTTTCCGATTTCGGCCTGCAGCTGCGCGCCAAGCAGAAGCTGAAGGGTCACTATGGCGACGTTTCGGAAAAGCAGTTCCGCAAGGTCTATGAAGAGGCTGACCGCCGCAAGGGCGACACCTCGGAGAACCTGATCGGCCTGCTCGAATCGCGTCTCGACGCGGTCGTCTACCGCGCCAAGTTCGTGCCGACCATTTTCGCCGCCCGTCAGTTCGTCAACCACGGCCATGTCAACGTCAACGGCAAGCGCGTCAACATCGGCTCGTATCGCTGCAAGCCGGGCGATGTCGTCGAAGTGCGCGAAAAGTCCAAGCAACTGGTCATCGTTCTGGAAGCGGTAGGTCTCGCCGAGCGCGACGTGCCGGACTACATCGAAGCCGATCACAACAAGATGGTCGCGACCTTCTCGCGCATCCCCGGCCTGGCGGACGTTCCGTTCGCCGTGCAGATGGAACCGAACCTGGTCGTCGAATTCTATTCGCGCTAAACGAGCGCATTCTGCGATACCAAGCAAAGGCCGCCCGTCGAGGCGGCCTTTTCTTTGTCGGTCATGTCCGCTAATCCGGCGCTCTGGGCCACTGAAAGCGACATGCCATGAACATGCTTCCAGACATCGAACCGATCGCCGACAGCGAAGGCGGCTTCCATCCGCTGTTCGCCGACGTGCCGTCCTCGGTCGAGTTCAACAAATTGCGCAAACGGCTGCTGCGGCTGACCCGACAGGCGATCGAGGATTTCTCGATGGTCAAGCCCGGCCAGCGCTGGCTCGTTGCCCTGTCGGGCGGCAAGGATTCCTACGGCCTGCTCGCGGTGCTGCTCGATCTCAAATGGCGCGGGCTCTTGCCGGTCGATCTTCTGGCCTGCAATCTCGACCAGGGCCAGCCGAATTTCCCTAAACATATCCTGCCGGACTATCTCGACAGTCACGGCATTGCGCACCGGATCGAGTATCAGGACACCTATTCCGTCGTCACCGACAAGCTGCCGGCGGGCAGCACCTATTGCTCGCTCTGCTCGCGCCTCAGGCGCGGCCATCTCTACCGCATTGCGCGCGAGGAGGGTTGCTCGGCACTGGTGCTCGGCCACCATCGTGAGGACATTCTCGAAACCTTCTTCATGAACCTCTTCCATGGCGGCCGTCTCGCCGCCATGCCGCCTAAACTGCTCAACGACGACGGCGACGTCATGGTGCTGCGGCCATTGAGCTACTGCGCCGAGGCCGATCTGGAAAGATTCGCCGCCGCCATGCATTTCCCGATCATTCCCTGCGATCTCTGCGGTAGCCAGGAAGGCCTTCAGCGCAACGCCATGAAGGCGATGCTCGCGGACCTGGAAAAGCGTATGCCCGGCCGCAAGGATACGATGCTGCGCGCGCTGTCGAACAGCAGGCCATCGCACCTGCTCGACAGGAAGCTGTTCGACTTCGCTGCCCTCAACGACACCCTCACCACAAGGCAAGACATTTCCGATGACATTTGACGACACCGCGATCGATTGGCTGGCCGGCATTCTGGCCGAGGCGGCGCTGACCGAGATCATGCCGCGCTTTCGCCGGCTGGGCGATGGCGATGTCAGGCAGAAGACCTCGGCCGCCGACCTTGTGACCGAAGCCGACGTCAATGCCGAGCGGCTGATCACCGCGCGGCTGCGCGAGCGCTATCCCCAGGCGATGATCGTCGGCGAGGAGGCCTGTTCCGACAATCCGGCACTGCTCGATGGTCTGGGCGATGCCGATCTGGCCTTCGTCATCGATCCGGTCGACGGCACCTTCAACTTCGCCTCCGGCGTGCCGCTGTTCGGCGTCATGCTGGCGGTCGTGGTCCAGGGCGAGACGGTTGCCGGCATCATCCACGATCCCGTCGGCAAGGACTGGCTGATTGGTGCCAGGGGCGCCGGCAGCCATATCCGGCATGCGCATGGCAGCCTGGAGAAGGTGCATGTCGCGGCACCCGCGCCGATCTCGGAAATGACCGGCTCGGTCTCCTGGCAATATATGCCCGAACCGGAGCGGTCGCGGCTGGCGCGCAACCAGACCAAGATCCTGTCGCAATTCGCCTATCGCTGCGCCGCGCACGAATACCGCCTGCTGGCGAGCGGCCATGCCCACTTCGTGGTCTACAACAAGCTGATGCCGTGGGACCATCTGGCCGGCGTGCTGATCCATGCCGAGGCCGGCGGCCACGCGGCGCGCTTCGACGGCAGCGCCTATCTGCCCTCGCATCTCGGCGGCGGCCTGCTTGTCGCGCCCGATCGCGAAAGCTGGCACGAATTGCGCCGCGAACTCTGGGCGGCACAGGATTGATTGCTGCGTTAGCCGAAGGAGCGGTGCAATTTCACGCAGATCCGGAGGCTCTCGAATGAAACCTCGGTTCGCATTTGTCGCTGCGGCTCTTGCCGCCGCTCTGTCTACCAGTTCCCAGGAAGCAAGGTCGCAAGAGCGCAGTTGTCGCAGTTCCGATCCCGTCGATACGATAAGGGAGATGTCGGACGCTATCTATGCCTGCTGGAAACCGCCACCCGGAACCGCGGGCATGTCCCTGACACTGCGGTTTTCGCTTCGCTGCAACGGCACACTGATCGGCAAGCCTCGCGCCACATATGCCGATCTGGGAACCGATGCCCAGCGCAGCCGTGCCTTCGTGGCATCCATTCTCAGGGCACTCGATGATGCTCTGCCTTTGCCCTTTTCGGACAGCATGGGTGAAGCAATCGCGGGGCGTATGCTCGCCCCTCGATTCACGGCGGCCCTTGAGGGTGCATCCTAATGCAAGTCGGTGATGTGCCCTGAAACGGGCGGGTTCTGCGGCTGGAACATCTTGCCGCGCTCGGCGATGAAGATCATCAGCAGCGCCGCGATCGACACGCTGCAGAAGCCGGCGGCCAGTGGCGTCACCGTG
This sequence comes from Mesorhizobium sp. WSM4809, assembly GCF_055811655.1. NCBI lineage: Bacteria > Pseudomonadati > Pseudomonadota > Alphaproteobacteria > Hyphomicrobiales > Phyllobacteriaceae > Mesorhizobium > Mesorhizobium sp. WSM4809. Next base: position 130,757 of record NZ_JBVVQW010000014.1, read on the forward strand.
CCGTTGAAGGCCTGGCCGATCAGCGTGCCGAGAATGCCGCCGAGAAACGTCTGCATGAAACCGAGGATCGACGACGCCGTGCCGGCCAGTTGCCCGAGCGGCTCCATGGCCAGCGCGTTGAAGTTCGCGCCCAGCGCACCGAACGGAAGCATGGCGCAGGCAAAGAAGGTGATGAACAGCCAGAGCGGCATCTTCATTTCCAGCGAGACCACCAGCCAGGCAAGGCTGATGACCAGGAACAGCAGCAGCGCACTCTGCGACAGGCGGCGCATGCCGATACGGCCGACAAGGCGCGAGTTCAGAAAGTTGGAGAAGGCGAGCACGCCCGCGACGCCTGCGAAGATGACCGGGAACATCTCGCCGACATGGAAGATGTCGACATAGATCTGCTGCGCCGAAGCGATGAAGCCGAACATGGCGCCGAAGATGAAGGTGCTGGCGAAGGCATAACAGATCGCAATGCGGTTGGTGAGCACGATGCGAAACCCGCCGACAATGGAGTTGAGTGTCAACGGCCGGCGATGTTCGGGATGCAGCGTTTCAGGAAGGCGCAGCAGCGACCAGGCCGAGACGAGGAGCGCACCGACGGCCATGGTGACGAAGATCCAATGCCAGGTCGCAAACAGCATGATGAACTGGCCGATGCCGGGAGCAATGACCGGTATCGCCATGAACACCATGAAGATCAGCGACATCACCTCGGCCATGCGCCGGCCGTCGAACGTATCGCGCACGATCGATACGGCGATGACGCGGGTGGCGGCCGCACCAATGCCTTGCACGGCCCGGCACAGCAGAAGTGTCTCAAAGCTTGGCGCAATGGCGGCAGCCGCGGCCGCGGCGACATAGATCACCAGCCCGGCGACCAGTGGTGCGCGACGCCCGAAGCGATCCGAGATCGGCCCGAAGAACAACTGTCCGCCGCCGAAGCCCAGAATGTAGGCCGTTATGACGTACTGCCGGTGGTTTTCATTTTCGACACCGAGCGTGGCGCCGATCTGCTGCAGCGCGGGCAGCATGATGTCGATGGCCAGCGAGTTCAGCGCCATCAGCGCCGCGCACAGGGCGATGAACTCCCAGCGCGGAATGGGCAGTTTGCTTGCCGATTGCGGCGCTGGTTTTGGCTGGTCCACGGCAAGTCCGATCTTTCGAACGAAAATGCGCCGGCGGGCCGGCGCATTGGCTCGTCCTGGTCCTGGGTTCAGGACATGAAAATTGCCGAGGTGGGCTGCCCCGGGTGCCTGGTGCTCGATGCCCAAAATCAACGTCGATTTTCGGGCATGCACAAAACAGAAATCAGGCGGCGCCTTTGACGCTGACGCCCTTCTCGACGAGGAATGTCTGCAACTCACCGGCCTGGAACATCTCGCGGATGATATCGCAGCCGCCGACGAATTCGCCCTTGACGTAGAGCTGCGGGATCGTCGGCCAGTTGGAGTATTCCTTGATGCCCTGGCGCAGTTCGGCCGAGTCCAGGACGTTCACGCCTTTGTAGTCGGCGCCGATATAGTCGAGGATCTGGACGACCTGGCCGGAAAATCCGCATTGCGGGAAACCGGGCGTGCCCTTCATGAAAAGGACGACGTCGTTGCCCTTCACTTCATTGTCGATGTAGTCGTTGATGCCGCTCATGGAATATCCTTTCCCGCCTGTGGGAGTCAGGCTCGAAACATATCCCTTCAAATAAACCCAACGATTGCTCGAAACAAGACGTTAGCCGCGCCGCGGCTGAAATGGCGCAAAGGATGGGCCGTGTTGGGCCAAGCAGACCATCCCTCGACACCGATCGTGAGGTTGCGGTCTATATTCCGGCGCGAGTCAGTCGGGAACGCTGGTCTGCAAGGCGAGTGCGTGCAGCACGCCGCCCATATTCCCTTTCAGCGCGTCATAGACCATCTGGTGCTGCTGGACGCGGCTTTTCCCCCGAAAGCTCTCGGCCACCACCTCGGCCGCATAGTGGTCGCCGTCGCCGGCGAGATCGCGGATCGTGACCTTGGCGTCCGGAATGCCGTCCTTGATCAGTTTTTCGATGTCGTGGGCGTCCATTGCCATGGCAAAATCCTGTTTCGAGCGACCGGTGTCAGGCCATAAGATGAGAGTCGGGCGAGCCTAAAGCCTTTCCGGTCCGGATTGAAGCCGTTCTGACCCACCAACGACAAGACGGTCCGGTGGCTTCAGAGAAAGACTAGGCCGGTGGGCTTGCTTCATCCTCGGCAACGTCCTCGCGTGTCGAGAAAGCGCGGCCAAGGCTGAAGGCCAGCACATAGAGCGGCACGTTGAGCACGAGGCTGACAATGGGGAGATAGCTCGTCATTTGCCAAGCCGGTGAGAAGAACCCCTGGCCGTAGCCGTCGCAGATGAGCGACGAGCCGTACTCCCACAACGCGCCTAAGACCACCGTGCTGGCAAAAAGCTTAATGCAGGTGACGATATGCCTTGCCCGTGCCGGATCCGGCGCAAGGCGGCCCCAAAGCACCAGGCAGATGATCGGAATTGCATAGAGGAGGTTCTGCAGCGCCAGCATCGGGATGGCGCCGTTGGCCGCGGCAAGAAACCCCGCACGCGTTTCCAGCCGCATGCACACCTCGCTCGAGGTTGTCGACAGCAGGAAAAAGACGAACGGTCCCAGGAACCAGAAGAAGAACAGTGACGGCCAGAAGACGACTGCAAGCAGCGCCCGGGCAGCCAGTTTCCTGTGATTGATCATGAGTTTCCCGAAAAACCGTTCCCACTTTTCGGGATCATGCTCTCGTCAACTGGCCTGGTCCATAAAGCGCGGGAACCAGCCTTCGTGGGCTCCGCTCAATTCGCTGACCGGGATTGCCCTGGCGTCACCAAGCTTCAGCGCGCTGCCACCTGTGGAGCCGATCCACGGCGCGAAGATGCCAAGCTCGCCCTGCTGCTTGCGAATGGCGTCCCATTCGTCACCGTGCGGATCGATCGACAACGTCAGGAGATAACGGCCCTGGTCCTCGCCGAACCAGACCGGGATCGGGTCGGTGCCGACAAGCCCGGGAACGGTGGCGCCGATGCCGGACGCCATCGCCATTTCGGCAAGCGCAACGGCGACGCCGCCATCGGAAACGTCATGCGCCGCCGTGACGACACCGGATGCGATGAGCGCGCGCACATGGTCGCCGACGCGCTTTTCGTGATCGAGGTCTACCGGCGGCGGCGGGCCGTCCGTGCGGCCGTGGATGTCCCTGAAATAGACCGATTGGCCAAGATGCGTTCCCCAGGACGCCGGCGCGCCGACCAGCAGGATCATCTGGCCCTCGGCCGCAAAGCCGATCCGCACCATCTTCGACCAATCGGCGATCAGCCCGACGCCGCCGATGGTCGGGGTTGGCAGGATGCCCTGGCCGTTGGTCTCGTTGTAGAGCGAGACATTGCCGGAGACGATCGGGAATCCGAGCGCACGGCAGGCGTCGCCTATGCCTTTCACCGCGCCGACCAGCTGGCCCATGATCTCGGGCCGTTCCGGGTTGCCGAAATTGAGGTTGTCGGTGGCGGCCAGCGGCAGAGCGCCGGTGGCGGTCAAGTTGCGCCAGCATTCGGCCACCGCCTGCTTGCCGCCCTCATAAGGGTCGGCCTCGCAATAGCGCGGCGTCACGTCGGAGGAGAAGGCGAGCGCCTTGGTCGCATGGCCTTCGACCCGGACCACGCCGGCATCGCCGCCTGGAAGCTGCAGCGAATTGCCCTGGATCAACGTGTCATACTGTTCCCACACCCAGCGGCGCGAAGACAGGTCGGGCCCGCCGAGCAGCTTCAGCAGCGCGTCGGCAACGTCGGCTTGCGGAATGTCATTGGCGGCCAGCGGCGCCGGCTTTTTCGGCTCGACCCACGGCCGGTCATATTCCGGAGCCTTGTCGCCGAGATCCTTGATCGGCAGATCGGCGACCTGATCCCCCTGGTGCAGCACGCGGAAGCGCAGATCGTCGGTGGTCTTGCCGACGATGGCGAAGTCGAGCCCCCATTTGTGGAAGATCGCCTCGGCTTCCTTCTCCTTTTCGGGGCGCAGCACCATCAGCATGCGCTCCTGGCTTTCCGACAGCATCATCTCGTAGGCGCTCATGCGCTCTTCGCGCACCGGCACCTTGTCGAGATAGAGCTCGATGCCGAGGTCACCCTTGGCGCCCATTTCCACCGCCGAGCAGGTAAGGCCGGCGGCACCCATGTCCTGGATGGCGATGACTGCGCCCGAGGCCATCAGTTCGAGGCTGGCTTCCAGCAGGCACTTTTCGGTGAAGGGATCGCCGACCTGCACTGTCGGGCGCTTCTCATCGATCTTGTCGTCGAATTCGGCCGAGGCCATGGTGGCGCCGCCGACACCGTCGCGGCCGGTCTTGGCGCCGAGATAGACGACCGGCAGGCCGACACCCTTGGCTTCCGACAGGAAGATCGCATCGGTCTTGGCAAGGCCCGCCGCGAAGGCGTTGACCAGGATGTTGCCATTGTAGCGGGCGTCGAAATTGACCTCGCCACCGACTGTCGGCACGCCGAAGGCGTTGCCATAGCCGCCGACGCCGGAAACCACGCCTGAAACAAGGTGCCGGGTCTTGGGATGGTCAGGCGAGCCGAAGCGCAGCGCATTCATCGCCGCGATCGGCCGCGCGCCCATGGTGAAGACGTCGCGCAATATGCCGCCGACCCCGGTCGCCGCGCCCTGGTAGGGCTCGATATAGGACGGGTGGTTATGGCTCTCCATCTTGAAGACGACGCAGTCGCCATCGCCGATGTCGACCACGCCGGCATTCTCGCCCGGCCCCTGGATGACCTGAGGTCCGGTGGTCGGCAGCGTGCGCAACCATTTCTTCGAGGATTTGTAGGAGCAGTGCTCATTCCACATCGCCGAGAAGATGCCGAGTTCGGTGAAGCTCGGCTCGCGCCCGACAAGATCGAGGATGCGCTGATACTCGTCGGGCTTGAGCCCGTGTGAGGCAATGAGCTCGGGGGTGATCGGCACGGAATTGGAAATGGTCATGGGCGGCGATTTATATCCGGGACGTTGGGATTTTGAGTCCCGTCTTATCGCAAGCCTTGCGGCCGATACACCCATGGATTGACGAAAAACGACGGAAAACCGGACAAAGCCACGCAGTGTCAGGAGAAGCTGTCGTAGCCGGCGCGGCCTTCATCGAGAAGTCGCCGGATCGCCGCGACGCCTTCAGCGATATCCCCGCGCTGTCTCGGCTGCGAAACGCCAAAGCGGACGCCATGGAAAACCTGCTCGGAACGGCCGGCCTTGAATTCGTCCTCGTCGTCGATCAGCACGCCGTGCTCCAGGCAGGCGTTCTTGAAGGTGCCGGAAAGCCAGGGGTCGGGCAGGGTCAGCCAGACAAAGGGCACCCTGTCATGCGACTTGACCGCGAAGCCGGCCAAAGTCTCGCGCACGATGGCGATGCGGGCGCCGATTTCGGCGATGCTGCGCTTGCGTATCTCATCCGCCTGACCTGACAGCACCAGCCTTGTATTCACCTCCGCCAGCAGGAAGGGCATGCCGCCGGTCATCATCTTGTGGGCGACACGGATGCGGTGGCGGTAGGCGGGCGGGCAGGAAAGCCAGCCGCCGCGCACACCGGCTGCGACCGACTTCGACAGGCCGCCCGCGACAATGGTGCGTTCAGGCGCATACTCGGCCAGCAATGGTGTCGGATCGTCGGTCAGATTGCCATAGAGATCATCCTCGATGAGGAGGACGTTGTATTCGCGTGCGACATGGGCGATCGCCTCGCGGCGCGCCGCCGACAAGGTGGCCAGCGTCGGATTCTGCGCCGTCGGCATCAGGAAGATCATCTTGGGATGCTTTTGCGCGCAGACGCGCTCGAAATCCTGCGGATCGATGCCTTCCTCGTCCGATGCCACCAGCGCGGTGCGCCTGCCGATCAGGCCGGCGCTGCGGGAAATCTGCGAGTAGGTGAGGTGCTCGAAGGCAATATAGTCGCCAGGCATGGTGAGCGCCGCGATCGCCGCCATCACCGCCGCATGGGTGCCGAGCGTGGGAACGATGGTGTCGGCACTCGGACGAAACGAATTGCGCGCTAACCAGCGGGCGCCGGCTTCGTACCATCGGTCGGGGAAGTCCCGCGTGTAGCTCGAAATCTCATGCGGATGGTCCTGCGCCGTGCGCGACAGGACTCCGGCGACAATGTCGCCCTGGCCGATATCAGGTGCTGCGGTGCTGTCGAAACGCAGCTTGCCCTTAGGCGCATCGATATAGCGCGTGCCTTCGCCGCCGACGTCCGGAGCCGGAAAATCCGGCTTCGCGCGCTGGCCGAGCACATAGGTCCCACGCCCGACTTCGCCGCTCACCAGCCCACGCTCGCGCAGCAATTGATAGGCCCGGCCGACCGTGCCGACGGTGGTGCCGATGTCGTAGGCGAGGTCGCGCTGCGGCGGCAGCTTTGCGCCGGCATCGATCACGCCCCGATCGATGTCCGTCTCGATGGAATCCGCCAGGCGCTGATACAGCGGCCCGGAGCCGGTGGTGAGATCGGGAAGCCAAGTTGTCATGGTGACAATTTTCTATATTGCACCGATAGATGAGTCAATACATACCAGTCGCGTGCAAAAAAGGGTACAATCTAGAACGTTGGCAGAAAGAAAATGAATACAATCGCGACAATACGTCATTCGAGCGCTGCATTATCGGGCCAATCCACACGTCCATCGGCTCAGCGCGGTTTTGTCAGCCGTCTTGTGCGCGTGCTGAGGTCGATGGCAAGATGGATCGACAACCTGCTGGATCGCCGCCGCAGCCGGTTGGCGCTGCTGGAGATGACCGACGACCAGCTCAAGGATATCGGCGTCACGCGCTGCGACGCCCACCGCGAGGGCATCAGGCCGTTCTGGGACTGACTGTGACCCCAAAAGCGGGAACCGGGTTTTGGGAGATAATGGTCCTGGGAAATGCGGACAGGACGTCCGTACAGTTCTAACGGACGCTCGATGCCCTGGTGCGTGCAACGGCATGGTCCGCAAGGACGGCGACCACGCACAGCACGAGGAAAAGTCCGGTGATGGCTGCGGCCGAGATGAGGACGCTGGTCGCGCCGTTCTTGGCGATGTCCAGGAAAGGGTAGGGCACCTCGCCGGCAAACGGCGCCCGCATCAGCGCATAGACCAGATAAGCGATGGGATAGATCACCCACCAGGAAATGTCGCTCCAGCGCGTCCTGCCGTCAGCGCCCGATATCAACCACCACAGCACGAAGAGCACCGGCGTCACATAATGCAGCAGGACGTCGCAGAGCAGGAACAGCCCCTGCGGCTGCCAGAGTTGTGCCAGGACCGTTGCGTAGATGATGAAGACCAGCGCGATCGAAACCGCAACGCCGGTGCGCATCCGCGCGCCTGCAAAGGCCGGCAGCCAGGCATAGAAGGTGGGTGACAGCAGCGACGTGTACACCAGCACCGCGCCGATGTTTGTCAGGATGGTGAAGAAGCTGAAGACGAAAATGATTGAGCCAAGCAGGCTGCGGCCGGCTTCCATCGATGCCGGAATGCTGATGCAGAACTGCAGGATGAGCCCGGCCAGACCGATGACCAGACCCGCGATCTGCAGGAACCGGCCCATGGGCTAGGCCGTCGCGGCGCAGGCCGGATTGCCGGCCTGCCAACGGGCGATGTCCGAGCCGATGCGGGCGCCGAGCGGATCGTTCATCAGCGGTCCGAAGACGTCGACGCGGCTAGAATTGCCTTGCGCCTGCACGACCAGCAAAGGTTTGCCGCCATAGTGCTTGGCCGGCACCAGCAGGAAACGCGGCGTGCCGCTGAACGAATTCAGCTCATTGGCCATCTGGTACGGTTTGAAGGCTGGGTCCTTGCTGGCGATCCAGCATTTGTGGGCAGCGATCGCCACTTGTTCCATGGCCAGCAGCGCAGCACTTTTGCCTGAGGGAACAGGCGTGCTCTTTGGCGTCGACTGGCAGGATGCCAGCACAAAGCCCGCCGCGGCGACCAGCGCGATCGTCTTCGACTTGATCAAGCGGCACCCATCTCAAGCTCGGACAGAAAAATCTTCAAACCATCGGTCATCTCGCCCCACACCCGCGACAATGCCGGGTGTTGCGAGGCGATCTGCTGGTAGGCGTCGAATTTGGGATAGGCGTCGAGCAGGTCGTGGCGTCCCGTCATGGCGCGGAAATTGTTGAAGATGAACCGGGTCGGCGTCAGCCAGGCATCGGCGAAACTGATGTCGTCACCGAGTGCGAAGGGCCCTTGCGCCATGCGCGCCTCGATTGCCGCCAGTCCATGATGCAGGCGGGCGAACTGGGCGTCGATCTCGGCATTGTTGCGCTTCGGCACGGAATGAAGCTCGAAAAGCTTCATCATCGGGGTAAGCACGTCGAGATCGGTGATGCGGGCGAACATGCGCACCAGCGCGCGGTCCTTGGAATCGGGCGGCAGCAGGGCCGGTTCCGGAAACCGTTCCTCGAGATATTCGGCGATGACCACCGATTCGACGATCGTCTCGCCCGAGCCGGTGATCAGCACCGGAATCCGGTTCATCGGCGAGATGGCGCGAAACTCTTCCGGGATGGGAAAACCGGGCGGCGGCGCGATGATCTTGAGCGGTACGTCCTTGATGTAGGCCAGTGCCCGCACGATCGACGAGTAGGGCGACAACGGCCGCGAATAGAGTTTCATGACCGTCTCTCTCCCCAATGAACCAGACTTGCTCCAAAGAGACAGGAATGTCCGGCTGTTTTCAAGCTGTTCGCTTCGATATCGTCAGGCGGCGATGCCGAGGGCGCTCTCGAACAGTCCGCGGCCGTCGGTACCGCCATGGGCTGCTTCGATCAGGTTTTCCGGGTGCGGCATCAGCCCGAGCACATTGCCTTGGCTGTTGACGATGCCGGCAATGTCGTTGATCGAGCCGTTGGGGTTGGTGCCCTCGGCATAGCGGAACACCACCTGGCCTTCGCCTTCGATTCGGGCAAGCGTGTCGGCGTCGGCGAAATAATTGCCGTCATGATGCGCGACCGGCGAGCGGATGATCTGGCCCGGCTGATAGCGGCGCGTGAACATGGTGTTGGCATTGGTGATCTCGAGCTTCACCTGCCGGCAGACGAATTTCAGCGAGGTGTTGCGCATCAAGGCGCCCGGCAACAGGCCGGCCTCGACCAGGATCTGGAAACCATTGCAGACGCCGATGACCGTAACGCCCGCGGCCGCTTTTTCGGCCACCGCCCGCATGACCGGCATGCGCGCGGCGATCGCGCCGCAGCGCAGATAGTCGCCGAAGGAAAAGCCGCCCGGAATGGCGATCAGGTCGACATCGGGGATTTCGGTATCGGTCTGCCAGACGGTGACCGGGGGTGTTCCCGAAATCTTGGTCAACGCCGCGATCATGTCGCGGTCGCGGTTGAGGCCGGGCAGGAGGACGACGGCTGATTTCATTTTGGTTCGTAAGGCCTTTGTGCTTCGGCGAGTTCGCGCAACTAGAGGCGCTGCTCAATCCGTTCAAGACGTTGATCGATACGGCCTGTTATCGCGTAGATATTGTTGACGTCCGTTTGCGTGCTCAACGCCTGCAACCTGATCGCGACAATCTCGTGCTTGACTTCGCCCAGGCCACTCTCAAGTCGATCCATTCGTGAATGGATTTTCTTGACAAGCTCGTACATCAGTTCATTCGTGACTTCAGGCATACGTGCCTCCGGCACAACCTTAGGTAAGCGTCACACTATAATTCTCAATCACCGTGTTCGCCAGCAGCTTGTCGCACATGGCCTTGAGGTCCGCTTCGGCCTTGGCCTTGTCGCTTTCCGCCAGCTCGACGTCGAACACCTTGCCCTGCCGCACCGTGCCGACGCCGCCGAAGCCCAGGCCGGACAGCGCGTGTTCTATCGCTTTGCCTTGCGGGTCGAGCACGCCGTTCTTGAGGGTGACGGTAATGCGGGCCTTGATCACGCTGGACATGCTCCTGTTCTGAGTATCGGGAGGCAAGCCGCGATCAGTGCGGCTTGCCTTTGAGGCCGTCGGTCGAGGCGACAAGCACCGGGCCGGTTGGGCGCGGCGGTTCGTTCTCGTTCATGATGCCGAGGCGGCGGGCAACTTCCTGGTAAGCCTCGACGAGGCCGCCCATGTCGCGGCGGAAACGGTCCTTGTCGAGCTTGTCCTGCGTCGCCACGTCCCACAGGCGGCAGGAATCCGGCGAGATCTCGTCGGCAACGACAATGCGCATCATGTCGCCTTCGAACAGCCGGCCGCATTCGATCTTGAAGTCGACGAGCTGGATGCCGACGCCCATGAACAAGCCAGAGAGGAAGTCGTTGACGCGGATGGCCAGCGCCATGACGTCGTCGATCTCCTGCGGGCTCGCCCAGCCGAACGCGGTGATGTGCTCTTCCGACACCATCGGATCGTCGAGCGCGTCGGCCTTGTAATAGAATTCGATGATCGAGCGCGGCAGAACGGTGCCTTCCTCGATGCCGAGCCGCTTGGACAGCGAACCGGCGGCGACATTGCGCACCACCACTTCGAGCGGAATAATCTCAACTTCCTTGATCAGCTGCTCGCGCATGTTCAGCCGGCGGATGAAATGGGTCGGAATGCCCATGCGGTTCAAATGGTTGAAGATGTACTCGGAAATGCGGTTGTTGAGGACACCCTTGCCGTCGATGACCTCGTGCTTCTTCTTGTTGAACGCGGTGGCGTCATCCTTGAAGAACTGGATAAGCGTGCCCGGTTCGGGTCCCTCATAGAGTATCTTGGCCTTGCCTTCATAAATGCGGCGGCGATTTTTCATCTGGATTTTTCTCTGGGGTTCCGGACAGGGCGGTATCAGACCATTTCCTGTCCGTCTGCCTGAAATAGTGCGGCTACGGTAGGGTTCAATGCCGGGTCTATCCCAATCACATCGTTTGCTCAATCGGCAAATCCTTCCAATCAACCGCTTTCGGGACTGAAATGCCGCAGCGCAGCATTCGATGAAGCGTATTGACCGACCCGCGACCTTTTGGTTTGTGCTTTGGCAACGCACATATTCACCGCCAACGAATCGAATTTGACCGGAGGGACGCCATGAGCAGCATGAAAGACCGCGAAGAGGGCTTTGAGCGTAAATTCGCATTCGACGAGGAGCTTCGGTTCAAGGCCTCGGCGCGCCGCAACAAGGCGCTCGGCCTGTGGGCCGCCGAAAAGCTCGGAAAATCCGGCGCTGATGCCGACGCCTATGCCAAGGAAGTGGTTATCTCCGACATCGAGGAAGCCGGCGACCACGACGTGTTCCGCAAAATCCGCGGGGATTTCGACGCGGCCGGCGTCGAGCAGTCGGACCACCAGATCCGCCGCACCATGGACGAACTGATGGCGCAGGCGATCGAGCAGATCAAGAACACCTGATCCGGGCCATGCGCTGATCCCGGCCATACGCTGGACCAATCGACCGCCCGGCCTATCCGGGCGGTTTTTCTTTGCCTTTGTCGCGGTTTCCGGCTGAAACTGCCGGAGTTAACAAGGAAAGTATCCATGTCCCTGAAGTCCCGCCTCGCGGCCGACGAAACGCTGTTCACCGCATGGTCCGGCGTGCCGGATGCCTTGACCGTCGAAATCGTCGCCAAGCAGGGTTTCGATGCCGTCACGCTCGACATGCAGCATGGCGGCCATCACGAAGACAGCGTGCTGCGTGGCCTGGTGCCGGTGCTCGCTGCCGGCAAGCCGGCGCTGGTGCGCATTCCCGTTGGCCGTTTCGACATGGCAAGCCGCGCGCTCGATTTCGGCGCCGAGGCGGTCATCGCGCCGATGGTGAACTCGGTTGCCGATGCAAAACTGTTCGCCGCCGCCATGAAATACCCGCCGCTCGGCGAACGCTCCTGGGGTCCGACCTACGCTTTTCCACGCCACGGCAAAGGCGACCAGGCCGAATGGCTGCGCGACACCAATCAGCGCACAATGGCCTTCGCCATGGTCGAGACGCGCGCCGCCCTCGATGCGCTCGACGGCATCCTCGACACGCCCGGCATCGACGGCATCTTCCTCGGCCCGTCGGATTTCTCGATCGCCTGGAGCAATGGTGCGACCGTCAATTCGACGCTGGAAAGCATGATGGAGACGGTGGCATCGGTGGCCGAGCGCACCCGCAAGGCCGGCAAACATGCGGCGATCTACGTTGTCGAGCCGGCAATTGCCGGCCGGGTCGTGTCGATGGGCTATCGCCTGCTGGCCATGGGCTCCGAGCATTCGCTGATCGGGCTTGGGGCAAAAACGCTGATCAAGAGCGTCCGCGATTCGATCGGGTCCTGAAGACGCTCAAGGTTTCAGATCCGTCAGGAATTTGGCGAAGGTCATTGAACCTTCGGGCCAAGGACCAAAACCTGAATCCGGGTTGAGATGACCGGTCTCACCGGCATCGATGAACAGCGAACCCCAGGCGCCGGCGATGTCCTCCGCGACATCGAAGGCGCAGAACGGATCGTTGCGGCTGGCGATCACGATCGAGGGAAAGGGCAGCGGCTCACGCGGATAGGGGCCGAAGGTCATCAGGTGCCTGGGCCTGATCTCGGGATTGGCGACGTCGGGAGGTGCCACGAAGAAGGCCCCGGCAACCGGCTTGCGGAACTGCGTAATGGCTTGCACTGCAGCGGCGACACCGAGCGAGTGCGCCACCAGGACGACCGGCCGCTCGGCCTCGTTGACCGCCTCGGCAACGCTCGCCGTCCAGTCCTCGCGAACCGGCTTCGACCACTCGGCCTGTTCGACGCGGCGCGCCGTCGACAGTTTCGACTGCCAGCGGCTCTGCCAATGGTCGGGGCCGGAATTGGTGTAGCCCGGTACGATGAGAATATCTGCTTCCTTGACCTTCATGGCGCTGAGATAGCGAGCGGCATCGCTTCGTGCAACCGGCAGGAACGCCGCTTTTGCTCACAATAGTGAACACCATGTTCGCTTCTTCGCGTCTTGTGTGAACGATGCCGATGGACGATCTGTGGTCAGGAAAAGAAACAGCCGTGCGCGGGAACCCTGACTTTGGAACTGACACGACGTACAATGATCGGCGGAGTGGGGCTTCTCGCTTTGGGAGCTTCATCGCAGGCCGGTCGAACGGAGCATTCGATGAGCGAGTTGCCTTTTGCCGCCACCACCCCGGTCAGCGTTGCCCGCGTCGGGCTGAAGGCGCGCGACGCGGAAAGCCTTGCCGCCTATTACCGCGAAATTGTCGGTCTGCAGGAGTTGAGCCGTGCCGATGGCGCGATCACCCTGGGCGCCGCCAACCGTCCCTTGTTGGTGCTTGAGCAGGACGCTTCAGCCAAGCCGGATGATCCGCGCAGCGCCGGGCTGTTCCACACCGCCTTCCTGCTGCCCAGCCGCGCCGACCTCGGCCGCTGGATCAACCACGCCATATCAAACAAGATCGCGATCGAGGGCGCTTCCGACCATCTGGTCAGCGAAGCTCTGTACCTGACCGATCCCGAAGGCAATGGCATCGAGATCTATGCCGACCGCCGTGCGCAGGACTGGAAGTGGAATGGCGACAAGATTGCCATGGCGACAGAACGGCTGAACATTCCGTCCGTCGTTGCCGAAGTGCCGGCGGGTGATGCCGGCTGGCAGGGTACGCCGGAAAACGGCATCGTCGGCCATGTCCACCTGCGTGTCGGTAGGCCGGAAGACGCCGAAGCCTGGTGGAACCAGGAATTTGGCTTCGACACCATGGCCAAATACGGCGGCCAGGCGGTGTTCCTGTCGTCGGGCGGCTATCACCACCACATCGGCGCCAACGCCTGGCAGAGTTCAGGCGCCGGCCGCCGCGATTCGAGCCGGTCGGGCCTTGCCTGGGTCGAGATGCGTTCGGACAAGGTGACGAGCCCGGTAACCCGCGAAGACCCGTGGGGCACGGTGATCAGGACTGTTCCCGGCAACGCTTGAGAGCTGTCCAGCCGATAGATGGGTAACAGTTTGAACCGGATACATAGGTAACAGTTTTCCCCCTTATGATGGGTTCGCG
>NZ_JBVVQW010000015.1:0-91163 GCF_055811655.1 Mesorhizobium sp. WSM4809
GGCAATTTCCTGTTCGCCAACGGATTCTCCGGCCATGGCCTGCAGCAGGCGCCGGCGGTCGGCAAGGCGCTGGCCGAACTGATCGTGCATGGCGGCTATCGCACGGTGGATTGTTCGGCGTTCGGGTACGGTCGAGTCGCGGAAGGGCGGGCGTTCCGGGAATTGAATGTGATTTGAGCGTTGGCGTTTCCTTCTCCCACAGGGGGAGAAGGAAAGGCGCGCTTCTCTCGTTCCCCAACCAGAGAGACCTCAGCCCTTGCGGTCGAACCAGAAGGCATCCGCCATGCGCTTCATGCCGATACGTTCGTAGAAGCCTACGGCATCGGGCATGGAGATCAGGCTGATGGCGACCGACGGTCCAAGCTGCCGGCGCGCCTCGTCCGTCAGGCCCTTGCCGATGCCGAGCCCCTGTGCCGATCGGGAAACGGGGAGTTCGGAGATGTAGCAGACCCAGGAGAAGTCGGTGATGCCTCTGATCACGCCGACCAGCGGCTTGCCTTCGACGTCGAGACGCGCGGTCAGCACCAGATTGGCGCTCGACAGCATCGCCCGCAGCCGTGCTTCATCATCGACCGGCCGTGTCTCGCCGAGGCCGGATTCGACCAGCACACGCCGGAATTCGGCGATGTCGAGCGCGGGTTCGCTGTTATAGAGGACGTGTGCGTTTTCTGCCATGGCCGCCAGACTGCACCATCGGGCTGGCTTGTGCCACCGTGCACGAACAGTTGCCTTTTATTTGCTGCCGGCTTTGTGTAAACCGTGCCTCAGCAATCCCCCCGCAACGAAAACACGGGCAAAAGCCATGGAAAAGTTCACCAAGCTCACCGGCGTCGCCGCTCCGATGCCGATCGTCAATGTCGACACCGACATGATCATCCCGAAGGATTACCTCAAGACGATCAAGCGCACCGGGCTCGGCACCGGCCTGTTCGCCGAAATGCGCTACAAGGATGACGGCTCGGAAAATCCGGATTTCGTGCTCAACAAGCCGGCCTACCGCAAGGCGCAGATCCTGGTTGCCGGCGACAATTTCGGCTGCGGTTCCAGCCGCGAGCATGCCCCATGGGCGCTGCTCGACTTCGGCATTCGCTGCGTCATCTCGACCTCGTTCGCCGACATTTTCTACAACAACTGCTTCAAGAACGGCATCCTGCCGATCACCGTCAGCCCCGAGGATCTCGAGAAGCTGATGGACGACGCCTCGCGCGGCTCCAATGCCACAGTGTCGGTCGACCTCGAAGCCAAGGAAATCCGTGGTCCCGACGGCGGTGTCGTCACCTTCGACCTCGACGATTTCAAGCGGCACTGCCTCTTGAACGGGCTCGACGACATCGGCCTGACCATGGAGAAGGCCGGCGCCATCGCGTCGTTCGAGAAGCGCAACGCCGAACAGCGCCCCTGGGCCTGAGCGGTACACACTCCAGGCGGAGGCCCGGCCGCTCTCAGGCCTTCGTTGCGCCGGGTTCGTTGCGATTGAGTGGAGGGACAGTCATGACACGTTTGCTTCTTGCCGGCGTTTGCGGGCTGGCCTTGTTGCTAGGGCAAACCGTGAGCGCGTTTGCGCAGACACAGGCACCCGCCACCCAGCCGGCCCCGGCGACGGACCAGCCGTCCGCCGATCAGGGGACGAACGCCGCCGACGCTGCCGATGACGACAAGCAGGCGCGCGTCCCCTTCGAGGGCGGCACGCTGACCATCACCCAACCGGAACAGGACGGTGAGAAGGTGCTTGCCTATGACGGCAAGCAGCTGGCCACCAACTATGACGTCTTCTTCGACAAAATAGTCGAGGTCGGCGGCGTCAAGGTGGCGCTGTTCGATGTCGGCGACGGCGGCAACCAATGCGGGCCGGCGACGGTGATCGTCTGGAAACCGGAAGGCGGCACCATCCAGAGCACCACGGTCGAGCAGGACCAGTGCGGCGCGCCGCCCTCGGCGGTGTCCGACAACGCCATCTATTTCGTGCCCTATCTGCTGCCGGGGGATGAGAAGCCGGCTTTGCAATGGTCGCCGACCGATGGGCTGACGATTTCGGGCAATCTGACCTACATGCCGGAACCCGGCACGGACTGGAAAGACATCGATCCGGAAAAGTACCAGAACATCATCGACGCCTTCCACAACGAGGCCGTCTACAAGGAAGCCGAAAAGCTGCTCGGCAAGGACATGCCCGACATGGCGACCAGCCTGCTGGTCGGCGGCGGTACCGAAAAGGCCGCTTCGGGCGCCTTCTACGCCAGCGGCTGCGTGCCGCATAATTGCGGCGGCAATGACGGCTTCATGGCGGTCGACCCGGCCCAGCACAAGCTCTATTTTGCGCGCCGCGGCGACAATGGCCAGCCGCAGGCGTGGCCTGATGTAGCGACATGGCCGGCGGATGTGAAGGCGGCGTTGGACAAGGCGCTGGGGAACTAGACGCGGCAGCGACCACCACGCCTTCGTCATTCTCGGGCTTGACCCGAGGATCCATGCCGTGACGGTTGTCGGAGGGCGCGGCGGAGCAGAATTCTGAACCGCTGCAACGCTTTGAAGTCGCGGCATGGATCCCTTGGGCTGCGGAGCAGCTCCAGGGGTCTGCGCCGCGTCGCTTCGCTCCTTGCTTCGCCATAGGATGACGAAGACGCCAGGGTTCGGCTAATCTCCACCGTCCTAGCTCCGGCTCGTGGCAACAATTGGTGGCCTCTGGCCCATGACCCGCCCTACCCTTTTCCGGCAAAATGGCCACCAAATCCTGCGAGGCCCCATGCGCAAACTCATCTCCACCGGTTCGCCGTTCGAAAAGACCGCCGGCTATTCGCGTGCAGTGGTGCAGGGCGACTGGTGTTTCGTGTCCGGTACGACCGGCTACGACTATGCGATGATGACGATGCCGGAGACGGTGGAGGCGCAGACGCGCAATTGCCTGGCGACGATCGGCAAGGCGCTTCAGGACGGCGGCTTCGAGATGGCCGACGTGGTGCGGGCGCATTACTACATCACTGACCAGGCCTTCGTGGACGTGGTCTTCCCGATCCTCGGCGAGACGTTCGGCGACATCAGGCCGGCGGCGACGATGATCGTCTGCCAGCTCAACAGATCGGAAATGAAGATCGAGATCGAGGTGACGGCGTTGCGGCGCACGGAATGAAAGGCGACCGACGATGAAAGTCCGGCGCATCGTTGCCAATATCGAGACATCGGATGCCACTGCGGCCAAGCGTTTCTATCAGGATGTCCTCGGCCTCGATGTGCTTATGGACCTTGGCTGGATCGCCACCTACGGCTCGCAAGCAAAGATGGATGTCCAGGTCAGCTTCATGGTGCAGGGCGGCTCCGAAACGCCGGTGCCGGATCTTTCGATCGAGGTCGATGATGTCGATGCGGCGTTCGATGCCATGAAAGCGGCGGGCTTCGCCATCGAATACGGACCGGCCGACGAACCCTGGGGCGTGCGCCGCTTCTATGTCCGCGATCCGTTCGGCTGGCTGGTCAACATTCTCTCGCATCGGTGAAGGCAAGGCGCTGCAATTTGCGGGAGGCTGGCGGGGCAGAGGGGAGCGCGAAGGATCGCAAACGAACGAGGTTGTTCTTGATCGCTGCGTTACTCCTTGCGCACAACCGGCTTGGCGTTTAGCAAGGCCGCGGTTCAAATTCTTTCCAGGACGGTTCCTCCATGGCAACGAAGCATCTTTTCCTGCTCCCCGGTGACGGCATCGGTCCCGAGGCCATGGCCGAGGTCAAGAAACTGATCGCGGTCATGAACGACAAGCTCGGCAGCGGTTTTGCCACCGATGAGGGGCTGGTCGGCGGCTGCGCCTATGACGCGCATGGCGCGGCGATCTCCGATGCCGACATGGAAAAGGCGATGGCGGCCGACGCAGTGCTGTTCGGCGCCGTCGGCGGTCCGAAATGGGACGCGGTGCCCTACGAGGTGCGCCCTGAGGCCGGCCTGCTGCGCCTGCGCAAGGACATGGAGCTGTTCGCCAATCTGCGCCCGGCCATCTGCTATCCGGCGCTGGCGGCGTCCTCCTCGCTCAAGCAGGAGGTGGTCGAGGGTCTAGACATCCTCATCGTGCGCGAGCTGACCGGCGGCGTCTATTTCGGCGAGCCCAAGCAGATCATCGATCTCGGCAACGGCCAGAAGCGCGGCATCGACACGCAGGTCTACGACACGTTCGAGATCGAGCGCATTTCGGGCGTCGCCTTCGAACTGGCACGCACGCGCAAGAACCACGTCACTTCGATGGAAAAGCGCAATGTGATGAAGTCGGGCGTGCTGTGGAACGAGGTCGTCACCCAGACCCACAAGGCGCGCTATTCCGACGTCAAGCTCGACCACATGCTGGCCGATGCCGGCGGCATGCAGCTGGTGCGCTGGCCAAAGCAGTTCGACGTCATCGTCACCGACAATCTGTTCGGCGACATGCTGTCCGACATCGCCGCCATGCTGACCGGCTCGATCGGCATGCTGCCGTCGGCCTCACTCGGCGCGCCTGACGTGAAGACCAAGAAGCGCAAGGCGCTGTACGAGCCGGTGCACGGCTCGGCCCCCGACATCGCCGGCAAGGGCATCGCCAACCCGATCGCCATGATCGCGTCCTTCGCCATGTGCCTGCGCTATTCCTTCGGCATGGTCGAGGAAGCCGACCGCGTCGAAAGCGCGATCGCCGCTGTGCTCGACGCGGGCCTGCGGACGAAAGACATCATGTCCGATGGCATGACCGAGGTCGGTACGGTTCAGATGGGCGACGCGATCATCGCCAAATTCCTGGGCTGATACCGTGACGGTCGACGTCCGCTGGGCGACGATCGAGGACGCCGCGGCACTCGCGGCCATATTGTGCGAGATGGCTGTTCACTACCGGCAGCCACCTCTCGATGCCGACCGGGCCCTGTCTGCTGCACGCAAATGGCTTGGCGAGGAAAGCCCGGCCTATCCGCATTTCGCGCTCGCCTTCGTCGACGGCGAGGTCAGCGGCCTGGCGTCGGTGGCGATCGCGCATCCCGGTATCGATCTTGAGCGGCTGCTGTTCCTCAAGGATCTGTTCGTGCGCGACAAAGCCCGCAACGCCGGCGTGGGCCGGGCGCTGATCGGCTTTCTCGCCGATCATTGCCTGCGCGAAGGCATCGGCCGCATCGACCTGACCACGAGGACTGGAACGAGGGCGCACTGCGCTTCTACGACCGGCTTGGCGCCGAACGCCACGGCCAGAAGGTCTTTCTCAGGCTTTCGGGCGAGGCGCTGAAAAGCGGCTAGCTCCTGACGCCTGCCGGCACTGGTCCCCAAGGGTTTTCGCCCACCTGGGACGGCAGAAGTCCGAAGACCAGCAAGGCAATGCTGCCAATGGGAGTGATGAAGCCCAGCAGTGCAAACCAGCCGCTCAGACCCGCGTCATGCACACGCCGCACGACGAGGGCAATCGACGGCAGGATCAATCCCGAAAAGAAAACCAGCAAGGGTATGAGCCCTATGGCCCTCATCGGCGTCCTGTCCGCATTGGTTTTGAAGCCATTGAACGCTAGGTCAACGAGTATTCCGAAGCCTAGAAGCGCCAATATCCCGAGGGTGTAGAATAGCCAGAAGGCCCAGAATTCCTTGCGGCGGGCGCGACCTTTGAAATTGCTATAGTCTGCAATTATCGCGCGCCAGAAGTAAGCCCACAGACCCGTGGAATAGGCGGGCCTGCTCTCGGCCGAACGGCGGGGCTGCCGTGGCTGGCCCGTGCTTGGCGATGGCGCTGTCGGGGTGACGGCGACTATATCGTGCGCCGTACCGTCATCCGGTTGAAACTCGACAAGGGTGCCCCTGACGAGGGTCACTTCATGGCTCACACCGTCACGAGCAAAAATATAACGCTTGCTGTCGATTCCGTCGATGTAGCCGTAGTCCTGATCCTGATCTTAGTGGAATATCGTGCCACGCATGTTTCTCCCCCGCGTTGCGCAAATACTACCCAAGGTTGTTTATGATTGCAATACACGTGGCGGCTAAATCCTGACGCCCGTAGGCACCGGCCCCCACTGGTTTTCCCTGGCCTGCGTCGGGATCAGCGCGAAGACCAGGATGATCAGGCTGCCGATGGTCGGGATCAGGATCAGCAGGCAGAGCCAGCCCGACAGGCCGATGTCGTGCAGCCGGCGCACGATCATGCCGAGGCTGGGAAGGAGTGTCGCCAGCAGGAACGTGCCGAACAGCCCGACCGTTATCGCGCCCGAGATATCACTGTCGAAACCGCCCATATCCATATCGGTGTACAGGCCGATGCCGCCGATGATCAGCAGGCACACCGTCCAGAACAGGCAGTAGCCCCAATACTCCTTACGGCGGGCGCGCCCGCCGAAATTGAAATAGTTTTGCGTCACGCCACGCCAGAAATAGCCCCAGAGATCGCTGGGCTCGGCTGTCTCGGAAGACCGACCGAAATGCTGCGTAGGAGATGGGGCCGCTGCAGGCGGAACGCTGGCCTGGGCCGGTGCGGCCTTGATGCTGGGGTCTGCGGCCGCCGGAGGGGCGGTCGCAGCAGCGATCGAAAAGACGTCGCGCGCTTGGTCGCCGCCCGGCTGGAACTCGACGGCCGTGCCGTTGGGCATGGCGGTTTTCCGGCGCAGGTTCTCGCGGGTGAAGGTGTAACGGTTGCCGTCGGCTCCGGTGATGAAGCCAAAACCGTGGTCCTCGTCATAGTGAAGCACTTCGCCGCGCATTTGCCACCCCCGCTCGCCACGTCCCGACCGAAGGTGGCACAGGGCCGAGCCGATGGGCAAGCCGTGGCTACCCTCTTCGCGGCAAATGAAGCATAAGGCATCGAGTGCAACCGCCTTCGACAGAAGCAGAACATGACAGTCGAGAGTCCTGACAGTAAAACCGTGATTGAAGATGGAGGGGAAAGAAGGCCTCCCAGGCTGGCCATCGACGCCACCGGCCTGACGTTCTGGTCGTCCGGCCAGGGACTTGTCGGCATCCCGCGGGTGGAAAGCTTTCTCGTCAGCGCAGCCCTGGCCGATCCCGACCCTAGCGTGGAGGTGGTGGCGTTCCGACCGTGGGAAGGTCGGTTTCGCCCCCTCGCTCCTTTCGAGCAGGACCATGTGGCGACGGGCGAGATTTCACCCTGGCGCCTCAAACGATGGCCTGGGAGACGCACGGCGATGTCGCAGGCCCTCGAAGCGGTGAGGCAGCAGCCATGGGGCAAGCGCGACGCCGACCGCCATCTCGCCAAGACGGTGACCCATGGCCGCAAAGGGATTGCCTATCAGGCGACGAGGCTGCTGATCAGGGCCTATCGTCTGTACCAGCGGGCGCGGATCCAGTCGGCCCCGCGTCAGGTTCCAAGCCAACCGAACGAGACCGAACGCGGCTTTGTCCTGATCAGCCATCACATTCTGACCGGGGATGACCGAACCGCCGTCTCGGGGCGCGCCGGTGGCCTTGCGTTTCTTTGCCACGATCTCATCCCGACACTGCGCCCCGACATGGTTGGTATGAGCCCTGGCGAGGCTCGCTACGGGTCATATCTCGAGCACCTCGTGCGTTCCGGCGCGCCGGCATTTTGTGCATCCGACGAAGTTGGTGCGACGCTGACCGATCATATGCAACAGGCAGGCGTCACGCAGCCGGTGGTATACCGGTTTCCGATGCCGTCCATCCTGTACGAGACGGCTTCGCGCATCGGCCAGACTTCGCGCATCGAGGCCGACGAGCCGTTCGTGCTCTATTGCTCGACCATCGAAGTGCGCAAGAACCACATCCTGCTGGCACGGATATGGCAGCAGGCGCTCGACGAGGACGTCAAGCTGCCGCGGCTCGTCTGCGCCGGGCGCTGGGGCTGGATGATCGATCCGCTGCGCGCCTATCTTAAGGCTCATCCGAGACTGCTCGAGCGGGTTACGTTCACCGGAGCGATCAGCGATGAGGAGCTCATCCGATATTATCGCAGCGCTTCCTTCGGCGTCTTTCCCTCGTATATCGAGGGCTGGGGCTATGGCGCCTCGGAATGTCTCGATTTTGGCATTCCGGTCATCGTCTCGACCGCGCCGTCGCTGATCGAGGCGAGCGGCGGGCTGATGCCGGCGATCGATTCCAATGACCAGGCCAGCTGGTACGCTGCGATCCGCAGGATGGCGGAAGACGCGGACTGGCGCTCATCGCTGACGGAACGCATCGCAAAGCAGCATCGCCCGACGCCGGCATCGGCCAGCTGGGCTGCCATCAAGGCTGGCCTGCAGGCAAGCGCTTCCCTCCGGCCGAAGTCCTAGAGCAATTCTAGGAAAAGTGTGAAGCCGTTTTCCCGGGAAAACGCATAGTGTTTTCCCTTGGGAATTGCGTCAAAACAAAGAGTTAGAGCAGATCGCCGTTTCCGTGAAACGGTGAAATGCTCTAGGTGGGCCGTTTCTTCGCCTTCTTGTGCTTGGGCGCGCCGGTGGTGTCGAATTTCGGCTTGCCCGGCTTTTTCGCCCATGGCTTTGCCTCATGCGCGGCGGCCGGGCGCTGATCGACTGCTGCCGGTGCACGTTTTTCGAATTTGCGCTTCGGCGCGTTGGGGTCGAACGGCGCCTTGCCGCGATGCGGCTTCTTGTCGGGGCTTGGCGGCTGATAGCCGGCGCGTGAAAGATCGGGCGTACCATCGAGCCGCTTCACCAGGATGTTGCCTTGCAGCTTGCGGTCGGGACCGATCGCGGCCAGGAAGCGGTCGGCCCAGTCGGCTGATATCTGCACGTAGGTCTCTTCCGGCTGCATCTTGATGGCGCCGATCTCGCGCTTCGAGATGCTGCCGGTGCGGCACAGCATCGGGATCAGCCAGCGCGGCTCGGCATTCTGCCGGCGCCCGATCGACAGCGAGAACCAGACGCTGTCACCGAAATCGTCGCGGCGGCTGGGCGCCTCGTCGCGGCGCGCGAAACCTTCGCCCGCCGGTCTTTCACGCGACGGCGTGAACGGCGCGATCTCCATGAGGTCTTCGGGCGCCGAGCGACTGGCGCGGCACTGGCGCACGAAGGCAGCGGCCACCTGTTCGGCGCCATGTCTGGCGAGGAGCGCGTCGATGAAACCGCGTTCGTCGTCCTTCACCGGCTCGTCGAAAACCGGATCGGCCAGGATGCGCTCGTCGTCGCGCCGCATCACGTCGTCGGCCGAGGGCGGGCTCGCCCATGTTGCCTTGAGGCCGGCGTTCTGCAGCAGCCGCTCGGTGCGCTTGCGGGCGCTGTTGGGAACGATCAGCGCGCTGACGCCCTTGCGCCCGGCGCGACCGGTGCGGCCGCTGCGGTGTAGCAGCGTTTCCGGATTGGTCGGCAGATCGGCGTGGATGACCAGCTCGAGATTGGGCAGGTCGATGCCGCGCGCCGCGACATCGGTGGCGATGCAGACTTTTGCGCGGCCGTCGCGCATTGCCTGCAAGGCATGGCTGCGCTCGTTCTGGCTGAGCTCGCCCGAAAGCGCCACGACGGAGAAGTTGCGGTTGTTGAAGCGCGCGGTCAGATGATTGACGGCGGCACGCGTGTTGCAGAACACCAGCGCGTTCTTGGCTTCGTAATAGCGCAGCACGTTGATGATGGCGTTCTCGCGGTCGGGCTGGGCGACGCTCAGCGCCCGGTATTCGATGTCGAGATGCTGCTTCTCCTCGCCGGCGGCCGAAATGCGCACCGCATCGCGCTGGTAGCCCTGGGCGAGCGTGGCGATCGAGCGCGGCACGGTGGCCGAGAACATCAGCGTGCGGCGTTCGGCCGGAGCGGCGTCGAGGATGAATTCGAGGTCCTCGCGAAAGCCGAGATCGAGCATTTCGTCGGCCTCGTCGAGCACCACCGCCTTCAGCGCCGACATGTCGAGCGAGCGCCGGGTGATGTGGTCGCGCAGCCGGCCGGGCGTGCCGACGACGATATGGGCGCCGCGCTCCAGCACACGCCGCTCCGAGCGCATGTCCATGCCGCCGACGCAGGACGCCACGGTGGCGCCGGTCAGTTCGTAGAGCCATTCCAGTTCGCGCGTCACCTGCAAGGCGAGTTCGCGCGTCGGCGCCACCGCCAGCGCCAGCGGTGCGGCGGCGTGGCCAAAGCGCTCCGCGCCCTCAAGCAGGGTCGGCGCCAGAGCGAGGCCGAAGGCCACCGTCTTGCCGGAGCCTGTCTGCGCCGAAACCAGCGCATCGGCCTCGCCGAGTTCCGGCGCGACGACCGCCTTCTGGACGGGCGTCAGCTCGGAATAGCCGCGTTTTTCCAGCGCCCTGGCAAGCGCTGGAACAAGTGCTTCGAAGTTGGACATCTCACTCTTTCGGAATTTAGGGTCCGCGCTCATCATGGAGCACATGCCGGGGCCGACCTAGCGCCAGCCAAACAATCTTGACCGTTCGTACTTCGCGCAGCCGCGATTGTACAGGGCGCAGGGGAAACCGGCGTCGCTCGCCAATTGACTCTTGACGCAAACCGCGTAAAAGCCGGCACCGAACAGGACAGTTTCGATGCGCGGCCTTTTGATGGCGCTTTATGCACTCGACTTCTCCGGCCATGGCAGCATGGTTCGCGGACGGTCGGAGCACGCGTTCCTGCGTTCAACCAAAACTATGGCCAAAACCACCACCAAAACGGTGTGACTCCCTTGGCCTAACCACCCTCTCCCGGGTTCGGCCCGGGGGACGGAACCCGCATCGGCCAGCGGGTTTCTCCAAAAACCAAGCGGAGAGGGACAGGAGATTTTTCGATGAGTTTCAAGGTAGCGATCGTCGGCGCCACGGGCAATGTGGGCCGGGAAATGCTCAACATACTGGAAGAGCGCGGCTTTCCGGTAAGCGAAGTCGTGGCGCTGGCGTCGCGGCGCAGCCAGGGCACGGAAGTGTCGTTCGGCGACCGCACGCTGAAGGTGAAGACGCTCGACCAGTATGATTTTTCCGACACCGACATCTGCATCATGTCGGCCGGCGGCAGCGTCTCCAAGGAATGGTCGCCGAAGATCGGCAAGCAGGGCTGCGTCGTCATCGATAATTCGTCGGCCTTCCGCTACGACCAGGACGTGCCGCTGATCGTGCCGGAAGTGAACCCGGACGCGATCTCGCTGTTCACGCGCAAGAACATCATCGCCAATCCGAATTGCTCGACGGCGCAGCTGGTGGTGGCATTGAAGCCACTGCATGACTTCGCCACCATCAAGCGTGTCGTCGTCGCCACCTATCAATCGGTATCCGGCGCCGGCAAGGAAGGTATGGACGAACTCTTTACCCAGACCCGCGCGGTCTTCGTCGCCGATGGCGTCGAGGTCAAGAAGTTCACCAAGCGCATCGCCTTCAACGTCATCCCGCACATCGACGTGTTCCTCGACGACGGCTCCACCAAGGAAGAGTGGAAGATGGTCGCCGAGACCAAGAAGATGCTCGACCCCAAGATCAAGCTGACGGCGACCTGCGTGCGCGTGCCGGTGTTCATCGGCCATTCGGAAGCGGTCAACATCGAGTTCGAAAAGCCGATCACCGCCGACGAGGCGCGGGATATCCTGCGTGAAGCCCCAGGCTGCCAGGTCTTGGACAAGCGCGAGGACGGCGGCTACATCACGCCGCTGGAATCGGCCGGCGAGGACGCCACCTTCATCTCGCGCATCCGCGAGGATTCGACCATCGACAATGGCCTGTCGATGTGGATCGTCTCCGACAATCTGCGCAAGGGCGCCGCACTCAACGCGGTGCAGATCGCCGAACTGCTGGTCGAACGCGGCCTGATCCAGCCGAAGAAGAAGGCGGCTTAGTTTTCGCTCACGGGCCGTATCGCCGCTGCCGCGGCGGGCCCTCCGCGGGGGCGCCGAACGATCGGCGGCCCGCAGTCGCGTGTTCGGCCTTTGGCCGTTAGCTCCCTTCTCCCCGTTCACGGGGAGAAGGTCCCGGCAGGGGGATGAGGGGCAGCACCAGCCTCAGCTTCGATTCTCAGCCGCCAACCCAACCAGCAGCTCCAGCGCTTCCTCCGCCCGGTCGGCGGGGACGAACAGATGGTCGTGGTAGAAGGCCGAAACCGGGTTCACGCCCATGCCGGCGGCGGCGAGGCGCATGGTGATGGCGGCGAGGAAGCCGACGGCCTCCAGCGACGAATGGATGTTCAGCGTGACCATCCGGCAGCGGAATGACGCGGTCAGTGCCGCAGCGATGGCCTTCTCCTCGGTTACGATCAGCGTCACGCCCTCGCGCTCGCGAAACACCATCACCGGCTCGAGGCCTTCCGGCTGAGCGACGCCAGGCGCCAGCGTGGCGAAGACATAGGTGCCGGCCAGCAGTTCCGGCGTCATCGATGCCAGCAGTGTCTTCAGATCGGTCTCGCCGGTCATTCGTTTCTCTCGCCTGCAGAAATGGGCCGCAGCCCACGTGCTCTTCAATATCCGCGACCGGCGCGTGCCGATAGTCCTGGCGCTGCAAGGACGACATGGCGATGTCGCTGGCGGCTGGGCTTGCGGACCTGTCGCATCGCACAATAGAGGAGCTGAGGGCCGATGCCGGTCCGTGAAAGGCCTTCGATGATCGTTCGCCCGCGCCCCACATTCCTGCAGCTGTTCTTCATCATGCGCGGTTCGGTCGTGCCACGCATCCTGCCGCAGATATTGGGCTTCGCGCTCTATTCCGCGATCATCCTGGCCGTGGCGCGCCGGTTCCAGCTTGATTTCAGCATCTTCAACATCACGCCTTTCGGCCTGGTCGGCGTGACATTGTCGATCTATCTCTCGTTCCGCAACAACGCCGCCTACGACCGTTGGTGGGAGGCGCGCAAGCTGTGGGGCGCGCTGGTCTTCGAAATGCGCAACCTGGCCCGCGCCACCACCAGCCTCATCCCGGACCAGACCGAGCAGCGCGCCTTGCTGATGGAAGCGCTCGCCTTCTGTCATTTCCTGCGCGGGCAGTTGCGCAAGATCGACAGCATGAAGGATGCCCGCGCCTTCATCGACGCCGAGGCGGACAAGGCCGCAGCCTTTTCCAATCCGGCAGATGAGATGGTCAGGCGCATGGGCCGGCGTGCCAATGCGCAGCGCCGGGCGGGCGACGTCGACTCGATAGGCTTTCGTATCCTCGATGAGAGGCTCGCGTCGATCGCAGCCATCCAGGCCGGCTGCGAGCGGATCGCCGGTACGCCGTTACCCTTCGCCTACACGCTGCTGGTGCATCGCACGGCCTATATCGTCTGCCTGCTGCTGCCGATCGGCCTGATCTCGACCACCGGTTGGGCGACGCCGCTGTTCACGGCGTTGATCGCCTACACCTTCTTCGGCCTCGACGCGCTGTCGGAAGAGCTCGAGGATCCGTTCGGCACCGAGGCCAACGACCTTGCACTCGACGGCCTCTGCCGTGTCTGCGAAATCTCGGTGTTCGAAGCGCTGGGCGAAACGCCGCCGAAGATGATCCCCGCGGAAAAGTTTTATTTTTCCTAGGCGAAGGCGCGCGGGCTTAAAACAATCGGACCTCTGTCGGATCGCAGCCCCATGCCACGTCCTTGGTTCGACCCCAGCGAAAAGGGCTCGAACCACTAGGAGGGACCACCATGAGCATTTCCGAAATCGCGCCCGTCTCGCCGGGCGCTTTATGGGCCGGCCGCGCGCTCAGCGGCGTCATCGTGCTGTTCATGATTTTCGATGGCGTCATCAAGCTGCCGCCGCTCGATGTCGTCACCCAGACGATGGTGCCGCTCGGCTGGCCGGCCGATGCCAATGCCGCGCGCATGCTGGGCGTCATCGGCCTGATCTCGACCGCTCTCTATGCACTGCCGCGCACTTCGTTGCTCGGCGCCATCCTGCTCACCGCCTATATGGGCGGCGCTATCGCCACCAATGTCCGCGTCGACAACCCGCTGTTCTCGCACATGCTGTTCGGCGTCTATCTCGGCATTATCCTGTGGGGCGGCCTGTGTCTGCGCGATGCCAGGGTCCGCGCGCTGATCCCGTTCAGCCGTTAGATCCAGATCGAAGCATCGCTTTCAACTCGAAGCCTGAACCCTTTGCCGGGCAATGTCTCAGGGATCGAATCGCCGAGTTGCGAGTTAGAGATTTGCCTGGCGGCGGAGGCGGCTCCTATCGGAGAGGAACGATGATGAAGAAAACGATGCTTTTGATGGCGCTGCTGGTGCCGCTCGCCGCTTGTTCGCAAACGGAAAAAGGCGCGGCCGTAGGCGGCCTCGGTGGGGCTGCCGTCGGTGCGGCGGTCGCTGGCGATCCGGTTGAAGGCGCCGTCGTCGGTGGTGCTGTCGGCGCCGTTGCCGGCGCGCTGATCGGCCGGGCGAGCGAGCGTGGCGAATGCCGCTACCGTGATCGCCGTGGCCGCGTCTACGTCGACCGCTGCCCGGACGGTTATTGATCGGCAGCTCTTACAGACAGAACTGGACAGCAAAACGGCGGGCACATGGCCCGCCGTTTTCCTGGATGCGAATAGAGCAATTATTCGGCGGTGGCGGCTTCCGCCTCGGCCGGTGCAGCGGCGGCCGCAACAGCAGCAGCGGCATCTTCCTGCGCCTTCTTCAGAAGGGCAGCGCGTTCCTGCGCCTTCTTGCCCGGCTCGGCCTTCTTCGGGTTGGAACGGGCGTCGCGCTTGACGAGGCCAGCCTCGTCGAGGAAGCGCAGCACGCGGTCGGTCGGCTGGGCGCCATGCGCCAGCCAATGCTTGACGCGGTCGGCGTCGACCTTGACGCGTTCGCCGTCCTTGGGCAGCAGCGGGTTCCACGAGCCGATCGACTCGATGAACCGGCCGTCACGCGGCGAACGGGCGTCGGCAATGACGACGTGGTAGTAAGGACGCTTCTTCGAGCCCGCACGGGCCAGTCGGATCTTCAAGGGCATTTCTTTTCTCCTAAACTAAGTTCGTTGATTGGGTTTCAGTTGGTTTTCGTCACGCCGTTGGAAGCGGAAGCGGCGATCTGTTCGTGGTGGCGGATCACTTCGCGGACGACGAAGTTGAGAAATTTTTCCGCGAAATCCGGGTCGAGATGGGCGTCCTTCGCCAGCTGGCGAAGCCGGGCGATCTGCTGCTGCTCGCGTGCCGGGTCGGCCGGGGGCAGGCCATGCGTCGCCTTCAGCACACCGACCGCCTTGGTGCAGCGGAAGCGCTCGGCCAGCATGTGGATGAGGGCCGCGTCGATGTTGTCGATCGAGGCGCGGTAATCGGCCAGGAGAGCGCGGGCGTCGGCCATGTCCTTCTCTTCGTTCATGGCGTCCTCACTTCTTCTTGCCAAGGCCGGGCAGCCCGCCACCGCCGAGGCCGGGAAGCCCGGGGAGTTTCATGCCGCCGGGCAGACCGGGCATGCCGCTAGGCAGGCCACCGCCGCCGGGAAGGCCTTTCATGCCGCCGCCAAGGCCGGCTGCCTGTGCCTGCTTCTGCAAGGCTTCGAGCTGCTTAGGGTCCATCTTCGACAGGTCCGGCATGCCGCCGCCCATCATGCCGCCCATACCGCCGGGCATCATGCCGCCGAGGCCCATCTTGGAGGCGAGACCGCCCATCATGCCGCGCATCAGGCCGCCGCCTTTGCCCTTGCCGCCCATCGCCTTCATCATGTCGGCCATGCCGCGATGCATCTTGAGCAGCTTGTTGATTTCGGCCGCGTCGGTGCCGGAACCGGCGGCGATGCGCTTCTTGCGCGAATGCTTGAGCAAATCGGGATTGGCGCGCTCGGCCTTGGTCATCGACGAGATGATGGCGAGCTGGCGGCCGAACATCTTGTCGTCGAGACCGGCGGCGGCCATCTGGTCCTTCATCTTGCCCATGCCGGGCATCATGCCCATGATGCCGCCCATGCCGCCCATCTTCGACATCTGCTGAAGCTGGCCGGCGAGATCGTTCAGGTCGAACTTGCCCGACTGCATCTTCTTGGCCATCGCCGCCGCCTGTTCGGCGTCGATGTTCTCGGCGGCCTTTTCGACGAGCGAGACAATGTCGCCCA
Organism: Mesorhizobium sp. WSM4809; assembly: GCF_055811655.1. Taxonomy (NCBI): domain Bacteria; kingdom Pseudomonadati; phylum Pseudomonadota; class Alphaproteobacteria; order Hyphomicrobiales; family Phyllobacteriaceae; genus Mesorhizobium; species Mesorhizobium sp. WSM4809. The sequence goes on from NZ_JBVVQW010000015.1 coordinate 15,853, forward strand.
TGCCGAGGATGCGGTCGGCGATGCGTTTGGGGTGGAATTCCTCCAGCCCGTCCATCTTTTCGCCAGTGCCGATCAGCTTGATCGGCTTGCCGGTGACGGCGCGCATCGAAAGAGCCGCACCGCCACGGCCATCGCCGTCCATGCGGGTCAGGACGAGGCCGGTGATGCCGACGCGCTCGTCGAAGCTCTTGGCCAGATTGACGGCGTCCTGGCCGGTCAGCGAATCGGCGACCAGCAGGATTTCGTGTGGGCTCGACACCTTCTTGATGTCGACCATCTCGACCATCAGCGGCTCGTCGATATGGGTACGGCCGGCGGTGTCGAGGATGACGATGTCGTGGCCGCCGAGCTTGGCCGCCTGCACGGCGCGGCGGGCGATGTCGACCGGCGACTGGCCGTCGATGATCGGCAGCGTGGCAACCTTGACCTGTTCGCCGAGCTGGCGAAGCTGCTCCTGCGCGGCGGGGCGCCGCGTGTCGAGCGAGGCCATCAGGACCTTCTTGTTCTGACGCTCGGAAAGACGCTTGGCGATCTTGGCCGAAGTGGTCGTCTTGCCGGAACCCTGCAGGCCGACCATCATGATGACGACCGGCGCCGGGGCATTGAGATCGATGGCGACGCCTTCGGCGCCGAGCATGTCGACCAGTTCGTCATGGACGATCTTGACGACCATCTGGCCGGGCTTGATAGACTTGACCACGGCAGCGCCGACGGCCTTCTCGCGCACCTTGTCGGTGAAGGAACGCACCACTTCCAGCGCCACATCGGCTTCGAGCAGCGCGCGGCGCACCTCGCGCAGTGCTGCCGAGACATCAGCCTCCGACAGCGCGCCGCGGCCGGTGAGGCCGTTCAGGATCGAACCAAGACGTTCCTGTAGCGATTCAAACATTCGTTTTCCTTTTCCCTGGCACCCGGATGATGCCCGAGAGGTAATGCGTTCGCGCCCAGTGTCCAACCAAAAGCCAAAACCAAAAAGCACCCGGGGGCGCTCAGCGCTGCCGGGTGTTGGCCTCCAGGATCGATTTACAGCACTTCACCTCAAAGAGGTTTCGGCGTCCTGGTCGGCTTGCTCGGAGGGATACTCGTCGCGGAATTCGGGGCGTGTAGACAGGAAATCGGACGCGGAGTCAAGACAAGGCCGGATTGCGTCGTTCCCGGGCCTGCAATCACGCCGTGCTCGTCCGGTCCGGAAGCTCGGCGGCGAGCTTGAGCGGCGAACGCGGATGTAGAAGCAGCACGATGGTCAGCAGGCTGCAGGCGATGCCGATGAAGGCGATGAGAACCGCATCCGACGTCGCCCAGCCCGGCCCTTCGAGCGGCCTGGCGTTGAACAGGGCGAAGGAATTGTAGCTGTCCTGATGCGAGATCAAGAGAAACCCGGTCAGGTTGTTGCCGAGATGAGCACCAAAGGCGGCGCCGAGATTGCCGGTTGCGTAGACCACTAGCGTCAGCAGCAGCGCGAAAGCGGCGATAGACGCCAGCACGCAAGCATTGATGGCTGGCGACGAACTCGCGCTCCAATGCAGCGAGGTGAACAGCAGGGCCGGCAGCAGGGCCCAGATTACCGGGCTCGTGAACCGGTTGGCGAGACCGCGCAGCAGATAGCCGCGAAACAGCACCTCTTCAGAGGATGTCTGCAGCAAAGTGAGCGCGGCGATCGGGATCGCAAACAGCAGCCAGGACGACAGGCCGATCGGGCCACGCGTGATCTGCGGCTGCAGCAGATAGAGCAGGACCTCGGATATGAACGACGTGATCAGCACCGCGATCAGCCCTTTGAGGAAGTCGGGCCATGAAACTCGTCGGCTGTTGCCGAGCAGCGCCGACAGCTTCTCGCCGTGCACCCAGCGCATCGCGACCCACAGGCCGATCCAGATGCCGGCGAACGAGACGAGCGCGGTGAGGATGCCGAGGGGCGAAGCGAGGAAGCCCTGAATGCCGGATGATGGGGTCGCCTGCCAGGCGATGAAGGCATAGGTGCCGCCGACCAGCACGGCCACGGTGGTTGCTCCCCAAAAAAGGACCACGATGCCCGTTCCGAGCAACAGGCGCGGTAAGGTCGTCTTGGCGTTCGGCGAATGCCTGTAACGCTCGAAGGCGGCCGGATCGATGGTCACGCGGGCTCCCTTGCCAAAGTCATCGCCTATTTGACTAACCGATGGCCGGAAAAATCGGAATGGTTTTCCGCAAAGGACTAGGCCAAGCAAGTCGGCGCAGGAGAGCGCCGCGCGGCGGCGCCGCCTGCTGGCGGCCGCTGCAATCGCAGCGGCCGCTTGTGCCGATTTGTCGTCAGCGAACGACGTACATGATGCGCCGGGTCTGCGGATCGATCAGCGCCCGCTGGCCGTTCACATAGACATAGCGGTAATTGTAGTCCGGAATCTCGCGTAGCTCGACGGTGTCGGGCAGGGTCGCGCCGGTCACCACTTCGCCTTCGAGATAGATGGGATCGAGGCGATGCGTGTCGACATAGGTGCGGATTTCAGCCGGAGGCGGCGGGAAGTCATCCACGACCGGATCGCTGGCGATGATCGCGCCGGTATAATCGGTCGAGTAGTTGCCGATGTCCTCAGGCGGCGAGACGACAGCAACGCTGGAGCGCCGTTCCGTCAGCACCACGCGGCTGCCGCCGATATCGGCCGTGACATAGTCGGAATAGACCCAGCCCTGGCCGCCGGCCTCGGCTATGGTGCACCATTTGCTGTTTTCGATGCAGCCATTGAGCGTTGCCGACTGGCCGGCGGTGAGCACGCCGATCACAGGATATTGCGGGCCGGGTCCGGCGCGCACGTTAAGATCGGTGACGGCTGAGACAGCGGTATCGGCAAGCGCGGCGCCCGACATCACGGTCAGCATTCCGGCTACCGCCGGAAACAACAGGGATTTCATGGTTTCTCTCCGTTTTCAGGTCCCTCGGCAGCCAAAACGGGGCAGCAGCTTATGCGTTCCCGCTAAAACGCTTGCGCCAACTCACGATTTGTTCCCGCTTCTTTCGGCAAATCGGTCAGAAGTTCGTGAACGAATTCCAATTTCCGCGCCGTGACGTCCGAAATGACAAAGGGATAAAGGTCGGGCAGGCCCATGCAGCGGTTGATCGAATTGGAGGCCTCCGACAGCACCAGCCAGCGGGCAAGGATCTTTTCGAAAGGCTCGGGCGCGGTCGCCGGATCCGAGGGTGCGGCCTGCAACCCGCCGCCTGTGTCGCCGCGCGGCAAGTCGTTGGCCTCCACCGTCTCCAGCCGGCCGAGCGGAAAGTTCAGCGCGTGCACCATTTCCAGCGTGTCGGTGATGTGCAGGTGGTGAGCCCAGGTCTCGGCCCAGTCCTCCCAAGGATGCGAGGTCGCATAGGCCGAGATGTGGTCTTGCTGCCAGTCGGGGGGCGCACCATTGGCATAATAGGCCTTCAGCGCCTGTTCGTAATCGGCGCGGTCATCGCCGAACAGTGCGCGGAAAGCTTCGAGCCTGTGCGGATCGTCGCGGATCAGGCGGTCCCAGTAATAGTGCCCGAGCTCATGACGGAAATGACCGAGCAAGGTGCGGTAGTTCTCGCCCATCTCGACGCGCCGCTTCTCGCGCTCGGCCGAATCCGCCTCGGCGACATTGAGCGTGATCAAACCATTGTCGTGGCCGGTCAGAATCCGCTCGCCGCCGGGGCCGCCGCCGATCGGATCGGCGAGGAAGTCGAAGGCAAGGCCGATTTCGTCGGCCGGGTTCTGCTTGGGCGCCACCGGCAGCCCGAAGGCCAGCAGCGAGTAGATGGCGCGCTTCTTCGCCGCTTCGACACGGATCCAGCGGCGGCGGTTGCCGTCGACGGAGAGATCTGGGATCAACTGGTTCAGCACGCAAGCGCGGCAAAAAGCGTGACCCGGTTCCGCCATCCAGTTGCAGGCGCATTCATCGGCGTTGGTGCACTGGAAGACGCCATCGACGCCTGCCAGCGCAAAACAGGCGTGCTCGGGATCGTAGAGCACGGGGTTCCCGCAGTTCAGGCACTGGGCGTTCTCGAAATAGATGCGATGGCCGCAATGCGGGCAGTCGAAGAGTTTCATGTTGGTCTCAATTCACCGGAGGTGACACAAATGTTCACGGCGGCCCGTGCCCAACGCGAACAGCCGCGCGGTGTTCCACATTTTCCTGAAGCTATTTGGCCGCAAGCTGGGCGACAACCTGCCTTGCCACCGCCTCGCCCGACAGCCGTGCGCCGCCGCAGGTCTGGACCAGCGAGCCGGCCAGATGCTCGCCGGCGAAGAAGATCTTGTCGGCCACCGGCTGCATGAGTGCGGCGCGCGCCAGTGAACGGCCGGGGCGGGCCGCGGCATATGCGCCGCGCACGAAGCGCTCGCCGCCCCAATTGGTCATCATTGCGCGTCCGACATGCTTGCGCGTATCGCCGCCGAAGATGCCACACAGCCGGTCGACGACGAAGTCGATGCCGGCCGCCTCGCCGGCCGCCGACATTTCCCAGGCGAAATCGCCGCCGACGAAGCCGACCATCAAGTCAAGGTCGAACGGGAAGCAGAGGAAGTAGATGTCGTGCCTGGCCATCCGTTCGATCAGCAGGTCGTCGAAGGGCTGCAGCCCGAGCCTGGTGCCCGATATTTCGACTGGCAATTTGGTCAGCATGCCCATCGGCAGGTCGAAGAAGGCGCCGAAATGCGTGTCGGGCAGGGCCGGCGAGAACGCGATCTCCTCGAAGGCGAGCACCGCCGGCGAAGCGGTCACGATCACCGCTTTGGCGCGGACGGTGCCGCGATCGGTGACGCAGGCGACGCCGGGCAGGTCCCACAGGATCTTGCGCACCGGCGTCGACAGTTCGACCGGCACGCCGGCGCCGAAACGCGCCACCAGCGCGCCAAGGCCCTCCTTGCTGAAGTAGTTCGGGTCGAGATCGGCCGCGGCCTGGAAGTCCAGGATCGAGATTTCGTCCTCGTCGGCACCGAAATCCATCGGCCCGGCGAAGGTGGCGGCGGCGCGCGGTGCATGGCCTTTTGCCAACAGCGCCGAAAGACGATCGTCATCTCCGTCCTTCACTTCATGCCTGGCCAGCAGTTCGAACAGCTTTGCGTCGGCGGCCTTCATGTCGGCTTCTTCCGCTTCGCTCGCCTTGCGCTCGCGGTAGTAGAGATGATCGACGTTCATGTCGTGATGATGCAACGTCCAGCCTGCCGCCTGGGCTTCGGGAAAATAGGGATTGCGGTCGGCGGCATGCAGCCAGGCGCAGCCGATGTCGAAAGGCACGCCGAAATGCTGGTCGCTGGTCCAGGCTCGCCCGCCGATTCGGTCCATCGCTTCGAGCAGCGTGAAGGAAAGCCCCGCGGCCTGCAGGGTCCTGGCGGCGGCAAGACCCGCCGACCCGGCACCGATGATGACGACATCAACGTCTTGCATGCAGCCCCCTTGCCACAATAATCACTTGATCCTAGGCAAATTCCACGGCATTCGCCAGCATTGCAGCGGTGACAGTGACAAGTGCGCGTTTCGCTGGCAAGTTCGCAATTGGGACGTGATTCAGGCAACCAGGAGATCAACATGGCAATTCTTGCCAAGGGAAAGATGTTTGCAGCGGCCGTGGTGGCGGTGCTTGCGCTGGCGACGGGCGCACAGGCAGCGGCCAGCTGCGGCAAGACCGGCGCCGGCTTCGAGGCCTGGAAGCAGGACTTTGCCGCGCAGGCCAGGTCGGAAGGTGTGGGCGCCAAGGGGCTGGCCGCTCTGGCCGGGGCGAACTACGCGACAAAGACGATCTCCGTCGACCGCGGCATTCACAAGGCCTTCAGCGGCTCGGTGGAGGATTTCATGCGGCGGCGCGGCGGCGCGGCGATTATTTCCAAGGGCCGGTCGCTGAAAAAGTCGAATGCGGCGCTGTTCGCCAAGATCGAAGCGAATTACGGCGTGTCGCCGGGCGTGTTGCTCGCCATCTGGGGTATGGAAACCGGCTTCGGTTCGGCCATGGGCAACCAGAACACCGTCTCTGCCATTTTGACGCTTGCCTATGATTGCCGCCGCCCGGGGTTCTTCTACCCGCATGCCATCGCAGCCCTGAAGCTGGTTGATCGCGGGGCGTTGTCAGCCTCGTCGGTCGGCGCCGCGCATGGCGAGATCGGACACACGCAGTTCCTGCCAGGAAACGTCCTGAAATATGGCGTCGGCGGCGGAAACCTGCGCGACAAGGGCACGGCGCTGGCTTCCACCGCCAACTTCCTCAAGGGCCATGGCTGGCGGGCGGGCGCGAGCGCGAGTGCGAATATGGGCGCGATTGCCGGCTGGAATTCCGCGAGCGTCTATCAGCAGGCCATCGCCCGCATTGCCACGGCGATCGACGGCGATTGACGCCATTTCTGACTTGATCGAAAACCCGGCGCGAATGCCGGGTTTTTATTTGATTTCGAGCGTGTAGGAGCAGCCGGCCAGGGTCTTGCCGGGGTGCGACTCGACGGTCGAGACGTTGAGCTTGACGTCCGTTGAGAAGGTCAATCCTTCCGACTCTTCGGTGTTTTGGACAACGACCTTCTCGCCAAGGAATTTTTGCGGCGTGGAATAAACGGCGACGACGTTGAGTTCTTTGGCAAGCTCCGGCGCGGCAACACCGTCGAGCACGGCCATCGGCCCCGCAGCGGTAAACACGATCGATCCCGTCTCGCGGTTGAACACGCGGATCTTGGCCGGCAGTTCGTATTGGCTGAGAAAGGGATTGCCCGAGTCAACCTCCTTCCAGCCAAGCGTTTCAACGGCACCCGGTGCGCTGGACAGCCACAGGGCAAAGTCGTTGTAGGTCGGAACGTCCGCCCTGCACTCGATCAGCGCGGGAAGGTCGAGGGAGGCGGGGTCATAGTCGTTGGCTTTGGCAACGGCCAAGCTCGCCAGGACAGCCAACACGGACAGAAAACGGGTGCCAAGAACGGCCGAGCGCCTGCACACATCACTCAATGATTCGCCCAGCCGCTCAACGGGCAATTCTGAGAAATGGGAACTTGGAAGGCGCCGTCAACACCGCTGCAGTTGCGGAATTTGAGCGACCGTGGCGCCGGGGCTTGCGTGACCTTGGCGGGCTTTGGCTTGCCCTTGATAACCGTCCAGAATTCGGTCGCCTGATCAAGTTGCAGATTGTTTATGTCGGAATAGCTGATCCGCCCGCTGCGCAGCCCTTCGGCAATGCGGTGGCAAAACAGCGCCGGCATGCGCTCCTGCGAGACGCCCATGAAAGAGGCGATCTCGTGCTTGAACGTAAGGTCCCATGCTGCCTGGACAGCGCTGACGCAGCTGCTCAAGTCCGCCTTCGGCTCGCGCTTACCGGCTGCCTGCGAAGACTGGCTCCCTGCAAAGACGGCCGTCGCCAGAAGCAGAAGAACAATACCAGTTTTCATTGTCAAACCCCATCATCCCACAAGAGACGTAAGATGAAGTTGCGAGAAGGTCAAACTATAAACCTGGCGGCTCCCTCGGGTTTCTTGGCGCGTGTCGCCCTTGGCGATCAATAGAGCTGTCAACCCTTGCGGTTGCGCGCGGCCAGCGTCCTCAGCCGCAGCGCATTGAGACGGATGAAGCCGGCGGCGTCCTTCTGGTCGTAGGCGCCGCGGTCGTCCTCGAAGGTGACCAGCGCATCGGAGTAAAGCGTCTTCTTCGACTTGCGGCCGGTGACCATGACATTGCCCTTGTAGAGCTTGAGGCGCACCGTGCCCTCGACGTCTTCCTGGCTCTTGTCGATCATCGCCTGCAGCATCAGCCGTTCGGGCGCGAACCAGAAGCCGTTGTAGATCAGCTCGGCATAGCGCGGCATGAACTCGTCCTTGAGGTGGGCGGCCCCACGGTCGAGCGTGATCGATTCGATGGCGCGATGGGCAGCGATCAGGATGGTGCCGCCTGGTGTTTCGTAGACGCCGCGCGATTTCATGCCGACGAAGCGGTTCTCGACCAGGTCGAGCCGGCCGATGCCATTGTCGCGGCCAAGATCGTTGAGTGCCGCAAGCATTGTTGCCGGCGACAATTTCTTGCCGTTCAGCGCGATCGGATCGCCCTTCAGGAATTCGATCTCGATCTCGGTGACGGTATCAGGCGCATCCATCGGGGACACTGTGCGCTGGTGGACGAATTCGGGCGGCTCCACCCACGGGTCTTCCAGCACTTTGCCCTCGGAGGACGAATGCAAGAGGTTGGCGTCGACCGAGAAAGGTGCGTCGCCCTTTTTATCCTTCGGCACCGGGATCTGGTGCTGCTCGGCGAAATTCATCAGGTCGGTACGCGACTTGAACGACCAGTCGCGCCACGGCGCGATGACCTTGATGTCGGGGTTCAGTGCGTAAGCCGAAAGCTCGAAGCGAACCTGATCGTTGCCCTTGCCGGTGGCGCCATGCGCAATCGCGTCGGCGCCGGTTTCGCGGGCGATCTCGACCAGATGCTTGGAGATCAGCGGCCGGGCGATCGAGGTGCCGAGCAGGTAGGTGCCTTCATAGACGGTGTTGGCGCGGAACATCGGGAAGACGAAGTCGGCGACGAATTCCTCGCGCACGTCGACGATGCGGATGTCCTTGATGCCCATCATCTCGGCCTTGCGGCGCGCCGGTTCCAGTTCTTCACCCTGGCCGAGATCGGCGGTGAAGGTGATGACCTCGGCGCCGAACTCCGTCTGCAGCCATTTCAGGATGATGGATGTGTCGAGACCGCCGGAATAGGAGAGCACGACTTTCTTGATGTCTTTGGCCTTGGACATTTTTACCCCGTCGATGGCGGACGCCCCAGCCTGGGCGTCACGGATTGTCGCAGCGCCTTTTAGCAGGAACGGCAGAGCGAGCAAGCACGCGTGCGTGCATGGCTTCTGGTCCAGCGCATGGCCGGGGGCGGCCGGCAGCGAAAACAATCTGCTGCAATCAAAGGCTGCATTTGCTGGAGGGACTTAATCAAGTTTTCACGCCGTGCCGCTAACACTTACGACAAAGCCGCCTTGGGCACGTTCCGGGCGGCTTCTTGCCAGCTTTGTCGCGGGTGTCCTCGGGCTCGGGCCGTTCTTGATGCGCGTTATATCATGCATCGCCATGGAGCATAATCTGTGGCTTGTCCTGCTGGCGGCGCTGATGTGCGTCACCGGCTGCTGGGTGACGATCGGCCTCTTCGACCGTTCGAGGAAAACCACCGGCGTGCAGATGAAGGGCTGGCTGTTCCTGACCGCGGTTGCCGCCGGCTCGTCGATCTGGTGCACCCATTTCATCGCCATGCTGGCCTACCAGCCCGGCGCGCCGATCACCTTCGATCCGGTCCTGACCATGGCATCCCTGGTCATCGCCATCATCGGCACCGGGCTGGGCTTCACCCTCGCATCCGGCAAGAGCCGGCGCCTGGCTCCGGAATGGGGCGGCATCGTCGTTGGCCTGGCGATCTCGGCCATGCACTACACCGGCATGATGGCTTATCACGTTGCCGGCATCGTCGAATGGGACGGCTCCTATGTCGTGGCCTCACTGGTCATCTCGGCGGTGTTCTCCGCCTTGGCCGTCGGCCATGCCGTGCGCCGGCCATACGGCTGGTCGCATTATCTCGCTATCGGGCTGCTGGTGCTGGCGATCGTCGGCCTGCATTTCACGGCTATGGCCGCGGTGGCGGTGACGCCGCTGTCCTTCATCAGCACAGGCACCAATCCCGATATTTTGGTGGCAATGGCGGTCGCCGTCGCCGTGGTCGGCCTGATCGTCGCGGCCACCGGCTTCGCCAGCTATCTGATCGATGAGCGTGGCCGTCTGGAGAGTTTCGAGCGGCTTCAGCATCTCGCCCTCAACGACGCCCTTACCGGCCTTCCCAACCGGGTTTCCTTTAACGACCGCCTCGACCATGAGATCGACCGGGCATGCGAGGGCGAGGACACAATGACGGCGGTCATCGTCATCGATCTCGACCGCTTCAAGGAGATCAATGACCTCAGGGGGCATGCGGCCGGCGACCAGGCGCTCAAGATCGTCGCCCGCAGGCTGTCGAGACTCATCGGCGAGGGCGAATTCGTCGCCCGGCTCGGCGGTGACGAGTTCGCCGCGATCAAGCGCTTCAAGGATCAGAAGGACCTTCTCGGGCTGGTCTCGCGGCTGGAGAAGTCGCTGTTCGAGCCGTTGCGGCTCGACGATTTCGAAATCGCCGCGGGCGCCAGCATCGGCGTCGCGGTCTATCCACGCGACGGAGCCGACCGCGAGCGGCTGGTCAGCAATGCCGATCTTGCCATGTACCGGGCGAAGAACGACGTCACGCGAGCCGTCTGCTTCTACGAATCCGCCATGGACGAGACGGCGCGGGCGCGCCGTGCCTTGGCCTCCGACCTTCGCCAGGCGATCGACCGCGGCGAGCTTTCGCTGCACTATCAGGTGCAGACCTCGGTCCCGACCGGCGCCACCTGCGGCTACGAGGCGCTGCTGCGCTGGACCCATCCCGTGCACGGCATGATCCCGCCCGCTGAATTTATCCCGATTGCCGAAGAGAACGGCTCGATCATGGCGATCGGCGAATGGGTGCTGCGGACCGCGTGCCGGCAGGCGGCCTCGTGGGGCAATGGCCACAAGATTGCGGTCAATCTGTCACCGGTACAGTTCGCCCATGCCGATCTCGCCAAGCTCATCCATCAAATCCTGATCGAGACCGGACTGTCGCCGAAACGGCTGGAACTGGAGTTGACCGAATCGACGATCGTCGCCGACAAGGTGCGCACGCTGCATGTCCTGCGCCAGATCAAGGCGCTGGGGGTGACGATCGCGATCGACGATTTCGGCACCGGCTATTCATCGCTCGATACGCTGCGCTCGTTTCCCTTCGACAAGATCAAACTCGACCGCTCGTTCATGGCTGACGTCGAGCGAAGCCCGCAGGCCAAGGCCATCATCCGGGCGGTGCTGACGCTGGGCCGCAGCCTCGACATTCCGGTGCTTGCCGAAGGCGTCGAGACGCATGTCCAGCTCACCATCCTGCAGGTCGAAGGCTGCAACGAGGCGCAAGGCTATTTCCTCGGCCGGCCCAAGCCGATCGACCAGATCACCGGGGACGCCGATGTTCGCAACGATCAACTCGTCGCGGAGGAGCCGGCGAGGATGCGGCTGAGCAGGCAGGCATAGGACGCCGCGGCCGGCCGTCCAGCGAATGCCTTGCGGACGCCTTCTGGATCGACATCGGGTGGCTGCTGTGTCTGGCATCGTCATGGCGCATCCTGTATAGGCCTCCCAATTCCCTGGGGCCGCTCATGTCGTTCATTCCAGACACCGCCACGCTGATCCAGTTCGCCATTGCCACGGTCATCCTGGCGATCACGCCGGGTCCGGACATGACGCTGTTCGTCTCGCGCACGCTCCACCAGGGCCGTGCCACCGGCTTTGCCTCGATGGCCGGCGCGCTGTGCGGCACGCTGATCCACACCACGCTGGTGGTTGTCGGTGTCTCGGCGCTGATCGTCGCCTCGCCGATGGCTTTCTTCGTGCTGAAGATCTTCGGCGCGGGCTATCTCGTCTTCCTGGCCTGGCAGGCAATCACCAGGGGCTCGGCCTTTTCGCCGGAGAAGAAGACAGGCCCCGAGATTTCGCTGTTGCGCAGCTGGGCGGCGGGCCTTGGCGTCAATCTGCTCAATCCGAAGATCATCCTGTTCTTCATGACCTTCCTGCCGCAGTTCGTCTCCGCGCATGATCCGAACGCACCGGGAAAGCTGTTTTTCCTTGGGCTGATGTTCATCGTGCTGTCGGTGCCGGTGACGGTACCGATGGTGCTGGCGGCGGAAAAGTTTTCGGCGGCGATGAAGGCCAGCCCGCGCGTCACGCGGGTGGTCGACTATCTGTTTGCCGGCGTGTTCTCCGCCTTCGCCCTCAAGATCCTGACGGCCCAGGCGAAGTAGGCGCCGTCATCCTGTCTGGCCATCCTCTTTTGATCCTGGTTCGCCTTGCCACCAGCTTGCGGCCCACCGCCCGGCGCTGAGCCAGTAAAAGATACCACCGACCATGCCGCTGCCGATCACGGCCATGATGGCGCTGGTGTCCCTGACGGCGAAGGCGGTGTCACCGCTGTGGTCGGCAAGCCCGAGGAAAACACCGGCAACCACCGCGCCCGCCAGCGCATAGAACAGCCAGTCGCGCCGGCCGAGGATTTCGGCAAGCAGGATGACGACAGAGGCCGGCATCAGGGCGAAATAGGCGACGAACAGGGCGGCGAAGGGAATTGAGAAATACAGGGAAGCCGTCGCCGTCGGATGCGCATGCTCCGGCGTGTAGCCGAGCGATGCCAGCAACAGGATATTGAGGAAGGCGCTCGCCGCCAGCGAGGCGACGGCATAGCCGAACAGGATGACGGTGAAACGGACGAGGTAGCCGACGAGACGCGCCATCAATCCCGGCCCAGAGTCTGTCGCGTGCCGGATCTGCGTCCAGCCAGAAGCCAGTAGACCGAACCGGCGGCGATGCCGGCGGTGGCGAGAAAACCCAGAAAGCCCGGATTGAAGACAAAGCTGCTGGCCGAGCGCGGCATGGATACGCCAAAGGCGATGGACGTGATCGCACCCGTGGCGGCGAAGTAGAACCATCCCCGCAGCGAAAACCGTTCGGCGACGAAGAGCGCCGGACCGACGATCAACAGCGCGCCGATCATCACGGTCAACACGGCGAGCGGGAACGAGCCCAGCCAGTCGAAGGCGAAAATGATGGACCAGTTGCCGTCTTCGATGCCTTCCAGAAGAGCGATCAGCAGCACCGGCACCAGGATCGAAGTCAGCACCGCGGCGACATAGCCGACCGCCATGATGGCGAAGCGTCTTAGCCAGGCGACGGGGCGGCTCACGCCTCGCCGTGCCCCGCTATCATCATCGCTTCCAGCGCCAGCCGGTCGACCTTGCGCATGCGCTCGGAGTCGGATTTGAGCTGGCCGCAGGCGGCGAGGATGTCGCGGCCGCGCGGCGTGCGGATCGGCGAGGCATAGCCGGCATTGTTGATGTAATCGGCGAATTTCTCGATCGTCTCCCAGTCCGAGCACTGATAGTTGGTGCCCGGCCACGGATTGAACGGGATCAAATTGATCTTGGCCGGAATGCCCTTGAGCAGCTTGATCAGGCCCTTGGCGTCCTCGATGGAATCGTTGACGTCCTTCAGCATCACATATTCGAAGGTGATGCGCCTGGCGTTCGACAGGCCGGGATAGGCGCGGCAGGCGGCGATCAGCTCCTTCAGCGGATACTTCTTGTTGATCGGCACAAGCAGGTCGCGCAGATCGTCATTGGTGGCATGCAGCGAGATCGCCAGCATGACGCCGATCTCCTCGCCGGTGCGGAAGATTTCCGGCACGACGCCGGAGGTCGATAGCGTGATGCGGCGCTTCGACAAGGAAAGGCCGTCACCGTCGGAAGCGATCAGCAGCGCCTTCTTGACCGCTTCGAAATTGTAAAGCGGTTCGCCCATTCCCATCATGACGATGTTGGACACTTTGCGGCCCTCGGCCGGCACGATGGCGCCGTCGGGCGTGTCGCGGTCGGGAAAATCGCCGAGCCGGTCGCGGGCGGTGAGCAACTGGGCGAGGATCTCCTCAGCCGTCAGATTGCGCACCAGCTTCTGCGTGCCGGTGTGGCAAAACGAGCAGGTCAGCGTGCAGCCCACCTGCGAGGAGATGCACAGCGTGCCGCGACCCTCTTCGGGGATGTAGACCGTCTCGATCTCGACCGGCCGGCCGGCGCCGCGCGGCGGAAAGCGGAACAGCCACTTTCGCGTGCCGTCGGCGGAAATCTGCTCCTCGACGATCTCGGGCCTGGCGACGGTGAAGTGCTTGTCCAGCTCGGCGCGCAGATCCTTGGAAATGTTGAACATGCCGGCGAAATCGGAGACGCCGCGCACATACATCCAGTGCCAAAGCTGCTGGGCGCGCATTTTCGCCTGGCGCTCGGGCACAGTGCCTGATGCAACCAGAGCCTCGGCGAGTTCGACCCGCGTCAGGCCGATCAGCGACGGCTTTTCGGGCTGTGCCGCGCGGGCGCGCAACGCGTCGCGGGCGCCGTCAGTGGTGAGATCGAATGAAAGGGTCATGGTTGCACTGATATAAGCGGTTTGCGGCCGATTTCACGCATCGTGCCGGAAAGGAAGCGCGGCGCATAGCACAGGTTGAGGGCAGAGTCATGGGTTGTGCCGGTTTAACCTCTGGCCTGCACGTGTTAGGGCTCGATACTCCCCGCTCGAGGACAGACATGGCCGGCACATCGCGAAGATATCCCATGCTGCGGCGTTCGCGCGCGATGTGGGGCTCACGGCGGGTGTGGCAGCCGCGCCTGGTGTTCTGGGCCGGGGCGCTTGGCATCGGTGTGATCAGCGTGCTGTTCGCGGTGCTGGCGGACAGGGCGCAGGAACTGTTTCACCTGATGACAGGAGACGCAGGCGGCTGGCGTTTCTATCTGCCGCTTGCCGTTACGCCGTTGGGTTTCGTGCTGTGCGCCTGGCTTGCCCACACCTTCTTTCCCGGCTCGCAAGGCAGCGGCATTCCGCAGGCGATCGCCGCCCGCCATCTTCGCGACGACGAGGACCGAAGTCATATCCTGTCCCTCAAGCTGGTGGTCGGCAAAATCATGCTCACCATCGTCGGCCTGTTCTGCGGCGCCTCGATCGGCCGCGAGGGTCCGACCGTGCAGGTCGGCGCGTCGCTGATGCTGCAGGCGGCACGCTGGGGCGGCATGGTGCAGGCCCGGGGTCTGATCCTGGCCGGGTCGGCCGCCGGGATCGCCGCCGCCTTCAACACGCCGCTGGCCGGCATCGTCGTCGCCATCGAGGAAATGGGCCGCACCTATGAGGCACGCACCAATGGGCTGGTGCTGACGGCGGTGATCCTGGCCGGCCTCGCCTCGCTCGGCCTGCTCGGCAACTACACCTATTTCGGCGTCGCCAAAGACACCATCTCGTTTGCCGCCGAGTGGCCGCTGGTGATCGCCTGCGGCGTCATCGGCGGCGGGCTCGGCGCGCTGTTTTCGCTGCTGGCGTTGAATGTGACACGCCGGATCCGGCGCTGGAACACTGGCCAGCCTTTGCGGCGCGCCTTGCTGGTCGCGGCCGTCTGCGGGCTGCTGGTTGCAGTGATCGGCATCGCCTCGGGCGGGCCGACCTTCGGCACCGGCTACATGCAGGCACGGGGCGCCGTCGAAGGCACGCCGCTGCCGTGGTTCTTCTTTGCCGAAAAGTTCCTGGCGGGACTGCTGTCGATGATCTCGGGCATTCCGGGCGGCATCTTCGCGCCCTCGCTGGCGGTCGGCGCCGGCATCGGCAGTTCGCTCGGCCTCCTCTTCGGCGCCAGCACGGGGGCTGCGGCACTGCTCGGCATGGCCGGCTACTTCGCCGGCGTGGTGCAGGCGCCGATGACGGCCTTCGTCATCATCCTGGAGATGACCGGCAATCACGACAATGTCATCGCGCTGATGCTGGCCTCGATGCTGGGCTATGGCACGGCGCGCATGATCTCGCACGAGCCGCTCTACCACGCGCTGTCGCGCGTCTTCATCGCCGAGGCGATCCGGCGGCGGCGGGCGGAGGCCGGGCCGGGATCGGCGCAAGGCTGAAAGCAAAAGGCCGGGCTTCGCGGCCCGGCCTTTCATTCAAAGCGAAGTGAGTGCTTGCACTCCTTGCCTATTTGCACTTGGCAATCGACGTCAGCGCCGCCGAAATACCTTTCAGCGAAAAGACATAGGAGGTGGGATTGCCGCGGCCGGACTTCGCCGTCACCTTCATGTCGGTGCCGGTCTTCATGGCGGCGATCAGCACCGGCTCCTCGGCGGCATTCTCGACCCAGGCCGATTTGCCGCGGGTGAACATCGAAAACGTCTTCTTGTCGATGGTCACGGTGGCCTTGGAGCCGTCCTGGAAATTGTAGCCGGCAATGAATTGCGGCTCGTAGGACACTTGCTGGCCGGGCCGCTGGCTGACGAAGAAGAACATGTCGCCATGATCGAGCGTAGGCGGCTGCTTGTCGGTCGGCACCGTCAGGACATAGCAGACCTTGCCGCCCGATGCCTGGTAGCTGTAGGTGCCCCAGGCATTGTGCTGGCCGATCTTGGTCGCCGACTGCGCCAGCGCCGGCGCTGCCACGGCCACCAGGACCAGGCTCGAAACTAGTGCAATCAATCCGCGCATCGCTTTTCCCGTATTCCAAATGGTGCGGAGGCAGGCCGGCTTGGCGTCCTGCCCGTCGCTTCATTTTGATTTAATCTGGGTTACCAAACGGTGAATTTCCGAAGAGAAAAGGATTCTTACCCGAGGAAACCGCCGCCATTCCCGCGCCGCCGCCTTGCGAGCGGCTGGCGCGACATCCCTTTGGCGACTTGGAGGCCACGAAAGCGGCAAGAGTTTGACTTTTTACGCTGCCGCAGAAAGCCGGCTTCAACGGCGTTCCGTGCGCGAGTTCAGCCCTTGTCGGCCATGGCGTCCCTGGCGGCCTGCCGGTGCGCAGTGGTGATGTGGGCACTGACGGCGGTGATCGCGGCGGTGAGCACGGCGATGTCGTCGGTGAAGCCAAGCCCGAAGACGAAGTCGGGGATGACATCCACCGGCAGCACGAAATAACCGAGCGCCGCGAGCAGAATGCCTTTGGCGCGCAGCGGGGTGTTCTTGTCCATGGCGCAGTAGTAGGCGGCCACGACCTCTTCCATGTAGGGGATCTGCCGCGCGGCCTTCTTGGCTGTGCGCCAGAATTTCTCGCGCACTTCGCTCTCGTTTGCCAGCTTGCCGCCAAAGCCGAAGAAATCAAAACCGGATTGTTGCGCCATCAGTGTCTCCTTGCGAGCGCCCATGCGCATCCGGCGCATGCCCGCGGGGGAAAATGTGGTGAAACCCGACCCCGGCTACAAGATGCCGGTGCCGATTTGGGCTTGTCGAGGCGATACCAGGCCTCAGGCGCCGGCAAAACGGTTCATTTTCTTGGCCAGATCGATATCGAGCGCGGTGACGCCGCCGGCGTCGTGAGTGTTCAGCGTCACATCGACGGTCTTGTAGACATTCGACCAGTCGGGATGATGGTCCATCGTCTCGGCGGCAAGCGCGACGCGGGTCATGAAGGCGAAAGCCTCGGAGAAATTCGCGAAGGTGAATGTGCGCTTGATGGAAGCGCCGTCTTCCGCCAGCGCCCAGCCGTCAAGACCGGTCAATGCGGCTTCAGCGGCTTGCCTGCCCAGTTTCTCTCTCGCCATGTCCATATCCTGTGCTATTCGAAAACGAGCCCTTACCATAGCGACGGATCGATGAGCGCGAAGCCCATAAACTCCATTCTCTTCGTCTGCCTCGGCAATATCTGCCGGTCGCCGCTGGCGGAAGGTGTCTTCCGCGCCGTTTGGGCCGAGCGCGGATCGGCCCGGGATATCCTGCTCGATTCAGCGGGAACCAGTGACTGGGAAGCCGGCTCTGCCCCCGATCGACGCGCGATCGCGATCGCGGTGCGGCACGGCGTCGACATTTCAGGACAGAGGGCGCGCAAGGTCACGCCGCAGGACCTCCACCGTTTCGACCTGATCCTCGGCATGGACCGGTCGAATGTCGCCGACCTGAAGGCGCTGGCGCCGGCAGCCGTGCAGGACCGCATCCATCTGTTCCTGGAGTTCGCGCAGGGAAAGGCACGCGACGTGCCGGATCCTTATCATGACGAGGCAGAAGCCTTCGCTTCCGCCTATCGCATGATCCGCGAGGCGTCGGAGGCGCTGGCGACAAGGCTGGACGCGCGGGCGTCCGTGCCTGACAGCGGCCAGGCTTCCTCGACGATGTAGGGTCCACCGCCGACCGAATCGCGCGACGACATCAGCACGAAACGGCCGACGCGGAATGGCAGCGTCGAGAAATTGCCGCGCGCCGACAGATATTGGGCGACGTCCAGCGGGGTAGAATTGCGTAAGCGTGCCAGCGTGACATGCGGCATGAACTTGCGGGGATCGGCCGGGATGCCGAGCCGCTGGCAGATGCGGTCGATCTCGCCCTGAAGGGCGGCCAGACCGGGCGAGGCGGAAGCGCCTGCCCACACCGCATGCGGCTTCTTCTGGCCGAAAGCGCCGACGCCGGACAGCGCCAGCGAGAAGGAAGGGCGGTGGACGCGGTCGAGCGCGTTGGCGATCTCGTCGGCGATATGGCCGGGGACATCGCCGATGAAGCGCAGCGTCAGATGGTAGTTTTCGACATCGATCCAGCGGGCTCCCGGCAAGCCCCCCCGCAGCAGGGACAGCGAAAGGGCGGCGTCACGCGGAATTTCGAGGGCGGTGAAAAGACGCGGCATGAAGAGCCTCCCTTCCTCGAATCGAACTGTCATCCCCAGCGAATCATCGATAGTCAAACGGAGCAAGAGGTTTGTTGGCCACAGTCCCTGTTAAAAGCTCGCCGGGCGGAAACAGTTCCAATCCGCTAGGAATCGCCCGGCACTGCCGCGATCACCTTCTCGACCGTCGGCAGGATGCGTTCGACTATCTGGTCGACGCCTTCAACGCTCGGATGCAGGCCGTCCTCAAGTTGCATGCCGGGCTGGCCGGCGACGCCGTCGAGAAAGAACGGGTAGAGCACGACGTCGTATTTCTTCGCCAGGTCCGGAAAAATGGCGTCGAACGCATTCTGGTAGTCGGGGCCGAGATTGGGTGCGGCACGCATGCCGGCCAGAAGCACGGCAATCTTGCGCTGCTTCAGCTTGCTCAGCATCTCGTCGAGGTTCTTCCTGGTGATGTCGGGCGAAACGCCGCGCAGCATGTCGTTGGCGCCGAGTTCGAGGATGACCAGTTGCGTGCCGTCGGGCACCGACCAGTCGAGCCGCGCCAGGCCACCGCTCGTCGTGTCGCCGGAAACGCCGGCATTGGCGACGCTCACATCATGGCCTTTGGCGCGAAGGGCGGCCTGCAGCCTGTCGGTAAAGCCCTGGTCAGGCCCAAGGCCATAGCCCGCCGTCAGGCTGTCGCCGAAGCCGACGATTTTGAACGGCTCGGCACGCGCTGACGGCATGGCGCCGCAAATGGCGAGGAAAACCATGAGGCCTGCGGCAATACTGCGTTTGAAAGACATGCGGCAGGCCCCATATGAGCTAGGAATTCTTCAGTCGATGGCTTCCGGCAAGCAGAGCCTTCCCAGATTATAGGACGATTTCATTTTGACAGAAGCCGTCGTCGCGCTGAAAGATGTATTCCTGACCCTTGGCGAGGGCGCTTCATCGGTCCATGTGCTGAAGGGTGTCAGCCTTGATGTGGCGACCGGCGAGGCGACCGGCATCGTCGGGCCTTCGGGTTCCGGCAAGTCGACATTGCTGATGGTCCTGGCAGGCCTGGAAAGGGTCGATTCGGGTACGGTCCGAATCGCTGGTGAGTTGCTCAACGGCAAAAGCGAGGACCAGATTGCTTCGTTTCGAGGCCGAAACATTGGCATCGTGTTCCAGTCCTTTCATCTCATTCCCAACATGACGGCGCTCGAAAATGTCGCGGTGCCGCTGGAACTGGCCGGCCATGCCGATCCGTTTTCGGTGGCGGCGCGCGAGCTGGCGGCGGTTGGCCTCAGCGACCGCGTCACCCACTATCCCGGCGAATTGTCGGGCGGCGAGCAGCAGCGCGTGGCGATCGCCCGCGCATTGGCGCCATCGCCGCGCATCTTGATCGCCGACGAGCCGACCGGCAATCTCGACCAGGCGACCGGGCGGCAGGTCGCCGACCTCCTGTTTGCCAAAGCGGCCGGGCGCGGCATGACGCTGGTGCTGGTGACCCATGATCCGGCGCTCGCGGCACGCTGTTCGCGCCAGGTATCGATGCGCTCGGGCCGGATCGAGGCGCCGGCGCCTGTCAAGGTGACGGCCTGATGCCGCTGTCCCGGACGTTGAGGCTCGCGGTCCGCTTCTCGTTGCGCGAGATGCGCGGCGGCCTGTCCGGCTTCCTGATCTTTCTCGCCTGCATCGCGCTCGGCGTCGCGGCCATCGGCGGCGTCAACTCGGTGGCGCGTTCGATCACCGCCGGTGTCGCCAATCAGGGCCAGACGCTGCTGGGCGGCGACCTTCGCTTCGAGATCAACCAGCGTGACGCCAGCCAGGCGGAGCGCAGCTTCCTTGACGGGCTCGGCACAGTTTCCCGGACCGCCAGCATGCGTTCGATGGCGCGTCTGGCCGACGGATCCGACCAGGCGCTGGTCGAGGCCAAGGCGGTCGACCATGCCTATCCTCTCTATGGCACGCTGGAGACCGAGCCGGCACTCTCGAAACAGGAACTGTTCGGCGAAGAGTTCGGCGTCTTCGGTGCGGCGGCACCCGACCTTCTGTTCGAGCGGCTGCACGTCAAGATCGGCGACCGGCTGAAGCTTGGTACCGCCACTTTCGAACTGCGCGCCAGGCTGGTCGCCGAACCGGACGCCGTGTCCGACGGTTTCGGCTTCGCGCCAAGGCTGATGATCTCGACGGACGGGCTGGCGGCCACTGGACTGATCCAGCCGGGCAGCCTGGTCGAGAATGCCTACAAGATCCGCCTACCGGCAGACGCCGACGAGGCGCGACTGAAGGGCATCCAGGACCAGGCGGCCACGGATTTCCCCGAAGCAGGCTGGTCGATCCGCACACGCAGCAACGCGGCGCCCGCGCTGTCGTCCAACATTGAACGTTTCTCTCAGTTCCTGACCCTGGTCGGGCTGACGGCGCTGGTGGTCGGCGGTGTGGGCGTCGCCAATGCGGTGCGCGCCTATCTCGACGGCAAGCGCGGCGTGATCGCCACCTTCAAGAGCCTGGGCGCTTCGGGCGGCTTCGTCTTTGCCGTCTATCTGGTGCAGATCCTGATCATTGCCGCATTGGGTATCGTGCTGGGCCTTGTGCTCGGCGCGCTGATGCCGTTCGCAGCGAGTGCGGCCTTGCAATCCGTCATTCCGGTGCCGGCCGCAGGCGGCTTCTATCCCGGCGCGCTCGGCATGGCGGCGCTGTTCGGCCTGCTGGTGACGTTGGCTTTCGCGCTGCTGCCGCTCGGCCGCGCCCGCGATGTGCCGGCAGCCGCGCTGTTTCGCGAGATGGGGCTGGAAGGCCGCGGCTTGCCGCGCCCCGCCTATGTCGCGGCGGCCATAGGCATCGCGCTGTTGCTGGCGGCGCTGGCCATTCTGTTTTCCGGCGACCAGCGCATCGCCTCGATCTTTGTCGGCGCTACCGTCTTCGCCTTCCTAGTGCTGCGCGTGGTCGGCGCACTGGTGCAATGGGCGGCCAGGAAGAGCCCGCGCGTGCGCTTCGTGGCGCTCAGGCTCGCTATCGGCAACATCCATCGGCCAGGCGCGCTGACGCCATCGGTGGTGCTGTCCTTGGGGCTCGGCCTGACGCTGCTGGTGACGCTGGCGCTAATCGACGGCAATCTCAGGCGGCAGATCTCCGGCAGCCTGCCGGAACGGGCGCCGAACTTCTTCTTCGTCGACATCCAGAGCGCCGATGTCGCGTCTTTCTCGGCGCTGATCGGCAAGGAGGCGCCGCAGGGCGTACTGGCCAAGGTGCCGATGCTGCGCGGCCGGGTGATGGCGCTGAACGGTATCGATGTCGACAAGGTGAAGGTGCCGGCGGAAGGCGCCTGGGTGCTGAGGGGCGACCGCGGCCTGACCTACGACACCAGGCAGCCGCAGAACGCGACGTTGACCGAGGGCAGTTGGTGGCCCGAAGATTACAGCGGCGAGCCGCTGGTTTCGTTTTCGGCGCAAGAAGGCAAGGAGATCGGGCTGAAGCTCGGCGATACCATCGCCGTCAACGTGCTCGGACGCAATGTCACCGCCAGGATCGCCAATTTCCGCCAGGTCGAGTGGGAGACGATGGGCATCAATTTCGTCATGGTGTTCTCGCCCAACACATTCGCGGGCGCCCCGCATGGCTGGATGGCGACGCTGACCGAAAAGAGTACCTCGACGGCCGACGACGCCCGCATCCTCAACGCCGTCACCCGCGCCTTCCCGGCGGTGACGACGGTGCGGGTCAAGGACGCGCTCGATGTCGTCAACCGGCTGGTCGGACAGCTCGGCTCGGCGATCCGGGCCGCGGCCGGCGTGGCGCTGATCGCTTCGGTGCTGGTGCTGGCCGGTGCGCTCGCCGCCGGCAACCGGGCGCGCATCCATGATGCGGTGGTGCTGAAGACGCTGGGGGCGACACGCACGACGCTGATATCGGCCTTCTCGCTCGAATACATGCTGATCGGACTGGCCACCGCCATCTTCGCGCTGGCGGCGGGCAGTGCGGCGGCCTGGTTCGTCGTCGCGCGCATCATGACATTGCCGTCGCATTTCATGCCCGAGGTGGCAGTGGCGACCATTCTGTTTTCGCTGGTGATCACGGTCGGCATTGGTCTTGCCGGCACCTGGCGGGTGCTCGGCCACAAGGCAGCGCCGGTGCTGCGCAATTTGTGACGACAGGCCCGGAAATGGGCATGCTGGATTAAATCTTGGTAAGAAAGCCCTCCGAAAAGCCGAGGAATCGGCACTTCGCCCTCTCACGAACCGTTACATCCGGTTACGGACTTGTTCTTGACGCGAATAACCATCATATTTCGCCACAGGCATGCTGGAGCCCTGCCAGCGGCGCCTGGGTCCGGAAGGACCTGACACCCGACGGGGCAGAAGCAATAGAGGACTACAATGGCTGATCCCATTCGCAACTACCAGACGCGCGCCGTGCCCGGCGTCAGCGTCGGTGCCGACATCGATCAGGGCCTGCGCGCCTATATGATCAGGGTCTACAATCTGATGGGGCTTGGCCTCCTCATCACTGGTCTTGCCGCGATCGGCACGATCATGCTGGCCACCACCACCGATCCGGCTTCGGCTGTCGCGACGCTGCCAAGCGGCGAGATGCTGACCTCCTTCGGCTACGCGATCTTCGGCTCGCCGCTGCGCTGGGTGGTGATGCTGGCGCCGCTGGCTGCCGTGCTGTTCCTGTCGTTCCGCGTTCAGTCGATGAGCGTTTCGGCGGCGCAGACGACGTTCTGGGTCTATGCTGGTCTCGTCGGCCTGTCGCTGTCTTCGATCTTCCTGGTCTACACCACGGCCAGCATCTCACAGACCTTCTTCGCCACGGCCGCCGCCTTCGGTGCGCTGTCGCTGTTCGGCTACACCACCAAGCGCGACCTGACGGCGATGGGCTCGTTCCTGATCATGGGCGTGTTCGGCATCATCATCGCGTCGGTGATCAATATCTTCCTGCAGTCGTCGGCGCTGTCCTTTGCTGTGTCGGCGATCGGCGTGCTGGTCTTCGCGGGCCTGACCGCCTATGACACGCAGAAGATCAAGGAGATGTATTTCGAGGGCGACACTTCCGACGTCGCCGGCCGCAAGGCGATCATGGGCGCTCTGACGCTCTATCTCGACTTCATCAACCTGTTCATGTTCCTGCTGCAGTTCATGGGCGACCGCCGCTAAAGCGGCATTGGACCATCAACTTCCGGAAGGGCGGCCCAACGGCCGCCCTTTTCTTTTGTCTTGGCCTTTGCTGTTATTGCGAGCAGAGAAACGGCATGCATAAACAATGAGCAATATTGCGATCCGGCCTGCCACGGTGGCCGACCTCGACAGCGTCACGGACATCTATGCCGATGCGGTGACCCAAGGCACGGCGAGCTATGAGCTGGAGCCGCCGAGCCGTGCGGAGATGGGTGTTCGATTCGACAGCCTGACGGCCGGCGGCTTTCCTTACCTGGTGGCGGAGAAGGACGGCGCCGTTCTCGGCTACGCCTATGCCGGCGCCTTCCGGCCACGCCCGGCCTATCGCTTCATCGTCGAGGATTCGGTCTATGTCGCGCCCGAGGCCAAGGGCCAGGGCGTCGGGCTCAAGCTGATGCAAAGCCTGATCGAGGCAGTGACGACGGCGGGCTTTCGCCAGATCATCGCGGTGATCGGCGATGGCCGTCCCGACAGCGCCTCGGTGCGGTTGCACGAAAAGCTCGGCTTTCGCCATTCAGGGCGCCTTGATGGTTCCGGCTACAAGCATGGGCGCTGGCTGGACACGGTGTTCATGCAGCTGTCGCTGAATGGCGGTGCGACGCTGCCGCCCGATCCCGAATCGCTGCCGGAGCGGAAGTTTCGCCTTGGAGGGGATTGAAGAAGGAACTGAAGAATTGGGGAATTGAAGAACTGAAGAACTGAAGAGGAAGGCGATTACATCAGGCGTCGAGTGCCCTTTTCATCAATTCTCCAGTTCTTCAATTCCCCTGCTCTAATTCCCCAGCTCAGGCTTCGACCAGCTTCAGCTTGCTGTCGAACACACCAAGCACGCGGCCGAGTTCCTGGCCGCGCTTCAGGATGCGGCCGCCGGCGGCGATAACGGCAAAAGCGCCCTGCTTGCGGGCCAGTTTCGGATCCTTGACGATCTGGAACAGCGGCACTTCGCTGGTGCGGCGGAATACGGAAAACACAGCGCGATCGGCAAGATGATCGATGGCGTAGTCGCGCCATTCATTGGCGGCGACCATGCGTCCGTAGAGCCTGAGGATCTGGTCCAGCTCGCGGCGGTCGAACCGCACCGGCTGATCGAGACGTTCGCGTCGCGCCTCGTGCAGCGGGATCAATATCGCGGATGCATCCCCATCCCCCGTCCCGCCGCTGTCATCGGTCATGCCTCGATCCTTCAAAATGAATCTTTGCCAACCAAAGTTGGCGTGTTCGCGACTGAATTGCAAGCCCAGCGAACCGAGCCCCGCGCCGCGCTGTTTCCGTTACGTCCAGTCACTTTTATGAAACGCCGTGTTGGAATTGGTGATGTTCCGCCACATTTCTGCCTTTTTTTATCCGCGCTCATGCCCCAATGTCCGACGAATTTACCGGTGTTGCCTGAGACGGTTCGGTCCGGCACCGGCTCGTAAACCCCAAGCCCCCCGCCCACGGGTCTGCGTCGGATCGAACCAACCTCGGTTCTTCTTCGGTAGAACCGGGTGCGACGATCCCAAAACCTAAATGACCGACGTCAGAAGCAAGCTGACGTCGGTTTTTTATTGGGTGAGAAGCGGTTCGCGCAGCGAACGAAAAGCCAATTGCTTGGCTTTTCGAGCTTCGAACGCCCTGAGCCTGCGAAGGGCCGGGCGTGGTTAGTCGATCCACCCTGCCGGGTCCGCGCTGCTTCGCAGCGTCCCGGCGTTCGCCGGCCTTCATCGTGCCACCGGCACGATGAATTCGCCTTCGACGAACCGGCTGCTCGCCCCACAAGGGGAGAAGGAAAGAAGGCCTTAAGGCTTGTGGATGAACGCGGCGCCGAGAATGGGACCGGGCATGCCGTCCTTGCCGACCGACTGCAGCAGCACGGCGCAGCCGCCCTTTTTGGCAATCTCGCTCATCGGCAGTTCGTAGCGTTGTGCCTTGCCATGCCACATGCCGGCGGTCTGTATCCCGGTGACGGCGTTCCAGTAGGTCATCTTGCGGCCGGTGTTCTCGCCCTCGCCGACCTTGACCGTCTGCGGCGGGTCGAAATAGACGATGACGACATGGGCGTCGCTGGGGCCGTTGCCGGCATCGCCAGCGTCGATCGTCACACGGTCGCTGGTGCGGCTGACCTTGACGGCGACGCGCATGCCTTCGCCGCTCTTGGCCATGCGGGCGAGCGCGCCATCGACCTCGCCGCGGCTGGCACCGTTGACGTGGACACGGCCATTGATAACGGCCTGCGGCGTATAGACGGAGCGGCTGCCGAAGGCGCGCATGTAGTCGTATTGCCGCTCGGTGTTCTCCTTGCGGCCCATCGTATCCTGCCAGCCGAGATAGTCCCAATAGTCGACGTGATAGGCGAGCGCGACGATATCTTCCTTGGCGGCAAGTTCGGAGAACAGCGTATCGGCCGGCGGGCAGGAACTGCAGCCTTGGCTGGTGAACAGTTCGACCACGCCCAATGGCCTGTCGATCTGGGGCCTGTCGATCTGGACCCGGTCGGCATGGGCGCGATCAGATTCGCCGGCATGCCCGGCGCCGGCAGACGCCGAGAAGGCCAGCGCAAGAGCTGCCAGCCACAATGATTTTCGCGAGGCCATGGCCATTCCGATTCCCGCCGGTGGTGCCGGCTTTATCTTGATTGCTAAAATATGTGGCAGAAGCGGAAGTCAACGGGAAGTCACGTTGCGGTGAAATTTTGCCATTGCAGCCGACCGCAACCCCGCAATAGGAAGGATCTGCGCTTCAGGATAGAAACCGATTCGGGCGACAATCACGATGTGGCAAACGTTTTTGGCGCCGGTCGACCTCTATTGCGAGCGGACCGGCCCGGAATTCTGGTCCGAGCCAGTCAACGCCCTGACCAACCTCGCCTTCATCGCCGCCGGCCTGTGGGGCGTGCGCGAGGTGCGAAGGCTGGGCACCGGCGCCTTCGCCGAGGTGCTGGCCTGGTGGGTGGTGGCGATCGGCATCGGCTCGACGATCTTCCACACCTTTGCCACCAAGGGCACGGTCTGGGCCGACGTGCTGCCGATCGCCGGCTTCACGCTGGCCTACACGCTGTTCAATCTGCGTCGCTTCCTCGGCATGCGATGGGGCAAAGCCATCGCCATCTTCATCGCCTTCTATGTGATTGCCGGGGCGATAACCCTGGCCGTGCCGGACTGGCTGCGCCAGGCGTCGAACGGCACGACGGGCTATCTGCCGCCGTTCCTGGCGCTCGCCTTCTTCGGTGTCTGGGTGACGGTGAGCGGCAATCGCGCCGGCTGGTATAATCTGGCGGGATCGGCGATCTTCGTCGTGTCCGTCATCTGCCGGATGATCGACCCGGTGATCTGCGGCAGCTTTCCGCTCGGAACGCACTTCCTCTGGCACATCCTCAACGGCGTGATGCTCGGCGTGCTTTTGGCGGCAGCGGCGCGGTTTGGGAAGCCACGGGTAGGGCAGTAGGGCAGTAGGGCAGTAGGGCAGTAGGGCAGTAGGGTGCTCTATTCCCTACTCCCTTACTGCCCTACTGCCCTATTCCCTTACTAAGCCGCCAGATCGCGCAGCACGTATTGCAGGATGCCGCCGTTCTTGAAGTAATCGAGCTCATCCAGCGTATCGATGCGGCAGATGATCGGCACATTTTTCACCGTGCCGTCGCCATAGGTGACCTTGGCGATCATCGTCTGGCGCGGTTTGATGGTGCTCAAGCCGTCGATCTCGACCAGCTCGTCTCCCTTGAGGTTGAGCGATGCCCATGAGGTGCCTTCCTCGAAGACGAAGGGAATGACGCCCATGCCGACCAGGTTCGAGCGATGGATGCGCTCGAATGACTGGGCGATGACCGCGCGGACACCAAGGAGATTGGTTCCCTTGGCTGCCCAGTCGCGCGACGAGCCGTTGCCGTATTCGACGCCGGCGAAGACAACCAGCGGCACGCCTTCCCTTTTGTATTCCATCGCCGCGTCGTAGATCGATTCCTCTTCCTTGGACGGGTAGTGGATGGTGTAGCCGCCCTCGCGGCCATTCTCGCCCAGCATGTGGTTGCGGATACGGATGTTGGCGAAGGTGCCGCGCATCATCACCTCGTGGTTGCCGCGCCGCGTGCCGTACTGGTTGAAGTCGGCGACGCCGACGCCGTGGTCGGTGAGGTATTTGCCGGCCGGCGAGGCCGCCTTGATCGATCCGGCCGGCGAAATGTGGTCGGTGGTTATCTTGTCGCCGAACAGGCCGAGCACGCGGGCGCCCTTGATGTCGCCGATCTTGCCGAAACCTGCCGTCATGCCGGCGAAATAGGGCGGGTTCTGCACATAGGTCGAGTTGTCGTCCCACGCATAGGTCTGGCCTTCCGGCGCCTTGACGTTCTGCCAGTACTCGTCGCCCTTGAAGACGTCGGCATATTTGCGGGCGAACAGCTCGCGGGTGACGTTCTTCTCGATGAACTCCTGGATCTCGGCCGAGCTCGGCCAGATATCCTTGAGGTAGACCGGCTCGCCGTTCTTGTCCTCGCCAAGCGGCTCGGTGGTCAGGTCCTTTGTGACGGTGCCGGCCAGCGCGTGTGCCACGACCAGCGGCGGCGACGCCAGATAGTTGGCCTGCACGTCGGGCGAGACGCGGCCTTCGAAGTTGCGGTTGCCGGACAAGACCGCGGCAGCGATCAGGCCCTTGTCGTTGATGGTCTTCGAGATCGGCGCCGGCAGCGGGCCGGAATTGCCGATGCAGGTGGTGCAGCCGAAGCCGACCAGGTTGAAGCCGATCTGATCGAGTTCCTTCTGCAGGCCGGATTTCTCCAGATACTCGGCCACCACCTGGCTGCCCGGCGCCAGCGAGGTCTTCACCCACGGCTTCTGCTTCAAACCGAGGCGGTTGGCGTTGCGGGCCAGGAGGCCGGCGCCGATCAGCACGCTCGGGTTCGAGGTGTTGGTGCACGAAGTGATGGCGGCAATGACGACATCGCCATGGCCGAGATCATGGTCGGTGCCTTCGACTGCGTAGCGCTTGGAGATCTCGGCGGCCTTCTTGTATTCGGTCTCCATCGCCTTGGCGAAACCTTCCGGAATGCCTTCCAGGGCGACGCGGCCTTCGGGCCGCTTGGGTCCGGCCATCGACGGCACGACGGAGCCAAGTTCCAGCTCGAGCAGATCGGTGAACACAGGATCGGTCGAGCCGGTCTCGCGCCACATTCCTTGAGCCTTGGCATAGGCCTCGACCAGCGCGATGCGGTCCTCGCTGCGGCCGGACATTGTGAGGTAGCGGATGGTTTCCGAGTCGACCGGGAAGAAGCCGCAGGTGGCGCCATATTCGGGCGCCATGTTGCCGATGGTGGCGCGGTCGGCCAGCGTCATGTTGGAGAGGCCGGGGCCGAAGAACTCGACGAACTTGCCGACGACGCCCTTCTTGCGCAGCATCTGGGTGACGGTGAGCACGAGGTCGGTGGCGGTGACGCCTTCTTTGAGCTTGCCGGTGAGGCGGAAGCCGATCACCTCAGGCAGAAGCATGGAGACAGGCTGGCCGAGCATGGCCGCCTCGGCCTCGATGCCGCCGACGCCCCAGCCGAGCACGCCAAGGCCGTTGATCATGGTGGTGTGCGAATCGGTGCCGACGCAGG
Organism: Mesorhizobium sp. WSM4809; assembly: GCF_055811655.1. Classification (NCBI taxonomy): domain Bacteria; kingdom Pseudomonadati; phylum Pseudomonadota; class Alphaproteobacteria; order Hyphomicrobiales; family Phyllobacteriaceae; genus Mesorhizobium; species Mesorhizobium sp. WSM4809. The sequence goes on from NZ_JBVVQW010000015.1 coordinate 44,767, forward strand.
TGTCGGGATAGGCCGTCGTTTCGCCGTCCTCGGTGTTGGTCCACACCACCTGGCCGAGATATTCGAGGTTGACCTGATGGCAGATGCCGGTGCCCGGCGGCACGACGCGGAAGTTGCGGAACGCCTGCTGGCCCCATTTCAGGAATTTGTAGCGCTCCTCGTTGCGCTCATATTCCAGCTCGACATTGCGGGCGAAGGCCATCGGGCTGCCGAATTCGTCGACGATGACGGAATGGTCGATGACGAGGTCGACTGGCACCAGCGGGTTGATCTTCTGCGGATCGCCGCCGAGCGAGGCCATGGCGTCGCGCATCGCGGCAAGGTCGACCACGGCCGGAACGCCGGTGAAATCCTGCATCAGCACGCGGGCCGGGCGATAGGCGATCTCGACGCCGGCGGTGCCCTTGTCGGTCAGCCAGCCGGCCACCGCCTGGATCGATTCCTTGGTGACGGAGCGGCCGTCTTCGTTGCGCAGCAGGTTTTCCAGCAGCACCTTCATCGAATAGGGCAGCTGCGAGATGCCGGTGAGACCGTTCTTCTCGGCCTCGATGAGGTCGAAATAGGCATACTCCGCGCCGCCTGCGGTCAGCGTGCGGCGGCAATTGAAACTGTCGAGGGATTTTGACACGTGCGATCCTTGTCTGTTCAGCCTGAAAGGGAACGGACGCCGATGGCATGCAATCACGCGCAAAGGTGCGGGTACGGCCATTTCCGCTGTCCGTTCCCAAGCAACCCGAGCCGTTCAAGGCGGCGCGTGCGCTGGTTCGGCGCTAATTCTGTTCCCGTGCCGACCGCTGGCACGGATGCACCGCATATAGAGAATTTTCTGGAATAGTTCTAGACAGTTGGAAAGCAAATTTGTGCGATGCGGCAGCGGCCGCGACACATGGTTTCAGGGCAGGCGAGGAATGCGGCTGATCGCCGAAAATCTGGGCGGCGAGCGAGGCGGCGACGCGGTGTTTTCCGGCATCGGCTTTGTTCTGGAGGAGCGCCAGGCGCTCATCGTCACCGGGCCGAACGGATCGGGCAAGTCGACCCTGCTGCGGGTCATCGCCGGGCTGCTGCCGGCGGCGCAAGGCAGCGTGAGGATCGAGGGTGCCATGGAGATTGAAGACGGGGACGAAGCGTTCCCGTCTGTTGCCTCGGCCTGTCACTACCTTGGCCACCAGAACGCAATGAAGCCGGCGCTCAGCGTGGCGGAGAATTTGCGCTTCTGGCGCGACTTCAACGGCGACGGACAGCTCGGCGTCGAAGAGGCGCTGGAAACGGTCGGGCTCGGCGGCATCGGCCACCTGCCGTTCGGCTATCTGTCGACCGGGCAACGCCGCCGCGCGGCTATCGCGAAACTTATGGTGAGCCACCGGCCATTGTGGTTGCTGGATGAGCCGACAGCGGGGCTGGACAAGGCGTCGGAGGGACGGTTCGCGGGGTTGATGGCGAAGCATTGCGAAGGCGGAGGGATGATTGTCGCGGCGACGCATTTGCCGCTGGGGATCGAGGGGACGGAGTTGAGGATCGGGGGAACTGGTTGATGATGGCGCGCGAGCATCTCAAATCATGCTAGCCCTCTTCCTGCGCGACATCCGCCTCAACATCCGTGCGGGCGGCGGGGCGCTGACCGGGGTCATCTTCTTCCTCGCCGTCATCGCCACCATCCCGTTCGGAGTAGGGCCAGACCTGAAGCTGCTGGCCCGCATCGGACCGGCCATCCTGTGGATCGGCGCGCTGCTGTCCTGCCTGCTCGGGCTCGACCGGTTGTTCCAGGCCGATCGCGAGGATGGCTCGCTCGATCTCCTGGTGCTCGGAAACGACCGCCACATGCTGGCCTTGACGGTGCTGGTGAAATGCCTGGCGCATTGGGCGGGCAGCGTGCTGCCGCTGGTGGTCGCCGCGCCCCTGCTCGGGCTGTTCATGAACATGGAGCCGCTCGGCATCGGCGCCACGGCGCTGACGCTGCTGGTCGGCACCCCGGCAATCACGTTCATCGGCGCCGCCGGTGCTGCGGTGGCAGTGGCGCTGCCGCGTGGCGGGCTGCTGATCTCGGTACTGGTGCTGCCGCTGACCATTCCGGTGCTGATCTTCGGTGTTTCGGCGAGCTATGGGGCGACCGCCAATCCCGATCCGTTTCTGCAGCCCTTCCTCATTCTTGCCGCGCTGACCTTGTTTCTTAGCGTGCTGGGTCCGGTCTCGGCGGCACTGGCGCTGCGTCATGGCACGGATTGACGCAGCGTATGACTGCGGCGCGGCGACCGATTGCGAAGCCGACGGAGCGAGGCTAAGGGAAAGGCATGTCTAGACTGGGCGACATGATCGGCTTGGAAGCCCCCACTTCAGCGAGGCCCGTCGCATGAGCGCGCATGCACTCTACGTGACCGCCGCCTATGGCATTACGGCCGTGGTGCTGGCCGGATTGATCGGCTGGATCCTGCTCGACCAGCGGGCGCGCAAGCGCGAACTCGCCGAACTGGAGGCATCCGGCGTGCGGCGGCGCTCCGACAAGGCCGCAAAGCCATGAGCACCGAAACGGAAACGTCGCCCCCACGCACTCGTCGCCTGTTCGTGCTGTTGCCGCTGCTGATCTTTCTCGGCCTGGCCGGACTGTTCCTGTCGCAGCTGCTGTCGGGGCGCGATGCTTCGGAAGTGCCATCGGCCCTGATCGGCCTGCCTGCGCCGCAAACCAGCCTGCCTGCGCTGGAGGGGTCCAACCTGCCGGGGCTCGATTCGAAAACCTTCGCCGGCAAGGTCACATTGGTCAACGTCTTCGCGTCGTGGTGCGCGCCATGCCGCGAAGAGCACCCGGTGCTTCTGGCGCTGTCGCAGGATAAGCGTTTCACAATGGCGGCGCTGAACTACAAGGACCGGCCGGAAAATGCACGCCGGTTCCTCGGCGATCTCGGCAATCCGTTCCAGGCGATAGGGGTCGACGAAGCGGGCCGCGCGGCGATCGACTGGGGCGTCTACGGCGTGCCGGAGACCTTCGTCATCGGCAAGGACGGCAAGATCGCCTACAAGCATGTCGGCCCGCTGACGCCCGAGACGGCGAGGGATCTCTTGCTGCCACAGATCGACAAGGCGCTGGCGGTTCCGGGTTAGACGGCAGCGCTAGGCCCCCTCATCCGGCCGCTATGCGGCCACCTTCTCCCCGTGGGGGAGAAGAGGGAAGCGGCGGCGCCAGGTAGCTCCTCTCCTCTCGGGGAGAGGTCGGATTGCCCCGGAATTGCTCTCGCAATTCGGTTTGGCAATCCGGGTGAGGGGGATTCCCCTCAAGCCGGACTCAGCCGTAGATCTGCTTGTGGATCTGGTAGAGCATTTCCGAGCGGTCGGCGCGCATGTCGGCCAGATCGCGGCTGGAAAAGCTGTCGATTTCGGCGACAAGGCGGTTGTAGTGCTTGCGCTTGGCAATGCTGTTGCGAGCGCGGGTCATGAGACTGTCGAGGATCATAGCAAGGTTCCTTTTTTGGCGCCGCGTTTCGGCGGCGGTTTCTTCCTCCCTTGATCGATACGAAGCATGACATAGTAATGGTGCATTGCAAAAAGAAGATGTTGCAATGCACCATTGCGCTGGACGCATAGCCGGTTAATACGGCGCTAACGTCATGCGCAGAGCCGGCAAGCGATCTTTTGCATGACACTGTGCGTACCCACATTGCCTTCTGTCCCTCCGGCTGGCTTGATCCGGGTGTCATTGATGCCGGGAGGAAAAGCATGGCGGCCGCAGACTATTATGAAATTCTCGATCCGCGCTTCGCGCGCCTGTTTAATGGCAACGCGCAGGTCGAGAAGCTGTTCACCGGATGCCAGTGGGCGGAGGGGCCGGCCTGGTTCGCCGCCGGCCGCTATGTCGTCTGGTCCGACATCCCCAACAACCGCATGCTGCGCTATGACGAGACCGACGGCAATGTCAGCGTCTTCCGCCAGCCGTCCGGCAATTCGAACGGCAACAGCGTCGACCGGCAGGGCCGGCTGATCACCTGCGAGCATTCGGGCCGCCGTGTCAGCCGCACCGAGTTCGACGGCTCGGTCACCACGATCGCGTCCAAATGGAAGGGCAAGCGGCTGAATTCGCCCAACGACGCGGTGGTGAAATCCGACGGCTCGATCTGGTTCACCGATCCGAGCTACGGCATCGATACGGATTATGAGGGCGACAGGGCCGAGAGCGAAATCGGCGCCTGCCATGTCTACCGGGTCGATCCCGGCACCGGCGAGGTCGAAGCCGTCATCACCGACATGGTCCGGCCCAACGGCCTGGCTTTCTCGCTCGACGAGAGCAAGCTTTATGTCGTCGATACCGGCCGCACGCATGGCGCACAGAATCCGGCACATATGCGGGTGTTCAATGTCGGCAAGGGCGGCAAGAAGGTTTCGGGCGAGAAAATCTTCGCCGACTGCACGGCCGGCCTGTTCGACGGCTTCAGGCTCGACGAGGACGGCCGCATCTGGACGAGTGCCGCCGACGGCATCCATTGCTACGATCCGGACGGCACGCTGATCGGCAAGGTCAAGGTGCCGGAAGTCACCGCCAACTGCGTGTTCGGCGGCAACAAGCTGAATTGCCTCTATATCGCCGGCACCACGTCGCTCTACATGGTGCGGCTGATGGTCAACGGCGCCAAGACATACTGAGACTGGAGCACTGGCTGAGACTGGAGCACTGGCGGCCGTTCGACGGTTTCATCGAAGCGGGTCGCGCGCACGAACATCCCGGGAGGACAAAAATGCCATTCGTCAACATCCGCATCGTCAAGGAAGTGATATCAGCCGATCCGGCAGGCAAGAAGGCGGACATCGCCAAAAAGGTGACGGCGGCCATCATGGACGCCACCGGGCTGAGCAACGACGATGTCTGGGTGGTTTTTGAAGAGGTCAACGCGCGCGATTGGTACGTTGGGAAGACCGATGTGGAGACGCTGCGAAAGGGGTAGCTCGAAGATGTAGGGTGGCCGCCGCTCAACGCGAGCGGATAAACTCCGCGAAGGCATTCAGCGCGTCATGCATCGCCTGCCGGTTCGCCGGCGCCGCCAGGATGCCCGCCACCTCCGGCGGCTTCTTGCCGAGCAGGGCAATCTCCAGCACATCGTCACAAAGCGCGAACGACATGGTGCGCATGATCTCGGCCAGTGCGGCGCGGGCGAACAGCGAGCGCGGCGAGGCGTGTGCCAGCATGGCGGGCTTGGCGACAGCGGCATCGCGCGAGACCAGCCAATCGAGCGCGTTCTTCAGCCCGCCCGGCACGCCATGGGCATATTCCGGACAGGAAACGATCAGGCCGTCGGCTCGGCTGACGGCATCGATCAGCTTGGAGGCTTCGAGCGGCGTCCGCTCGCCCTCGTCGTCGGGATTGAAGATCGGCAGACAGCCAAGCCCGTCATAGACGCTGACGCGGCAGCCGGGCGGTGCGTTGCGCGCCAGTGCTGCGATCAGGGCCGAATTGGTGGAAGCCGCGCGCAGGCTTCCGGAAATGGTAAGGATGTTCAGCAAGGTATGGAATCGGTCCAGACGCGAATCGCGTCCGGAAAAGCTACCACATCGTCTTCTTGTATTCCTCGTCGAGCCAGCGATCGGTCGCCTCGGCGGAATCGGCAACCGCCAGCTGATCGCGCATGATCTGGCCGAGCGTCGGCAGCGTCGCGCGATCGTACCAGGTTTCCGGCTTCCACAAATCCGAGCGCATGAAGGCTTTTGCGCAGTGCATGTAGGCGGCCTTGACGCTGACCACGACGACGCTTTGCGGCTCCCTGCCGTCGACTGCGAGCCGTTCGCGCAAATTTGCGTCGACGGTGATGCGGGCATCGCCGTTGACGCGCAGCGTCTCGTTCATGCCGGGAATGAGGAAGAGCAGCCCGACCGAGGGATTGAGGAGGATGTTCTCCAGCGTGTCGAGCCGGTTGTTGCCGGGCCGGTCGGGAATGGCGATGGTGGTGTCGTCGAGAACGGTGGCAAAGCCCGGCTTATCGCCCTTCGGCGTCACGTCGGCGTTGCCGGCACCGTCGGACGAGCCGATCAGCACGAACGGGCTCTTGCCGATGAAGGAGCGGCAATGGCCGTCAAGTTTTTTCAACTCCTTGCGGATAGAACCGTCGGTCGGCCGTGGCGTCTTGTAGATCGTCCTCAACTGGTCGCGCGTGGTGATGAATTCCATGTCCCTCTCCCCAGAACGTTTCATTGTTTCACGAACGCAGAACCGCTGTTTCTACTTTCCGGTTCTCTCTTCTTTGCCGGCCGTGTCCTCGAGTGAATGCCGCAGGATCAGCGGCATCTGACTGAAGGTGAACAGAAGCGTGATCGGCATGATGCCCCAGACCTTGAAAGTAACCCAGGCGTCGGTGGAAAAATTGCGCCACACCACCTCATTGACGATGGCCAGGAACAGGAAGAACAGGCCCCAGCGGAAGGTCAGTTTCCGCCAGCCTTCGGCGTCGAGGCTGAAGGCTGAATCGAAGACATAGCCAAGCAGCGACTTGCCGAAGTAGAGGCCGCCGAGCAGCACGCCGCCGAACAGCGTGTTGACGATGGTCGGCTTCATCTTGATGAAGATGTCGTCCTGCAGATAGAGCGTCAGCGCGCCGAAGATGAAGACGACGACGCCCGACACCATCGGCATGATCGGCAAGGTGCGGGTGAGCAGCCACGAGGCAATCAGCGCGATTGCCGTGGCGGCCATGAACAGCCCGGTGGCGACGAAGATCGGCCCGCCGAACTCGGCCAGAACAGGGAATTTCTGCACCAGCCATCCGCTGCGCGCATTGGCGAAGAAGAACACCATCAACGGCCCAAGCTCCAGCACCAGCTTGAGCAGCGGATTGACGCCTTCCTTCTTCTGCTTCTGCGGGTCCGACGGATCGCGTTCGAGAATGGGTGGGTTCATGGAATCTCTTTCTTGCGCATGATCTGATCCAATAAGTCTGCGACTTTTTGGGACATGCTTATTAAGCTACTCCAGCGATCGCCCTGGCGAATTCGCTTGCCGAGAAAGGTTCGAGGTCGTCGACCTGTTCGCCGACGCCGATGAAATAGACCGGCAATTTGTGCTTTGCCGCAATCGCCACCAGAATACCGCCGCGTGCCGTGCCGTCCAGCTTGGTCATCACCAGGCCGTTGACGCCGGCGATATTGCGGAAGATCTCGACCTGATTGAGCGCGTTCTGGCCGGTGGTGGCGTCGACCGTCTGCAGCACGGTGTGCGGTGCTTCCGGGTCGAGTTTGCCAAGCACGCGGACGATCTTTTCGAGCTCCGCCATCAGTTCGGTCTTGTTCTGCAGGCGGCCGGCGGTGTCGATGATCAGCACGTCGGAACCGGCCTCCCTGGCCTTCTCGAAGGCGTCATAGGCGAGCCCTGCGGCATCGGCGCCGATCTTGGAGGCGATCACAGGCGATTTCGTCCGCTCGCCCCAGATCTTCAGTTGCTCGATCGCGGCGGCGCGGAAGGTGTCGCCGGCGGCGAGCATCACCGACAGGCCGCCATCGGTGAGCTTGGCGGCGAGCTTACCGATCGTGGTGGTCTTGCCGGTGCCGTTGACGCCGACCACCAGGATGACATGCGGTTTGTGGGAGAGGTCGAGCTCCAGCGGCATGGCGACGTGGGTCAACACCTTTTCCACCTCGGCCGCCATGATGGCGCGGACCTCGGTGTCGGAGACGTCCTTGCCGTAGCGGCTGGCGGCCAGCGCGTCGGTAACGCGCAAGGCCGTCTCCATGCCGAGATCGGCACGGATCAGCACATCCTCAAGGTCCTGCAAAGTCTCTTCGTCCAGCTTGCGCTTGGTGAAGACGCCGGCAATGTTGCCGGTTAGCTCCTTGGAGGAGCGGGCAAGCCCGTCCTTCATGCGCTGGAACCAGGAGCGCCTCGGCGCCGGCTCCGCCGCCTTCTGCGGCTCGGCCTTCTGCTCGACTTTTTTGGTGACGGTCACCTTGCCGGGAGCGGGCTTTGGCTCCGGCTTCGGCACGGCCTGCGGTTCGGGCGCGATCTCGGCAATGACCGGCTGCGTCTCGACCGGGGCCGGCTGGCGAATGAAAGGTGCGATTTCGGCGGCGGGCGCTTCGGCCACGAGAGCAGCCGGCATGGCTTCCACGGGTGGCGCCGAATCTTTCGCAAGTTCGTGCTGCCCCTCACCCCTACCCTCTCCCCGTGAAGGACGGAGAGAGGGGGGCGTCAGCGTTGAGGCTTCGTCTTCGATGTTTGCAAGAGGAGGCGCAGCTTCACCGCTAGCCCCCTTCTCCCCGTCTCTATACGGGGAGAAGGTGCCGGCAGGCGGATGAGGGGCTGTGCCGGCCTCTGAAGACGGCTGAAGAGGGGACGGCGCCGGTGTCGGCACCTCGATCGGGGCTGGTGTTTCGGCCGGAACCTCGACAGGCGTCGGCACTTCGACCGGGGCCGGCTCCGGCTGCTTTTCCGGCCGCGACGGGACGATCTCCGGCTCGGCCGGCGCCGGAGCAGGGACTTCTTGCGGCTGCGGTTCGGGAGCAGGTTCCGGAACGGCGGGAGGTGTTGGTACCTCCTCGGGCGCCGGCGGCTCGGCTGGCGTCTCGGGCGCCGGTTCTTCTTCCGGCTCGGGCTCCGGCAGAGGTTCTGGCTCTGAGGGAACAGCCGGCTCCGGTACTGGCGGGATGGTTGGCTCCGGCTCGGGCGCCGGTTCCTCGACAGGCGCCGGTTCCGGCGCAGGAATTACCTCCGGCTCGACTACCGGCGCGGGCGTCGTTTCCGCCTCGGGCCGCGACTCGTCGCGCTTCAAGAACTCCGGAACGACCTGTTCGGCCGCCGGCTTCAGTGCATCGAGTGCTTCCCATTTGATCGGCGGCAGCGGGGCGGTCTCGTCGATCCGCTCCTCGACAACCTCTTTCTTGCCGAACGAAAATATCTTCTTGAAAAAACCAGCCATGCTTTGTGTTCTCAGGCGGCGCGGGCGGCAAGGGGCGCCGCGATCAGCCTGCTACCATCGTGGCCTGATATCTCAGCCTCGACGATCTCACCCGGTGCGCCCGTGCCGAGTGCGGCAAGCGTAAAACCCTCGGTGCGGCCAAGGCCGTCGCGCTCGATCAGGATCGACTGGCGCGTTCCGGTGAGCGACGACAGATGCCTGAAATAGGCAGCTTCACCGGCGGCACGCAGCCGGGCGGCGCGCTGCTTGACCACCTCGCGGCGGAGCTGCGGCATGCGCGCGGCGGGCGTGCCTTCGCGTGGGCTGAAGGGGAAGACGTGGAGATGGGTCAGGCCACACTCCTCGACAATTTTTTCCGAGTTCTCGAACATTTCGTCGGTCTCGGTCGGGAAGCCGGCGATGATGTCGGCGCCAAAGACGATACCGGGGCGCAGCTTGCGCACATCCTCGCAGAAGCGGATCGACTGATCGCGTAGGTGCCTTCGCTTCATCCGCTTCAGGATCATGTCGTCGCCCGATTGCAGCGACAGATGCAAATGCGGCATCAGCCTGGGCTCGGTGGCGATGGCATCGAGCAAATCGTCGTCAGCTTCGACCGAATCGATAGAGGACAGCCGCAGGCGCTTCACATCGGGCACCTGCCTGAGGATGGTCTTCACCAGCCTGCCAAGCTTCGGCGCGCCCGGCAGATCGGCCCCAAAACTGGTCATGTCGACGCCGGTCAGAACGATCTCGGCATAGCCGTTGCCGGCGAGCCGCTTGACCTGCTCGACCACGGCGCCCATCGGCACCGAGCGCGAATTGCCGCGGCCGTAGGGAATGATGCAAAAGGTGCAGCGGTGGTCGCAGCCGTTCTGCACCTGGACGAAAGCGCGTGCCCGGCCCTCGATGGCGTCGACCATGTGGCCTGCGGTCTCACGCACCGAAAAGATATCGTTGACGCGCGCCTTCTCGGTGTCGTTGACGCCGAAATCCGGCAGCGCGCGATAGGAATGCGCCTTCAGCTTCTCCTCATTGCCAAGCACGAGATCGACCTCGTCCATGGCGGCGAATTTTTCAGGCTCGGTCTGCGCGGCGCAGCCGGTGACGATGATGCGCGCCCGCGGGTTATCGCGGCGGGCCTTGCGGATCGCCTGCTTGGCCTGGCGCACTGCTTCGCCTGTCACGGCGCAGGTGTTGAAGATCACGGCGCCACCTTCCAGCGCGCCCAGACCGGCACTTTCAGCCTCGCGCCGCATCACCTGCGATTCATAGGTGTTGAGCCGACAGCCGAAGGTGACGACATCGATGCCCTGGGACATCGGGCTCTTGGGCAGAGCGGACATCAGGCCGCGCTTTCGGTGTCGCGGGCCCATGTCCCGTTCGACGGGTCGAAGCTGCCGGAAAATTCCCATTCGGCGGCGCCGGTCAGCACCACATGGTCATCGTCGCGCCATTCGACATGCAGCGTACCGCCGCCTGGCGTCAACAGACCGACGCTGCGGCCGGTCCGGTTGGTACGGGCCGCGGCCACCACGGCCGCACAGGAGGCCGAGCCGCAGGCCTTGGTCAGGCCGGCGCCGCGTTCCCAGGTGCGGATGACCATTGTTTCGGGCGAAGTGACCTGCGCGATGGTTATGTTGGCGCGCTCGGGGAACATCGGGTGGTTCTCGAGCAGCGGGCCGAAGCGGTCGAGCTCATAGGACCAGACGTTATTGTCGACCCAAAAGATGGCGTGCGGATTGCCCATCGAGACGACCGAGGGTGAATGCAGCACCGGCGCGTCGATCGGGCCGATCTGCAGCTCGATCATGCGGGTGTCGCGGAATTCCTCGGCCAGCGGGATATCCTGCCAGCCGAAGCGCGGCGTGCCCATATCGACCGAGATCGAACCGTCGGCATGTTCGCGCGCATTGAGGATGCCCGCCACGGTTTCGAAGGTGAAGATCTTCTGGCCGGTCTCGGCGGCGAGCGCCTGGACGACGCAGCGCATGCCATTGCCGCAGGCCTGCGCACCGGTTCCGTCGGAGTTCAATATGTCGATGAAAAAAGCGGTGCCCGGCGTCCTGGCATCGTGGATCGCCATGATCTGGTCGAAGCTGGTCGCGGCATCGGCGTTCAGCGCAATCGCCGCCGCCGCCGTCACTCGATCGGCACGGCCGCGCATATCGGCAACGATGATCTCGTTGCCGATGCCGTTCATCTTGGCGAAAGGGGCAGTGCTGGCCATTGCTCCGAAAAATTCCGTGTCCGTTTGGCGCTATATGGCGGAAACGGGCAGGAATTACCAGTGCGCAGCCGCTTGGTCACGGCGAAAGCGCCGGACTTACGTGACGGCGAAAATGCCCAGCACCACCAGCAGGAAGATGATCAGAACGATGCCGATAAGGATGCGCGCGCCGGTGGCGGCAGCACCTGCCAGCGCCGGCATGCCGAGCAGGCTCGCCGCCGCGGCGACGATCAGGAGGATGATGATCCATTTGAGCATGGCGATGCCTCGCAACCGACAGATTTTTCAACCGCATGAAAACGCTGTTGCCGCGCTGGGGTTCCGTCGAAACCGATGCGGATCAGGGCACTATGTGCTCCGGTACATTCCATACCTCGCCCGGCCGCAAGGCGCGAAAGCGCTGCCGTGGAATGCCTTGATCGTCAAGCGCCTCGGTCAATTTGCGCGCCGGCTCGTCGATCGGCTCGTCAGTGAGCTGGAAAGTTCCCCAATGACAGCCGGCGGCATGGGCGGCATTGCACAGCGTCATGCCTTGCACCGCTTCCCAGGGGTTCTGGTGCTGCGGCGCCATGAACCAGCGCGGTTCATAGGCGCCGATCGGCAGGATGGCAAAGCGGAAACCGCCATGTTTCTCGGCCATCCGCCGGTAGTTGATGCCATTGTGAAAGCCGGTGTCGCCGGCGAAATAGAGCTTGCTGTCAGGCGTTTCGACGACGAAGCCGGCCCACAGCGCCATGCGCCGGTCGCGGGCGCCACGCGCCGACCAGTGATGCACCGGCTCTACATGGACGGCGGCGCCATTGCCGATCTCGACCCTGTCGCCCCAGTCATGCGCCGACAGTCGCATGCCGGGCACGGCGGCTTCGATGATGGCGTCGTTGCCGAGCGGAGTGAGCACCAGCGGGTCGTGGCCGGCCTTCAGCCGCTTCAACGTGGCGAGGTCGAGATGGTCGTAATGGTTGTGGCTGACCAGCACGAGGTCGATCGGCGGCAGGTCGGCAAAGGCGATGCCTGGCGCATTGATGCGTTTTGGTCCGGCGAAGGAAAGCGGCGACGCGCGCAGCGACCAAACCGGATCGGTAAGAATGTTCAGACTTGCCGTCTGGACCAGCAAGGTGGAATGACCAATCATGGTCACTTCCAGCGCGGCGCCCTCGACCCTTGTCGCCGGCTTTGCCTGCGGAAAGGGGCTTGCATCGCTCGCCGGCCATTTCGAGCGCTGGCCATTCAACTGCCATTTCAGCAGGTCGGCGAAACGGCCGGGTGGCTGGCCGTCGGGATTGAAGAACAATGCGCCGTCGAAATGGTCGCTGGGCGGGCCGCTGTAATAGCGATTGGCGGCAGTCTTTCTCGCGGCCAATTTGCGGCTCCAGCAGGGTTTCGTTTTCCAGACATAGGCGCTGAGGCGGTTCGCGCAAGCGTCCACCGACGAAGTGTTGACCGGAATTCCCAAGCGACGCGCGACAAACGGTCAGCCGTGGCGATTGCGATAAATTTGCAACAATTCTTGCTGCAAACTGTATTTTAACCATATCGGGTTGAAATTTCGCCACCTTCTCCATCTTGGTGGGGGTGAGATTGTGCGGACGGCTTCCCCCCAGCCGGATCCGACGGAGGTTGGAATGACTTTTTCGAAAACCGGTCTGGTGGCCGTAACGCTGGCGGCCCTCGTTGCGAGTGGCTGTTCGACCTCACGTTTTTCCTCGATGGATGACCAGCAGCCGGCACCGCTGGAGGCCGCGCCCGCCGGCAAGGTGACGGCGAACCAACTGCCGCCGCCGGCATCGCCCGGCACCACCGACCCTTCGCAATTCCCGACCGCGCCGGCGAACACCCAGGTCGCCGCGCTGCCTTCGGACGGCTCGGCGCCGGCCGGCGCTTCCGACGTGACCGCCGCCAGCGTCGCCGGTGTCTGGAACGCCAGCGTTGCGGGCCAGAGCTGCAAGGTGGCGACACCGCAGACCAAATTCGGCGCCGGCTTCCGCGCCGGGCCGCTGCATTGCCCGGCGCCGATGGACGGCATCAAGTCGTGGAACGTCGCCGGCAAACAGCTGACGCTCTATGACGAGAGCGGCGGTGCGCTGGCGCGGCTCTATTCCTCGGGCGGCTCGAAATTCGACGGCCAGACTTCCAACGGCCAGCCGATTTCACTTACGAGATAGTTTTTGTTTTACGCAATTCCGGTTCCCGGAATTGCTCCAGAACGACGTGACCGATGCATCTGCGTGACGGCCTTCAGACCCATGCGACCGTCAGGCAGCGCTACGACCATCTGGTGGAAACCGGTACGATCGACCGCGATCCGGCGCAGGAACGGATCGTTGCGGCGCTTGACCGGCTGACCGATGAGATTTCGGCCAAGCGGCTGGCGCATAAGTCGAGCGCGCTGGGCTGGCTGTTCGCCCGCAAGCGCGAGACCCATGAGGCCGTCAAAGGCCTCTACATCCATGGCGGCGTCGGTCGCGGCAAGACCATGCTGATGGACATGTTCTTCGACTTGCTGCCGGTGCGGCGCAAGCGCCGCGTCCACTTCAACGACTTCATGGCCGACGTGCAGGACCGTATCCAGAAGCACCGGCAGGCGCGCAAGAATGGCGACGTCAGGGAAGACGATCCGATCCCGCCGGTGGCCAAGGCCCTTGCCGAGCAAGCCTGGGTGCTGTGCTTCGACGAGTTCTCGGTCACCGACATTGCCGACGCGATGATCCTGTCCAGGTTGTTTTCGGCGCTGTTTGCCAGCGGCGTGGTGCTGGTCGCCACCTCGAATGTGGCGCCGGAAAACCTCTACAGCGACGGGCTGAACCGCCAGCTTTTCCTGCCCTTTATCGGCATACTGGAGCGGCACACACAGGTGCTGGCGCTCGATGCCGACAAAGACTACCGGCTGGAAAAGCTCGCCCGGACACCGGTCTATGTCACGCCGGCCGATGCGGCGGCGGACCAGCTACTCGACGAGGCCTGGCAAGCCATGACGCGGGGCGCGCCGACCGCCGAGACATCGATTGCCCTCAAAGGACGGCAGGTGATCGTGCCGCGTGCGGCGGGCGATGCGGCGCGGTTCTCCTTCGCCGATCTCTGCGAGAAGCCGCTTGGCGCGCGCGATTTCCTGGCAATCGCCGGGCGCTTCTCAACCATTTTCATCGACCACGTCCCGGTGCTCGGCGAAGGCAAGCGCAACGAAGCCAAGCGCTTCATCCTTCTGATCGACACGCTCTACGACCATCATGTGCGGCTGGTGATGAGCGCCGAAGCGCCGCCGCAAGCGCTTTATGCAGCCAAGCGCGGCGTCGAAGTCTTCGAGTTCGAGCGCACCGCATCGCGGCTGACCGAGATGCAAAGCCGCGACTGGCTGGAGGATTGGGCGGAGCGGCAGAAAGGGAAGCCGGCGCTAGATGCAAAGCAGGCGCAGGCCTGAGTTTCCAGAGATCCGTTGGTAGCGATCTTTCGTGCCCCCCGTCGGCAAGACAGAGGGGGACGCTGTCCCGCCGACCTCGGCTACCCGCATCACAAGGGCGTCATCGCCCGCATCCGGCCTTACGATCTCCATCTTCATCGGCTACTTCTTCCCAAGTCGGCTTACAAACTTTGACGTTTACGTAAATCCCAAATGATCTAACCGATTGAAAATGCTGACGCCAAAATAATCGTTTGAATTTTTTCTGTGCCGGGGCTATTGGGTGCGGCGAAAATTCGCGGTTCCCCGCAGCATTCCGGCCTCTTCTTCGACGCCGCCATCAAGTCACCAGAGATTTGAGACGTCGTCACCGACAAAGGGAAAACATCCTCACATGGCACGCAACAAGATAGCGCTTATCGGCTCTGGCATGATCGGCGGCACGCTCGCTCACATGATCGGCCTCAAGGACCTCGGCGACGTGGTGCTGTTCGATATTGCCGAAGGTATCCCGCAGGGCAAGGGGCTCGATATCGCGCAGTCGTCGCCGGTCGATGGCTTCGACTCCAGGCTCACCGGCATCAACGAATATGCCGGCATCGAAGGCGCCGATGTCTGCATCGTCACCGCCGGTGTGCCGCGCAAGCCCGGCATGAGCCGCGACGACCTTTTGGGCATCAATCTCAAGGTCATGGAACAGGTCGGCGCCGGGCTGAAGAAGTATGCGCCGAAGGCCTTCGTCATCTGCATCACAAACCCGCTCGACGCCATGGTCTGGGCGCTGCAGAAGTTCTCGGGCCTGCCCAATAGCCATGTCGTCGGCATGGCCGGCGTGCTCGACAGCGCGCGCTTCCGCTATTTCCTGGCCGAGGAATTCAAGGTCTCGGTCGAGGACGTCACCGCCTTCGTGCTCGGCGGCCACGGCGATTCCATGGTGCCGATGATCCGCTATTCGACGGTATCGGGCATTCCGCTGCCCGACCTCATCAAGATGGGCTGGACCTCGAAGGGGAAGCTCGACCAGATCGTGCAGCGCACCCGCGACGGGGGCGCCGAGATCGTCGGCCTGCTCAAGACCGGTTCGGCCTATTACGCGCCGGCCGCTTCGGCGATCTCGATGGCTGAAGCCTATCTCAAGGACAAGAAGCGCGTGCTGCCCTGCGCGGCGTATCTCTCCGGCCAGTATGGCGTCAAGAACACCTATGTCGGCGTTCCCGTGGTGATCGGCGCCGGCGGCGTCGAGCGTATTATCGAGATCGAGCTCAACAAGAGCGAGCAGAAGATGTTCGACTCCTCTGTGGCGACGGTGCAGGGCCTGACCGAGGCCTGCGTCAAGATCGCGCCGCAACTCGCCTCCAAATGAATCTCCAGCAAGTGAACCCCCAGTCGATCCGGAGACCATCCAGATGAACATCCATGAGTATCAGGGCAAGGCGCTGCTGAAGAGCTTTGGCGCGCCCGTGGCCGAAGGCGTGCCGGTGTTCAAGGCGAGCGAAGCGGAAGCCGCCGCCAAGGCGCTGCCGGGCCCGCTTTATGTGGTGAAGAGCCAGATCCATGCCGGCGGCCGCGGCAAGGGCAAATTCACCGAGCTCGGCCCGGACGCCAAGGGCGGGGTGCGGCTGGCGAAATCGGTGGCCGACGTCGTCGCCAACGCCAACGAGATGCTGGGCAACACGCTGGTGACCAAGCAGACCGGCCCGGCCGGCAAACAGGTCAACCGTCTCTACATCGAGGACGGCGCCGACATCGAACGCGAGCTCTATCTGTCGATCCTGGTCGACCGTTCGGTCGGCCGCATTGCCTTCGTCGTCTCGACCGAAGGCGGCATGGACATCGAGGCGGTCGCCCATGACACGCCGGAAAAGATCATCACCGTCGCCATCGATCCGGAAAAAGGCGTCACAACAACCGACCTGAAGGCGCTCAACGGCGCGCTCAAGCTCGACGGCGATGCGGCCAAGGACGGTGATACGCTGTTCCCGATCCTCTACAAGGCCTTCGTCGAGAAGGATATGAGCCTGCTCGAGGTCAACCCGCTGATCGTCATGAAGAACGGCCGGCTGCGCGTGCTCGACGCGAAAGTGTCGTTCGACAACAACGCGCTGTTCCGCCACCCCGACGTGCTCGAACTGCGCGACACCACCGAAGAGGACGAGAAGGAGATCGAGGCGTCGAAATACGACCTCGCCTATGTCGCGCTCGACGGCAATATCGGCTGCATGGTCAACGGCGCCGGCCTCGCCATGGCGACGATGGACATCATCAAGCTCTATGGCGCCGAGCCCGCCAACTTCCTCGATGTCGGTGGCGGCGCATCTAAGGAAAAAGTCACGGCGGCGTTCAAGATCATCACCCGGGATCCGGCGGTCAAGGGCATCCTGATCAACATCTTCGGCGGCATCATGAAGTGCGACATCATTGCCGAGGGCGTCATTGCCGCGGTCAAGGAAGTCGGCCTGGAAGTGCCGCTGGTGGTGCGCCTGGAAGGCACCAATGCCGAGCTCGGCAAGAAGATCATCAACGACAGCGGCCTCAACGTCGTGTCGGCCGACGATCTCGACGATGCAGCCAAGAAGATCGTGGCGGCGGTAAAGGGCTGAGCGGATGCCTCCGCGCAAGATAAACCTCGTCGAGGCGGCGGATCGGACCATCACCAAGGTTTTCGATCCGCATATCGCCGGCGACGTCAACGACAGCCAGGCGAAGGTCGCCAAGTTCGGCGAGATGTTCGACTGGCATGCGCATGACCATGAGGATGAAGCCTTCCTCGTGCTGCGCGGGCGTATCGCCATCGATTTCCGTGACGGTCCGGTCGAGCTCGGCGAGGGCGACTTCATCGTCGTACCGCGCGGTGTCGAGCACCGGCCGCGTTCGCTCACCGCGGAACCGGTCGTGCTGATGTTCGAGCCGGCGACGACGCTCAACACCGGCAATGCCAAGAGCGACCTCACGGTCGCTGACCTGAAGCGGCTCTGACCATGTTTTCCTCGATCAACGGTTTTTAGAAAAGGGCTCCCATGTCCATTCTCGTCGACAAGAACACCAAGGTGCTGGTGCAGGGCCTGACCGGCAAGACCGGCACGTTTCACACCGAACAGGCGCTGGCTTATCACGGCACGAAAATGGTCGGCGGCATCCACCCCAAGAAGGGTGGCGAGACGTGGACCGGCTCAAAGGGTGAAAACCTGCCGATCTTCGCCACGGTCGCCGAGGGCAAGGAAAAGACCGGTGCCAACGCTTCGGTCGTCTATGTGCCGCCGGCGGGTGCCGCCGAAGCCATCCTCGAAGCGATCGAGGCCGAGATCCCGCTGATCATCTGCATCACCGAAGGCATCCCGGTGATGGACATGATCAGGGTCAAGGCCAGGCTCGACCGCTCGACCTCGCGCCTGATTGGGCCGAACTGCCCGGGCGTGCTCACGCCCAACGAATGCAAGATCGGCATCATGCCCGGAAACATCTTCCGCAAGGGCTCGGTCGGCGTTGTTTCGCGCTCGGGAACACTTACCTATGAGGCCGTGTTCCAGACCACCAATGTCGGCCTCGGCCAGACCACCGCCGTCGGCATTGGCGGCGACCCCGTCAAGGGCACCGAGTTCATCGACGTGCTCGAGATGTTCCTCGCCGACGACGAGACCAAGTCGATCATCATGATCGGCGAGATCGGCGGTTCGGCCGAGGAAGACGCCGCGCAGTTCCTCAAGGACGAAGCCAAGCGCGGCCGCAAAAAGCCGATGGCTGGCTTCATCGCCGGGCGCACGGCGCCGGCCGGCCGCACCATGGGTCATGCGGGCGCGGTCATCTCCGGCGGCAAGGGCGGCGCCGAAGACAAGATCGCGGCGATGGAATCGGCCGGGATAAAAGTTTCGCCTTCGCCGGCAAGGCTGGGCACGACCTTGGTCGAGGCGATCAAGGGTTAAAGTGAGTAGCGAGTAGTGAATAGCGAATAGGAAAGACAGACTAGCGGCGCGACCACTGGGGAATCCCTACTCGCTATTCGCTACTCCCTACTCGCTCCAAACAGGAGACGGAGCTAGGCTCCGCGGACAAAAATGGCAAGACAAGATCAGGCCAACGACCAATTTTCACTCACCTCTTTCCTCTATGGCGGCAATGCCGATTACATCGACTCGCTTTATGCGTCTTATGAGGACGATCCGGAGTCGGTAAACCCCGAATGGCAGGAGTTCTTCGCCGGGCTGAAGGACGACGCCGGCGATGTGCGCAGGAATGCCAAGGGCGCCTCCTGGGCCAAGCCCTCCTGGCCGCTGCAGGCCAATGGCGAACTGGTGTCGGCGCTCGACGGCAATTGGGGTATCGTCGAGAAGACGATCGAAAAGAAAGTCAAGGACAAGGCGGTCACCAACGGCGTCGTCCTGTCCGACGCCGACGTGCACCAGGCGACGCGCGATTCGGTGCGCGCCATCATGATGATCCGCGCCTACCGCATGCGCGGCCATCTGCATGCCAATCTCGACCCGCTCGGCATCGCCAAGCCGCTCGAGGACTACAACGAGCTGTCGCCGGAAAATTACGGCTTCACCGAAGCCGATTACGACCGGCCGATCTTCCTCGACAATGTGCTCGGGCTCGAATTCGGCAGCATCCGGCAGATGCTGGAAATCCTGACCCGCACCTATTGCTCGACGCTCGGCGTCGAGTTCATGCATATTTCCGATCCCGAGGAAAAGGCCTGGATCCAGGCACGTATCGAGGGCGCCGACAAGGAGATCACCTTCACCGCCACCGGCAAGAAGGCGATCCTGCAGAAGCTGGTCGAGGCCGAAGGCTTCGAGCAGTTCATCGACGTCAAGTACAAGGGCACCAAGCGCTTCGGCCTCGATGGCAGTGAAGCGCTGATCCCGGCCCTGGAGCAGATCGTCAAGCGCGGCGGCCAGCTCGGCATGAAGGAAATCGTGCTCGGCATGGCGCATCGCGGCCGGCTGAACGTGCTCTCGCAGGTGATGGCCAAGCCGCACCGCGCCATCTTCCACGAGTTCAAGGGTGGCTCGGCCGCCCCCGACGAGGTCGAGGGCTCGGGCGACGTCAAGTACCATCTCGGCGCCTCGTCGGACCGCGAGTTCGACGGCAACAAGGTGCACCTGTCCTTGACCGCCAATCCCTCGCATCTGGAAATTGTCGATCCGGTGGTGATGGGCAAGGCGCGCGCCAAGCAGGATTACCTGTTCGGCCGCAGCCGCGAGGAGATCGTGCCGCTGGAAGAGCGCGCCAAGGTGCTGCCGCTACTGCTGCATGGCGACGCCGCCTTCGCCGGCCAGGGCGTGATTGCCGAGATCCTCGGCCTGTCCGGCCTGCGCGGCCACCGCGTCGCCGGCACGTTGCATTTCATCATCAACAACCAGATCGGCTTCACCACCAATCCGCGCTTCTCGCGCTCGTCGCCCTATCCGTCCGACGTCGCCAAGATGATCGAAGCGCCGATCTTCCACGTCAATGGCGACGATCCGGAAGCCGTGGTGCACGCCACCAAGGTGGCGATCGAATTCCGCATGAAGTTCCACAAGCCTGTTGTGGTCGACATGTTCTGCTACCGCCGCTTCGGCCACAATGAGGGCGACGAGCCGGCCTTCACCCAGCCGATCATGTACCGCAACATCCGCACCCACAAGACGACCGTGCAGATCTACGGCGACCGGCTGATCGCCGAGGGTCACCTCACCCAGGCCGAGCTCGACCAGCTCAAGGCCGACTGGCGGGCGCATCTGGAATCCGAGTGGGAAGTCGGCCAGCACTACAAGCCCAACAAGGCCGATTGGCTCGACGGCGCCTGGTCTGGCCTGCGCACGGCCGACAACCAGGACGAACAAAGGCGCGGCAAGACCGCCGTGCCGGTGAAGACGCTGAAGGAAATCGGCAAGAAGCTGACCGAGGTGCCGAAGGATTTCGAGGCGCACAAGACGATCATCCGCTTCCTCGAAAACCGCCGCCAGGCGATCGAGTCCGGCGAAGGCATCGACTGGTCGACGGCCGAGGCGCTGGCCTTCGGCGCCATCCTGCTCGACGGCAATCCGATCCGCCTGTCGGGGCAGGATTCCGAACGCGGCACCTTCTCGCAGCGTCACTCGGTCCTTTACGACCAGCGCGACGAGACCCGCTACATCCCGCTCAACAATCTGTCTGCGGCTCAAGCCGGCTACGAAGTCATCAACTCGATGCTGTCTGAAGAGGCGGTGCTGGGCTTCGAATATGGCTACAGCCTTGCCGAGCCGAAGGCGCTGACATTGTGGGAAGCGCAGTTCGGCGATTTCGCCAACGGCGCCCAGGTGGTGTTCGACCAGTTCATCTCGTCGGGCGAACGCAAGTGGCTCAGAATGTCGGGCCTCGTCTGCCTCTTGCCGCATGGCTATGAAGGCCAGGGTCCGGAACACTCCTCGGCCCGGCTCGAACGCTTCCTGCAGCTTTGCGCCGAAGATAACATGCAAGTGGCCAACTGTACGACGCCGGCCAACTACTTCCACATATTGCGCCGGCAGCTGAAGCGCGACTTCCGTAAGCCGCTGATCCTGATGACGCCGAAGTCGCTGCTGCGCCATAAGCGGGCGGTGTCGACGCTGCCGGAAATTTCGGGCGAAAGCTCGTTCCACCGATTGCTGTGGGACGATGCGCAGCTGCTTTCCGGCCAGGCGATCAAGCTCACCAAGGATTCGAAGATCCGCCGCGTCGTGCTGTGTTCGGGCAAGGTCTATTACGACCTCTATGAGGAGCGCGAGAAGCGCGGCATCAACGACATCTATCTGTTGCGCGTCGAACAGCTCTATCCGTTCCCGGCCAAGGCGCTGATCACCGAACTGTCGCGGTTCCGCAATGCCGAGATGGTGTGGTGCCAGGAGGAGCCCAAGAACATGGGCGCTTGGTCGTTCATCGACCCCTATCTGGAATGGGTGCTGGCGCATATCGACGCCAAGCATCAGCGGGTGCGCTACACCGGCCGTCCGGCCGCCGCCTCGCCGGCGACCGGACTGATGTCGAAGCATCTCGCGCAGCTCGCCGCCTTGCTCGAAGACGCGCTTGGTGAATAGAGAAAATCTGGGCGAATAACAGAACCCGAAAGAAAACGGACAGGCACAATGGCTACCGAAATCCGCGTTCCCACTCTCGGCGAATCCGTCACCGAAGCGACCATCGGCAAATGGTTCAAGAAGGTCGGCGACGCGATCGTCGCCGACGAGCCGCTGGTCGAGCTCGAGACCGACAAGGTGACGGTGGAGGTGCCTGCCGCCGCCGCTGGAACCTTAAGCGAAATCACCGCCAAGGAAGGCGAGACGGTCGGTGTCGGTGCGCTGCTCGGTTCGATTTCGGCAGGTGGCGCTGCCGCCGCACCAGCGACCAAGCCGCAGGCGGTGTCGCAGGCCTCGTCGCCGGATGCGGCATCGACCGGCAAGCAGGCCGCGGCCGAGACCGCCAAGATCGCCGGCGATGCCGGCCCGGTCGAGCCGCGCACCATGCCACCGGCACCGGCCGCGGCGAAACTGATCGCCGAAAGCAATCTCTCGGTCGACCAGATCTCCGGTTCGGGAAAGCGTGGCCAGGTGCTGAAAGGCGACGTGCTCGACGCCATCTCCAAGGGTGCGCCGTCGCAGCCGGCGGAGACGCCGAAGGCGGCACCTGCACCGGTTGCCGTGCGCGCGCCGTCCTCGGGCGACGATGCGTCGCGCGAGGAGCGCGTGCGCATGACCAAGCTGCGCCAGACCATCGCGCGCCGCCTCAAGGAAGCGCAGTCGACCGCAGCCATGCTGACCACCTTCAACGAGGTCGACATGTCTGCGGTGATGGCGCTGCGCACCAAATACAAGGACGTGTTCGAAAAGAAGCACGGCGTGAAGCTCGGCTTCATGGGCTTCTTCACCAAGGCCGTCACCCACGCGCTGAAAGAAATCCCCTCGGTCAATGCCGAGATCGACGGCACCGACATCATCTTCAAGAACTATGCCCATATCGGCGTCGCCGTCGGCACCGAAAAGGGCCTGGTCGTGCCGGTCGTGCGCAATGCCGACCAGATGTCGATCGCCGAGATCGAAAAGGACATCGGCCGCTTGGGCATAGCCGCGCGCGACGGCAAGCTGTCGGTCGCCGACATGCAAGGCGGGACGTTTACGATTTCCAACGGCGGCGTTTACGGGTCGCTGATGTCGACGCCGATCCTCAATGCGCCGCAGTCGGGCATTCTGGGCATGCACAAGATCCAGGAGCGGCCTGTCGTGGTCGGCGGCCAGATCGTGATCCGGCCGATGATGTACCTGGCACTCAGCTACGATCACCGCATCGTCGACGGCAAGGAAGCGGTGACCTTCCTGGTCCGCGTCAAGGAAAGCCTGGAGGATCCGGAACGGCTGGTGCTCGATCTGTGAGCAAGGCCAACCGCCCCGTGAGCGGCTGGCTGGAACGGTTCGGGTTCAAACTGGGCCGGGCCGCGGGCGGCGCGCAGCGGACTTTTCGGCGCAGTATTTTCTGGCTTGGCTTGTCCACTGCTGTTCCTTCGCTGGCAATCGCCGCCGGATGGAATCCGGCAAAGGTGAGCAGCAACCTCGGCATCTTTGCCCTTAGTGACGTGCAATTGGCGGAGCGGAAGATAACGGTCACCCCGATCGGCCAACTCGAATTGCCGACGGGCGAGATTATGGC
Source organism: Mesorhizobium sp. WSM4809 (assembly GCF_055811655.1). Taxonomy (NCBI): domain Bacteria; kingdom Pseudomonadati; phylum Pseudomonadota; class Alphaproteobacteria; order Hyphomicrobiales; family Phyllobacteriaceae; genus Mesorhizobium; species Mesorhizobium sp. WSM4809. The sequence goes on from NZ_JBVVQW010000015.1 coordinate 67,892, forward strand.
CTGCGATCCTCTGGTCACAGGCGATGACTGGCCAGCATTGAGCCGCAAGGTCAAACCTGGAAGTTATCCGGTTTCTCTGTTCGAGGCCCAGGGACGTGTGGCAGCAGCGTTCCTTCGGCTCCGCCCAGGCACGCCGGTCCGCTGGGAACTGGCGACCTTGCCAGACCAGGACGTGTCGACCCTGAAGGACGACGAAATGTTCGGCTACCCGGTCGAAGCCGGCCTTGGCTCTTTCATGGACAAGACGGCGATGGCGCTGATGTCGGCCGAACAGGACAAGCTCAAGGCCGACGAGAATTACTATGACGACGTGCTGGCCGCCGAATTCGCACCCAACCAGGACAGGTTCGTCATGCATCATCCGGTTGCCGGCAACCCGCTCAACATCGCGATGTTCTGGAGCGGCTGGGGTGATGGATTTTATCCGTCATTCTGGGGACTGGACGCAGCAGGCGAGCCGTTGTTGCTGCTGACCGATTTCGGCGTGCTGGAAAACGCCGATGGCCGCGAGAGCAAGTAGGTCGCGCTGATGCAAAGCGTCCTATCGCCCACTATCCGATGTGCAGCCGGAATGCTGGCCGTGTTGTTCACCGACTCTGCCGCAAATGCCGCCTGTCCGATCGAGCTCGCTGTCTATGGCGACGCCCAGAGCGGCAGCGAAATCGATTTCACGCCCACCGGCACCTCGGCGACGGTCACCAACACGTTCCGGATGATCCTCGACAACAATGTGGTGCTGAACGGCATCGTCATGTGGAACGAGGGCGTGTCGCGGCCGAACGGCGCGCTGATGTACAAATGCCCCGAGGGCGACGTCACCGGCGAGGAGCTTGCCGCCTGCACGCCCTGGCATAGCGTCATCTACACGGCGGATGACAAGGGCAACATCGGGCTGCTGCCGGCCGAAGGTGTCGAAGCGCCGAAGACGCTGATACTGCCGGATCTCGGGCCAGCGTTGCGCCAATCCAGTGCCTATGGCGGCAGCGGGTTTTCGAAAGTGCCGGGGGATGTGTTTGCCTTGAAGGGATGCCAGGAATGAGCGGGACGCAAAAGGTGCTGCTGGTCACCGGCGGCAGCCGCGGCATCGGCGCGGCGATCTGCCGGTTTGGATCGAAGGCCGGCTACAGGGTCGCGGTCAACTACGCTGCGAATCAGGACGCCGCCGATGCACTGGTCGCGGAGATCGAGGCTGCCGGCGGCGAGGCTTTTGCGGTCAAGGGCGATGTCGGCAGCGAGGCCGATATCGTGGCCATGTTCGAGGCCGTCGACCGCGCCTATGGACGGCTCGATGCTTTCGTCAACAATGCCGGCATCGTCGACGTCAAGGCGCGCGTCGACGAGATGGATGTTTCGCGGCTGGAGCGCATGATGCGCATCAATGTCGTCGGCTCGTTCCTCTGCGCCCGTGAGGCGGTCAAGCGCATGTCGACCCGCCATGGCGGGTCGGGCGGATCCATAGTCAACATCTCGTCGGCCGCGGCGACATTGGGCTCGCCGGGCGAGTACGTCGATTATGCCGCCTCCAAGGGCGCCATCGACACCTTCACCATCGGGCTCGCCCGCGAGGTGGCGCTGGAAGGCATTCGCGTCAATGCGGTGCGCCCTGGCATCATCGACACGGACATCCACGCTTCCGGCGGGCAGCCGGACAGGGTGGAGCGGTTCCGCGACCTGCTGCCGATGAAAAGAGCCGGTACAGTGGATGAAGTCGCGGGCGCGGTTCTCTATCTTCTCTCCGACGCCGCGTCCTATACGACAGGCGCGATCCTGAATGTAAGCGGCGGCCGCTGAGCGCTCTCAAGCAGATCGAGCATGATGTTATCCAAAAACCGCGTCACACGGCATCATGCTCAAACAGAAGGACAGTATCATGGCTTATGACGTCGTTATCATCGGATCGGGACCGGGCGGCTATGTCTGCGCCATCAAGGCGGCGCAGCTCGGGCTCAGGGTGGCGGTGGTCGAGAAGAACGCGACCTTCGGCGGTACCTGCCTCAACATCGGCTGCATCCCTTCCAAGGCGCTGCTCCATGCCTCCGAGATGTTCGCCGAGGCCGGTCACTCCTTCGACACGCTCGGCGTCGAGATATCGGCGCCGAAATTGAACCTGAAGAAGATGATGGCGCACAAGGATGCGACGGTGTCGTCGAACGTCAACGGCGTCGCCTTCCTGTTCAAGAAGAACAAGATCGACAGCTTTCGCGGCACTGGCAAGGTGGTCGCGGCCGGCAAGGTGTCGGTGACGGCTGAGGACGGCAAGGTCGAGGAGATCGAGACCAGGAACATCGTCATCGCCACCGGCTCGGATGTCGCCGGCATTCCCGGCGTCAAGGTCGACATCGACGAGAAGGTGATCGTGTCGTCGACCGGCGCTTTGTCGCTTGATAAGGTTCCCGGCCATCTGGTGGTGGTCGGCGGCGGTGTCATCGGGCTCGAGCTCGGCTCGGTGTGGGCACGGCTCGGCGCCAAGGTCACCGTGGTCGAATTCCTCGACACCATCCTGGGCGGCATGGACGGCGAGGTTTCCAAGCAGTTCCAGCGCTTGCTTTCAAAGCAGGGTTTCGAGTTCAAGCTCGGCGCCAAGGTCACCGGTGTCGCCAAGGCCAAGAAGGGTGCGACCGTCACCTTCGAGCCGGTCAAGGGCGGCGCCGCCGAGATGATCGAGGCCGATGCCGTGCTGATCGCCACCGGCCGCCGCGCCTATGCCGACAGTCTCGGGCTCGGGGAAGCCGGCGTCGAGGTCGACGAGCGCGGCCGGGTCAAGACCGATGCCCATCTCACGACCAATGTCCCGGGCATCTATGCCATCGGCGATGTCATCGCCGGGCCGATGCTGGCGCACAAGGCCGAGGACGAGGGCGTGGCGGTGGCCGAAACCATTGCCGGCCAGGCCGGCCACGTGAACTATGACGTCATTCCGAGCGTCGTCTACACCAGCCCGGAAATCGCCTCGGTCGGCAAGACCGAGGAAGAGCTGAAGAAGGCCGGCATCGACTACAAGGTCGGAAAATTCCCATTCAGCGCCAATGGCCGGGCGCGCGCCATGCTGCACACCGACGGTTTTGTGAAGATCCTCGCCGACAAGACGAGCGACCGCGTGCTCGGCATGCATATTGTCGGCTTCGGCGCAGGCGAGATGATCCACGAGGCGGCGGTGCTGATGGAATTCGGCGGCTCGTCTGAGGATCTCGCCCGCACCTGCCACGCGCATCCGACGATGTCGGAAGCGGTGAAGGAGGCGGCGCTGGCGACGTTCTTCAAGCCAATCCACATCTAAAGCGACAACGCTTCGTTATCCTCGGGTCAAGCCTGAGGATGACGAACGTAGCGATATCGCCAAACAAAACGGCCCGCTTTTCAGCGGGCCGTTCGTATTTGATATCGAGCCGGTCAGTTGGCCGGAGCTGGAGCCGGCGCTGGCGCTGGAGCCGGCGCAGGTGCCGGTTCTGCAGGTGCCGGAGCCGGAGCCGGAGCTGCAGGTGCCGGGGCTGGGGCCGGTTCTGCAGGTGCCGGAGCAGGTGCAGGTTCGGCTGGCTTCATCGGTTCCGCCGGTGCGGGCGCGGGGGCCGGTGTGCTGGCCGCCGGCGGCTCGGCTGGTGCCGGGTGCTCACCACTCCTTCCGAAAACATAATACGCGACAACCGCCAGAATAACGACGACCAGCGCAATCAGCCAGCCACTACCGCCGCCACCGCTCTGCTTGATGGTGGTGTTGGTGGTGTTGGGATTGAACGGGTCGTTTGGATTCGGTGCGTTCGCCATAAAAGTGTCCTCCGTGGATGAAAAATATCAATCAACACCATATAACGCGCAATCATTGAACTGGTTTCACGCTAGGGTTGGAAAACGCCAAAAACAAGGACAATCCCGCCGTTCCGGAGCCGGAATGGCGTTGTTTCGCCACGCAACGCGCCAAGTTGGTGCCTACTATGGGTTTTTCCGGAGGATTTTTGTCGTGACGAATCCCATAGCAGAGTTTGTCCCGAATCACTGCGATGTTCTCGCCGGAGCCCAGTTCGCCGACCGCTTTGTGCTGATCACCCAGGGTCTTTCTTTAACGGCACTCGGCGCGGCGGAACGCGCCCTGGGGCGAATGCCGCCCTGGGTCGGCAGGCTCATGGCGCTGCGCAACCTTGCCGTCAAGCCGTTCCGGCTGAAGACGGGCCTGGAAACTACAGTGTTGCCGTCAGGCCGGATCGGGATATTTCCGCTCATCAGCCAGTTTCCCGGCAAGGTTGTGCTTGGCCTCGACGACCGGCATCTCGATTTCCGTGTCCTGGTCGAAGTCAGGGATCTCGGCACGGGCCGGCAAGAGGTGGCCGCGACGACGATCGTCAAGACGCACAATTGGCTCGGGCGCGCCTATCTTGCGATCATCATGCCGTTTCACCGGATCGTCGTTCCGGCGATGCTGGCCCAGATCCTGGCGAAGTAAACTGAAGTAGCTTAAAGTCCAACAGGCGTGACGGTGTAACCGGCCTTGCGGAAGTCCTCGACGAGGCCTTCGGGGCCGGGAAGGTGGAGGGCGCCGACCGCCATGAAGACGTTGCCCCTGGCAAGGATCGGTTCGGCATGCTCGACCATCACCTTGTTGCGGCTGGTGATCATGGTTTCCTCGAACGCCGCATAGCCCGCGGGGTCGTCCGTGCCTTCCGGCATGGCCACGCGAAACAGCGGCCAGAACATTCCGGTGTCGCCGCGCTGGTAGAGCACGATCATGGTTTCGTTGATGTCGTTGATCTTATCGCCGAGCTTCAGCGTGTCGACGAGGCCCTTCATGTGAAACGCCAGCGGCAGCGAGGCCATGGCGCGCAACTGGCTTTCAGCAGTCTCCAATCCTTCCACCGGCTTGCCGGAAGCCTTTGCACCTTCCGCCAGCCTGACATCGAGCACCGGGGCGCCGCCTGACTGACGGGCGAGTTCGCAGGCCGGCAGTGCCATCATGGCCGAGAGCATCCACGGCTTCATCTTGGCAACCGTCGCCGGAGGAATGCCGCGGGCGTCGAGCGCGGCGTTCATGGCCGCCGCATCGTCGGGCGACAGCAGCGACGCCAGCGTCGTCGAATCAGTGAACATCATCAGGTCCGGCTCCTTGAGCATCGCGACCATCATCTTCTGCTTGTCGAGCACGTCAGTGGTTTCGATGATGATGGTGCCGGCGGCGTCATAGGCTTTCTGCGCGTCGGGAGGCAGCGTGGTGACGCGCGGGTCGGTCATATGCATGGTGCCGAACAGGAAGGACGGCTTCTCGCCGGGCTTTTCCAGCTTCCACAACAGGCCCTTGCCGTTCGGTGTCGCGGCGGCTTCCGCTTCGATCTTGCGGTAGGTCGCCGGATCGTTCTTCTGCAAGGCCGACAGCATGTCGGCGCCGGTGCAGGTCGAGATTTCGGCATGGGCCTTGCCGGCCGCGAACAGCAGCACGGCGAGAAACGACAGGAAGAACAGAACATTGAGCGCGACGAGCAGCTTCAGCGACACGGAAGCTGCACGGTCGGCGATGGCGATGACGCGTTTCATGATCCCATTCCTAGAACCGAAAAGCGGCAAAACGGTTAATTGGTACTGCGAAATTGTCTTCGACCGGCTATCGCCCTCAGCGGACGTCGATGGTGCTCATGACTCAATGATTAGCGGAAACGCCCATTTCTTCGTCATCCACGGGCGGAGCAAGGAGCGTAGCGACGCGGCGCAGACCCGAGGATCCATGCCGGGACTCTGGAACGCTGCAACAGTGCAGAATTCCGCTCCGCAGCACTCCATGGCAAAGGTCGCGGCATGGATCCCAGGGTCTCCGCGACGGAGCTTCGCTCCTGCTTCGCCCAGGGATGACGACGTTGGGGAGGCTTTCGGCCAATGGTGAACGTTTGGCCACCGATACTATGCGACGCTACTGGCGTTCATGCCCGTGGATGGGCCTGCTCGTAAATCTCGAGCAGCCTCGCGGTGTCGACGCCGGTGTAGATCTGCGTCGTCGAAAGGCTGGCGTGGCCGAGCAGTTCCTGGATGGTGCGCAAATCGCCGCCGCGGCCGAGCAGATGCGTAGCGAAGGAATGGCGCAGCGCATGCGGCGTCGCGGTATCGGGCAGGTTGAGCGCCGAGCGCAGCTTGGCCATGTCGCGCTGGACGATGGCCGGGTTGAGCGGACCGCCGCGGGCGCCGCGAAACAACAGGCCCTTGGGGTCGAGATGGTAGGGGCAGAGCCGGCGATATTCGGCGATCGCCCTGAGCGCCACCGGCAGCACCGGCACCAGGCGCGTCTTGCCGCCCTTGCCGGTGACGCGAAGCACCGTGTCGGCCGCCGACGCCAGATCGGCGCCGGCGAGGCCAAGCGCCTCGGAAATGCGCAGGCCGGAGCCGTAGAGCAGTGTCAGCACGGCGGCGTTGCGGGCAGCAATCCAGGGTTCCTCCGCCAGTTGGCCTTCAATGGAAACAACATGCTTGGCATCGCTCGCTGTCAGCGGCTTGGGCAGCGATTTGGGTTGGCGCGGCGAGCGCAGTGCTGCCGCCCCGGCCGCATTGGCGAGGCCGCGCCGCTCGAGGAAACGCAGCAGCGAGCGGATGCCGGCGAGACCCCGGCCCAGCGTGCGGGCACCGGCACCGGCATTGCGCCGCGCCGCGAGAAAGCCGCGCAGGTCGGCCGGGCGCAGATCGGCGATGTCCGAAATGCCGGGCGAGCCGCCGCAATGGCCGGTGAGGAAATGCAGGAACTGGCGCGTGTCGCGCTCATAGGCTTCCACGGTCTTGGGCGACAGCCGACGTTCTCGCGCGAGCATCTTCAGCCAGCTTTCGCGCGCCGCCTGGAGATCGGGTTTGGCCGGGATCAGGAATTCCTGCATGGCGGCATTTTCGGGTATTCGGGTTAGGAAGCGGTGAAGAGCCGTCATTGAAATGACAGCCGGCTGAGGTTAGGAGACCATCGATTGGTGGCAGGTGACTACCTTGGTGATTGGCTGAAATGCCCGCCCCCTTCGTCATCCTGGGGCGGAGCAGGAGCGAAGCGACGTCGCGGAGACCCCGGGATCCATGCCGTGACCTGCGAGCGTTGCTGCGTTACAAGTCTGATAGCTTTGCGGTGGAGACCGCGCGAAGTGTTTGCAAATAGAGAGTTGGCAGGAACGAGACTCGTGACCCTTTCTGAACTGCCGTGCTTTTTGGTCGCCGTAACGGAATGGATCCTCGGGTCTGCGCAGTCGCTTCGCGCCTGCTCCGCCCGTGGATGACGAAGGTAAAAGCGCCATGAGCAAGCCCCAAAACCCTGTCCAGATGGCCGTGATCGGCGCCGCCCATGGCATCAAGGGCGAGTTGCGGGTGAAGACCTTCACAGGTGAGCCGCTGGCGCTGGCCGATTACGGGCCGCTCTACGCCAGGGACGGGCGCGCCTTCCAGATCGTCGACATCAGGCCTGCCAACACCGTCGTCGTGGTCCGCTTCAAGGGCATTGCCGACCGCAATGCGGCCGAGGCGCTGGCAGGCACGGAGCTGTTCGTCGACCGTTCGATGCTGCCGGACGACGGCGAGGAAGACGAATTCTACCATGCCGACCTCGTCGGCCTCGAAGTCCGCGACGACACGGCTGCCGTGCTTGGCAAGGTGGTCGCGGTGCACAATTTCGGCGGCGGCGATATTCTCGACGTGACGCTGGGCGGGCGCAAGGGCGTGCTGATCCCGTTCACACAGGCCGCCGTGCCGCAAGTGTCGATCGCCGAGGGTTTTGTCCGTGTCGATCCGGCGGCTGCCGGGCTGGTCGACGACGAGGATGGCGATGGCCCGCGCGAGGAAGACTTCGATCCGAAGGGCCGGCCGCGCGGACCGAGCGATGCCGGGGGCAACCGGTGAGTTTTTCCGCTTCGGTGCTGACGCTTTACCCCGAGATGTTTCCCGGCGCGCTCGGCCTGTCGTTGGCCGGCCGGGCGCTGGAGGCCGGGACGTGGTCGCTGGAGGCGATCCAGATCCGCGACTTCGCCCCCGACCGCCATCGCACCGTCGACGACACGCCCGCCGGCGGCGGCGCCGGCATGGTGATGCGCGCCGACGTGCTGGCGAAAGCCATCGACCATGCTTCGCCGGAAGGCGATGCGCGGCCTCGGCTGCTGATGAGCCCGCGCGGCAAGCCGCTGACCCAGGCGCGTGTGCGCGAGCTGGCGGCTGGGCCGGGTGCCGTCATCCTGTGCGGCCGCTTCGAAGGCGTCGACCAGCGGGTGATCGACGCGCGGGGATTGGAGGAGGTCTCCATCGGTGATTTCATCCTCTCGGGTGGTGAGCCGGCCGCCCTTGTGCTGCTCGACGCGGTGGTGCGGCTGTTGCCCGGCGTGATGGGCAACGCGGTGTCGGGCGAGGAGGAGAGTTTCGAAAACGGCCTGCTCGAACATCCGCACTATACGCGGCCGCAGGAGTTTGAAGGCCGCGAGATACCCGAGGTGCTGATCTCGGGCAATCACAAGAAGATCGCCGCATGGCGGCGGGCGGAGTCAGAGGCGTTGACGAAAGAGCGGCGTCCGGATTTGTTGGGCGCCGCCGCTCACCCTTTCCAAAAGTAATAGAAAGCCAGAAACAGACCGACAGCGACGACGAAGCCGCGCACTGCGTTTTGCGGCACGCGCTTGGCGATCCAGACGCCGGCATAGCCGCCGAGCGCTCCGCCCGGGATCATGATGATCGCCTGCGGCCAGGCGACGACGCCGCCCGAGACGAAGACGACGATCGCAACAGCGGCGATGACCATGGCCAGCATGTTCTTCAACGCGTTCAGCCGGTGATAGTCGCCGGCTTGCGTCAGGCCGAGCGTCGCCAGCATCATCACGCCCATGCCGGCGCCGAAGAAGCCGCCATAGATGGCGGTGAGAAACTGCGCCAGGGAGCCGGCGAGCGAGCCCACCGCCGCTTCATGACCGGGCTTCGGCACTGGTTTCAGCCAGGGGCCGGCTGCGAACAGGGCTGTCGCGGCCAAGAGCAGCCACGGCACCAGAGCGCGAAACGACGGATTGTCGAGCGCCAAAAGGATCAGCGCGCCGGCCAGTGCACCCACGGCCGAAATCAGGCACAGCAGTAGCGCGCCGCGCCAGAAATGCCTGATATCGGCCGAGTAGGCGAGGGTCGATGTTATGTAGCCTGGAAATTGCGTCACCGAGGAGGTGGCGTTGGCGACGATCGGCGGCAGGCCGACCAGCGTCATGGCGCCGAAGGTGATGAAGGTGCCGCCACCGGCGACCGCATTGGCGGCGCCTGACAGAAAGCCCGCCAGAAACAGCAGGATGGCATCGAAGACAGACATGAATCGCGGCCGCTCAAAACTGTGTTATTTCAGGCTTAGAAAGCCTGAACGACCGGCGCAACCCGGCACGGCAGGATTACGATGGTGCCATGCGAGCAGAAAATGCGCTGCCAAGGCGTGACAAAGCGGCGAAATAGCTGTATGTGCCCGCCCGTACCGGCCAGAAAGAATCTGCCGGACCCGTCAACAATGACGGTGTAGTCGCCCCTGCCTGATGTTTCAAAGACAAATGTCTTGGAGACAAAAGGCATAGCCAAGCGGTCAATGGAACTGCAAGGCGAGTGTCGGACGCTCTGACTGTCGGAAGAACAAGAAGTGGACTTTTGAGATGGATATTCTCCGTCAGCTCGAGGCCGAACAGGCCGCCAAGATCGAAGCCAAGCGCAAGCTTCCCGAATTCCAGCCCGGCGACACCGTGCGCGTCCAGGTCCGCGTGACCGAAGGCACCCGCACCCGCGTCCAGGCCTATGAGGGCGTCGTCATCGCCCGCGCCGGCGCCGGCTTCCAGGAGAACTTCACGGTTCGCAAGATTTCCTACGGCGAAGGCGTCGAGCGCGTGTTCCCGGTCTACTCGCCGATGGTTGAAGGCGTCGAGATCGTTCGCCGCGGCAAGGTGCGTCGCGCCAAGCTCTATTACCTGCGCGATCGTCGCGGCAAATCGGCCCGTATTTCGGAAAACACCGGCGTGCGCGCCCGCAAGCTGAATGATGAGGAGCGCGATGCGCTGAACGCCGAGAAGGCCCGCATCGAGGCCGAGAAGGTGGCAGCAGCCGAGGCCCTGGCCGTCGAGAAGGCCGCCCAGGACGCCGCCGAGAAGAAGGCCGCCGCCGAAGCCGAAGCAGCAGCCAAGGCCGCCGCGGAAGCGACCCCCGCCGAATAAGGTTTTCGGACATCCCATTCAAAAAGGCGGCTTCGGCCGCCTTTTTCGTTTCACCGGACTGTGAACGCTTTCAGCGCCAGAAACGGGATCCGCTGTTGACGGCATATTATCTTGTGTACCAAATAATCGTGCACAAGGTAATTGGAGATTTGATATGGCACTCTACACCACACAGGCTCACGTCACCGGCGGCCGCGCCGGCCACGGCGAGACCAGCGACGGTCTGCTCAAGGTCGATCTGGCAATGCCCAAGGAGCTCGGCGGGCCGGGGGGCGCCACCAATCCTGAGCAACTGTTCGCAATCGGCTATGCCGCCTGCTTCGAAAGCGCCATCCGCTTCGTCGCGCGCAAACAGAAGCTGTCGCTGACGGATGCCGGGGTAACCTCCACCGTCAGCCTGCTTCCCAATGGCGAAGGCTTTAAGCTCGGCGTCGCGCTCGCGGCGGAAACGAAAGGCCTTGATCAGGCGGCGGCGGAAGCGCTTGTATCGGAGGCGCACAAGATCTGCCCCTATTCCAACGCCATCAGGGGCAATGTCGACGTAGCGCTTTCGGTAAAGGCGGCATGACGGAAAAGACGACAAAGAGCACCAGCGACGTCCCGGCGGAGGCCACCGGGACGTTTCACGTTCCGCGGCTCGACCAGCAGCTGTGCTTCGCGCTCTATTCGGCAAGCGGGCTGATGACCAAGCTCTACCGCCCGCTGCTCGATCCGCTCGGCCTGACCTATCCGCAATATCTGGCCATGTTGGCGCTGTGGGAACGAGCTCCAAGCACGGTTGGCGAGCTTGGCGAAGCGCTTGGCCTGGATTCCGCGACGCTGACGCCGCTGCTCAAGCGGATGGAGGCTGGCGGACTGGTCACACGCCTGCGCGACCCCGCCGACGAGCGCCGGGTTATGGTCGAGCCGACAGCGAAGGGCCAAGCGTTGCGTGAGCAGGCTAAAAGCGTGCCGGCGGCGATGCTTTGCAACCTGCCGCTGGATGCCGACGAGTTGAAATCCCTGCACCGCACGCTGACGCGGTTCGTCTCCGGCTTGCGCAAGGCAGATGCCGGCATCGCGAAGCGGAGCTGATCGCTGCCGCGACACCGTTCATTCCTGAATCCCGGAAATGAAGGCACTGGAATCCGCTTTCGCGCATCCTGACGCAGCGGACCGTCTTGCATGACGCTTGCGGAAAGCTAAAGTCGGCGCCGTATTTTCCTGCAAGCCCGGCCATGTCCGGGTCCGTCAATTTCCGGGGAGTGTGTCATGACCAAATCGAAACTGCTGCTGGCAGGCCTGCTTGCCCTCGTCCTGACGCCCGTTGCCGCCTTTGCGCAGGCGCTGCCCGACCTCGGCGGCAAAAAGGTGGTGGTTGTGACCGAAAACGCCTATCCGCCGCTGCAGTTCATCGATGCCAAGACCGGCAAGCAGATCGGCTGGGAGTATGACGCGATGAACGAGATCGCCAAGCGGCTGAATTTTGCCGTCGAATACCAGAACACCTCCTGGGACGCGATGATCCAGGCGGTTTCCGACAACCAGTACAACATTGGCATGACCGGCATCACCATCAAGGACGATCGCAAGGAGAAGGTCGATTTCTCCGACCCCTATATGCGCTCGGAACAGTTCATGCTGGTGCGCGGCGATGAGAGCCGCTTCACTGACGCCAAGACCTTCGGCGACTTCAAGGACGGGCTGATCGGCGCGCAGGCCGGCACCACGCCCTTCTACACCGCCGTCTATAGCGTGCTCGACGGCAATGAGCAGAACCCGCGCATCAAACTGTTCGAAACCTTCGGCGCGACCGTGCAGGCACTGAAGTCCGGTGACGTCGATGTCGTTTTGACCGATGGCACCGCTGGCAAAGGCTATGTCGACGCCTCCGAGGGCAAACTGAAACTGATCGGCGGGCCGCTCGGCACCGAGGATTTCGGTTTCATTTTCCCCAAGGGTTCCGACCTGGTGAAGCCGATCAACGCGGCAATCGCTGCGTTGAAGGCGGACGGGACGTTCGATGCGCTAAACAAGAAATGGTTTCTTGATTACAAGATGGGGCAGTGATTTCCCGCTGACTTCGCGCTTGAACGCCCCCCTCTGCCCCCACGTCTGCTTGGCCGGCATCGCCTGATGGCAACGCCTTCCTCTTCGTCCAAAGCCGACTTCCCCTGGTGGCTCGTCGTTGCCGTAACCCTCGCCATCGCGGTGGCCGTCTTCGTCGCCACCAGCAACCTCTATGCCCAGGTGTTCGCCACGGTCGCCAAGGGCATCGGCGTCACCATCTTCGTCACCGTGATCGCCTTCGTGCTGGCGTCGGCCATTGGGCTCGGCATCGCGCTGATGGGAATGTCCGGTTCGCGCTGGCTGCGCCAGATCGCGCGCTTCTATGTCGAGATCGTCCGCGGCGTGCCGATCCTGGTGCTGTTGTTCTGGATCGCCTTTGCCGGCGCGCCGGCCTTCGTCGCGGCCTGGAACGCGCTGACCGCGCCGCTGCAAAGTGCCGGCCTGTTCGGCGAGCTTTTGGTGCGCGACGTGTCGCTGCTCTGGCGCGCCATCATGGCGCTGACCATCGGCTATTCGGCTTTCATCTCGGAGGTTTTCCGGGCCGGCATCCAGGCGGTGGAGAAGGGTCAGATCGAAGCGGCGAAGGCGCTTGGGCTGACACGCGCGCAGCGTTTCCGGCTGATCGTGTTCCCACAGGCAATCCGCACCATCCTGCCGCCGCTCGGCAATGATTTCGTCGCTTTGGTCAAGGATTCCTCGCTGGTCTCGGTGCTCGGCGTTGCCGACATCACGCAGATGGGCAAGGTCTACGCCGCCGGCTCCTTTCGCTTCTTCGAGACCTATTCGATAACGGCCTACATCTATCTCATCCTGACCGTCGGCCTGTCGCTGGCGCTCAGGGCGCTGGAGCGGCGGCTGCGCCGCCAGCACGAGGAATAGTTTTTCGGCCAAGGCAGCGCTACGATCCCCGAGCATTCCCTTGAGGAGGTCCCCATGATCGTCGACAAAGCCAATGCGGCGCTGGATTCCGTCTATACGGCCGACACGCCGGAAGCGCTTGAGGAGGCCTATGCCGCGTGGGCTGCGACCTATGACAGCGAGACCGCCTCGCTCGGCTACCTCCTGCCTTTCCTGATCACCGCCTGGGTGGCGCGTCATGTGCCGGCGGGCGATGGCCCCTTGCTCGATGCCGGCTGCGGCACTGGCCTGTCGGGACCCTCGCTGAAGGCGCTCGGTTACCGCGACATTGCGGGGCTCGACCTCTCGCACGATATGCTGAAGATCGCCGGCAGCCGCAATGCCTACAGCGACCTGAAGCAGGCAATGCTGGGCGAAACGCTGCCATGGCCTGACAAGTATTTCCGGGCCTTCTTCTCGACCGGCGTGTTCACCATCAGCCATGCGCCGGCGTCGGGCCTGCACGAGCTGGTGCGCATCACCCGCAAGGGCGGCCATGCCATCTTCACCGTGCGCGACCAGGTGTTTGAGAGCGGCGGCTTCCAGGCGGTGTTCGATGAGCTGGAGCTAGCTGGGAAATGGCGGCCGATCGAGGAAAGCCCGTGGTTCCGCTGCTATGCGATCGCCGAGCCTGACGCGCTGGTGAAGACGTTTGTGTTTGAAGTGTTGTGACTCCACTTACCTTCTCCCCTTGCGGGAGAAGGTAAAGGCGCTGAACGCCGCAATTGCCGAAAACCCAAAACATTGGTATGAGCCACGCCATGGAAGAGCTTTTTGGCGATCCGGCCTACAAGGGGTTCGTGCTGCAGGACAGGAAACGCCTGCCGTCGCGTTTTTCCGCGCGCGTGTCCGGGGCGCTGACCAGCCGACTACCCTAGGCCGACCTGTTCGGGTCCCTTTCGCCGGGCCTGAGGTCCGGTACCTGCTCTTTCCCATTCTCATATCGACGGATTTACGCACATGAGCGCACCGCGCACCCTCTACGACAAGATTTTCGACGACCATGTCGTCGATCGCCAGGACGACGGCACCTGCCTGCTCTACATCGACCGCCACCTGGTCCATGAAGTGACCAGCCCGCAGGCCTTCGAAGGCCTGCGCATGACCGGCCGTAAAGTCCGGCATCCGGAAAAGACGCTGGCCGTGGTCGATCACAATGTCTCGACCTCGCCCGAGCGCAAGTTCGGCATCAAGAACGAGGAAAGCCGCATCCAGGTCGAGGCGTTGGCCACGAACGCCAGGGATTTCGGCGTCGAATATTATTCCGAGAACGATATCCGCCAGGGTATCGTCCACATCATCGGTCCCGAGCAAGGCTTTACACTGCCCGGCATGACCATCGTCTGCGGCGACAGCCACACCTCGACGCACGGCGCTTTCGGTGCGCTGGCGCACGGCATCGGCACATCCGAGGTCGAGCATGTTCTGGCGACACAGACGCTGATCCAGCGCAAGGCCAAGAACATGCTGGTGCGTGTCGACGGCCAGTTGCCGGAAGGCGTCACCGCCAAGGACATCATCCTGGCCATTATCGGCGAGATCGGCACTGCCGGCGGCACCGGCTATGTCATCGAATATGCCGGCGAGGCGATCCGTGCGCTGTCGATGGAAGGCCGCATGACGATCTGCAACATGTCGATCGAAGGCGGCGCGCGCGCCGGCCTGATCGCCGCCGACGAGACGACCTTCGCCTATGTCAAGGACAAGCCGCGCGCGCCGAAGGGCGCGTCCTGGGATGCGGCACTCGAATACTGGAAGACGCTGCAGTCCGACGAAGGCGCGCATTTCGACAAGGTGATCGTGCTCGACGCGGCCAAGCTGCCGCCGATCGTCTCCTGGGGCTCGTCGCCCGAGGATGTCGTGTCGGTGCAAGGCATCGTTCCGAACCCGGCCGACATCGCCGATGAAAACAAGCGCACCTCCAAGCAGCGCGCGCTCGACTATATGGGTCTGACGCCGGGCACCAAGATCACCGACATCACGCTCGACCGCGTCTTCATCGGCTCCTGCACCAACGGCCGCATCGAGGATCTGCGCGCCGTCGCCAAGGTGGTCGAAGGCAAGACGGTCAGCCCGCATGTCGATGCGATGATCGTGCCCGGCTCCGGCCTGGTCAAGGAACAGGCGGAAGCCGAAGGGCTCGACAAGATCTTTGTCGCCGCCGGTTTCGACTGGCGCGAGCCGGGCTGTTCGATGTGCCTGGCCATGAACGACGACCGGCTGAAGCCGCATGAACGCTGCGCCTCGACCTCGAACCGCAATTTCGAGGGCCGGCAAGGCTTCAAGGGCCGCACCCATCTCGTGTCGCCGGCGATGGCGGCCGCGGCGGCGATCGCCGGCCACTTCGTCGACATCCGCGAGTGGAAGTAACCCGGATTTGAACAGAACCCGAGCCGCGCCCGGCTCGGGTCAGCTCTTTCCGTCGCGGCGGACGAGCTCGTGGAACTCCTCGCGGCGTCCCGGCTGTTCGGCCGCGACCACAAGCGCAAGCTGTTGTTCCTCGAAGAGCTTGAACCATTCGTCCCATTCGACGAGTTCATAGCCTCCCGCATTGAGCGGCCGTTCAGGCTGGTCCTGATCCTGATAGGCGTGCTGGCCGAAGACCAGCCTCAACATGGGCTGCGTCCCCGCTTCGGGCGATATGTCGACGATTGCGGGAAAGCCGGCGCGCCCGGCAGCCCATGAGCGGATCGCATCGTGGTCGGTCAGTGTGATTGTGTCGGCCATGGGTCGCTCCAGATTGTGAACGGAGGAACGCTGACTGGGGACTGCGGTTCCCTGACATTATTTTGAGACGGCGGTCCTGCTTACCGCTTTCGCTTAACCGCTTGTTTGGGCTTGCCCTCTAAGCTCTTCCCTGACGTAAGCCAGGGGAAGTCACAGTCGGTTGGACACGGGTCTGCTCATTGCGCTGCTCAACCCGACGATCGCGCTGGCGCTCGGCGCGGCCTTCCTTGTGCTATGGTCCTATCAGCGCCACCGCCCCTATCTGGCCGTTTTGGCGATCAGCTACAGTCTCTCGGCGGCTGGCTTCCTGCTGCAGTATTTCACCTTGCCCATCGGGATGCCGCTGACCAAGCTTACGTCGAACATCTGCTTCACCATCGCCTCGTGCTGCCTGGCCAGCGCTGTCATCCACCGCTATGGCCGCAAGGTGCCCTATGTGGGGATCGCCGTGCTGGCCGGCGGCGGCCTGGCGTCGTTGTGCTGGTTCCTGTTCGTCGCGCCGGATCTCACCTGGCGCATCCTGGCGATGAATTTCGCATTCGGCGGCATCAGCCTTCTGGTTGCTGCCGAACTGCGCCCGGTGCGCAACAACGGCCCGACCGAAAAAATCCTGTTCGTGCTGTCGCTGCTGTCGGGCGTCAATTTCTTCGTGCGCACCCTTGCCGTCGTCATCGCGCATGGGCCCTTCGCCAGCTATGACGGGTTCTATGGCTCGTCCTACTGGACGACGGCGCTGCTGTCGCACGCGCTGCTCTCGCTGCTCATCGCGCTGTGCCTGTTTTCCGCCGCGGCACTCGACGTGTTGAAGGCATTGAAGACCGAGACCTATACCGACCCCCTGTCGGGCCTGCTCAACCGGCGTGGCTTCGAGGAACGCGGCATGCTGCTCTTGCAGCACTGCGCCTCGGCCCGGTTCCCGGTCGCGCTGGTGCTGGCCGACCTCGATCACTTCAAGGCGCTCAACGATGTGCATGGACATGGCGCGGGCGATCGGGTGATCGCCGACTTCGCCGCCAAGCTTCGGTCGGCGGCCGGCGCGCGCGGTGTTGCCGGGCGTATCGGCGGCGAGGAATTCGCGGTGCTGCTGCCACTCAGCGATCTTGCCGCGGCCCGGCTGTTCGCCGAGGCGGTGCGCACCGTCTATTCGGCCGGTCATGTCGACGGACTTCCCCAGGGAACGAGGGTGACGGCAAGCTTCGGCGTGGCGGCCCGCAGCGGTGGCGAGGCGCTGGAGCCGCTGATGCGCCGTGCCGACGATGCGCTCTACAAAGCCAAGAAGAACGGCCGCGACAGTGTACGCCTGTCCTATGAGCGGCCGGAAACGACGTTCCTGCCGGAGCCGTTCAAGACCGGCTGAATCTGCCCGGCCGGGACGGCGTTAACGTCTTCTTCGCCCGTCGATGATTAGCTGTCGGCGCGGGTGCGGGAGAACATGAGCGGCGCCAACTTCATCCTGTTGATCAATCTGTCGGTTGCCGGCCTGCTGGCGGCATCCTTCATGGCGGTCGCCTTCCACGATGTCGGCCGCCCGCCGGCGCGCTGGCTGGCGTTTGGCTATCTGCTGGGCATGGCCTATTCGGGCATCGAATTCTCCATTCCCGCTTTCTCCGACGCGCGGCTCCCGGTCGTGGCCGCCTTCGCGGTTTTCCTTGCCGCCACCATTGCGTTCAATGGCGGGCTTGCCCGCAAATACGGCGTGGCACTGCCCTGGAAGCCGATGCTGTTGTTCCTGTTGACCACCACCATAGCTGTGTATTTCGTGCAGGATCTGCCCCGCCAGTCGCTGATCCGCATCATGGCTTACCAGCTTCCCTATGCGGTCATGCAGTTCATCGGGTTGGCCATCGTCTGGTCATCGAGGCAAAAGCTTGCCCGTCTCGATCGCATGTTGATGGCCGTGCTGGCGGCGAGCGGTCTGCAGTTTGCCTCCAAGCCGTTCATCGCGCATGCGCTTGGCGGCTGGGGCGCCAATCCGCAGGCCTACCTGCAAAGCAACTACGCGCTGGTGTCGCAATCGCTCGGCACTGTCTTTGCGCTGGCGCTGGCGCTGCTGATGCTGGCCATCCTGGTTCGCGACGTGCTTGCCGAAGTGACGTCGAAGTCGGAGACGGACACGCTTTCGCGCCTGCTCAACCGCGGCGGATTCACCCGGCATGCCGAGCTGGCGGTGCTTGGCGCGATGCGGCAAGGCGTGCCGGTCGCGCTGGTCATCGCCGATCTCGATCATTTCAAGAGCGTCAACGACAGTTTCGGCCATGCGTCAGGCGACCGGGTGATCGAGACTTTTGCAGGCTTCCTGCGCGAAGCTGCAGCCGCGCATCACGTTGCGGGTCGCATTGGCGGCGAGGAGTTCGCCATCATCCTGCCGGGAACCAACCTTGCCGCGGCGCGGCTGTTCGCCGAGGGCACGCGCAGTGCCTTCGGCGCGCTGCCCATCGACGGGCTGCCGGCGGACAACCGCTGCACCGCGAGCTTCGGCGTCGCCGAACTTCATCCAAGCGAAGACTTTGCCGATCTGATGCGGCGCGCCGACCAGGCGCTCTATCAGGCGAAGAATGCCGGGCGCGATTGCGTGCGCGTCTCCGCCGGACCGGCTGGCAACTGGTTGTCAGCCGGTATCGAGGCTAGCGGCAGGGGCTGAGTTCGGGCATCTCGCCGTCGGAGAGACCGTACATATAGGAGCGGCCCTTCACCAGCACCGGCGGCCGGTAGCAATCGCTGTATCCGCTGATCTCGTCGGCTTCGTTCTCGTAGATCACCTTGGGCTGGCCGGCGCTGGTGTAGTCGGACAGCTGCTTGGCCAGCTTGCCTTCGCCGACGATGATGCGCTTGTAGCCGGCGGCGCTGTCGATAACGAGATTGCCGAAGGAATCAGCGTAGACACGATCCTGATGCCGGGCCCCTGCGAGCGCGGGCGCTGCAAAGCCAGCGACCGAGGCCGCTACGATGAGCGCCGCAAGGCGCGATCTGCCTGAATTCGAACGCATGGCGTCCTCCGTGTCCTGAGGGAAAGCCTCCTCGAATCAGAAATTAACGTTTTCTTAACCTTTGTTAAGAGGCCGGCGCGTTTGGCGGCGATGTCCCGGTAAACATGGTTAATATCCGTTAATATCCGACTGGATGGAAAACCCGGTGGTCATCATTCGGCCATGCTTGGCCGCACCATCGCGGCTGGTGTCCGTCTCGGCGTCGGGATGACCTTGATCTTGGCAAAGCATCGCGGCTGGTTTGCCGCTCGGGAGGACAGCATATGGCGCTACGCCGGCCGATTTGGGCGTCCGTTTTCCCGTTGCTCGGGGTCGTCGCTGGCTGTGTGCCACAGGACGGCGCGCCGAAGGCGGCCAATACCGTCGTCGTCTCACCTGCGCCGGCTCAGCAGTCCGTCGCAGCCGCGGCGCCTCCGGCAGCTGCAGCCAAGATCATCACCAACCTTACCGCGCCGCGATCCGGCATAGGCACGGCCACCTACCGATGCGGCAACAACGGTATGATCTCCATCCAAAATCTAGGCACGTCGTTGCGTGTGGTCGGGTCCGATGGCGCGACCGAGGAGTTTGCGGCGTCGCCCGCCAACCAGAGCAGCCGCTACCAGGCGGCCACGCATGACGCAATCGTGATCGACGGACGCGAGGCGCTGGTGATGAAGAAGGGGTCGACGCCGCAGACCTGCAAACGCTAGCGCTAATCTCAACACCGCTGGGCCCTTGGGCCAGACATGTTGCACTGCAGCGATATCGAGCCGGCTTTGGGCCTCCCGGCCTAATCGATTGAAGCCTAAGCCGGCCTTTTAGTCAGACTAAATTACGTTTTCGAAACGGTTTTCTGGCTTTGACGCGGTGCAAAAAGAGCATTAGAAACCGGCTGTCCGAAGTCGCAACCGGAAGCGGCAATGCCGCATTTCCACCTGAGGCTCCAGAGAGACGCCGAACTGGGGGAGCCATGAGCAAATCACCAGCCACCCGCGAATTTGCCAGACGTGAACGGCCGATTTCGCCGCACCTCACCGTGTACCGGCCGCCGATCACCATGACGATGTCGATCATTCACCGCATCACCGGTGGGGCGCTGTATTTCGGCACGCTGCTGGTCGCCCTGTGGCTGATGGCGGCGGCCAGCTCGCAGGCGACTTTCGATTGGGCCAATTGGGCCTTCGGCACCTGGCTCGGCCGGCTCATCCTGTTCGGCTACACCTGGGCGCTGATGCACCATATGCTGGGTGGCGTGCGTCATCTGGTCTGGGACACCGGCGCCGGCCTCGAGAAGCATACCGCCTCGAAGATCGCCTGGGCGACGCTGGCCGGCTCGATCCTGCTCACGCTGCTGATCTGGATCGCCGGCTATATGGCGCGGGGAGCCTGACCATGAGCGGCAAAAACACCGACATGCGCACGCCGCTGGCGAAGGTCCGCGGCCTCGGCTCCGCCCGCGAGGGCACCGGGCATTTCTGGCGCCAGCGCCTGACCGCGATCGCCAACATCCCGCTGATCCTGTTCTTCGTCGGCTTCCTGATCGCGCTCAACGGCGCCGACTACGCACATGTGCGGGCAGCTCTTGCCAACCCGTTCGTCGCGCTGGTGATGGCCCTGGTGCTCATTTCCGGGCTTACCCATATGCGGCTCGGCATGCAGGTGATCATCGAGGATTACGTGCATGGCGAAGGCATGAAGCTGGCGCTGATCGCGCTCAATACATTTTTCACCATAGCGGTCGGCGTCGCCTCGATCTTCGCCCTGCTCAAGCTGGCATTCGGAGGCTGAGTTGGCCAAGGACGGGAAACAAGCCAACACGGCAGGCTATACCTTTGTCGACCACAAGTTCGACGTGGTGGTCGTTGGCGCCGGCGGCGCCGGCCTGCGCGCCACGCTCGGCATGGCCGAACAGGGCCTGCGCACCGCCTGCATCAGCAAGGTGTTCCCGACCCGCTCGCACACGGTGGCGGCGCAAGGCGGCATTGCCGCCTCGCTGTCCAACATGGGTCCCGATTCCTGGCAGTGGCACATGTACGACACCGTCAAGGGCTCGGACTGGCTGGGCGATGTCGACGCCATGGAATATCTGGTGCGCGAAGCGCCGGCCGCGGTCTACGAGCTCGAACATTATGGCGTGCCGTTTTCGCGCACCGAAGAGGGCAAGATCTACCAGCGGCCGTTCGGCGGCCACATGATGAACTATGGCGAAGGCCCGCCGGTGCAGCGCACCTGTGCCGCCGCCGACCGCACCGGCCATGCCATCCTGCACACGCTTTACGGCCAGTCGCTGAAGAACAACGCGCAGTTCTTCATCGAGTATTTCGCGCTCGACCTGATCATGGAGCCGGACGGCACCTGCACCGGCGTTCTCGCCTGGAACCTGGATGACGGCACCATCCACCGCTTCTCGGCCAAGATGGTGGTGCTGGCGACCGGCGGCTATGGACGCACCTATTTCTCGGCCACCTCGGCGCACACCTGCACCGGCGACGGCGGCGGCATGGCCGCGCGTGCCGGCTTTCCGCTGCAGGACATGGAGTTCGTGCAATTCCACCCGACCGGCATCTATGGCGCCGGCTGCCTGATCACCGAGGGTGCGCGCGGCGAGGGTGGCTATCTCGTCAATTCCGAGGGTGAGCGCTTCATGGAGCGCTATGCGCCGTCAGCCAAGGACCTTGCCTCGCGCGACGTCGTCTCGCGCTGCATGACGCTGGAAATCCGCGAGGGTCGCGGCGTCGGCAAGAACAAGGACCACATCTTCCTGCATCTCGACCATCTCGATCCCGCCGTCCTGCATGAGCGGCTGCCGGGCATTTCGGAATCGGCCAAGATCTTTGCCGGTGTCGACCTCACCAAGGAGCCGATTCCGGTGCTGCCCACGGTCCACTACAATATGGGCGGCGTGCCGACCAATTACTGGGGCGAGGTGCTCAATCCGACGGCGCTCAATCCAGACCAGGTGTCGCCCGGATTGATGGCTGTCGGCGAAGCCGGCTGCGCCTCCGTGCATGGTGCCAACCGGCTCGGTTCGAATTCGCTGATCGATCTTGTGGTGTTCGGCCGCGCGGCCGCGATCCGCGCCGGCCAGGTCATCGACCGCAAGTCGGCGATCCCTTCGCCCAACGAAGCCTCGGTCGAAAAGATCATGGACCGCTTCGACCGGCTGCGCCACGCCAATGGCTCGACGCCGACGGCCAGCTTGCGTGAAAAGATGCAGAAGGCGATGCAGGAAGACGCGGCCGTATTCCGCACGCAGGAGTCCCTCGAAAGCGGCTGCAAGCGCGTTTCGCAGATCTGGGGCGAGTTGAAGGACATCAAAGTGTCCGACCGCTCGATGATCTGGAACTCCGATCTGGTCGAGACGCTGGAGCTGGAAAACCTGATGGCCAATGCCATCACCACGGTCTACAGCGCCGAGGCGCGCAAGGAGAGCCGCGGCGCACACGCACGCGAGGACTTTTCGGCGCGCGACGACGCTGTCTGGCGCAAGCACACGCTGGCCAGGCTGAGCGAAGACGGCAAGGTGACGCTCTCCTACCGGCCGGTGCACACCGAGCCGCAGCTGGCTGAAAAGGACGGCGGCATCAGCCTCGCCAAGATCGCGCCCAAGGCCCGGGTGTATTGAGGATCGAACATGGTTGAACTCACGCTCCCCAAGAATTCGCAGATCAAGCCGGGGAAGACCTGGCCAAAGCCGGAGGGCGCCACCAATCTGCGGGAATACCGCATCTACCGCTGGTCGCCGGACGATGACGAGAACCCGCGCATCGACACCTATTTCGTCGACATGGACGATTGCGGGCCGATGGTGCTCGACGCGCTGCTGTGGATCAAGAACAAGATCGACCCGACGCTGACCTTGCGGCGTTCCTGCCGCGAAGGCATTTGCGGCTCCTGCGCCATGAACATCGACGGTTCCAACACGCTCGCCTGCACCAAGGGCTGCGACGACATTTCCGGCGCGGTAAAAGTCTACCCGCTGCCGCATATGCAGGTGGTCAAGGATCTTGTGCCCGACCTCACCAATTTCTATGCCCAGCACGCGTCGATCCAGCCCTGGCTGAAGACGGTATCGCCGGAGCCGGCCAAGGAGTGGCTGCAGAGCCACGAGGACCGCGAGAAACTCGACGGGCTCTACGAATGCATATTGTGCGCCTGCTGCTCGACCTCGTGCCCGAGCTACTGGTGGAACGGCGACCGCTATCTCGGCCCGGCAACGCTTCTGCAGGCCTATCGCTGGCTGATCGATAGCCGCGACGAGGCCACCGGTGAGCGGCTCGACAACCTCGAAGACCCGTTCCGGCTCTATCGCTGCCACACCATCATGAACTGCGCGCAGACCTGCCCGAAAGGCCTCAACCCGGCCAAGGCGATCGCCGAGATCAAGAAGATGATGGTGGAGAGACGGGTCTAGGCGGAGCGGATTTGCTGCAAACCTCGGATGTAGCGATCCGTAGCGGCCCCCCTCTGTCCTGCCGG
>NZ_JBVVQW010000015.1:91263-141546 GCF_055811655.1 Mesorhizobium sp. WSM4809
AGACGGGTCTAGGCGGAGCGGATTTGCTGCAAACCTCGGATGTAGCGATCCGTAGCGGCCCCCCTCTGTCCTGCCGGACATCTCCCCCACGTGGGGGGAGATTGGCTGTCATCGCGGCTTTAGCCAATCTCAAAGGTTGAAGGATGACGCGCGCTCGGCGAAGCTGGCGATCTCCCCCACGTGGGGGAGATGTCCGGCAGGACAGAGGGGGGGCGCTGTCCCGCCGGCCTCAGAAAGGATTTTAGTCCAATGAGCGACGATCTTCCCATCCTCTCTCCCAGCGAAGCCCGGATCCTCGGCTGCCTGATCGAGAAGAAAGAGCTGACGCCGGATGTCTATCCGCTGACGCTCAACGCAGCACTGGCCGCCGCCAACCAGAAGACGGCGCGCGAGCCGGTGATGGCACTGGAGCAGACCGAGGTGCACCGGGGGCTGAAGCTGCTTGAACAAAAGGGGCTGGTGCGGCAGATGTTCGGCTCGCGCGTCGAGCGCTACGAGCACCAGATGGCGCAGCGCTTCTCGCTGACCACGCCGCAGACTGCTTTGATCGGCCTGCTGTTGCTGCGCGGGCCGCAGACGGCCCATGAACTGCTGGCGCGGGGCGAGCGCATGGCGCGGTTCCCGTCGATCGAAGATCTGCGCGCCGAACTCGACATGCTGATCGGCCGTCGACCGCCACTCATCCAGGAAATCCCGCGAGGACCAGGCCAGCGCGAGGACCGCTACGTTCATCTCCTCAGCGGCCCGGTGGACGTTGCCGCCCTTTCGGTGCAGCGAAGTGCATCGGTCCTGCCTGCTTCCGACCTGGAGGCGCGGTTGGAGGCGTTGGAGCAGGAAGTCGCCGCACTGCGCGCTCGCCTGGACGCGCTGGGAGCATAGGCCGGCGCGCGCCTGGGCGTTCGCGCCGGGTCTTTACACGGATGCAGCGCTTTCAGCCGAGCCGGGCATCAAGCGACACGTTTATGGCGCCGAGCGCCTTCGAGACCGGGCATCCGGCCTTGGCCTTCTCGGCCAGTTCCGTGAATTTCGCCGCATCGATGCCGGGCACCTTGCCGACCACGGTGAGGGCGCTGCCGGTGATGCCGGTGCCTGGAACCAGCGTCACCACGGCCTTGGCGTCGAGTTCGGTGGCAGGCGTGCCGTTCTCGGCCAGGAAATGCGAGAACTGCATGGCAAAGCAGCCCGCATGCGCCGCGGCGATCAGTTCTTCCGGGTTGGTGCCGGATTTGCCGCTCTCGTCCTCGAAGCGCGCCTTGAACGAATAAGGCGTGCCCTTCAAGGTTCCGCTCTGGGTGTCGAGCGTGCCCGTGCCCTCTTTCAGATTGCCTTTCCAGACGGCGTTTGCGGTGCGGTCCATGAATTCCTCCTTGGTTGTCGTGGTTGGGGTTCGTTGTCGAGGCCGAGCCGGCGTCCGGTCAACTATAGCGCGCGCGGACGCGAAGGCCACTGCGCTCTTTGAACCACCGCACGGTGCCGGCACCGGTGGCCAGATTTTTCCGAAAAATGCCGGTGCAGAAATGTCGATTTTGATCTGCTTCGCCCGTCCTGCGGATGGCCACCACGGATTTGTGGCCGGATGGAGGTTCACATGGACAATATGTTTTTGGCATCGTGGAAAGGTGCAGGCTGCGGGGCCGGGCGACGAGAAGAAGACTTCTGGCTGCATCCGCCGGCATCCGGCTTTGGCCGGCTTCTGGCGGCGGTTGCCGTCATCGGCATCGCGGCATGCCTTCTCGATCATGCGGCGGCGGTCAGTGGCAACACCGATGTCCTCGTCGGCGCATCCTATGGTTCACAGCGGCAAGGGGGCTGGAAATGAAATATGTCTGCCTGGTTTATGGTGAGGAAAAGGATCTTCACGCGCTGACCCCGGCAAAGTCGGCCAAGCTCGACGCCGATTCGCTGGCCTACGACCGGGCGCTGGAGGAGAGCGGCCTGCTGATCGTCGCGCAGGCGCTGCAATCGGTGAAAACGGCCAAAACCGTGCGGCGGCGTCAGGGCAAGCGGCTGGTTATCGACGGGCCGTTCGCCGAGACCAAGGAGCAATTGCTTGGTTTCGTCATGATCGAGGCCGGAGATCTCGAAGCGGCGCTGGACATTGCCGCTGGTATTCCACTGGCCGAACTCGGCACGATCGAGGTCCGGGCCATCTACGACATACCGGGATCATAGAGCCCTGCCAGCGTTGTGGCTGCTTCGAAAACCAGGGCGTCGGGCTGAGCGTTCGGGTTTCGGTTCCGTGCGCAACTTTTGCGTGTTGAAGCAAGGCGAGAGTTCTCCTATCGTCGCCGGGGTTCTTGGGGATTTCGACATGCCTTTCCTGATTGCTATCCTTGGCGTGATGGGCGCGGCGGCGTTCTGGTGGTACCGGATGAAGGCCATGAACGAGGCCGCGCGTGACGTTGCCGATGTCATTGGCCGGGTACAGGGCTCCGTGCGCCGCAAGAAGCTGCGCAAGCAGGCGGCGCTGTCGCCGCTGACGGCGATCGATGATCCGGTCGTAGCGGCGGCTACGCTGATCACATCAATCGTCTCCGAGGATGGGCCAATCCTGCCGCAGCGCGAGGCCGTCATCCGCGCGGTGATTTCCGAGATCGCCGACAAGAAGAAGACCGACGAGGCGGTGATCTATGCCAAATGGGCGGCGGCGCAAGTCGACGACGCCACCGTTGTCATCGACAAGCTGGCGCCGTTCCTGCGCGAACGTCTCGATGTCGCCGAGCGAAACGATCTGCTGCAGATGGTCAACCGCGCCGCCCAGGGCGGCGAGAAACGCCTGGAGATATCCGACCAGAGGATATTGCGGCTGCGGCAAAAGCTGGGTTTCGAGGTCAACTGAGCGCCTACCTTGGGTGATTGGCGGAAACGCCATCGCTTTCGTCATCCTGGGGCGGAGCAAGGAGCGAAGCGACGCGGCGCAGACCCCGGGATCCATGCGCGACTCAAACGCGTCACCACGGTGTAGAATTCTGCTCCGCTGCATTCTTCTGCCAAGGTCGCGGCATGGATCCTTGGGTCTTCGCTCCGCTTCGCGTCGCTACGCCCAAGGATGACGACGTTGGGGGCGCTGAATCGATCAGATCGCCTCGCCCTTCAATAGTCGCGGCGTGCTGGCGGACAGTCCCGACGCCTGCCGGATAAAAAAATCCTTCAGGCGCGGCATGCGTTCGACGAGACCGAGGCCGATGTCGCGGACGGTGCGCAGCGGGCCGATATCGTTCGAAAACAGCCGGTTCAGCGCGTCCGTGGTGACACCCATCTGCACCGTGTCGAAGCGGCGCCACTGCTGGTAGCGCTCGAGCACGTCGAGCGCGCCGATGTCCCGGCCGAGCCGGTCGGCCTCGACGATCACCTCGGCAAGGGCCGCGACATCCTTGAAGCCGAGATTGAGGCCCTGGCCGGCGATCGGGTGGATGCCGTGGGCGGCATCGCCGGCGAGCGCGATGCGGGGTGCGACGAAGGCGCGCGCAATGGTCAGGCCGAGCGGCCAGGCGCGCGGCTTGTCGGCAACGCGGATTTCGCCAAGCTTCAGGCCAAAGCGCTGTTCGAGTTCGTGTTCGAAGAGGAGATCGTCACCGGCCACCAGCTTTTCGGCATCGGGCGTACGCTCGACCCAGACGATCGACGAGCGGTTGGTGCCGTCCTCGCCGGGCTTGAGCGGCAATGTGGCGAAGGGGCCGGCCGGCAGGAAATGCTCTTCGGCGCGACCGTTATGCGGGCGTTCATGGGCCACGGTGCAGACGATGCCCGACTGGCCATATTCCCATTTCACCGTCTTGATGCCGGCCATGTCGCGCAGCTTCGAGTTGACGCCGTCGGCGGCGACCAGCAGGCGGGCCTTCAGGGTCGCGCCGTCGGCGAGATGCACTGTGATGCCAGCGCCGTTGGTCTCGAACCCCTGCACGGCGACGCCTTCGATGATGTCGATGCCGAGCTTTTCGGCGCTGGCCCGCAAGGCGCCGTTCAGCACCCTGTTGGCGACCATATGCGCAAAGGGCTCGCCCGGCGCCACTTCGCCGTCGAAGGTCAGAAAGACCGGACGCACCGGATCGGCGGTGCGCGAATCGGTGATGATCATCTCGGTGATCGCCTGCGCCTGGGGCACGATCTCGGCCCACACGCCGAGCTGGTCGAGCATGCGGCAGGCGGCGGCGGCAATGGCCGAGGCGCGGCCATCCCTTTGCCAGGCGCCAGCAGGTGCGGCATCGACGAGAGCGATGGCGAGACCCGGTCGCGCCTGCTTCAGCGACACGGCGGCGGCCAGGCCGACATAGCCGGCGCCGGCGACCAGGACATCGAGCCCAGATCTTGTTTTCGCGTTTGGCCCGGTTTTCGTGTCCGCCTTGCGTTCCATCATCTTCGCTCCTGCGCGCCGGCCGGGTCCTGCACCCTTGACTGCCTGTCCGTCCTGTCGGAAACCGCCATAACACTTCTGCGGCGAGGGCGCGAAATATGACGGCAGCCATGGACGAGCTTCTCGGCATTCTCGACCTCGAGAAGCTGGAACACAATCTGTATCGTGGTCGCAGCCCCTTGCTCGACTGGCAGCGCGTGTTCGGCGGCCAGACCATCGCCCAGGCGCTGGTGGCGGCGCAGCGGACAGTGGATCCCGATCGGCACGTGCATTCGCTGCACGGCTATTTCATGCGGCCCGGCGACACCAAGGTGCCGATCGTCTACGAGGTCGACCGTATTCGCGACGGCGGCTCCTTCACCACGCGGCGCGTGGTGGCGGTCCAGCACGGCCAGGCGATCTTTTCGCTCGAAGCCTCGTTCCAGCAGGACGAGGTCGGTCTCGAGCACCAGGTGCCGATGCCGCAGGACGTTCCGGGGCCGGACACATTGCTGTCGCAACGCGAATTGCTGGGCAAATTCGCCGAGGCGGTGCCCGATGGCATCAAACGCTACTGGGAGCGCGACCGGCCGATCGAGATGAAGCCGGTGATGCTGAAGCATTACACCAGCCGCGAAAAGCTGGAGCCGAAGCAGAATATCTGGATCCGCACCACAGGTCCGGTGCCGGCGGACCGCGCCATCCAGGCGGCGGTGCTCGCCTATCTTTCCGACATGACGCTGCTCGACACATCGACCTTTGCGCATGGCCGCGCCATTTTCGATCGCGATATCCAGGCGGCGAGCATTGACCACGCCATGTGGTTCCATCGCAGCCATGCGCTCGACGACTGGATGCTCTACACGCAGGACAGCCCGTCGACACAGGGGTCGCGCGGCTTTACACGCGGGTCGCTGTTTGCCCGCGACGGCACGCTGATCGCCTCGGTTGCGCAGGAAGGGCTGATCCGGCTCAAGCGATCGCCTGCAGAGTAGGCATTTTTCGAAAATTGCCTAAGTTTTAGGCAGATGCATCGCTGCAGCTGTGGGCAGGTTGCGTCGGTGTGCTCTCTAATCTCTTTTTTTACAACGGGTTAACACCCTGCTTCGGCACTTGGCACGGAGCTTGAATCCTCGTGGGCACTCTCCGGCTTTTTAGGATCGGTGAAGGTGTGCAAACGCGGGGGACCGCAACAGCGAAGGGTGAAACCTTATGAAAATTGTGATGGCAATCATCAAGCCGTTCAAGCTCGACGAGGTACGCGAAGCGCTTACCGCCGTCGGCATCCAGGGCCTGACCGTCACCGAAGTCAAAGGCTACGGGCGTCAGAAAGGGCATACGGAGATCTATCGCGGGGCGGAATACGCGGTCAGCTTCCTGCCGAAGATCAAGATCGAAGTCGCCGTCAGTTCCGACATGGTGGACAAGGCTGTCGAGGCCATCTCCGCCGCCGCCAAGACCGGCCAGATCGGCGACGGCAAGATCTTCGTTTTCGGCATCGATCAGGCGGTGCGCATCCGCACCGGCGAAACAGACACCGACGCGCTCTGAGCGGCGATCACGTATTCCAATGGAGAGTTCAATGAATATTCCTTCCACCTTGAAGTCAGCGGCGCGCTCCGCGCTGCTCGGCTCGTTCGCGCTCGGAGCATTGGGCACGGTCGCCGCATTCGCGCAGGAAGCGGCTCCCGCCGCGGCCGCAGCAGCGCCAGCTTTCACCGTCGACAAGGGCGACACCACGTGGATGATGGTTTCCACCGTTCTGGTGCTGTTGATGACGGTTCCCGGTCTTGCGCTTTTCTACGGCGGCCTGGTTCGCAGCAAGAACATGCTGTCAGTGCTGATGCAGGTCTTCACCATCACCAGCGTGGTCATGATCATCTGGGTTTTCTACGGCTACAGCCTCGCCTTCACCCCGGGCAACGCCTTCGTCGGCGGCCTTTCCAAGATGTTTCTCTCCGGCGTCGATGTGACGACCCTGTCGGAAACCTTTACCAAGGGTGTCGCCATTCCTGAACTGGTGTTCGTCGTCTTCCAGATGACCTTCGCCTGCATCACGCCGGCTCTGATCGTCGGCGCCTTCGCCGAACGCGTCAAATTCTCCGCTTTGATCCTTTTCGTCATCCTGTGGGTCACTTTCATCTACTTCCCGATCGCTCATATGGTCTGGTTCTGGGGCGGCCCGAGCGCTTATAGCGATCCGACGGGCCTCATCTTCAGCTTCGGCGCCATCGACTTCGCCGGCGGCACGGTCGTTCACATCAATGCGGGCATTGCCGGCCTCGTCGGCGCGCTCATGATCGGCAAGCGCAGCGGCTACAAGAAGGATCTCATGGCGCCGCACTCGATGACGCTGACCATGGTCGGTGCTTCGCTGCTGTGGGTCGGCTGGTTTGGCTTCAACGCCGGTTCGAATCTTGAAGCGAACGCCTATGCGGTGCTGGCCATGATCAATACCTTCGTCGCCACGGCGGCGGCGGCGGTCACCTGGATCGTGCTTGAATCGCTGCTGCGCGGCAAAGCCTCCATGCTTGGTGCTGTTTCGGGTGCGGTGACCGGCCTCGTCGCCGTCACGCCCGCTGCCGGCTTTGCCGGCCCGATGGGCGCCATCGTGCTCGGCATCGTCGCCACCTTCGTCTGCTACTTCTTCGTCTCGGTGGTGAAGAACACGTTCGACTACGACGACAGCCTTGATGTCTTCGGCGTCCACTGCATCGGCGGCATCATCGGCGCGCTCGGCACAGGCATCCTGGTCAATCCTGCCCTCGGTGGCGCCGGCATTGTCGACTATTCGACGGCCGACTTTGCTGCCGGCTATGCCGGCACGGCCACCCAGCTCCTGGCGCAGGCCAAGGGTGTCCTGGTGACCCTGCTGTGGTCGGGTATCGGCAGCGCCATCCTCTACAAGATCGTCGACCTGATCATCGGCCTGCGTCCGACAGCCGACGCAGAGCGCGAAGGCCTCGACCTCACCTCGCATGGCGAAGCGGCCTACCACTCGTAAGCCCGTGCGGGACGGCATTGGCCGCCCCGCAATTCCTATCCCGTCGTGATGCTCCCGAAAGGAGTTCACGCATTGAGGCCCGGATCGCATCCGGGCCTCTTTTTTTGGCAAGTCATTCCGGCAATGCCCGTCTTGGCGCAATCACGTTCATGTGATCAGGTTTTTTGAGGAAACAACGACCGCTCTGGTTCCGAACTGGGGGGACGATCGTCGTTCTGACGCTCGTGCCAAACAACAGGGAAGGAAACCATTTCATGAACCTCAAGAATATCTGCCTTGGAGCGCTCGCTCTTTCCATGGTCAGCGGCTTTGCATTTGCCGGCGCTCTGGATGAGCCCGACAACATGGCGCCGTTCTTCACGGATTCCGGCATGAAGACCATGAAGCCGATGGCGGATTTCAAGACCGCTTTCATGGCCATGCCGATGGAAAAGCAGGAAGCGATGAAGAAGGAATGCCAGGATGCGGCGATGAGCAAGCCGTATGCGGAATTCTGCGCCAATGTGCAGGCGCTCGGCGGCGCCAACTGATTTGTCCGGTCGGGCCGAGGCCCGATCTTTGTTCCAAACGACCAATGGCGGGCCCGGCAGTCCGCCATTGTTTCGGCAGGCGGCAGCTCTATCCGCCGGCGCCGTCGTCCATCATGGTGTTCGTCAGCGCTTCATACGCGCTGCTGCATGTCCGGGAATGCGGGCAATTCCTGACGATCAGCACAGGCGCCACTGTCAGGACCGCGGCGATCAAAACCCGCAGGCCGAGGCCTCGCACTGCAAATCCCTTGCCGAAAAGACCTCTGAACAGAAAATACAGGCCTTGTCCGAGGCAGGCTGTGGCGAGGATGTGCAGCAGCGGACCGGTCGCTCTGGCGAAGGGCGTCACATAGCCGTCCGGGAAGCCCACCATGCCGAGTTCGACGAACCAGTGCAAAGCGAGCAGCAAACTGAGCCCTGCCCAGGCCAGTGCCGCCACGCGAAGGAAGACGGGTTGCATGCCTTTACCCAAATTGGCGACCCCCCTTCGCCCACACTCGGCGCCATTCTTCGAGCAGCAAACGGCTCAACCAGTGGTAACGAGGCTTGATCATCTCAACCTCTTATAGTTAATGCGCCCTTAACCTTCCCACCGATAGTCTGAGACCCGAATCTGCCGGAATGCGCCACGCACCCGGCGAGACCATGACAGACGGGGAAGAGCATGCGTTCAGGGGCTTCAGCACCGCTTGCGCTGGCCGATACGGGGCACGGCATCCAGGCGTTCGCGCGGCGTCAGGTCGGGCGGCTGGTCGGCGTCGGCCTGTTCGCGCTGGCCGCCTTTGGCGTTGCCAGCCTTGCCACCTGGAATGTCGCCGATCCGAGTTTTTCCCACGCGACGAACAACACCGTCACCAATGCCATGGGCTATGCGGGTGCCGTGTTCTCCGACCTGGCCATGCAGTTCTTCGGCCTCGCCGCCGTCGCGGCCCTGGTTCCGACGGTCATCTGGGGATTCCTGCTGTTTTCCGCGCGCGGTGTCGACAGGCTGCCCAAGCGCGGGCTGTCCTGGTTCGGCTTCGCGCTGCTGGCCGCGGCCATGGTCGGCTGCGTTGTGCCGCCCAAGACCTGGCCGCTGCCCACCGGCCTCGGCGGTGTGTTTGGCGACATGGTGCTGAAGATCCCCGGCGTCGTCATCGGCGGCTATCCGACCGGGCTGATCGCCAGCATCATCGCCATCCTGCTGGCCGCACCCGCGCTGTGGCTCTTTGCCCATGGTTCGGCGCTGATCGGTCGCAAGAACGGCTTCGCCGTGATGGAGGACGAGCCCGCCGCCGATCCGCGCGAGGACGACCTGTTGTTCGACAATGACGAGGACGAAGGCGACGAGGGTATCCTGGCGCTCGGCGCCATCACCCATTGGTGGCTGTCGCTGCGCGCGTGGATGCACCGCCGTGCCTTGCGCCGCAGGCAGGAGCGGGACGAGTACGAGCCGGAGATGGAGCAGCGCTCCACCGCCTGGCGGCGCGCCGCCGAACGGGTCGAATCGGCGGAGTTTGCCGAGCAGCGGATGAGCCAGGATGGCCGCGCCCGCGTCGAGCCCGAATTCTTCGCCGCCATGGTCAATGACCGCAGCGCCTCGCTCGACCCCGACGATGCCGACATCTTCGACGACCGCTTCGACAATCCAGGCGAGGATGCCGATTTCGACGATGAACCTGTCGTGCAACGCCGCGGCGCGCCGACCGCCAAGGTGCAGCCGTTCCGCTCCGACGCAGCCACCCGCGTCGAGGCGCCGGCGGCGCGCCCCGTGCCCGGCGCCCGCGTCCAGCGCGAGGCGCAGACATCGCTGATCGGCTCGGAAAAGTTCGAAATGCCGTCGCTGCACTTCCTCTCCGAACCGAAGAACGTGGTGCGCGACGCCAGCCTGTCCAAGGACGCGCTGGAACAGAACGCCCGCCTGCTTGAAGGCGTGCTGGAGGACTTCGGCGTCAAGGGCGAGATCATCGCCGTCCGTCCCGGTCCGGTGGTCACGCTCTATGAGCTCGAACCGGCGCCCGGCATCAAATCGTCACGCGTCATCGGCCTGTCCGACGACATTGCGCGCTCGATGAGCGCCATCGCCTGCCGCGTCGCCGTGGTGCCCGGCCGCAACGCCATCGGCATCGAACTGCCGAACGCCAAGCGCGAAACCGTCTATCTCAGAGAGATTCTGGCCAGCCGTGACTTCGAGACGACGAAGGCCAAGCTGGCGCTGGCGCTGGGCAAGACCATCAATGGCGAGGCGGTCATCGTCGACATTGCCAAGATGCCGCACGTGCTTGTCGCCGGCACCACCGGCTCGGGCAAGTCGGTCGCCATCAACACCATGATCCTGTCGCTTCTCTACCGGCTGAAGCCGGAAGAATGTCGGCTGATCATGATTGATCCGAAAATGCTGGAACTTTCGGTCTATGACGGCATCCCGCATCTGCTCACGCCCGTCGTCACCGATCCGAAGAAGGCCGTGGTGGCGCTGAAATGGACCGTGCGCGAGATGGAGGACCGCTACCGCAAGATGTCCAAGGTCGGCGTGCGCAACATCGACGGCTTCAACGCCCGCGTCAGCCAGGCGGACAAGAAGGGCGAGAAGATCTCGCGCACCGTGCAGACCGGCTTCGACCGCCAGACCGGCGAGGCGATCTACGAGACCGAGAACCTCGACCTCGAGCCGATGCCCTACATCGTCGTCATCATCGACGAGATGGCTGATCTGATGATGGTCGCCGGCAAGGACATCGAAGGTGCCGTGCAGCGCCTGGCGCAGATGGCGCGCGCCGCCGGCATCCATGTCATCATGGCAACGCAGCGGCCGTCGGTCGACGTCATCACCGGCACCATCAAGGCCAATTTCCCAACCCGCATCTCCTTCCAGGTGACGTCGAAGATCGACAGCCGCACCATTCTGGGCGAGCAGGGCGCCGAGCAGCTGCTCGGCATGGGCGACATGCTCTACATGGCCGGCGGCGGCCGCATCCAGCGCGTGCACGGCCCGTTCGTCGCCGACGAAGAGGTCGAGAAGATCGTTGCGCATCTGAAGCTGCAGGGCGTGCCGGAATATCTCGACGCCATCACCGAGGATGATGGCGAGGACGACGACGAGCCGTCGGGCAAGGGCGGGTCCGGTGGCGGCAACAGCAATTTCGAGGATTCCGACGATCCCTACGATCAGGCGGTCTCCGTGGTGCTGCGCGATGGCAAGGCCTCGACCAGCTATATCCAGCGCCGGCTGGGCATCGGCTATAACCGCGCCGCCTCGATCATCGAGAAGATGGAAAAGGAAGGTATCGTCGGCCCGGCCAACCATGCCGGCAAGCGCGAGATCCTGGTGCCGACCGAAGAGGACAAGTTCTGACCACAAAGCCTGACCCTTGTGACATCCCGGTCCGGCAACCTTGAACCTTTTAAGGCGTTGAAGCGACCAAGGGACGTCTGACCCGCCAAATTTCAGCCTAACTGGGGGTCCAAGCACAGAACAACTCAGGAATCAGATGAGAGTGACCGACATGAAAAACGATCTTTCAGCGCTCAGCACATTTGCTCCATCCCGGCGTCAGTTGCTGGGCCTCGGCCTGGCGTTTGCGGGGGCGGCAGCCTTCAACGCGGTGCCCGGCTTCCAGGTGCTGGCTTCGGCGCAGGCGGCTGTGCCGACCGCTGCGCAGAAGATCGCCGACCACTTTTCCTCGGTCAAATCGATGAGCGGCGAATTCGTGCAGTTCGGCCCCAAGGGCGAGCAGACCGGCGGCAAGTTCTTCCTCGAACGGCCAGGCAAGATCCGCTTCAACTACGACGGCTCTTCAAACTTCCGGGTGATTTCAGACGGCCAGTCGGTGGTCATCCTGAACAAGAGGCTCAACACGTCCGATCTCTATCCGCTGTCGAAGACACCCTTGAAGCTGCTGCTCGACACCAGGATCGATCTCTCCGGCGACCGCGTCAAAAGCGTCAAGCAGGAGGATGACCTCACCACCATCCAGCTCGCCGACAAATCGGTGTTCGGCAATTCGAAGATCACCATGATGTTCGATCCGAAAACCTTCGACTTGCGGCAGTGGACGATCACCGACGCGCAGGGCAAGGACACGACGGTGATGATCTTCAACACCAAGGAAGGCGTCAGCTTCGCGCCGGATACTTTCGCCATCGACTACACGGCGAACCGCGAACTCAACACCAACAAGGCGCGCTAGGCCAATCGCACCAATAGCTGTGGAAAGCGCCGGGTCACGCCTCAGCGGGCGTGGCCCGGCTTGTCTTTGCGGCTTGCGGCTGGCAGTTTCCCGGACTGACTCCGTCGAAAGGCGTCTTCCCCGCCGGGGCCCATCGGTTCTGGCCGGTCGCACGCTGTCCTGGATTGCCAATGCCCTTTTCCATCGCCACCTGGAACATCAACTCCGTTCGCCTGCGCATGCCGATCGTCGAGCGCCTGCTCGTCGAGCATGCGCCCGACGTGCTGTGCCTGCAGGAAACCAAGGTTCCCGACGAACTGTTCCCCGAAAAGGCTTTTCGCAAGCTCGGCTACGAGCATATCGCCTTCCATGGCCAGAAGGGCTACCACGGCGTAGCAACCGTGGCTCGGCGGCCGATCGAGGTGGTCGAAAAGCGACGCTTTTGCGAAATCGAGGATAGCCGGCACCTCTCGGTGACGGTGCGGGCCGGCGGCAAGGCGATCCTGCTTCACAATTTCTACGTTCCGGCGGGCGGCGACGAGCCGGATCCCGTCATCAACAGGAAGTTCAAGCACAAGCTCGACTTCGTCGCCGAGATGAATGCCATCCGGGCAGAACATGACGAGGTGTCCGGCTCGGTGCTGGTCGGCGACCTCAACATCGCCCCGCTCGAACATGACGTCTGGTCGCACAAGCAATTGCTCAACGTGGTCAGCCACACGCCGGTCGAGACGGAAAATTTCGAGGCGATGCGCCGCGCCGGCAACTGGGTCGACCTGATGCGGCTCAACGTGCCGGATGAGCAGAAGCTCTACACCTGGTGGAGCTATCGCGCGCAGGATTGGGAAGCCTCCAATCGCGGCCGCCGCCTCGACCATGTCTGGTCGTCGCCGAACCTGGTGCCCAGCTTTTCCGGCTACGAGGTCCTGCGTCTGGCGCGCGGCTGGGAGCGCCCGTCGGACCATGTACCTGTCATCGCGCGGTTCGATCTGGATTAGAGCATTTCACCGTTTCACGGAAACGGCGAGCTGCTCTAACTCTTTGTTTAGACCCAATTCTAGACGGAAAACCGCTTCACACTTTTCCTAGAATTGCTCAAGCCTGGTCGAAAATGCCCGCGTGCGGCAGTCAGTCTGTAGAGTTGGGACCGGCTGGATCCACCCACGGACGGCCCAATCGTGTCACCATCGCCGCGTACCCGACGGCACCTGCCGCCCAAAGGAAGATGCCAAGCTCTTTGACGACGTCTTCGGCGATGGCGGCCGCAGAACCAGGGGTGGGAAACAGATCTCCGAGCTGGTCGATGGATGCCGACAGCGCGAGCAGGAAGCCTGCGGCCACAAAGACGATCGTGCCGTCGAATGTCTTTCGTCGCAGCCGAAAGAACCAGAACAACCCGGCGGCGGCGTAGGCAATCATCGCAACGATCTCTGGTATCCCTACAATGGGCAGCACGTCCTCATGGATCAACAACAGGTCGTCGAGGCCCAGGAGCAGGGTAAGGCCGCCGAGAAACGTGCAATCCCATCGGTGCGTGAGCAGGCCAGCAAACAGGGTCGCGGCGCCGGCGCCGATCCATAGCGAAGCACCCAGGGACGAAATCCACCCCGTATAGAAGCCGACTTCGGCGGTTGCAGATGGATCTCGATAAAAGATCCAGGCGTCCAGACCACGAATTTGCGCGATAGACAGCGCGGCCAAGAGCATCGCGACGTTAATCGCCGTCGCCGCCAGTATGACCAGGCGCCAGGCTATCGTCCATTCGCCGCCATGCTTGGTGCGCGACGCGTTGTTCTCTGGCATTTGTCTATTCTCATTGAGGCCTGAGAGGAACTCCATTCGAAAAGATTACGAGTGCTGACCTATGCCGAAGCCAGTGGACGGCCATTGTACCATGGCGTCGGTGTTCAGGTGAGGCCGGCCTGCAAGTGGCCGACCTGAATCCCAGTACGCTTCGAAGCGCGATGAACTCAAATTCAAACGGCGCGCTTCAAGTCGTCATGCATGTCGTTGTCGCGAAATTGCTGCGCTGACAGGCCTGCGAGATCCGGCAGATGGGGATGGTCGCGGCGGCGCGTCGCCAGCATGCGTTGCGCCGCTTCGATGATTGTCGGCGCAGGCACATTGGCGACCAGACCGGTCGGACTGGCATGGCGGGATTCGATCACGTCCACGCAGTTCGAAAGCGGCCTCCAACGGGCCATGTTGGCGCCGCCACTGAGGATAACCATCGGCGTCATCACGGTTGCCATGAGATGTGCGGTACCGCCTTCGGCGCCGATGTAAAGATCGGCAAACTCGCCGAGCGCCAGCAAGATGTCACCGATATCGACACCTTCGATCGCGGCGGAATCGACAAGCCGCAGCTTCGGCACGCGCTGAGCCAGTTCAGCTATATCGGGACCATCGCCTGGGGTTTTCACATAGAGAAGGTTCGCCCCGTCGGCGATCAGGCTGTCGGCGATCGCGGCAACCTGATCCGCCGACATGCGCTTGCTGGCGCTGCCGTGCGCAGCGATAATGATCAACGGAGCCTGCTTGCCGTCCGCAAGGCTCCTGGCCGCCGCTCGCGCGGCCGGGCCCGGCTCCAGCCGATGATCGAAAGGCAGCCGCTTGCCGGCAAGGCGTTCGATGAGGCGGTGGTAGCGCCAGGCATTGTGCCCGGGTCGTGCTTCAGGTCTTTGGCCCAGGCGCCAGGAAAGGGCGAAAGCCGGAAAGTTTGCCTCATAGGCGATGCCGCGGCCGAGCAGTGATGCCGAGGCTTGAAGCAGCCAACGCGCCGAGATGCGGAAATCGACAACGGCCAATCGCCCCTTGCCCTTGCGGTGATCGGCGACCAGGCGCGCCAGCGGCGTGCGCACATTGATCGCATCGACCAAATGGCCGGCATGGCGATTGAGGCTATGTTCAAGGGACGACGACCGGGTGGTTCCGTAGACGATGAAACTATCGGGGAATGCCGTTCTGGCGGCGCGCAAAGCCGGAATCCGGATCAATCCGTCGCCGAACGCGTCATTGCGGGAATACAAGATAATCGTCTCGTACCGCCCTGACGGCATGGCTCGCTCCCCCCAGGAGCCTGGTGGTGATGGCGCCTGCTGTGCCGGCCGCCTTCGGGGTGCTTTAGGATTTCACCTCGGGCCTGTCAACGGACGCTGCCGCGCTTCCGCCTTTGGCCGCGAAACAACAGCTTCGCAGGCGGGCAGCCTTCAGCCGGAGAAGCGCGGGGCCAGTTCCTCGATGCGGCGGATCATCGCCTGAAATTCCTCCGAGATGCGCTGGTGGAGCTTGACCGCGATCTCGGGATATTCCTCCAGGATACGGCGGAACATCTTGCGGCTGAGACGCATCACTTCCGAATCGATCTCGGCCGAGGCGCTGGTCAACCGGTTGGTGTCGGCGATCAACGCCAGTTCGCTCAGGATCGTGCCGGGGCCTGCCGTGCCAATCGGGATGCGTTCACCACCCTGCTCCCGGTAGAGCACGATGCGCCCACTGACGACGATATAGGCGGAATCGGCCTCGTCGTCCTCGCGATAGAGCTTGTGGTTGGCAATCAGCCTGGTGTTCTCGGCGCCAAAGGCGAGCAGGCGCAATTGTTCCTGCGTGAAGCCCTCGAAGAGCCTCACGGCGGACAGGACGCGGATGTCGTCATCCAGCGCCATCTAGCTATGTCCCCGAACCGACAGTCCGACTCCTCCTCTGCGAGTTCGATCCAAACCACCCTCCAACTGGATCGTACCCGAAAGCGGCCCCGCCCGACCGCTCATTGGATAATGAAATGTTTAAGGAACCAGCTTGTAGCCGCCGCTTTCTGTCACAAGAATTTCCGCATTGGAAGGATCGCGCTCGATCTTCTGGCGCAGCCGGTAGACATGGGTTTCCAGTGTGTGCGTGGTGACACCGGAATTGTAGCCCCATACTTCCTCGAGCAGCACGTCGCGCGTCACCACCTTCTGGTCGGCGCGATAAAGATATTTGATGATCGAGGCTTCCTTCTCCGTCAGCCGCACCTTGCCACCGCGCGGGTCAAGCAGCAGTTTCTGGCTGGGCTTGAAAGTATAAGGCCCGACCGAGAAGGTGGCGTCCTCGCTCTGCTCATGCTGGCGCAGCTGCGCCCGAATGCGT
The DNA here is from genome assembly GCF_055811655.1 of Mesorhizobium sp. WSM4809. Taxonomy (NCBI): domain Bacteria; kingdom Pseudomonadati; phylum Pseudomonadota; class Alphaproteobacteria; order Hyphomicrobiales; family Phyllobacteriaceae; genus Mesorhizobium; species Mesorhizobium sp. WSM4809. The sequence goes on from NZ_JBVVQW010000015.1 coordinate 107,407, forward strand.
GCCAGCAGCACGGCAAAGCGGAACGGCTTCGTCACATAGTCGTTGGCGCCGGCCTCGAGGCCAAGAATCGTATCCGAATCGGTGTCGTGGCCGGTCAGCATGATGATGGGCGCCTTGTAGCCGCCCTTGCGCAGGATCTTCACCGCTTCGCGGCCATCCATGTCGGGCAGCCCGACGTCCATGATGAGCAGATCGATGAGGCCGCCGCGCGCTGCGGCGACACCTTTTGCCGCAGTCGATTCCTGCAGCACGTCGAATTCCTCGTAAAGGGATAATTGCTCGACCAGTGTGCCGCGCAGGTCATCATCATCGTCGACGATCAGTATGGTGCGTGAAGTCATGGATCAATCCGTTGTTTTGAAAAGAAAATTCAGTTGACCGCTGCCTGTTTATGCGGAAGCTGACCGGCGCAACAGCCGTTCACAGTGATTTGTTCCGTGGCACGATCATACAAGAAAAAACACGATCGCAATGCAGCCGGCGCAATTTTGCGAAAAGGGCTGCGTGTGCTGACCGTGCGGGCGAGGCCTGGGCATCCAAGCCAGGGCCTGTTGCAGGCCGGGAAAACGGTGTTTGCCTGTGCGTTGGGGCGCGGTGGCATCTCGGCCGGCAAGCGCGAAGGCGATGGCGCCACGCCGCTGGCCGCGATGCGGATCCTGTCGGGGTATTTCCGGGGAGATCAGTTCTCCAGCGGCCGCAGGACCCGTCTGGCGATGACGCCGATCGGGCCCGATCTGGGCTGGTGCGAAGTGCCCGACGACCGCAACTACAACAGGCCGGTCAAGATACCCTATGGCGCCAGCCACGAACGCATGCGGCGCGACGACCGGCTCTACGATGCCTGTCTTGTGCTCGACTGGAACCTGTCGCCGCGCCGGCGCGGGCGCGGCAGCGCCATCTTCTTCCATCTGGCGCGCCCCGGCTTCACGCCGACGCAAGGCTGTGTGGCTGTCACGGCGCAAACCATGTCGCGGCTGCTGCCACTGCTGTCGGACCGGACGGTGGTGAGGGTGGTAAGATAGTAGGGGAGTAGGGGAGTAGGCAGTAGGCAGTAGGCAGTAGGCAGTAGGCAGTAGGCTACCTGTCGGCGCTGGCTTAAATTTTCCTCTACTGCCTATTTCCTACTGCCTATTCCCTGACCTTCGCGGTCTCTGCCAGCCGATGTCTAGCAGGCCCAGCCGGCCAAGCTCCCTGTCCATTGCGCGAGCGACGTCACGGCGCGCGCCGCCGATATCGCGCAGTTGGCGGTCGGAGAGATCCTCGACGTTCTGGTAGGCAGTATCGCGGCGGGGGAGGCGTATCGCGACCCGGGCGTGACGCAGCCAGTCGAGGGTTTCGGCCAGCCAGTTCGGACGATGTGTGGACGAATTCAAAACGATGATGGACATGGTGTGCTCCGTTCTCCCCGGATATCAAATCCGGCTTGATGATGTTTCGATGGATGGATGATGCCAGATTGAAATCTCTGCGAGAAACGAGTAGTTTTCTCTGGATCATCAAGTTTTATTTGAGGATAGGATGGCTCGTCTTCTGCCCGGGACTCGTGCCTTGAGGACACTGGAAGCAGCGGCCCGGCACCTCAATTTCACCCGTGCCGCCGACGAGCTCGGCCTGACGCCGGCCGCCGTCAGCCATCAGATCAAGGAAATCGAGGATCAACTCGGGCTGGTGCTGTTCACACGCACCAGCCGCACGATCCGGCTCACCGAGGCGGGAACGGTGCTGTTCGACGCCTCGGCCGACGCGCTCGACCTGCTTGGCCGGGCCGTTTCGCGGGCGCAAAAGCTGGCGCGCGGCACCGCCCTTTTGAAGGTAACGCTCGACGCGCAGTTCGCGTCAAAATGGCTGATGCGACGCGTCGACGATTTTCGCAAGCATCACCCCGATATCGAATTGCGATTCGACATTGCCTATGAAGTGCGGGATTTCGAACTCGATGACATTGATGTCGGCATCCGTTTCGGCGCCGGCAAATATCCGGGTCTTCGCACCCACCGGCTGTTCGACAACATCCTCATTCCGGTGTGCAGCCCGAGCCTCTTGACGTCCGGTCCGCCGCTGCGCGAGCCGCGCGATCTCTTCAACCACACGCTTGCGCATATCGAATGGTCGCGGCAAGGCGTGACGTGGCCGAACTGGCGGATGTGGATGGCGGCGGCCGGCATCACTGATTTCGACGACAGCCGGACCGTCGTCTTCGGCAACTCCACGGATGCCGTCCAGGCAGCGCTCGACGGCAATGCCGTTGCGCTCGCCGATTTCGCCATGGTGGCGAACGACCTTTCCCAGGGCAGGCTGGTGCAGCCTTTCGAACTCGGCCTGCGGGTGGCGCCCGAGTTCGCCTACTTCCTGGTCTATCCCGAAAATACCGCCGCCGATCCACGCATCGTCGCCTTTCGCGAATGGATGCTCGAGGAAGTCGCCAAGACGCGGACCACGGACAAAGGGCAGTAGGGCAGTAGGGCAGTAGGGCAGTAGGGCAGTAGGGCAGTAGGGCAGTAGGGCAGTAGGGCAGTAGGGATAGCAGTCGGTGCCGTCTGGCCCTATTTCCTACTGCCTTACTTCCCTTCTTGATCAGGTTGCCGCCGCGCCGAACCAGCCGATCACGGCGCCGATGATCAGCAGCACGCCGAGCCAGTGGCCGCCGTCGATGAGGGTCAGGTCCCAGCCGAAATTCTCGTAGCGATGGTTGACCGAGAGCGTCGTGGCGACGAAACCCAGCCAGAGCACGAAGCCGAAGACAAGTCCGGCGATCCATGTCGGCTCGCCGCCGGTCATCGCGCCGACGACCAGGGCCAATATGGTGGCCATGACCAGTTCGGCGATGAAGCTGATGACGAAGGGCAGCGGCGATTTCTTCATCGTCGCCGGATCGAGCTTGGCGGCCTTCAGCCACGCCTTGCTGAGGCCCATGTACCAAGCGGCGCCGAACAGCCACGCGGCGATCGCGGCAGCGACCACCGCCAGCCAGTTCACTGCCGAAAAATCCATGAGCTCCCCCTCTGATCTGTATGTGATGGAACGCCTGTTCGGCGATCGCGTCAAGCGAACCGCCAGACGGTCGTGCGCTTGACCAGCGCATCCTCCAGCGCCCGCGTGACGGCCACTTCATACACGGCAAGCGGCTCCAGCCCTGCCTTCGGCATATACGAGCGGCCGGGATCGCCGACGAGGATCTCGGCGCCGCGCGCCTTCAGCGTTGCGAACCATGGCATCAGCCGGTCCGCGAAAGATTTGTCGTAGAAAACATCACCGGCCAGGACCACGTCCCAACCTGCATCGGTGCCGATGCAATCCGTGCCGAGGAATTCGGTCCCGACACCGTTGATCTCGCTGTTGAGCCGGATCGCGGTGGCACAGAACGGATCGATGTCGGCAGCGGTCACCTTGGCGGCACCTGCCTTGGCGGCAGCGATGGCGACAAGGCCGGAGCCGGAAGCGAAGTCGAGCACGCGCTTGCCCCGCACCGTGCCGGGCTTGTCCAGGATATAGCGGGCAAGGCCCTGGCCGCCGGCCCAGGCAAAGGCCCAGAAAGGCGGCGGCAGGCCGATCTCGACCAGCTCATCCTCGGTCCGCTGCCACAAATCATGCGCTTCGTCGGCAAGATGAAGCAGGATCTCCGGGACGTGCGGCGGCGCCATCAGCGCCGTGTTGTCGAGAATGAATTGCCTCGCGCTGTTGGGCGTCAGCGCCGTCACGGAGCCGGCGTCAAGCCGCCCATGCGGCAGACTTCCTTCCATTCGGCCGGCGTCACCGGCTGCACGGAAAGGCGGCCGAGCCGCACCAGCGCCATGTCGGCAAGCTTCGGATTGGCCTTGACCTGTTCCAGCGTCGGCGGGTTCGGCACATCCCTTACGGCGCGGATGTCGACGCATTCCCAGCGCGGATCGTCCGACGTGGTGTCGGGATGGGCAAGCGCGCAGACTTCAGCGATACCGACGACGTTCAGCCCCTCGTTGGAATGGTAGAAGAAGCCGAGATCGCCGATCTGCATCGCCTTCATGTTGTTGCGCGCGGCGTAGTTGCGCACGCCGTCCCATTGCGTGCCGGCCTTGCCCTTGGCCTTCAGCATCTCGAAGGAGAACTTGAATGGCTCGGATTTGAACAGCCAGTAGTTCATGTCTTTCTCCTCCTGGACTCTTTATTTTGACGCAATTCCCAAGGGAAAGCGCTACGCGCTTTTCCCGGGAAAACCGTTTCACACTTTTCCTGGAATTACTCTAGCGTGCGCTCGCGGGCGACCGGGATTAACTAGCCGCCGGCTTGTTGAACGTCCAGTTCCACGGGCGGATTTCGACGCTTTCGAACAGCCCGGCCTTGGCGTAGGGGTCGGCCGCCGAAAGAGCCTGGGCGCCAGCCAGGTCGGACGCTTCGACGACCACGAGGCTGCCATTGGGCTTGCTCTCGGCATCAAGAAACGGACCGGCGAAGGCCAGCTTCTTGTCGCCGTTCAACCCTTCGAGAAAGGCGATATGCTCGGGCCGCGTGTCGAGGCGCACCTGCAGGCTTCCGGGCTTGTCCTTGCAAATCACAGCAAACAGCATCTTTTTCTCCTGATCGTTCAAAGTCGTGGGGATCAATCGTTGGTTTCGGTCTTCAGCGGCCGGGTCATCAAGGCCGTCACAGCCTGCCGGACGGTGATGGCACCCTCCAGTATGGCGGCGACGGCGGCAATGATCGGCGCGTCGATGTTGCGCTCGGTGGCGATGCGGGCAGCGATCGCCGCCGTCGGCACGCCTTCTGCCAGCGGCAATCCGGCAAGCGGCTTGCCTTGGCCGAGCGCCAGGCCATAGGCGAAATTGCGCGACTGGGTGGACGAGCAGGTCAGCAGCAGGTCGCCAAGGCCGGAAAGCCCCATCAGCGTTTCGGGCCTGGCGCCGAAGGCAGCGCCGATGCGGCGCAGCTCGACAAAGCCGCGCGTCACCATGGCGGCCTGGGCGCTGGCACCGAGACCCGCGCCAGTGACGGCACCCGCCGCAATGGCGAAGACGTTCTTCAAGGCGCCGCCGATCTCGACGCCGATCAGGTCGTCGTTCGAATAGCAGCGCAGGTTTTCGGCGGAAAAGCGGGCGGCGAGATCGGCGGCCAATGCCTCGTCGCGGGCAGCGACCACAACGGCCGTCGGCAGGCCGCGGGCGACGTCGGTGGCGAAGCTCGGACCCGACAGAGCGGCAACGGGATTTAGCGGCAGGATTTCTTCGACGATCGCCGACAGCAAGGCGCCGGTCTCGCTTTCGATGCCCTTGGCACACAGAACCAGCGGGACACCGGCCGGCATATGGTCCTTCGCTGCCGCCAGTGTAGTCCGCAGCGACTGGGCCGGCGTCACCGCCAGCACGCAGTCGGCACCGTCGAGCGCGGCCTGAATGTTGCTCGTCGCCACGATGCCGGGCTGGAGCGTAATGCCCGGCAGGTAGCGTGGATTTTCGCCACGGTCGATCGCGGCGACGGTCTCCGGGTCGCGCGCGTAAAGGCGAACGAAATGCCCGGCGCGCAGCATGGCCAAGGCCAAGGCAGTGCCCCAGGCCCCGCCGCCGAGCACGGCAACGCGCCAGCCGGTCGGCGCGGTGTCGTTGCCGCTCATTGCCCGCTCGTTCATGCCTTGGCTCCGCGCCGGCCGGAGCCGACCATTGGCGCCGAGATGCTATCAAGCGGCCAGCGCGAGCGCGGCACGAAATCGAAGCCGTTCTCCTGCGCCATGCCGGTGCGCAGCCGCTCGATGCCGGCCCAGGCGATCATCGCCGCATTGTCGGTGCAGAGCTTCAGCGGTGGTGCAATGAAGGTGAAGCCGGTCTCGGCACAGAGCCGCTCCAGCATGATCTTGATCGTGCGGTTGGCGGCGACACCACCGGCAACGACGAGGGCCGGGTTTTTCGTGCCGGGAAATGTCTCGCGAAAGCGCGTCAGCGCGCGGGAGACGCGGTCGGCCAGCGCATCAGCCACCGCTGCCTGGAACGAAGCGCAGATGTCGGCGACGTCCTGGTCGCTCAGCGGCGCAATGGCGCTCGCCGCCTGGCGCACGGCGGTCTTGAGGCCGGAGAAGGAGAAGTCGGGCTGCGCCGAGCCCTTCATCGGGCGCGGAAAGGCAAAGCGCGAGGCATTGCCGGCCTGTGCCGCTTTCTCGACATTCGGCCCGCCGGGATAGGGCAGGCCAAGCATCTTGGCCGTCTTGTCGAAGGCTTCGCCGAGCGCGTCGTCGATGGTCGTTGCCCAGCGCTGGTAATCGCCGACGCCGCGCACGGCGACGATTTGCGTATGGCCGCCGGAGACCAGCAGCAAGAGATAGGGAAAGTCGAGCCCGTCGGTCAGCCTTGCGGTCAGGGCATGGCCTTCGAGGTGGTTGATGGCGATCAGCGGCTTGTTCGCCGCAGCGGCAATCGCCTTGGCCGTCATCAGCCCGACGATCAGCCCGCCGACAAGGCCGGGACCGGCGGTGGCGGCAATCGCGTCGATATCGGCGAGTGCTGTGCCCGAATCGGCAAGCGCCGCCTCGATGATGCCGTCCAGTGCCTCGACATGGGCACGCGCGGCGATTTCCGGCACCACACCGCCGAAAGCGGCATGCTCCTCGATCTGGCTGAGCACGATGTTGGACAGGATTTTTGGCGCGGCGTCGCCGTCGATGGCCACCACGCTGGCGGCGGTCTCGTCACAACTCGTCTCTATGCCCAGCACGCGGATCAATTCGTCGCTGTCCCTAAAGATTGTATCATGGGGCTTTCCCCGTTAGGAGAACCCGGAAAGCCTCGCTTGCCGGGGGGTTATCACGGACTGCGCGCCATGCAAACAATCTTGAGAATCGGAACACGCGGCAGCCCGCTGGCGCTGGCACAGGCGCATGAAGCGCAGGCGCGGCTGATGGCCGCGCATGGCATGCCGGCGGAGGCGTTCGAGGTGGTCGTCATCTCGACCAGCGGCGACCGCATCCAGGACCGGCCGCTGTCGGAAGCCGGCGGCAAGGGCCTGTTCACCAAGGAGATCGAGGAGGCGCTGCTGGCGGGCCGGATCGACATCGCCGTGCATTCGTCGAAGGACATGCCGACGCAACTGCCCGACGGTCTCGAACTCTCGGCCTTCCTGCCGCGCGAGGATGCACGCGACGCCTTTGTCGGCAAGGCGGCGAAGACGATCGCCGAACTGCCGCGCGGGGCGAAAGTCGGCTCGTCGTCGCTGCGGCGGCAAGCGCTGATCCGCCGGATGCGGCCGGATCTCGACGTGGTGATGTTCCGCGGCAATGTGCAGACGCGGCTGCGCAAGCTTGAAGAAGGCGTCGCCGCGGGCACGATCCTGGCCTATGCCGGGCTGAAGCGGCTTGGGCTCGAGCATGTCGTCACCGATCTGATACCGCTCGATGTCTTCCCGCCGGCGCCGGGGCAAGGCGCGATCGGCATCGAAACCCGTATCGGCGACCGCGATGTCGAAAAAATGCTGGCAGCCGTCCATGATGTGCCGACCGGCCAGGCGCTGGCCTGCGAGCGTGCCTTCCTGGCGGCGCTCGATGGCTCCTGCCGCACACCGATCGCCGGCTATGCGGCGATCGAGGCCGGAAAACTGTCATTCGCCGGGCTGATCATCTCGCCCGACGGCATGCAGTCGCACACGGTCGAGCTGCAGGGGCCGGCGCAAGACGCCGCCCGCATCGGCGGTGAAGCGGCCCGGAGCGTGCGCGCCAAGGCCGGCGAAAAGTTCTTCGACGGCTGGCTCTGAAATGCTTCGCGTCCTGGTGACCAGGCCGGAACCAGGTGCTTCGCGCACAGCGCATCGGCTTGAGGAGGCAGGTTTTCAGCCGGTCCTTTTGCCCCTGACCGAAACAAAGGCGTTGCCTGCCGCCGCCGGACTGATCCCGGACGGTGCCGTCGCGGTGGCCGTCACCAGCGCCAATGCCATGCGTCATGCGCCGGAAGAAATCATCGCGACGCTCGCCGCCTTGCCTTGTCATGCGGTCGGCAAAAGGACGGCGCAAGCGGCGCGTCGAGCGGGGTTTTTGTCGGTCAGTGAAGGCTGGGGCGATGCGGAGGCGCTGGCCGACAGGCTCGCCGCCGATTTTTCTGGAAAGACGATTGTCTACCTCTGCGGGCGCGTGCGTTTTCCGGCGTTCGAACAGAGGCTCGGGACGGCGGGCGTTCGGGTCCACGCCGTCGAGACCTATGACACGCTGGCAGTGGGGTATTCGGACGAAGTCATCCTCGAACGCCTGTCGGGGCAACCTGCCGACGCGGTGTTGCTCTATTCAGCCAAGGCGGCGGCGGCGATGCAGACCTTGGCAAGACGGCCCGCTCTGCGCGGTCTCTTCGAAAAAACATGGGTTTTTGCGCTTTCCACTCGCATCGCGGCAGCCTTCGGCGGTGTCGCCAGCGAAAGAATCCGCATTGCCGCGCAACCCGACGAGGATGTGCTGCTGGCGCTTTTGCAGGCGCCTAGCTGAGCCGCGTCATCACACCGCCCCTTTTCACCGCTTGGTGATGTGCTAGACCCTTTCTGAACCATCATGCGCCGCCAGGCGTTGAGACGAAGCGAATTGTGCGGAGCCCAGGCATGGTCAAGACGCCGAAGATGCGACACTCGAAAAGCCGCCGCGAGCCGGTGACCATCGATCTCGAGCCGGGCGCCGTCTCACGCATCGCCGACGAGGACGCCGCCAGGCAGGAGGCCCGGACAGACGAGGCGAAGGCCGAGGAAGCAGCGAACGCTTCGCAGCCCGAGGTTCCCGAAGAGCCGGTTCACGCCGACCAGACCGATCTCGAGCCCTGGGAGCATACCGACGCCCGGGCCGAGCCGGAGCAGCCGCCGGCAGCGGCGACAAAGCCCGCTAGCCAGGCCGAGATCCCCTATCCCGGATCGTCCGACGAGCCCGGATCGTCCCACGGTCCCGGATCGTCCGATGCGCCGGCCGGCAAGACCAAAGCTTACGATTATAGTTTCGAGGACGCATCGGCGAAGCGCACGCAGACCGACGGCAGCAAGGCAAAAACCGAGACACGGGACGAGAAAATGGCGCCAGCCCCTGAAAAGCGCGGCGGCCTCAACGGCATCGCCGCCGGCATCATCGGCGGCGTCATCGCGCTGGTCGGCGCCGGCGGGCTGCAATTTGCCGGCCTGCTTGGCGCGCCGGGTTCCGGTGCCGGCGTCTCGCTCGATGGCGTCAACGGCGACATCGCCTCGCTGAAGACCGAAATCGCCGGTTTGAAGGACGCCGGCGGCAACGGCGATGGAGCGGCGAAGATGGTCGGCCTGTCCTCGGGCCTTGAACAGGTCAAGGCCGATGTGGCGGCGCTGAAATCGGCTGTCGAGAAAGGTGGAGCAGGCGACGCGGCCGGGGTCGCCGCACTGGGCGACAAGGTCGCGCAGATCGAGACGGCGGTCGCCGCCCTCGGCAAGGCCGGCAGCTCGGCGCCGGTCGATCTCGGTCCGCTCAACGAGAAACTGGCTGGCCTCGACGCGCTGGTGAAGTCGGCCGGCGAGGCTACGACGGCGCAGGAGGGCCGGCTGACAGCGCTGGAGCAGTCTGTGTCGCAGCTGTCCGGCAAGGTCGAGGCGGCGGCGGGGCAGCCGAAGGTAGCGCTTGCCATCGCGGCGTCGGCCTTGAAGGCGGCGCTCGAGCGTGGCGGGCCGTTTTCGGCCGAACTCGAAACCCTCGCGGCAATTTCGCCCGATGCGCCGCAGCTTGCGGCACTGCGCCCCTATGCTGAAAAGGGCGTTCCGACCCGCGCCGAGATCGCATCGCAGGCTGATGCCGCCGCCAATGCCATGGTCACTGCCGCGACGCCCGTCGATGAGAATGCCGGCTTCCTGCAGAATCTGATGTCGAGCGCCGAATCGCTGGTCAAGGTCAGGCCGATCGGCGCCGTCGAAGGCGCCGGCGCACCGGAAACCGTCGCGCGCATGGAGGCGGCGGTCAACCAGGGCGACTACGCGAAGGCACTCAGCGAGTATGAAACGCTGCCCGAGGCCGCCAAGGCCGCTGGCGCGGACTTTGCCGGCAAGCTGAAGGCACGCATCGAGGTCGAAACCCAGGTCGATGCGCTGATCTCGGGCGCGATGAAGGCATGAGGGCAACACAATGATCCGCCTGCTCGCCTTCCTCATCGTCGTTTTCGCGCTCGGGCTGGGCTTTGCCTGGCTGGCCGACCGGCCGGGCGACATGGTCGTCACTTTCAAGGGCTATCAATACCAGGTCAGCCTGATGGTGGCGGCGGTGGCCGTCGTTGCCGTGGTCGCCGCGGTGATGATCCTGTGGTGGCTGCTCAAGTCGCTGTGGAACAGCCCCTACACCATCTCGCGCTATTTCCGCGTCCGCCGCCGCGACCGTGGCTATCAGGCGCTGTCGACCGGCATGATTGCCGCCGGCGCCGGTGATGGCGCGCTGGCCCGCAAGAAGACCAAGGAAGCCGCCAAGCTGATCCGTTCCGACCAGGAGCCGCTGATCCACCTGCTGGAAGCGCAGGCGTCGCTGCTCGAAGGCGATCATGAAGGCGCGCGGCAGAAATTCGAAAGCATGCTCGACGATCCCGAAATGCGGCTGCTGGGTTTGCGCGGGCTTTATCTGGAAGCCGAACGGCTCGGCGACCGCAACGCTGCCAGGCATTATGCCGGCCGCGCCGCGGTGATGGCGCCGCAGCTGGCCTGGGCGGCGGAATCGACGCTGGAAGAGCTGACCGCGCGCGGCGACTGGGACGGCGCCCTGAAACTGGTCGACGCGCAGAAGGCGACACGGCAGATCGAACGCGATGCCGCCAATCGCCGCCGCGCCGTGCTTTTGACCGCCAAGGCGCAGGCGCTTGCCGACAGCGATCCCGCCGCCGCCAGGACGGCGGCGATCGAGGCCAACAAGCTTAGGCCGGACTTCGCGCCCGCGGCCGTTGCCGCCGCGGCCGCATTGTTCAAGCAGAACGATGTGCGCAAGGGCTCGAAGATCCTCGAGGCGGCCTGGAAGGCCGAGCCGCATCCGGAGGTCGCCGAGCTCTATACCCATGCAAGGCCGGGCGACGCCGTGCTCGACCGCCTCACCCGGGCGAAGAAGCTGCAGGAAATGAAGAAAAACCACGCCGAATCGTCGATGACGGTGGCGCGCGCCGCGCTCGACGCGCAGGATTTCTCGACCGCCCGCCGCGAGGCCGAGGCGGCGATCCGGATGGACCGCCGCGAGGGCGCCTATCTGCTGCTCGCAGACATCGAGGAGGCCGAAACCGGCGATCAGGGCAAGGTGCGGCAGCTGCTGTCCCGGGCGGTGCGGGCGCCGCGCGATCCGGCCTGGGTCGCAGACGGCGTGGTATCGGAACGCTGGGCGCCGGTGTCGCCGATCACCGGCCGGCTCGACGCCTTCGAGTGGCGTGCGCCGATGGAGCGTCTCGGCCAGTTGATCGACAGCCATGATGACATGCCAGCCGATGCGGCGCCGGTCATCGAAGCATTGGCGAAGCCGACGAGCGAAAAAGGGCCGATCGAGGTGATCGATGACGCCGGTGGCGAGACGTCGGCGGGCAAGCAAGCTGAAAGTCGCGAAGAAGATCATGTCAGGCCGATCACGGCAGCGGCCTTCGCCGCGGTGCCGAGCGATGCCGAGGGCGTCGATCCGGCCGAGGAGCTTGCGCGGTTGCCGGACGATCCCGGCGTCGATCCGGACGAGGAAGCGGAGAAATCGCCGCGCCGGTTTCGGCTGTTTTGAGTTGGGCAGGCCGTCAGGCCGTTGGGGTATGGATCTATGTTTGAACGCGTTCTGTCGTTTCTCAGGGATTTGCCGGCCGGCGCCGGCACTCGTGCCAGCACGGACGATCCGCGCATCGCCGCCTCGGCGCTGCTCTACCATGTGATGAATGCCGATGGCGTGCGCCAGGATGTCGAGTGGGAACGGTTCAAGGCGGTGCTGGCGGAGAGCTATTCGATCAGCGGCACGGAACTTGAGGCGCTTGCCGCCGCCGGCGAGCGGGCCGACAATGAGGCGATCGATCTCTATGCCTTCACCAGTGTCCTGAAGCGCCATCTCGATGCCGATGCGCGCAAGGCCTTCATCGGCCTGATGTGGGAAATCGTCTATGCCGACGGCGAGTTGCACGAGCTCGAGGACAACACCGTCTGGCGCGTCGCCGAGCTGATCGGCGTCGAACGCCATGATCGCGTCGAGGCGCGCCGCAAGGCAGCGGCGCACGCGCCCGGCGCCACCGGAACATCGAGCGACGAATAGGATTTTCGCCTTCCCATGCCGCGCCAAACGAGTTCGAAGCCAAAGATACTGATCGTGCTGCATCAGGAGAGTTCGAGCCCAGGGCGTGTCGGCCACATGTTGCTGGAAGAAGGGTTCGACCTCGATATCCGCCGGCCGCCGCTTGGCGACGCCTTGCCCGAAACACTGGACGGCCACGCCGGCACGGTGGTGTTCGGCGGTCCGATGAGCGCCAATGACGAGGACGAGTTCGTTCGCCGCGAGACCAACTGGCTGGAAATACCGCTGAGGGAGAACCGGCCATGTCTCGGCATCTGTCTCGGCGCACAGATGCTGGTCAACTATCTCGGCGGCAAGGTCGAAGGACACGGCGAAGGGCTGGTCGAGGTTGGCTGGTATCCCCTGAAAGCGACCGAAGCCGGCAAGCAACTGATGCACTGGCCGGAGATGGTCTATCAGTTCCACCGCGAGGGTTTCTCGCTGCCCAGGGACGCGACGCTGCTGGCGACGGCCGAGACCTATCCCAACCAGGCCTTTCGCTATGGCGACAATGCCTGGGGCATCCAATTCCATGGCGAACTGACCAGGGTGATGATGCAGCGCTGGGTGGTGCGCGGCGCGCATCGCTTCGAATTGCCCGGTGCCCAGCCCGGCCGCGATCATCTCGGCGGCCGGCTGATCTGGGACATGCATCTCAAGCGCTGGCTGGACGAGTTCCTGCGGATGATTTTCGGCAAGCCGAGCAATAGCTAATGCATGTCGCCCAAAAGTGACCTCGGTTTTTGGGAAGACGACATGCATAAAACAAGACCTAAAGCGCGGCGCGTGAATCTGTTTCGACGCGACGCGCTTTAAGGTTCGAGCACCGGCCGCAGGAAGCTGCGCTCGTAGCTGAGAATGCTGCGATTGCGTTTTTCCATTTCAAACACTTCCTGGCATTCCGGGTCGGCAGCCATACGCTTGCGATAGTCCTCGTAGTCGGCAAGGCTCGGAAAGCTGAACATGGCAAAAGCGATATTGCTCGCCCCCTCGCTCGGAAGGAAATAGCCGTGATGGTTTCCGCCGAGGCGATTGACCAGAGCTATCCAGCGACGGCCATAATCTTCGAACTCGGCAAGCTTGTAGGGGTCAATGACATATTTCAGGTAGCAAGTGATCATGGGAACTCCTGTGGCATGGGCGAGGCATGTTGGCTGTCAACTGGAGGAAGATCAGTTGCGTCCGTCGAGATGGCGCACCTTGCGCAGTTGCGGGAACAGCACCATCCACAGGCCCGCTACGGCGATGGCGCCGATGCCGCCGATCACCACGGCCGGCACCGTGCCGATCAGCGCGGCCATCGTGCCGGCGCGGAATTCGCCGACCTCGTTGGAGGCGCCGACAAAGACCTGGTTGACGGCGTTGACGCGGCCGCGCACCTCGTCGGGCGTCCACAGCTGAATTAGCGTTTCCCTGATGTAGACGCTGAACATATCGGTGGCGCCAAGGAAGACCAGCGCCACGATCGACAGCCAGGTGATGGTGGAAAGGCCGAACAGCAGGGTGAAGGCGCCGAACGAGGCGGCGGCGACCAGCATGATCATGCCCGCGTGGTTGCGAAGCGGATGCCCGGCCAGCCAGATGGCGACGCAAATGGCGCCGATGCTGGGCGCCGAGCGCAGCAGGCCGAGGCCCCAGGGGCCGAGCTGGAGGATGTCGCGTGCATAGACCGGCAGCAGCGCCGAGGCGCCGGACAGGAGCACGGCGAACAGATCGAGCGAGATGGCGCCGAGCACGATCTTCTCGCTCCAGATGTAGCTGAACCCGCCGAGCAGGTGCTGCATCGTCGGCTTTTCCGACTCGGTCCGCTGCGACGGCTTCGGAATGGTGAAGATCAGCAGCCCGGACACGATCATCAGGACGGCGGCGGTTCCGTAGGCCGCTTCCGGCGACACGCCGTAGAGCAGGCCGCCGGCGACCGGGCCGACGATGGTCGCCGTCTGCCAGGCCGATGAATTCCAGGCGATGGCGTTGGCGAAATCCTGAGGCGGCACCAGATTGGCGAACAGCGAGGCGGAGGCCGGACCGAAAAAGGCGCGGGCGACGCCGAACATGGCAAGCACGCAGAAGATCGGCAGCGGCCCGCTGATGCCGCGCAGCGTCAGGAACAGCAGCGCCAGCGCGCACATCGCCTCCACCACGACCGCCAGCGCCATGATCAGGCGGCGGCCGAAGCGATCAGCGACGACGCCGGTGACCAGCACCAGAAGCAGCGACGGCAGGAACTGGACGATGCCGACAAGGCCGAGATCGAGCGGGTCGCGGGTCAAATCGTACATCTGCCAGCCGACCGCGACGGACACGATCATGGTGGCGAATGTGGTGAGGAAACGCGCCGCCCAATAGCTCAGGAAGGAGCGGTGGCGGAACGCGGCATAGCGCTGGTCCGGCGATATCTGTTCTGCTGTCATGATTTAAGAGGCCCCGTTCGAATGGCATCAGCTGGCGGGGCACTTCCACGATGGGCGCTGGTCCGGCTGGCGGAACTTTTAGCTCAGTTCGCAGCGGATATGCGTCAAAATCAGTGCTGGATCAAGGAATTTTCAGCCTAAAGCGCGTCGCGACTTTTGAGCGAGATGCATTAGCGCTATTGCGTCATGAGTTTCTGGCCGAACGGAGCAATCGTTGACGTTGGCGCTGCCCCTCACTGTCCTGCCGGACATCCTATAGTGACGGGGAGAGAGGGGCGGGCGGCGACGCCGGCATTTCTCCCGCAACGCTGGAGATTGGCGAAATCGCCGATGACGGCACCCCTCCCCCCGTCACTATACGGGGAGAGGATGCCGGCAGGCAGGTGAGGGGCGGCGCAGACGCTGGCCACTATGAACGGTCGCTGTGACGCAGTAGCATCAACCGGTCGCTGGCACGGGAAACTTACTGCCGCAGCGCGACGGAAATGGCGTCGAGGCCGCCACGCAATTCGGCTTCCGTCGGCCAGCCAAAGCCGACGCGGAAGAAGCGTTTTTCCATCTCGAACCAGTGGCCGGGTCCGACATAGGTGCCGTGGTTTTCCAGCAGGTTCACATGGAACCGGTCGAGGTCGAAGCCGGGTTCGACATTGAGGCGCGGGAAGCCGACGACGCCACCTTCGGGCCGCACCCAGTCGACCAGCGGTTCGCGATCGATCCAGGCCTGGACGATGTCGCGGCGCCCCGCCATTTCGGGCAGCAGCGTCGCCAGGAAAGCGTCCCGGCGTTCGAGCATGCCGCGGGCAATGCCTTCGTCGATAACGCTGCCGCAGATGCCGATCTGCTCCTTGGCGGCGAGGAATTTCTCCTGAAGCTCAGCGTCCCTGGTGATCAGCCAGCCGATGCGGATGCCGGGAATGCCGAAGGCCTTGGACAATGACGAGACGCTGATCGCCTTCGGGCTGAGTGAGGCAGCCGTCGGCAGCCGCCGGCCGTAGGAAAGGTCGCGATAGGTCTCGTCGACCAGCAGACGGCAGTTGCTGCTTTCGGCAAGCGCAACCAGCGCATCGAGCTCGGTTCGGCTCATCATCGTGCCGGTCGGGTTGTGCGGGCAGGTGACGCTGATCAGCTTCGTGTCCGGCCGCAGCGCCGCCTTGACGCGTTCGACATCAATGGGGAAGCCTTCCTCGAAGGCCAGGTCGACAAAGCTGATGGCGCAGCCGATCGCCCTTGGGGTTTCGATGTTGGTGGCGTAGTTGGGCCTGATGACGACGAGATGGTCATTGGCCGACAAGAGCGAGGTCGAGATTATGAACAGCGCGCCCGCGGCGCCGGCGGTGACCAGGACATCATCCGGTGAAATGCCGGCATCCTGCGCCGAGATCAGTGCACGCAACTGCTTGTCGCCGCGATGCTCGCCATAGAAAAGCGTGAGATCAGGCAGCGACAGGCCGATGTCGGAGAGCTTCTGGTCGGCGATCGAACTTTCCGAAAGATTGTAGCGGATACGGTCGTAGCCGTATTCTTCCGGCGCTTCTTTCTCGATCACCATCCTGGTGTAGTTCATGGCTCGCTCCCCAAGAGCAGTTCACCGTTTCACGGAAACGGCGACCGCTCTGACTCCTTGTTTTCACGCAATTCCGGACGGAAAACCGTTTCACACTTTTCCTGGAATTGCTCTAGGAACCCGTCCGGCCCATCCAAGCCATAAAAATAGGAAGCCTGCCAAGGCGAATTCGCCGGCAGGCTTCTGTTCCAGTCGTCCTAACTGTTGGCTCAGGACTGAATATTCAGGCCGAGGCCTTGGCCTTCCTGCCCTTGGCGGGTGCCTTCACGGGGGCAGCCTTGCGGCCGAGGCCGATGGATTTCGCCAGCAGCGAACGCGAGGCCGCGTAGTTGGGAGCGACCATCGGATAGTCCGACGGCAAGCCCCATTTGGCGCGATAGGCGTCCGGTGTCAGGCCGAAATGCACGCCCAGGTGACGCTTCAGCGATTTGAACTTCTTGCCGTCTTCAAGGCAGATGATGAAATCGGGTGTCACCGACTTCTTGGGGTTGACCGCCGGGACCAGGGGGGCAGCCACCGGGACCGCAGGCTTGCCGAGCGCGTTTATCGAGGCGCTGACGCTGGCGATGAGGTCGGCCAAGCCGGAGGCGGGCAAGCGGTTCTTCTCGACGTAAGCGGACACGATGTGAGCGGTCAGCTCGAGCAGATCGATGTCTTTACGGGCACTGTTGCTATCGTCGGTCACTCTATTTCTCCGTCTACAGCGAATGACCTGAAAATCGGATTCGACTTCCGGAAAGGATCATGCGCGAAATCAAAATGCTATGGCGTCCTTCGTGCGTCCACGGACGAATGGCGTTGGTGTAGCGCGGAATTCCTAGTCGGCAAATCTGCGCATTGCAACGACTTGATGTCAGGTCACACGTTATTTTGAACAACTATATTAAACAATAACAGTATCAGACTATCAGCGCTTTGTCGCGCCACAAACGAAACCCGCCTTCGAAGGCGCGTGTGTTGTCGCCGCGCCTGGAGTCGGCGGGCAATTCATCGAGCTTGTCGACGTTGCCGCCGCCAATCACGACATAGTCGGGCTGCATGGCGGCACGGAGCCGGTCGACGACGTCGAAGACGTATTTGCGCCATTTCTTCTTGCCGCGCTTTTCCAGGCCGCGTTCGCCGACATAATCCTCGAAACTCCTGCCCTTCCTGTAGGGCAAATGCGCGAGTTCCATCGGTTGGGCGACGTTGTCGGCGATCATCGCCGCACCGAGACCGGTGCCGAGCCCGAGGAACAGCATGCGCCCGCCCTCGTAGCTGCCGATGGCCTGCATCAGCGCATCATTGACCACTTTCACCGGTTTGCCGAACGCGCCCGCAAAGTCGAATCCAGCCCAGCCCTTGCCGAGATTGGCGGGGTCGGCGAGCGGCCTGTTGTGATTGACCGGGCCGGGATAGCCCATCGAGACGACGTCGTAGGACAAGCCTTCGGCGAGCTTCTTCACCGCGTCGATCATCTGCTGCGGTGTCAGGCCCGGTCCGGAGTCGGCGCGGCGCTCCTCGCCGCCGGCGCTGGTGAGAATCTTGACGTGCGAGCCGCCGATGTCGATCGTGAGCACGATCTTTTCAGTGTCCGGCTTCTCGGTGCCCGATGCAGGTTGCTTCACCGCCTTGGCCATCGTGTGGTCCTCTCACTTCACCGGATCGATCCAGCCATTGGGCGGCCCGAACCCGGCCATGACGTCCGCCGGTCCCCATGTGAGCGGCTCGTAGAGATGCGGCGGCGTGGTGTCGCCAAGCACCGGGCCGACGATGCGCCAGGCCAGTTCGCTGGCGTCCTGGCGGGTGAAGAGCTGGCCGTTGCCGTTCATGGCGTCGCCGATCAAACGCTCATAGGGCGGCATGTCGCCCTTTGAATCGTCGAGCGCCGTCAGTTCGACCTGCTCGCCGATCATGTCGTCGCCCGGCGCCTTGCGCTGTGCTCCGATGGCGATCACCACCTGTGGGTCGATGCGGAAGCGGACGTAGTTCTGGTCGGCGGGCTTGATCGGATCGAAGACATCGAGCGGCGGCCGCTTCAGCCGCACCACCACTTCGGTGACATGCACCGGCATGTTCTTGCCGGCGCGGATGAAGAACGGCACGTCCTGCCAGCGCCAGGTGTCGACGAAGAAACGCACCGCCGCGAAGGTCTCGACAGGCGAGTTCGGCGCCACGCCGGGCTCGGCGAGATAGCCGGTGAACTGGCCACGCACGACATCGTCTTTGGTCAGCGTCCTGATCGCGCGCAGCACTTGCACCTTCTCATCGATCAGGTCGTCGGCGGAGCGGCCGACAGGCGGCTCCATGGCAAGCAGCAACAGGATGTTGAGCAGATGGTTCTCGATGACGTCCCTGATGCAGCCGACATCGTCATAGAAACGGCCACGTCCCTCGACGCCGAAATCCTCGGCCATGGTGATCTGCACGCTCTCGACGTAGTTGCGGTTCCAGATCGGCTCGAGCAGCGAATTGGCGAAGCGGAAATAGAGCAGGTTCTGGATCGCTTCCTTGCCCAGGTAATGGTCGATGCGGAAGATCGACTGTTCGTCGAACACCAGATGCAGGACCCGGTTCAGCCAGCGCGCCGATTGCAGATCGTGACCGAAGGGCTTTTCCACCATCAGCCGCGCGCCATGCGCCGTGCCTGATTGCTCCAGCCCCTGGACGACGGTCTCGAACATGGTCGGCGGCACCGCCATGTAGTGCAGCGGCCGCTGTGCGGTGCCGAGCGCGCTCTTCAGTTTCTCGAACGTCGCTCCGTCACGGTAGTCGCCGCTGACGTAGCGCAGCAGCGAGGCGAATTTGGCGAACGCTTTCTCGTCGATCTTGCCGAGCGCATTGACGATGCCATCGCGGGCGCGCGCCTGCAACTGCTTGAGGTCCCAGGCGTCGAAGGCGACGCCGATCACCGGCTCGGTGAGCGTGCCCTTGGCGACCATCTGGTAAAGGGCTGGAAATATCTTCTTGTGGGCGAGGTCGCCGGTGGCCCCGAAGAGCACCAGCGTGTCGGACCGTTCCTGGCTCATGCGCGTGTCTCTCCCAGTGTCCTCACTTGCCGGCCTTCGGCTTCTCGACATGGCCGCCAAAGGCATAGCGCATGGCGGAGAGCAGCTTGTCGGCGAATTCGGATTCGCCCTGCGAGGAGAAGCGGTCGAACAGTGCCGAGGACAGCACCGGAGCCGGCACGCCGGTGTCGATCGCCGCCTTCAGCGTCCAGCGCCCTTCGCCGGAATCCGAAACGCGGCCGCCGAAATTCACCAGGCCCGGATCGCTTTTCAACGCGCCGGCCGTCAGGTCGAGCAGCCAGGAGCCGATAACGCTGCCATGCCGCCAGACCTCGGCCACCTGGGGAAGGTCGATGTCGAACTGGTAGTATTGCGGGTTTTCCAGCGGACTGGTCTCGGCGTCCGCCGTCCGTTGCCGCTTGCCGGCATTGGCCGACTTCAGGATGTTCATGCCTTCGGCATAGGCGGCCATGACGCCATATTCGATGCCGTTGTGCACCATCTTGACGAAGTGGCCGGCACCGCTGGGTCCGCAATGCAGATAGCCGAAGGGCGCGGTCCCGGCATCCCCAGGCGGATTGGAGCCGGCATCGGCGCCCGGTGCCAGCGTGGCGAAGATCGAATCGAGGTGCTGCACCGCCACGTCGGGACCGCCGATCATCAGGCAGTAGCCACGCTCCAGGCCCCAGACGCCGCCGCTGGTGCCGACATCGACAAGATGGATACCCTTGCCGGCCAGCTTCGCGGCCTGGTCGACGGCGTCGTGGTAGTAGGAATTGCCGCCGTCGATGACGATGTCGCCGGGTTCCATCAGGGCCGCCACCTGGTCGATGATCCTGCCGGTGATCGCCGCCGGCAGCATCAGCCACACGCAGCGCGGCTTGGCCAGCTTGCCGACGAATTCTTCCATCGAGGCCGCCCCTGACGCGCCGTCGGTCACCAGGGCGGCGACGCTGGCCGGGTTGATGTCGTAGACGACGCATTCGTGGCCGTCGCGCATCAGGCGCCGGACCATGTTGGCGCCCATCCGGCCCAGTCCCATCATTCCGATCTGCATGGTTTCGTCCCTGTTTTCTAAGAGATTTGCGGGGTTATCGAGGGAAGGTCTACTGGCTGTGATCTACTGGCCATCTTGGTCGCCCGATATGACGGAGAAGTCGACATTCTCCCAATCGCCGGTCGCGGGCCAGAAAAAAGTGAAGAGCAGCGTGCTTCCCTCGGGGAGGCTTGCCGCGGGCAGATCGGCAAGATGGATGCCGAAGGCGTTCTCCACCGTATGGCTGTCGTGGGCGGTCGCCCAGTTGTCGGTGCTCCAGTGGACTGTAGCCGGGTCCAACAATTCGACGCGCAACGTCTTGCCCTCCGGCATGGTGCGGATCTTGTTGTTGAACCGCCATGTCCTGAACGGCGATACGGTCTTGTCCTCGATATAGCGCTTGACGCCTTGCGGCGGCATGTCGAAGACCGCGCCGTCGCGCAGCGAGCGCAGCAGCTTGATATGCTCCGAATGCGCCCAGACCAGCGGCATGGCGCTGCCCGAGGGTCGGCCATGCAGCAGTTCGCGCTCCGGCAGATCGGCGCCGTCCCAGACCTGCTCCGGCAACAGGCCGCCCGGTCCGGCCGAGCCTTCCAGTGCTGCCAGCAGGCTGGCTGCCTTTTCCTCGTGTCCAGCCGCCAGCTCATAGTGGGCGCGTTCGCCGGCCAGCAGCGGCCAGGGGCGACCCTGGCCGGTGCCATCGAAAGGCGCGCCATCTTCATGCTCGCCGTAGCCATCGCCGTTGTAGCGATACCAGAGCGGCCCTTGCGGCAGATCGCAGCGCAATTGCGCGTCGATGACCTTGACCGTGTCTGTCATGCGCGGATCGTCGGCCGCCCGCAGACCGAAGCGGACAAGTGCCAGCGCATCCGGGCTGACGATCTCCTTGGCGGGCCGATCCGTGTCGCCGGGCGGCCGGTTCTTGATCGGGACATAGCCGTCCTTCGGCGAACCGGCCTCGGCGCTGTCGGGTGGTGCTATGCGGACATAGTAGCCTTCGACGCCGACTTGACTGCAGATCGCCGTGCCGGTGACGTAGGTCCAGCGCTCGACCTGGTCGTTCCAGACGTCTGACGTCTCGCGCAGATAGGTCGCGGCGTCTGTCTTGCCGCAGGCGTCGAGCAGGTCTGCCGCGGCAAGCAGTGCGGCGATTTCGACGGCGAGCGTGAACGGGCTGTAGCCGGCATCTTCTTCCCAGCGGTCCTCGCCGGTGACGGGTCCGTTGCGCACGACATAGCCGGCGGCGCGCTCGATCATCGGCAGGAAGGTCATGAGCCTGGCGCGCGGCAAATGGCCGGCGCGGCGCAAAGCATCGGCCAGCAGCAGCGGAAAGGCGCATTCGTCCATCTGGATGCCGGGCCAATAGGCCGATCCGTCGAGCCAGGCGTTCTGCGGCCAATGGCCGTCCGGCTGCTGGATGGAACTGAGGTAATCGAGGATTTGCAGGGCCGAGGCAGCATCGCCGGCAGCAAGAAAGCCGCCCGCCGTCTCGACCAGATCGCGCGGCCAGACCAGATGGTAGCCGCCGAGGTCGTCGTCACCCCTATTGAAGCCCCACGGGATCGACAGGCTGGCGACCGCGGCGCCCGGTGTGGCGATCGACCGGTGCGTCGCCAGTACCGCGGTGCTGGTGCGATAGCTGTTGATACCCGATGATGCCGTGTGTCGATCAAGCGGCAGCAGGCCAGTCTGCCAATTGCGCCAGTTCTGAAGATAGGATTTCGCCGCGGGTTCAAAACCCTGCTTCAGGCTGGCGAAAGCATGTTCCGCGGCCTCGTCCGATGTCGCGCCGAACCCAAGCGCCAGCAAGGCCTTGGTCTCTGTGGCGGAAAAGCCGATCTCGCCCGTCAGCGCGACATTGCCGTCCTCGGCCCGCTGGTATGCAGCGTCGAGCTCACCGGTGTCGTGGAGTTGCTGCCAACCGTCGGAAGAACCGACATAACCGGCCGAGCCGGTGCGCCAGGGCTGCGACGAGGCCAGCGCCAGGCAAGAGCCGCGTCCCGAGGCGAACAGCACGGGCTTTCCCTCCTGCTCGCCGACCCAGGCGGTGTTGCCCATGCCGGCATTGACCAGATGCGGCGCCAGAAGCGCGTAGACGCGGTAGCCACCGGGCACCCCTTTCAGCGCCGTGAAGGTGATTTCCTGCAGCAGAGCCGGGCGCGCCGGGTCGGCGAGGATGCGCTTTTCGATCCGCCAGGCGCCGTCGCTCGCCGTGTTGACCAGCCTGTAGGCGGGCACGCCGTCCTCGAACGGTTCGATCGTATGCAGGGCATCGCGTTTCTCTTCCGAAAAATAGCCGCCGGGACCGGTGACGATCAAGCCGAGGTCGCGGGTGCAGGCGCTGTCGACGCGCGGATAGTAGACTTCGTTGAGGATGCCGTGGCTGATCGTAAACCAAATCCGGCCGGCCGGCGAAAGCGACGTTCCGACGCCACTCTTGGCGCTTGATGTCCAGCGCGCCGGAATTCCCGGGGCGCCCGGAGCAACGTTTTGCGTCACTGGCATTCTGTTTCGGTCTCCTGGGCTCCTCCCTAGACCAGGACGCGAACCCTTTACAATCATTGCACCGCAAGTTGATCGGCCGGTCCAACGGCAGGGCAACGAACTCGGGCTGACGGGTTTCTTCGGAGCCTTCGCCCGCCATTGGCTGACGGAGCATCAAACGAAAAACCCGCCTGTGCGGCGGGTCACTGGCGCAAATCAGCACCATGGACAAAAATGTACCATAGCTGAGGGCATGGAGTCAAGAAAAAATTCCTATTACCGCCACAAGGCTGCCGGCACCGCCGAGCTGTCGTCAGGTCTTTTGTCAAGCTGAGTGCGGGACCCTATGGCCAACGGCGCCGTCGTTGACAGCGGCGGCGGCATGCGTCCACTATTTCGCGGCACGGGAGGATCGTGAAAGCAATGGCGGAAGTGTCCCTGGTCTTGATCGACCGGCTGCTGGCGATATCGCGGGCGCTTGCCGGCCATATCGATCCCGGCACGGCGTTCCGAGCGACAGCCATTGAGATCGGCTCGCTCATCCCGCACGATCACATGGATCTGGCGGTGCTGTCGCATGACGGCCGCCGGCACGCCTGTTACGAAGCCGGCTTCCACACCAGCTGGAGCGAGCTAGCCCAGCATCCGCTGCCGACCGAAGTCAGCCCGATCCGCTCGGTGCTGTGGGGCGAAGTCCCCTATCTGCTCGCCGACGATGCGTTGAGCGACGAGCGCTTCCATTTCGCCACCGCCATCGATGGTCCGATCTTCGCCGCCAGGCTGCGCAGCCGCATCGTCGTGCCGCTCAGGGCGCGCGGCGGCATCATCGGCGCGCTCAACATCAGCCGGCACGAGGTCGACTGCTACACGCTTGCCGATGTCGCGGTCGCCCAGCAATGCGCGGACCTGATCGCGCCCTACATCTTCGCGCTGATCCAGACCGAGGAGGCGCGCCGCGCCATGCTGGCCGAGAGCGAGGCG
Source organism: Mesorhizobium sp. WSM4809 (assembly GCF_055811655.1). Lineage (NCBI taxonomy): Bacteria > Pseudomonadati > Pseudomonadota > Alphaproteobacteria > Hyphomicrobiales > Phyllobacteriaceae > Mesorhizobium > Mesorhizobium sp. WSM4809. The sequence continues at coordinate 131,069 of NZ_JBVVQW010000015.1, forward strand.
CGCAACCGGGTCGAACTGCTGCGCGTCGGCGCCTCGCAATTGACCGAAGGCATGGAGCGCGAACGGCGGCGCATGGCCATGGACCTGCACGACCAAACGCTTGCCGATCTCGCCCGCATCGCGCGCCAGCTTTCGGCCCTTCGCGGGCAAGGCGTGGCGCGGGCAGCGCAGCTTGCCGATCTCGAGCAGGAGGTCGCCGGCTGCCTGACGGAACTGCGCCACATCGTCGACGACATGCGGCCGAGCGTGCTCGAACTGTTCGGCCTGCGCGACGCGGTCGAGGCGCATCTCAACCGCAGCGTCGCCAGGGCCAAGCCGCCGATCGCCGTGCGCATCGCCGACACCAGCGACGGCGGTGCCGACAGCCTGGCCGAGCCAGTGCGGACCGCGCTCTACCGGATCGTGCAGGAAGCGATCAACAATGCCGTTCGCCATGCCGCGCCGCACCGCATCGACGTGCTGTTGGCGTCGACCGCGAGCGTGCTGCGGGTCATCGTGACGGATGACGGCCAAGGCTGCGGCACCGTCGACCCGGCCGCGTATGGCGGCATCGGCCATATGCACACGCGGGCAGCCCTTATCGGGGCGCGGCTGCGTATCGGCCAGGCCGGCCGCAAGAACGGCGGCACCCGTGTCGTCGTCGAGATCGACCGCCAGCCGTCGCGAGAATTGGCGGCGGCTGCAGCGGTGCCTGGCGAGTTCGCCGTATCGGAGGCCATGTGATGCTTGTGATGATCGCCGAGAATGACGGGCTGCACCGTAGCTTCGCGCGGCGAACGGTGGAGCAGCTGTGGCCCGGCGACGTCGAGGTGATCGAAGCGAGCGACGGCGAGGACGCCATCAACCTGGCGGCCGAACGCGAGCCACTGCATGTCGTGCTCGATTTGCAGATGCCCAAGGCGACGGGAATCGAAGTTGCCAAGGCGATCTGGAACCGTCGCGCCGGCACGCACATCCTGTTCTGGTCGAATTTCGCCGACGAAGCCTATGTGCGCGGCGTGGCGCGCATCGTGCCGCCCGGTTCGGTCTACGGCTATGTGCTCAAATCGGCGACGGAGGAGGGCATGCGGTCCGCGCTGCGCGGGGTTTTCCGCGAAGGCCACTGCATCATCGACCGCGAAATCCGCGGCATCCAGCACCGCGTGCAGGACAAGTTCGAGGGCATCACCGACGGCGAATATGAGAGCCTGATCGACATCGCGCTCGGCCTGACCGACCGGGCGATCGCGGCGCGGCGCGGCCTGTCGATCCGTGGTGCGCAGAGCCGCATCAAGCACTGCTACGACAAGCTCGGCATCGTGCCGGCGGAGGACGGCGCCGGCGATGCTTCCGTGTTCAACTCGCGGACACGGGCGATCTATCTCGCCATGGCGCGTGGCCTGATCAACATCGACGCACTGCGCCGCGAACAGGACCGGCTCGATGCCTGGCTGGCGGAGCACTGAAACAGCGGCGGCCACGCCCCGGAACTTCGGAAGGTCAGGCGCATTGCTAGTGAACGCCAACTCAATGCCTGCGGACCCGAAGTGCGACCCTCAATCACAGATTCATGGCATCTGGTGCGTGAAAGCATAGTCGGCTTCATCAACGACAATGCGCTTAGCCATGGTGCTGCGATGGCTTTCTATGCCACCACTTCGCTGGCGCCGATCTTGCTGATCGTGGTTGCGATTGCTGGTCTCGTCTTCGGCCACGATGCCGCACAATTGGCCTTGTCCGCGCAGATATCAGGGCTGATGGGACCGGAAAGCGCCGATCTCCTGAAGACTGCGCTGGAAAGTGCATCCGGCAGCCTGTACGGCACCTGGGCCGCGATCATAGGGCTGGTCACATTGCTGGTGTCCGCGTCTGGTGTCTTCGGCGAGATGCAGCAATCGTTGAACACGATCTGGAAGATCGAACCGCAAGGCAATTCCCTGTCGCGTCTGGTGCGGGCGCGGGCCGCCAGTCTGGGGTTGGTGGCCGCACTCGGGTTCCTGTTGCTGGTCTCTCTCATCGCAAGCACTGCGATTTCGGCACTGGGCGATTTCATCAACGCCTATCTGCCGTTCGGAACGATCATACTCAGCGGGATCAACGGCGTCGTTTCGTTTGCACTTATCTCGGTGATGTTTGCCGCCATCTACAAAGTTTTACCCGATCGAACCCTGGAATGGCGCGATGTGGCAATTGGCGCTGTCGGGACCGCGGCCCTGTTCACACTGGGGAAATCGCTTATCGGCTGGTATATCGGCACCAGCGCGATTGCGTCTTCGTATGGCGCCGCTGGCGGCCTGCTCGTCATATTGCTCTGGGTTTACTACTCGTCGGAAATTTTCCTCCTCGGCGCCGAGTTCACGCGCGCCTATTCCGTTCGGCACGGCAGCCGGTCCGACCTGGGCACCTTGGTTGACAGGTCTTTACCCGCGCAGCACGACTGAGCTCGAGCACGGCAGGAGTCCAACTCTGCCGGCGTGCGCGAGCGCAGCCCTGACCGCTTTTGCAGCGTGTTCGCCGGCCCTGATCTGACGTCGTCGCTATCCCGTGCTCGATAGGCACGGCCGACTGTGCAAACGCACAGTCGGCCGTGCGCTTTGACCCGTATCGGCTCGTCGGCACCGCGCCTACGCTCTGCCCCAACAAGAAGCCTATATCGGGAAGCGCTCATGCCATTTGTCACCATGCGGAGTAGCACGGCTGTTCGCGCCGGGAGCCGATGATGTCGGTGTCGGCGCGTGCGCGCCATTCCGGCTTCGACGATGTCGTCGGCGATGCGACCATTGAGACGGTGGCGAGCGGCTTCGGCTTCCTCGAAGGGCCGGTCTGGCACCCCTATGAGAAATGGCTGGTCTTCTCCGACATTCCGGAAAGTCGGATCTATCGCCGCAGTGCCGAAGGCGAGATCGAGCTGTTCCGCGCGCCGAGCCACAAGGCCAATGGCAACACGCTGGACCGCCAGGGGCGGCTGGTCACCTGCGAGCACGCAACAAGCCGGGTGACCCGCGCCGAGCCCAACGGCGGCGCGACGGTGCTTGCCACGCACCATCAGGGCAAGCAGCTCAACAGCCCGAACGACATCGTCGTTGCCACCGGCGGATCGATCTACTTCACCGATCCGGGCTATGGCCGGAGGGAATTCTATGGCGTGCCACGGCCACAGGACCTGCCGTTCCAAGGCGTCTACCGCATCGATGGCGACGGCGCCCGGCTGACATTGCTGGCCGACGATTTCGGGCAGCCGAACGGGCTTTGCTTTTCGCTGGACGAGTCGCGGCTGTTCATCAACGACACCGAACGCGGGCATATCAGGGTGTTCGGCGTCGAAGCCAATGGCGACCTCGATGGCGGCGCGGTGTGGGCAGTGACCGAGGGCGAGGGGCCGGGGGCGCCCGACGGCATGAAGATCGACAGCCGCGGCAATCTTTACTGCACCGGACCCGGCGGCATCCACATTTTCGACGCGTCGGGCGCCATTCTTGGCGTCATCCGGACACCTGAAGATTGCGCGAATTTTACTTTCGGCGACGACGATTTGCAAAGCCTCTACATCACCGCGTCGACGTCGCTGTACCGGCTCAGGGTGCGCGTGCCGGGATTGAGACTGTTTTGAGCTCGCGACAATCCGTGCTCAAATCAGAGTTGGGAGTGAGGCCGGGGTCAAAGCCGGTGGGAATGCAGCAGTCAACACATCTGGGAGGATAACGACATGAAGAAACTGTTCGTTCTGGGAGCCTTGGCGGCAATGCTCGCCTCGGGCACGGCGCTGGCCGACACCAGCGGCAAGAAGATTGCCTTTTCCAACAATTATGCCGGCAATTCCTGGCGGCAGGCGATGCTCGACAGCTATGGCATCGTCACCAAGAAGGCGGTCGCCGACAAGATCGTCGGCGCGGCCGACATCTTCACCACCGCCGACAAGGAGGTGCCGACGCAGGCAGCACAGGTGCAGAACCTGATCCTGCAGGGCTATGACGCGATCGTCATCAACGCGGCCTCGCCGGATGCACTCAACGGCGCCATCAAACAGGCCTGCGATGCCGGCATCGTCGTCGTCTCCTTCGACGGCACCGTGACCGAACCTTGCGCCTACCGTGTCGTCGTCGACTTCAAGGACATGGGCAAGCAGGAAATCGAGCAGATGGCCAAGTTCCAGCCCAAGGGCGGCAATCTTCTGGAAATCCGTGGGCTTGCCGGGACCTCGATCGACGATGCCATCCATGCCGGCATCCTCGAAGGCGTCGCCGCCCATCCCGAGTTCAAGATCGTCGGTTCGGTGACCGGCGACTGGGACCAGACGACGGCGCAGAAGGCGGTTGCGACCATCCTGCCGTCGCTGCCCGACATCGTAGGCGTCGTCGACCAGGGCGGTGACGGTTACGGGGCGGCCCAGGCCTTCGCCGCCGCCGGCAAGCCGCGCCCGACCATCATCATGGGCAACCGCCAGGACGAGCTGCAGTGGTGGAAGGAGCAGAAGGACAAGGACGGCTACCAGACCTGGTCGGCTTCGATCGCGCCCGGCGTGTCGTCGCTCGCCTTCTGGGTGGCGCAGCAGGTGCTCGACGGCCGCACCGACATTCCGCACGATCTGCTGGTGCCGTATCTGGCCTTCACACAGGACGATTTCGAGGCCGAGCTGCCGAAGATCCCCAAGGGCGGCGTCGCCAGCCACGAATACACGCAGGAAGACGCGATCGCGGCCATCAAAGCCAACATCAAGTGAGCCTTGAACAAGCGTTGCCCTCCGGATCATCGAGCGGATATCGTTGAGCATGCCTGAAGGGAACGCTGACATCATCAGACTGAACGGCGCCGAAAAGCATTTCGGCGCCGTTCGCGCACTGGGCGGCGTGGATTTCCATGTCGGCCCCGGCGAATGCGTTGGTCTCGTCGGCCACAATGGCGCCGGCAAATCGACGCTGATGCACATGGTGGCGGGCACGCTGGTGCCCGACAGTGGGCAGATCGGCGTGCATGGCGACACCGAGGACAACTACTCGGTGTCGCGCGCGCAGCAACTCGGCATACGCTGCGTCTTCCAGGAACTGTCGCTGTGCCCCAATCTCAGCGTCGCCGAGAACACGCGCATCAACCACGCGTCGCTGCGCGGCTTCGGCTGGCGGCGCAAGGCGGCGGATCTGATCGCCGCCAAGCTCGACGAGATCTTTCCGGGCCACAGCATTTCGGCGTCCGATATTGTCGGCGACCTGTCGATCGGCCGGCGCCAGATGGTGGAAGTGGCGCGCGCCTTCACCGTCACTCAGGATCGGCTCGACCTCGTCATCCTCGACGAGCCGACATCGTCGCTCGATGCGCATACGGCGGGCCAGCTGCTGGCCTTCGTCCGCCGCTTCGTTGCCGGCGGCAAAAGCTGCATCCTGATCTCGCATGTGCTGGGTGAGGTGCTGCGCAACGCCGATCGCATCGTGGTGATGCGCGACGGCAAGGTGGTTGTCGCCGACGCCGCCAGTGCCTTCGACCGCGACCGGCTGGTGACGGCGATGGGCGGAGCGGAAGCGCGCCAGAAGATCGCGGCGCAAATCGCTGCCGCCAAGCCCGGCGCCAGTCCGCTACGGGTCCGGGCGCGGCCCGCCGCGCAAAAGGACGGCACCGACCTTGTCGCCTGCGCCGGGGAGATCATCGGCCTTGCCGGTCTGGCGGGACACGGCCAGACCGACCTGCTGCTGGCGATCTTTAGCGCGGCATCGCGCGCCAAGGCAGGCATCGAGGTGACGGCGCCGGTGGCGCTGGTCGCCGGCGACCGCCAGTCGGACGGCATCTTTCCGCAATGGTCGATCGCTGAGAACATCGGCATCCGCTCGCTGGCGCGGCTGCGCAGCGGGCTGCTGATCTCGCCGCAGCGCGAGGCCGAACTCGCTGCATTCTGGCAGAAGAAGATCGGCATCCGCACGCCCGATATGAACAACAACATTTTCTCGCTGTCGGGCGGCAACCAGCAGAAGGCGCTGTTTGCCCGCGCGCTCGGCTCGGATGCGCAGATCGTGCTGATGGACGATCCGATGCGCGGCGTCGATATCGGCACCAAACTGGAGGTCTACGGCCTCGTGCGCGAAGAGGCTGCCCGAGGCCGCACCTTCCTCTGGTACACCACGGAAACCGAAGAGCTCGACAATTGCGATCACATCTATGTCTTCAAGAACGGCCGCATCGTCGCCAATCTGCGCCGCAACGAGTTGACCGAAGAGAAGATCATCCAGTCCTCATTCGGCGATGCGGCCTGAGATGACGGCCGCCAGCCTCGACACCGCCGCCAGGACGTCCGCCGAGCGAGGCGCACTGGCCCGTGCCCGTCTGTTGCGCGGGCTGCTGCCGGCGCTGTCGCTGGCGCTGGTGCTGCTCGCCATCGCCTGGCTCAACCCGCGCGCCATCAGCTATTTCGGCTTCAGCCTGATGCTCAACCTGGCGATCCCGATCGCGCTGGCGACGATCGCGCAGATGTTCGTCATTGCCGGAAACGAGCTCGACCTGTCGATAGGCACCTTCGTCGGCTTCGTCGGCTGCGTCACGGCGACCTGGCTGAAGGACGCGCCACTCATCGGCGCCGCCATCCTGCTCGGATCAATCGGCATCTATGCGCTGCTCGGCGCGCTTATCCATCTGCGCAATCTGCCGTCCATCGTGGTGACGCTCGGCATGAGCTTCGTCTGGCAGGGGCTGGCCATTCTCGTCCTGCCCAAACCGGGCGGCAAGGCGCCGGACTGGCTGCTTGGGCTGATGGCGTTCAAGCCGCCCTTCATTCCGTTCCCGATCATCGCCGCGCTGCTCATCGGCGTCATCGTTCATTTCGGCCTGATGCGCACTTCCTATGGCGTGATCCTGCGCGGCTCGGGCGGCAATCCGGCGGCGCTTGGCCGCGCCGGCTGGTCGCTGCTCCGAACCAAGATCGTGCTGTTTGCGCTCGCCGGCCTGTTCGGCGTGCTGTCCGGCATGGCGCTGATCGGCATCACCACCTCGGCCGACGCCAATATCGGCAATGGCTACACGCTGCTGGCGATCGCCGGCGTCATCCTAGGCGGCGGCGAATTCGTCGGCGGCCGGGTGTCGCCGATAGGTGCTGTGATCGGCGCGCTGACGCTGGCGCTGGCCGCCTCGCCGCTGCTCACCTTCATGCACATCCCGCCCGACTGGCAGGTTGCCGCCAACGGCGCCATCCTCATCATCGTGCTGGCGGCGCGGGTGCTGATCAGCCGCAAGGAGAGGTGAGCGATGACATCGGTGAAATCGCTGCTCGCCAAACCCTGGATCTGGTCGTTCATTGGCGCGCTTCTGGTGTGGCTGGCGACGATCGCCTTCACCGGCGGTTATGGCGCCGGCGGCATGGTGACGGCGGCCCTGTCGCTGGCGGTGTTCACCGTCATTGTCGGCGTCGGCCAGATGTTCGTCATCACACTCGGCCCGGGCAATGTCGACCTGTCGCTGCCGGCCAATATCGGCCTTGCCAGCGCCGTCGCGATGAAAGTGATGGACGGCAATGATTCCATGATCGCGGTCGGGCTGCTGGCGGCGCTTGCCTGCGGGGCGGCGATCGGCGCCGCCAACTATCTGCTGATCTGGGCGCTGCGCATCCCGCCGATCATCGCCACTTTGTCGGCCAGCTTTATCATCCAGTCGATCGACATCAGCTACGGCCGCGGCCTGCAGATCAAGCCGCCGCCGGGCTTCGCCGATTTCGCCAACTGGCAAATCCTCGGCATTCCGGTGCTGGCCATCCTCACCGTGCTGTTCACCATCGGTGCGGCGGTCGCCCTGCAGCGCATGATCTATGGCCGCTCGGTGCTGGCGATCGGCCAGAATATCCGCGCCGCCTGGCTCGCCGGCGTCAATGTCGGCCGCATCCGCTTCCTCACCTACACGCTGTCGGGCGCGCTCGGCGGCATCGACGGCGCGCTGCTCGCCGGCTATTTCCGCGGCGCCAATGTCGATATCGGCAATGAATATCTGCTGGCCTCGATCGCCGTCGTCGTCATCGGCGGCACGTCGGTCGCCGGCGGCAAGGCCAATGTGCCTGGCGTGTGGGGCGCGGCGCTGTTCCTGGTGCTGCTTTTGACCATGCTCAACACGTTTGGGGTGAGTGCCGGGGTGCGATTGCTGCTGACGGGGCTGATCATTGTCGGGGTGATCACAGCGGCGGGCGGGCAGAAGGCGCCGCGGTAGGCTCCGCCTTCGTCGTCCCAGGGCTGTAATCATTGTGCCAGGCCGACACCCGGTTCCCTTCGACGTCATGGCGCTGTAAATCCCGTTCGCGCGGCCATGGCCGCTGAATAGCGCTGGGAGGTTTGCGTGTCCGATTTCGTGAAGGTCAGCCGTGACGGCGACGTCGCCGTCGTCACTATCGACAACCCGCCGGTCAACGCGCTGAGTTTTCATGTTCGCGAACCGCTGATGCAGGCGCTCGTTGAGTTGCGCGACGATGCTTCGGTTGCCGCCATCGTCATTGCATGCGCCGGCCGGACGTTTGTCGCTGGCGCCGACATCACCGAATTCGGCAAGCCGATGCAGCAGCCGGAGCTGCGCGCCATCGTGGCTATGCTGGAGACCATCGCCAAGCCGACGGTGGCCGCCATCCACGGCACCGCGCTCGGCGGCGGGCTGGAGCTGGCGCTGGGCTGCCATTTCCGCGTCGCCGATGCCGGCGCCAAGCTCGGCCTGCCGGAGGTGAAGCTCGGCCTGCTGCCGGGGGGCGGCGGCACGGTGCGGCTGCCGCGCCTGGTCGGCGCGGTGAAGGCGCTCAGGATGATCGTCTCCGGTACGCCGGTCGGTGCAACCGAGGCGCATGCCGCCGGTATCGTCGATGCCGTCTTCGAAGGCGATCTGACGACGCATGCCGTGAACTTCGCCAGGGAAATTGCCCGCAAGGGTGGCCCCTTCACGCCAGTGCGTGATCGCGATGGGCTCAAGGAGACCGACCTCGCGGCTTTCGACGCCGAGGCTGCGGACCTCGCTAGGAAGGCGCGCGGGCTCGAGGCGCCGATCGCCTGTGCGCTGTCGGTGCGCAATGCCGTCACGCTGCCCTTCGATGCGGCGCTGGCGGCGGAACGTGCGTTGTTCGTGAAACTGGTCGGCAGCGACCAGTCGCGGGCGCAGCGGCATTTGTTCTTCGCCGAACGTGAGGCGGCAAAGGTTTCGGGAAAAGACATCGTCAAGCGCAGGATTGCCCGCGTCGGCGTCATCGGCGCCGGCACGATGGGCGGCGGCATCGCCATGGCCTTCGCCAATGGCGGCTATCCCGTGACCTTGCTGGAAACCAGCCATGAGGCATTGCAGCGCGGCTTGGCGACGATCGACAGAAACTACTCGGTGTCCGTCACGCGCGGTTCGCTAAGCGAAGTCGCCAAGCGCGAGCGGCTCGCCCAGTTCAAGGGCTCCACCGATTATGCCGATCTCGCCGATTGCGACCTGATCGTAGAGGCGGTGTTCGAGGACATGGCGGTCAAGAAGGAGGTGTTCGGCAAGCTCGAAGCGGTGGCCAAACCGGGCGCGATCCTCGCCACCAACACCTCCTATCTCGACATCAACGAAATCGCCGCCTCGACCTCGCGGCCGCAGGACGTGCTCGGCCTGCATTTCTTCTCGCCGGCCAATGTCATGAAGCTCCTGGAGATCGTGCGCGCCGACAAGACCGCGCCCGATGCGCTGGCGACCGTCGTCGACCTGGCGCGGCGGATCGGCAAGGTGGCCGTCGTCGTCGGCGTCTGCCACGGCTTCGTCGGCAACCGCATGCTGGCCGCGCGCGGCTCGGAATCGGAAGCGCTTCTTCTGGAAGGCGCGACGCCCAGCCAGATCGACCAGGTCTTCACCGATTTCGGCTGGCCGATGGGGCCTTTCCAGATGGGCGATCTCGCCGGTCTCGACATCGGCTGGCGCAACCGCAAGGCGCGTGGCTTGTCGGCCGTGATCGCCGACACGCTGTGCGAGCAAGGACGTTTCGGCCAGAAGACCGGCCGGGGTTTCTACCTTTACGAGGCTGGCGCGCGTACACCAGTGCCGGATCCCGAGGTTGAAGCGCTGATCTGCGACAAGGCCGCGGAGAAGGGCATCGTGCCGCGCGCGATCAGTGCGGAGGAAATCATCGAGCGCACGCTCTATCCCCTGGTCAACGAGGGCGCCAAGATCCTTGAGGAAGGCATAGCGGCCCGTGCGTCCGACATCGATGTCGTCTGGGTCAATGGCTACGGCTTTCCCATCGGCAAGGGCGGGCCGATGTTCTGGGCTGGCCTCGAAGGCCCGGCCAGGATCATCGAGCGGCTCGAGTACTGGCATCAACGGACAGGCAAGGACGTGTTCAAGCCGGCGCCGTTGCTGATGCGGATGGCCGAGACCGGATCGTGGAACGGCGACGCGATAGCCTGATCAAACGTCATGGGCAAGCCACCCAATTGTCGAGGTCTGCGCTGCCCCTCATCACCCTGCCGGGCGTTCGTTGTTCGAAAAGCCAAGCAGTTGGCTTTTCGTCCGCTGCGCGGACCACGCCTCGACTCCCC
>NZ_JBVVQW010000016.1:0-135165 GCF_055811655.1 Mesorhizobium sp. WSM4809
CTATTCCCCTACTCCCCTACTCCCCTACTCCCCTACTCCCTGCGAGCATCATGCCTTACCAATCCCCAATTTCCCCCGGCCGTTCCTGGTACGAGGACACGGCGGGACCGAGGCCCGAATATCCCGGACTGGATGGCGACCGGACATGCGATGTCGTCATCATTGGTGGCGGCTTCACCGGGCTGTCGGCGGCGGCGCATCTGGCCAAGGCAGGCACCAATGTCGTGCTGATCGACGCGTACCGCTTCGGCGATGGCGCCTCCGGGCGCAATGGCGGGCAGCTCGGCACCGGCCAGCGCGCCTGGGCCGAGGACCTGGAATCCGAGTATGGCCTGGCCCGCGCCAAGGCGCTGTTTGATCTTGCCGAAGAGGCCAAGGCGCATCTCCTCGAATTCACTGCCGCCAACCAGATCGATATCGACTATATGCCGGGCCAGCTCTCGGTGGCGCACAAGCCCCGCTATGTCGACGACTACAAGGCGCATGCCGAGATCATGGCGAGCCGTTTTGCCTACCCGCATATCTCGTTCATGGATGCCAGGGAGACGGCGGAGCGGTTGGGCTCGACCGCCTATTTCGGCGGCACGCGCGACACCGGCACCGGCCACATCCATCCGATGAAGCTGGTGATCGGCACGGCGCGGGTGGCAGCGCTTGCAGGCGCGCAGCTGTTCGAGGGGACGCCGTCGACCGGCATCATGTCCAGTGGCGGCAAGGTCAAGGTTTCGACACCGAGGGGGACGGTGACGGCGCAAAAATGCCTGATAGCGGTCAACGCCTATGGCGGCGCGCTCGAGCCGGTAAGTGCGGCGCACATCATGCCGATCGGTTCCTTCATCGGTGCGACCGTGCCTCTGGGGGCAGAGTCAGATGTGCTGCCGGGCGGCGAGGCGGTCGACGATTCGCGCTTCGTCGTGCGCTATTTCCGCAGATCGAAGGACGGGCGGCTGCTGTTTGGCGGACGCGAGGTTTATGGCGTCAACGATCCGAAGGATATCCACATTCACATCCGCCGCCAGATCGCGGAACTCTACCCCGCACTCAGGGATGTCGAGATCACGCATGGGTGGGGCGGCTATGTCGGCATCACTGTGCCGAGAAAGCCTTTCGTGCGCGAAGTGATGCCCAATGTGATCTCGGCCGGCGGCTATTCCGGCCACGGCGTCATGCTGTCGAACTATTTCGGTAAACTCTATGCTGAAACCGTTGCCGGCAACCGCGACCGGCTGAAGCTGATCGAGGATCTGAAAATCCCGCCGTTCCCCGGCGGTCGGCGCTTCCGCACGCCGCTGCTGTTCCTGGCGCTCAACTGGTTTGCGTTGAGGGACAGGATCTAGCCGACCGACCTGATGTAATATTGTAATATTCATTGTAACATTTGTTGCCCGTGCGACGCATTGCGCAATTTCCCGCAAAGGCGCAGAATCCCCTATAATGGCGTACTGATGCCACAATCGCAGGCGAAAGCTGCCGGTTCTGGGCGATTGTTCGGGGATTGTTGCGGGACTGCCCGCGTTGTTTTTGGGACCTATGCGGATCAGACGCCGGACTTCCGGCACCGACTGAAAGAACGTCGGCCCGCTTATGGAGGTGGCAAGAGTGAGAGAGCCCTTCAGTTTCGGTACGCCGGAACGTCGGCGCTTTGCCATGCAGTTCGGATACGACATGCGGCCGTCCTTCTGGCAGGAAGTCCGTTCGAACTCGCATCTGGTGATCGCCGCGATCGGCACCGCCGCGTTGCTTAGCGTCGCCGCCGTGGCGCTGTGGCTGGCATTGCCGGCCAGCGACAGACAAGCGGCAGCGAGCCCCGAACAGACCATTCCAACGGTTCCGGTGAAAACAACGAAAATAACCCCGGTTGGGGCTGCGGTCGCTGCGGCATCCGTGCCGCAGGCGCGCAAGTCCGACGCGGTTCCAACAACCGTGGCGGCCGCGCAGGCCAACATCCCCGCACTCGCCGCCAATGACCCGCGCTGGACCGGTTCCCAGCCGAAGGACGCAACCACGTCCGATTCGACCGCTCCCAAGGCAGCGGACAAGCAAGCGGCGGCATTCGCACAGCCGGCAGCCGCTACCGATGCCGCCACCGAACTCGCCAAGGTAGCCGCGCCCAGCGCAGCCGCGGGCAACCACCCCGACGGCGCACAAACCGCCGCCATCCCCGCGGTGCAGCCGCAATCGCCGGCTCAAGAGCCAGCGGCAGAGGGGGATGACAGCCAAGCCAAGGCGAAGCCAAGGAAAGCCGCAGCCGCCGGAACAGGGCGCATCCTGAGGGCCGTGACCATGCGAAGCGGCCCGAAGAAAAATGCCGCCGCCATCGGTACGGTGCCAGCCAAAACCTCGGTGCAGGTGAAGAGCTGCAAGCAATGGTGCCAGATCACCTACAACGGCAAGACCGGCTGGGTCTACAAGAGTTACATCAAGACCGGCGCGTGACGCCTGGCACTTTCAGATGCAGCGGCCGCCATCGACCTCCAGCGCCACGCCGGTGATGAAGGCGGCTTCGTCCGAGGCCAGCCAGAGTGCGGCATTGGCGATGTCGAGCGGCGTCGAAAGCCGGCCGAGCGGGATCGATGCGCGGAACTTCTCGCGGATTTCGGGCGTGTCGGCGCCCATGAATTTCTCCAGCATGCCGGTCTCGCCGGCAACCGGGCAGAGGCAGTTGACGCGGATGTTCTTCGGCGCCAGTTCGACCGCCATCGACTTGGTGGCGGTGATCGCCCAGCCTTTCGACGCGTTGTACCAGGTGAGGCCGGGGCGCGGCCGCAGACCCGCGGTGGAGGCCGTGGTCAGGATGACGCCGCCGCCCTGCCGCTCCATGATCGGCACCACGGCGAGTGCCGCGTGATAGATCGCCTTCATGTTGACTGATGTTATCAGGTCGAAGGTGTCCTCGTCGACATTGAGCATGTCGCCGTTGCGATGGGTATAGCCGGCATTGTTGACCATGATGTCGATGCGGCCGAAGGCGCTTTTGGCGGCATAGACCATCTCGTCGAATTCGGAGCGCAGCGAGACATCGGTCTGGGTCCAGATCGCCGCTTCTCCGATCTCACCGGCGACGCGTTCCGCGCCCCTGGCGTTGAGGTCGGCGACAACGACCCTGGCGCCCTCCTGCGCAAAGCGCCTGGCGATGCCCTCGCCAAAACCCGACGCAGCACCGGTGATGATCGCAACCTTGTTTTCCAGACGCATGTTTTTTCCGCTCACTATTGGTGACGATCAACGGGCACGTCATTGGCGCTCATCCGCGCAAAGCCACGGCTTCTGACTGGATTGGCCGAAAGATGTGGAGCCATCGCTGATTTCTCCTTTGGCTTTCGCGTCGATCCCGCTCTATGCTGCAACTGCGAAGGCTTCCGGAGCCGCGCCTTCGACAAGCCTCCGGGTCATCGGACTGTCAAGGGGCAGGCGCATACACCCAGATGTGACACCATGGCACTGGAAAATTTAAATCGATTAGATTATATCAGCCGCGTCACAGCGACCGGCGTCAAAGCGGACAGACCATGACCAGCCAGATCATCCCCGTCGAGCCTTTCGACTTCATCATTTTCGGCGGCACCGGCGATCTGTCGGAACGCAAGCTTCTGCCGTCGCTCTATTATCGCCAGCGCGACCATCAGTTTTCGGAGCCGACACGCATCATCGGCACATCGCGCTCGAAAATGAGCGACGAAGAATTCCAGGCCTTCGCCAAACAGGCGATCTCCGAGCACGTCAAACCGGCCGACATCGACGCCAAGGAACTGAAGACTTTCCTGGCGCGACTATCCTACGTCTCGGCCGATGCGACGAGCGGCGCCGGCTTCGACAAGCTCAAGAAAGCGATCGGCGACAGCGACCGCATTCGAGCCTTCTACCTGGCGGTGGCGCCGGCGCTGTTCGGCGACATCTCGCACAAGCTGAAAGAGCACAATCTGATCACGCCGAACTCGCGCATCGTGCTGGAAAAGCCGATCGGCCGCGACCTCGATTCGGCACGCAAGCTCAACGACCTGGTCGGCGACGACTTCCACGAAAGCCAGATCTTCCGCATCGACCATTATCTCGGCAAGGAGACGGTGCAGAACCTGATGGCGCTGCGCTTCGCCAACGCGCTCTACGAGCCGTTGTGGAATTCAGCCCACATCGACCATGTGCAGATCACCGTGGCCGAGACCGTCGGCCTGGAAGACCGCGTCACCTATTACGACAAGGCCGGCGCGCTGCGCGACATGGTGCAGAACCATATGCTGCAGCTGCTGTGCCTCGTCGCCATGGAAGCGCCATCGTCGATGGATGCCGACGCCGTGCGCGACGAAAAGCTGAAGGTGCTGCGGGCACTGAAGCGCATCAACGGCAACGAGGCGCCAAAGCACACCGTGCGCGGGCAGTATCGCGCCGGGGCTTCGGCCGGCGGACCGGTGAAAGGCTATGTCGAGGAACTCGGCAAGGACAGCAACACCGAAACCTTCGTCGCCATCAAGGCCGAGATCGGCAATTGGCGCTGGTCGGGCGTTCCGTTCTATCTCCGCACCGGCAAACGGCTGGCGACGCGGGTTTCGGAAATCGTCATCGAATTCAAGCCGATCCCGCATTCGATCTTCGGCGACAGCGCCGGACCGATCTTCGCCAACCAGCTGGTCATCCGGCTGCAGCCGGACGAAGGCGTCAAGCAGTTCATCATGATCAAGGATCCGGGCCCGGGCGGCATGCGGCTGCGCCAGATCTCTCTCGACATGAGTTTTGCGCAGTCCTTCGACGGCCGCGCACCGGACGCCTATGAGCGGCTGATCATGGACGTCATCCGTGGCAACCAGACCCTGTTCATGCGCCGTGACGAAGTCGAGGCGGCGTGGAAATGGATCGACCCGATCCAGAATGCCTGGGAAAGTGCCAGGCAGGAGGCGCAGGGCTACACGGCGGGCACCTGGGGGCCATCGGCCTCGATAGCACTGATCGAGCGTGACGGGCGGACATGGCACGAGAGCAATTGAACAGCGCCGCCTACAGCTGGAACGGCTTCGCCGGGCGCCAGGAACTGGCGGCCGCCCTTGCAGGTCATGCTGCAGGCAGACTGACCAAGGCGATCGCCGAGCGCGGCACGGGGTTGCTCGCCGTCTCCGGCGGCACCACGCCGGCAAAATTCTTCGCCGCCCTTTCAGCGATACCCATCGCCTGGGACAAGGTGATCGTGACGCTGGTCGACGAGCGTTTCGTGCCGGCCTCCTCGCCACGCTCCAATGCCGGACTGGTGACCGCCAATCTGTTGCAGAACGCGGCCAAGGCGGCTCGTTTCGTGCCGCTCTATCACGAAGCCACCAGCATCGAGGATGCGGCCTCGTCCGATGATGCAGCGCTCCGCTCCTTGCCCTGGCCGCTCGATGTCGTCGTGCTCGGCATGGGGCCGGACGGCCACACCGCCTCGTTCTTTCCCGATGCCGACGATCTGGCGACGCTGCTCGACCCGTCTTCCGACAGGATCGTGCTGCCGGTTCATGCGGCAAGTGCGGGCGAGCCGCGGCTGACCCTGTCGCTGGCGCGCATCGTCGAAGCCGGCTTCATCGCGCTGCACATAGAGGGTGAGGACAAGCGTATCGCCTTCGACGGCGCGGTGGCGCCCGGGCCGCGAAAGCCAATCCGTGCCGTGCTCGACGCAGCGCATAAGCCCGTAGAGGTTTTCTGGGCCCCCTGAATCTCGATTTACTCTGGTCCCGGCAAACGGCGGGAGGATGTTTCCGGGACCTCGCCTGAAAGGACCGACCGCCATGACCGCCAGACGCGACATCGAAGCCATCACCGAACGCATCCGCCAGCGCTCAAAGCCAGGCCGCGAGCGTTATCTCGGCCGCATCGCCGAGGCATCGAACCGCACCGCCAACCGGGCTGTGCTGTCGTGCGGCAATCTCGCCCACGGCTTTGCGGTGTGCAGCCCCTCGGAAAAGCTCGCGCTTGGCGCCGACAAGGTGCCGAACCTCGGCATCATCACCTCCTACAACGACATGCTGTCGGCGCATCAGCCGTTCGAGACTTTCCCGGCGCTGATCAAGGACGCGGCCCGCGAGGCCGGCGGCATTGCCCAGGTGGCCGGCGGCGTGCCGGCGATGTGCGATGGCGTCACCCAGGGCCAGCCCGGCATGGAGCTGTCGCTGTTTTCGCGCGATGTCATCGCCATGGCCGCCGCGATCGGCCTGTCGCACAACATGTTCGACGCCGCCGTCTATCTCGGCGTCTGCGACAAGATCGTGCCGGGGCTGGTGATAGCCGCCCTCACCTTCGGCCATCTGCCGGCGGTGTTCATCCCGGCCGGACCGATGACGACCGGGCTGCCCAACGATGAAAAGGCCAAGGTCCGCCAGCTCTATGCCGAGGGCAAGGCCGGACGTGCCGAACTGCTGGAGGCCGAGTCCAAATCCTATCATGGGCCGGGCACCTGCACCTTCTACGGCACGGCGAATTCCAACCAGATGCTGATGGAGATCATGGGCCTGCACACGCCGGGCGCTTCCTTCGTCAATCCCGGCACCCCGCTGCGCGAGGCGCTGACCCGCGAGGCGACGAAGCGGGCGCTGGCGATCACCGCGCTCGGCAACGCCTATACGCCTGTCGGCCGGATGATCGACGAGCGCTCGATCGTCAACGGCATCGTCGGCCTGCACGCCACTGGCGGCTCGACCAATCACACCATCCACCTGATCGCCATGGCGGCGGCGGCCGGCATAGCCATCACCTGGCAGGATATTTCCGACCTTTCGGAAGCCGTGCCGCTGCTGGCGCGGGTCTATCCGAACGGCCTCGCCGACGTGAACCATTTCCACGCCGCCGGCGGGCTCGGCTTCCTGATCCGCGAACTGCTCGACGAAGGCATCCTGCATGAGGATGTGCAGACGGTGTGGGGCGAAGGCCTGCGGCCCTATGCGGTCGAGGCAAAGCTCGGCGTCGATGGCAGCGTGGTGCGCGAAGCCTCGCCGAAGGCAAGCGGCGACGAAAAAGTGCTGGCGCCGTTCAACAAGGCATTCCAGGCGACCGGCGGCCTGAAGGTGCTGTCAGGCAATCTCGGCCACGCCGTCATCAAGACTTCCGCGGTGAAGCCGGAGCGGCGTATCATCGAGGCGCCGGCCAGGGTCTTCGACAGCCAGCAAGGGCTGAACGATGCGTTCAAGGCAGGCACGCTGACCGGTGATTTCATCGCCGTCATCCGCTTCCAGGGGCCGAAGGCCAATGGCATGCCGGAACTGCACAAGCTGACCACCGTGCTCGGCATCCTGCAGGATCGCGGCCAGCGCGTCGCGCTGGTCACCGACGGGCGCATGTCTGGCGCCTCCGGCAAGGTGCCGGCGGCGATCCATGTGACGCCGGAGGCGGTCGAGGAGGGTCCTATCGCCAGGATCCATGAAGGCGACATCATCCGGCTCGACGCCGAAGCCGGCACACTCGAAGTGCTGGTGCCGGCCGGGGAGTTCGCTTTGCGCCGGACGGCGGATGCCGATCTCATCGGCAACGAGTTCGGCTTCGGCCGCGAGCTGTTTGCCGGCTTCCGGCAATTGGTCGGCCGCGCCGACCATGGCGCCAGCGCCTTCGGCACCGCTTGACGGCAGTTCTGCGTCGTTCATGAAAAAGGGCGGCACATGGCCGCCCTCTTGCGGTTGTGCATACGATTCTATTGCACGGTTAGCTCGGCTCGCTCGCCGGCCTTGACCGTCACGTTGCCTTCTTTCGAACTGTTGTCGGATTTCTCCGAAACGACGGCGTAGTCGCCCGCCGGGATCGCTGCCTGATACTTCTGGTCGAATGCATAGCCAAGCGACTTGCGGTTGCCGTTGATGTCCTTCTTGGCCTCGAAAATCTCGATCTTCGAGGCTCCGGGCGCGGTGATCGCCAGCACGCCGGCATTCATTGCGACCTTCAGATCCTGAAATTCGCCCACCTTGACGGTGAACGGCTGCTCGACGACGGCGAGATCAACCGTCGCAATCAACACATAGTCATCGGGCGGCAGATCGAATTTGCTGTCGGGTCCGTAGGCATAGGTCACCTCGTCCCTGGTTCCATCGATCTTCTTTTTTGCCTTGAGCACCTTGAAGCCGATGCCTGAACCGTCCGCCTTGTCGCCGCCCGCAGCATAGTAAGCATTGGCAACGACATGGCCAACACCGGCAACCATGTCCTTTTCCACGGTCTTGCCGGCAGCCAGCGGAATCGTCTCGGTAGCCACGCCCTGCCCGATCGTGACAGTCACCTTCTGGTCGCCGGCCGGCAACACGGCTTTCGTCGTCCCATAGAAGGTGGCGGGCATGTCAGCACCAGGATAGTCGATGACGACAGCCGCGCCATCGACGACATCCGCCCCCGCGCTCGGTCGCGGGTGGATGATGAGCGTGCCGGCATTCAAGTTGAAAAGCGGCTTGTAGACCTGGCCGGCCTCGATCTTGACCTTCTGCTCGGTCTTGGCCTGGCCGTCACTGGCCACGACGATATAGTCGCCCGGTTCCAGATTGGCCTTGTAGGCGCCGTATTCGGTGCTGACGTAGTCGCCGCGCGTACCGTCGGGTTTGGCCTTGTAGATTTCCCAGGCGTTGCCGTCGGTGACGGGATCGCCGCCCTCGGCAAGCACTGCTATCGGCAGGAAATTGAATTCCGGTTTGGCCGGCGCGGGCGCTGGCGCAGGAGCCGGTTCAGGAGCAGGCGCCGGCGCCGCCACTGTCTCGGCAAGCGCCGCCTGCAACGCCTTCTCGTCGGAGGCCTGGATGTACTTGCCGCCGGTGTTGTCGGCGAGGCAGGCGATCTGCCGGCCCTCATCGGCGGTCAGGCCGAAACCGACGACATCGGCGGTGAAGTCGACGCCGGATGCCTCGAGCTCCTTGCCAAGCGCGCAAGGGTCGCCCCCGCATGTTTCGAGCCCGTCGGTGATGAGCACGACGGTCGCCTTGTCCTCGGTGTATTTCAACGCCTCGGCCGCCTGCTTGACGGCAGCGGTCAGCGGCGTCTTGCCGAGGAATTTCAGGCTGTCGGCAGCGGCCGAAATGGCGCTGCCCGAACCTGCCTGCGGCGGCACGATCAGCTGGATATCGTCGCAGCTGCCCTTCTCGCGATGGCCATAGGCCATGAAGCCGATCTCATCGTCGCCGGGGACCGATTGAAGCACGGTTCGAAGCGACTCTCGGGCGATTTCGAGCTTGGGCTTGCCGTCGATCTGCGCCCACATCGAGCCGGACGCATCGAGAATGATGATGACCTTGTTTGCGGCGAAGCCGAAGGTCGTCATCGACAAAAGCAGGATCGCCGCAGCGACGCCCCGTGCAAGTCCCGCCATCGAAATCTCCTAAATCCGCCCCTGATCCGGGCGGCAAGCTATTTGACGCGGCGCCGGGACACAAGTCCGGGCAGCCAGGTGCGTCGGGCCCAAACCCAGCTTAACAAAAGTCGTGACGACAGCCAGTTCGGGGTGTCGGCAGTGCCGATGGCTTTCCATGATAGGAATTTTTTCTTGACTGGATGCACTCAGCTATGGTACATTTTTGCCTATGGTGCTGATTTGCGCCGGTGACCCGCCGCTCAGGCGGGTTTTTCGTTTGATGCACCCGTCAGCCAACGCGGCGGCGAAGGCTCCGAAAGAACCCGCTACCCGAATTCGCTACCCTGGCCCGATGCGCCGGGCCGAATGCCGAACTTTTCAGCGGAAGCGGAATTCAGTAGGTCGTGCGGCGCTCTTCCGAGGGCGGCCTGCCGAATTGCAGCCGGTAGCTCTGGGCGAAGTAGGAATGCGAGGTGAAGCCGGTCGCTATCGCCACATCGAGGATCGGCATGTTGGTCTGGCGCAGCAGTTCGCGCGCCCGCTCCAGCCGCAACCGCATATAGTAACGGCCGGGGGTGACGCTGAGGTGGCGCAGGAACAGGCGCTCGACCTGGCGCACCGAAAGGCCGGCGGATTTGGCCAGCTGTACCGCCGACAGCGGCTCGTCGAGGTGGTCGGCCATCAGTTCGACGATGCGCCTGAGCTTCTCCGACTTGCCGGTCAGGTCGCGTTCCGGTCCGACGCGCTGGCGGTCGCCGGCCGAGCGGATGCGTTCGTGCTGGAACTGGTTGGCGACGCCATTGGCGAGGTTCGAGCCGAAATCGCCGCGCACGATCTCCAGCATCAGGTCGATCGAAGTGGTGCCGCCGGCGCAGGTGTAGCGCTTGCGGTCGATCTCGAAGACATTGCCGGTGCAGTTGATGTCGGGGAAGCGTTCGACGAAGCCGGCGCGATTTTCCCAATGGATGGTGCAGCGATAGCCTTCAAGCTGGCCGGCCTCGGCCAGCAGGTAGGAGCCGACCGACAGGGCACCCAGCGCATTGCCGCGCCGACCCCAGCTGCGCAGTGCCGCCAGCACCTTGCTCTTGCCGGGAAATTCCGTCGTCAGCCCGACCGAGACGAAAAGGATATCGACCGGCGGCAGGTCGGCAACGGCGTAGTCGATCTTGAGCGGCAGGCCATTGGAAGCCATCACCGGATCGCCATCGGCCGACACCGTCGTCCAACCGTAGAAGTCGCGGCCAAGCAACCGGTTCGCCGACCGGAACGTATCGATCGCGGCAGCCAGCGAGAACATGGAGAACTTGTCTACCAGCAGGAATGCGAACTGCCGCCCGCCTTGAACGGGGTCCGTGATGACCGGCCGTTCTGAGGGAACACTGGGGTTCGGCAAAGCTGCGGCTTTCTGGCGGGTCAGAAGGACGGCCGTTTCAATCCGGCCGCTAGGTAGGCCGAGGCTAACGTATTGGCCATCAGCATGGCAATGGTCATCGGCCCGACACCGCCGGGAACCGGCGTGATGGCGCCGGCGGCCTTAGCCGCTTCGGCATAGGCGACATCGCCGACGAGGCGGGACTTGCCCTCGCCCTTTTCCGGCGCCGGAATGCGGTTGATGCCGACATCGATGACGGTGGCGCCGGGCTTCACCCAATCACCCCTGATCATCTCCGGCCTGCCGACGGCCGCGACAAGGATATCGGCGGTGCGGGCCAAGGCGGGCAGATCCCTGGTGCGGCTGTGGGCGATGGTGACGGTGCAGTTGGCGGCAAGCAGCAGGTTGGCCATCGGCTTGCCGACGATGTTGGAGCGGCCGACGACGACGGCGTTGAGGCCGGACAGGTCCTTGCCGCGCACCCGCTCGATCAGAAGCATAGAGCCGGCCGGCGTGCAAGGCACGAAGGCTGTCTCGAGTTCACCGGTGCCGAGCTTGCCGACATTGATGAAATGGAAGCCGTCGACATCCTTTTCCGGCGCGATGGTCTGGATGATCTTGCCGGCGTCGATATGGGCCGGCAGCGGAAGCTGCACGAGGATGCCGTTGATGGCCGGATCGGCGTTGAGATCGCCGATGATTTTCAGCAACGCCGGTTCCGAGGTTTCGGCCGGCAGCGTGTGCTGGACGGAATGAAAGCCGCATTCCTTGGCGGTGCGCGACTTGGACGCGACATAGACCTGGCTGGCCGGATCCTCGCCGACGATAACCACGGCAAGACCCGGCTTGGCCTGGCCCTTGGCGACAAGCTCAGCCGTCAGGGTCTTGACCGACCCCACAACGTCGCCGGCAACGCTCTTGCCATCAATCACTTCGGCCATGGACTACCCTCAACACCAGAATGCCCAAGCGCGTCGCTTGCGGAAGCGACGCGCTTTTCGATCTTTCACAGCGTGGCATTTTCACGAAAATTCCAACATGCAATCCCGCCAAAGCGCCGTCCCATGCCGTTTACGCGAAACCGGCATGTTTTTGTACGGCACAGCGCAGATTTTTGTGGCTCAGAAGTAGCGACGCCGCACGCGGCTCTCGGTCAGTTCGCGAACCGCTTCGCGGAATTCGCGCAGGCTGGCGCGGATTTCCTCGATTGGCGCTTGCTGCTCGGCATCCTCCGCGGCCCGCGACGGCTCCGCCGGTCGCTGATGAGGCTGAGGCGCCTGCTGTTGCGGGAGGGGCGGCTGTGGATAGGACTCGGAAGCAGGCTGAGCCGGATCGGGCTGCTGCCCCGCATTGGCGGCCGGCATCGATTGCGGATAGGGATAGGCCGGCGGCTGTGCGTAGCCCAAAGGCTGCGCGTAGGGATAGAGCTGCGGCCCGGAATATGGCCGCTGCTGCACCATGGGAGGCGGCAGTGGCGGCTGCGCCGTCTGCTGCGGATGGCCGCCGGGCTGGAAAAGCGGCGCCGGGTATGCTGTCGCGGCCGCCTGCCGAGGCTCGAAGGCCGGTGCCGACTGGGGATAAGCGCGGTATTGCGGATCCTGCATTGACCCCCCGTTTTCGGCAGAAGCCCATTCAACGGTATCGAACGGCTCCTCCCTGGACGGCCTGCGGGAGACGGACTTGTGCAGCCTCGACAGCAAGGCGCCGATCCGGCCGGGACCTTCGGCCGGCGAGACCTCGGCTTGCTGGACAGGTGGTGGCGCGGCCGGCGGTGGTGATGCAGGCGGGGGTGTCGATGGCTGCGGCGCAGGTGGTTGTGGCGGCGCCGGCGGCGGCGCTGCCCGATATGCCTTGTCTTCGTAAGGCGTCCGGCGTTCGTCCGTGCCATGGTCGCGACGCGAGCGCGAATTGGCGGTGTCGCGCAGGCTCTCATAGGCGCCACGCATGGCTCCGAGGCCAATGCCGGAGGCGAAACCCAGCAACAGGCTGGCAAGCGCGACCACGACCCGCGACGGCCCGTTCGGCTCGAGCGGCGCGAAGGCCTTCGAGATCACATTGATGTTGGCTGTGTTGATGTCCTTCTGCTCGCCGGTCTCCTTGGCGCGCAGGAGATACTGTTCGTAGACGGAACGCTTGGCGGTGGCCTCGCGCTCCAGTTCGCGCATCGACACGAGGTCGCTGTTGACGTCGCCGCTGCGGACCTTCAGCTGCGCCAGGCGAGAGGCAAGATCCTGTTCGAGCTGGACCGCGCGCTTGAGGTCGACCTGCAGCGACGAGCCGATGCGGCGCAGCTCCGAGGCGATGCGGTCGCGTGCGCCGGCAAGCTGGGCATTGAGCGCCTGGAGTTCGGGATGACGCGGGCCGAACCGAATGGCGGCGCGGTCAGCCTCCTGCTTGAGCGATGCATATTGCGAACGCAGATCGCTCATCGAGTTGGAGTTGATCTCCTCCGGCAAGGTGCCGGTGAGAACCGAATTGACGTCGACCGAACGCGCGGAGGCCGCCCGGGCATTCAGCTCCAGCGTGCGGGCGCGGGCAACCGACAGCTGCTCGTTGAGTTTCAGCATTTCGTCATCGCTGATGAGGTGGCCCTGCGCGTCGACAAGGTCGTGCGTGGCCCTGAAATCCTCGACCTTGCGCTCGGCCGCCTCGACCCCCTTGCGCAACTCGTCAAGCCTGGCCGTCAGTTCGTCGGTGGCGCGGCCTGCGGTGTCCGACTGTATCTGGCCGAAGGTCTGCAGGAAGACATCCGTCATCGTGTTGGCGATGAGGGCCGATTTCTCGCCATTCTGCGTGGTGGCGCTGACGGTGATGACGAAGGTCTTGCCGCCGCGCTCGACCGAAAGGCTCTCGGCCAGATTGCCGACAGCAAGCGCGCGGCGGCGGCTGTCGTCGACACCCCCCGGCCCGTCATTGCGCGACAGGACGGAGCGGATGAGCGACATGATGCTAAGGCCGCCGCCGCCTTGCCCATTGAATTCGGGGTCGTTGACCAGATTGAGCTTGTCGACGACCTTGTTGAGAACGGTGCCTGAGGTCAGCACCCGAACCTGGTTCTCGACGATGGCCAGCGTGGCATCGGAAGCGACGACCGACTGGGTGAGGTCGCGATCGGTTAGCTTCAGATCGCGCGGGTCGACGATCAGTTCGGTGGTGGCTTCATATTTCTTCGGCGTCGACAGCGCGATGGTGACGCCGAGCGCAGCGCCCAGTAGTGTCGTCGTCACGATCAGCAGCTTCGACTTGCCGACACCGCGCACAACCTGCATCGGGTCGATCAGCGGCTTCCACTGCTGGCTGTCCATGCCGTCGTTTCGGGATACCGACGCATCGCCTGCAGCGTAAGGCTCCGATGCATGATCGGCGCGCCGGGCGCCGGCGGTTTCGGCGGCACCAATTTGTGTCCGTGGCGTCGTTTGCGCGCGATATGATGACGAAGCTTGCTCATGATCCCCGTCGGTGGCGACCGGATCCGACAGTTTCGGGTTGCGCGCCTCGCGCTGCGAACGGGCGAGGCGATGACGGGTGGCGGCATCCTCGCGCCATGACGGGTCTGCCCGGTCGCCTATCGAGACCAGGGACGCGTCGGGTTCATCGCCGCGCACAGCCTGGCCAAGCGCCAGCAATGAGCGCTCGCGCTTCCAGTCCTCGCGGTTTTCCCTGTCGACCATCGTCTGGAACTTTACCTTTGGCGACCTGCAAACGGCGCTTGGCCATTCGTTAAGCCACGCTAAACAGGCATGGAAAACAAAAGGTTAATTTTCCCGCACCGAAGCGTCGGTTTCTCGCTTCGGTTGCATCTATTTTCGACACAGGCTCAGCCTCCAGAACGGCACGTTAAGTTTTCCCGCCTAGGCTCTCCTTGAGACATGACGCAGGCCAGTGACATACCGCAAAGGCGGCCCCTCGCCCGGATCGGCAGCTTTTTGGCCGAACGACGGGGGCTGCTTCGCGACTATTTCTCGGCGATCAGCGGCGCCGGCGGGCGACTGGTGTTTTCGCTGGCCTATTTCATCGCGCTGGCCAACACGCTGTCCATTTCCGAATTCGGCATGTTCGCCACCGCTTCGGCGGCCGGTGTCATGCTGTCGCGCATCCTCGCCTTCGGGTTCATCTCGGCGCTCTACCGCACCGCCACCATCCGCCCCAATCTGATCGGCACCTTCTCCGCCGGCTTCCTGCTGCTCGGCGTGCTGTCGCTGCCGCTGCTGGCCGCGGCCTCGTTCGGCGTCTATCTGCTTTTCTTCGCCGACACCGTGCCGCTGTCGGTGTTTGCGGCAATCGTCTTTGCCGAAGCGCTGCTGTGGCGGCCGGTCGAGGTGGCGCTGATCGTCAACAACGGGCTGGGCAAGTTCGGCCGCGCCGCGCTGCTAGCTATCCTGGCGACCGCGTTGCGGGCGCTCGGCGCGGTGCTGTTCATGTTCTCAGCACAACACAGTGTCTGGATATGGTCTTGGTTCTATATCGGCGCCAATGCCGCCTCGCTGCTGATCGCCTTCGGCTTCTTCTACCCGCGCCAGAGGCTGCGGCTGCGGGTCGAACTGTATCTTCGGCGATTGGCCGATTCCATCTATGTGGCCGGCGCCGAAGTGCTGTTCTACCTGCAGATGGAGTTCGACAAGCTGCTGGTGCTGGCGATCGGCGGCCCGCATCTGGCTGGCATCTATGCCATTATCATGCGGCTGGTAGACCTGACGGCCATTCCGATCCGCACCTTCTCGATGATGCTGGTGCAGCGCATGATGCGCGCGCCCGAACTTTTGTCGCGGCTGGCGGTCAAGAGCGGCATCGAAGGCGGCGTGTTCGCGGTGTCGACGCTGGCACTGCTGACGCTCGGCATCGTGCTACACTTTTTCCCAAATGCGCTCGGCAAGAATGTCGCCGAGGCCGCGCCGCTGGTGGTGCTGGCGATCTGCGTGCCTGGCTTGCGCAATCTGGTCGAATATCAGGCCGAGCTTTTGTTCGCGCGCGGCCAGACGCTGGTGCGGGCGCTCAATCTCGGTCTGCTCGCCGCACTGAAGGCGCTGCTTTTGACCTATGTGCTGACGACCATCCTCGACACGCCGAACCTGGTGCTGTCGCTCAATGTCGTCTTCCTGCTTTTGTATCTCGCCTCGACGCTGCTCACCTATTCGGCGATGCGTAAACCGGCAAAGCCCATCTAATCCAGCCCGATCAAACGGCGGATGCGGCCGATATCGGTGCCGATGAAGGATTGCATGCCGATCGCCACCTGCTCCGGCGCCATGGCGGCAACGAAGCGGCGGAACTCGTCGTCCGACAGCGCCTCGCCGGTCCAGTGCACCCGGCAGAACTCCTCCGAACCGTGGAAGTGGCCGGCACCCTGTAGCAAATCGTCGACATAGCGGCCGTAGATCATGCATTCGGAGAATTTGCGCGCCGAGCCGACGACCTCGACCCAGTTGCGACCATGGACCTTCTCGATCTCGCCGCACATGGCCAGCACGGTGTCGCGCCGCCAGGCGATCAGCGTCGAGATGTAGTCGTGGACCGATGTCCGGGACGGATCGATGCCGAGTGCCGACCCCGCGTTGCGCGACCAGATGCGATGCTCCTCATGGCCTTCGTCCGCCAGCACGCCGTCGCGGCGGAACAGCCGCGCCTTGCCGTCGCGCCAGAAGGCGGCGCAGTCGAAAGGTTTGAGGAAGGCAACATCGGAATCGCAGAAGATCAGCACATCTTGAGATGCATGCGCCGAGATGGCGATGCGACGCAATTGCTGCACGTGCCAGCCACGCAGCGGCTGGGTCTTCAGGCTGAGCCAGACGCGCCGGCGAAACAGGCTGAGCGGATCGTCAAATGCGTGCAGCCAGCGCGGCAGCAATTCACGCTCGTCGACGACCGTGCGGCGGCCGGTTTCCAATTGGCGAAACAGCCTGACGTCGCGATGTTCGACCAAGATGTAATGGTGCGCCGCGCCCGAAACGTGGCGATCAAGTGTCTCGCACAGCAGGCGGCAGCGCTCGAAGTCGGGCGCGTAGCTTGCCGTCACGATGGCCGCCGTCGGTGTCTGCCGCAGCGGGCCTGGCTCGACAGCGGTGCCTGGCACGAACCTGCTGTTCACTTGACATCCTCCGCGGCTTCGGGCGCAAGCGAGAATTTCTGCCTGACGACGCGCAGCAGGAACAGTGGGTTGCCGACCACATAACGGCGCCACAGGCGGCTCGGTTCGACAGCCAACCGGAACAGCCATTCGAGCCGCAGCCGGCGCATCCACAAGGGCGCGCGGGGCACCGCGCCGCTCAGGAAATCAAGCAACGCGCCGACGGCGATCGGCAGCGTGCAGTGGCGCGCATCGATGTGGCGTTCGATCCACAATTCCTGGCGCGGCACGCCCATGGCGACGAGCAGCACGTCGGGCCGAAGCGCGGCGATCCGGTCGACGATTTCCTGCTCCTGCGAAGCAGGGAAATAGCCGTCATGGATCACCACGAATTTGTGCTGCACCGCCAAGGCGGCCAGCTTGACCGAAGCCGCTTCGGCATTGACACGCGTCGCGCCGAGCAGCCCAACGGTCAGCGGCGTCGTCGAGGCCTGCAGGAAGGCCGGGACGAAATCGGTGCCGTTGAGATTGTCGGGAAACGGCGCCCCGTAGAGGAGCCTCGCCGCCAGATCGATACCGATGCCGTCGGGCAGGATGAGGAAATCATCGAGTGCCCCGGCGAACACCGGGTCGGTATAGGCGATGTTGGCGTTGTGGGCGTTGAGGAAACTGACCTTAGTGAAGCGCCGCTCGGCAATCAACCGGTTCAGCAGGGCGATGGCATCGTTCCAGCGGACCGCAACCACCGGGATGCCAAGGATCGTCTTCAGCTTGTCGAGCCCGAACGCGGCGCGGGCGGAATGCATGTTCATGCAAACGCCTCCTGCCTGGCAGGCTCAAGCTTTTCGAGGCCGAGCCGGATGGCAGCGTCAAGCGCCTTGACCTGCGAGCCCCGGAACGCGCTGCCGTCGACGTCGCGGATGTCGGCGGCCGCAGCCTCGAGAGCCTTGGCGAAGACGACGGGATCGTCGGTGACGACGCAGTTGGCCGGACGGTGGTCGATGCCGCGCAGCGAACGGCTGGTGGCGACCGAAGGCAGGCCGAGTTCGAAGGTTTCGATGGTCTTCAACTGGACGCCGCTGCCCGCGGTGCTGATCAACGGGATGACGGCTGCACTGCGCACGAAAGCCTGCGCGTCGGGCACGCGGCCGACAAATTCAACACCGGGATGCTTGGACGCGACGCCCGAAGGCATGTGGCCGGCGATGCGGATGCGGAAATCGGGCCGCAGATGCGGCACGACCTTGCCCAGGAACCAGTCGAGGCCGATGCGGTTCGGCTGCCAGGTCCAGGTGCCGATCAGGGCGGCGTCGCAGTCGATGCGGCGCGGGCCTTTCAGGGTTGGCGCCAGGGCACCGGTCACCAGCGGCAGCACCGCCGAGCGGTTGTCGGAGGCGACACCTAGTGCGGCGCGGTCTTCCTCGGCCAGGGTGAAGACGAAGCGCGCCCGGCGGCAGAGACGCTCTTCGACGGCCTTGAGCAGCCTTGCCTCGCGGCGAAACAGCAGGCGCTGGAAGAGGCTGCCGGCGGCAGCGGCGTTCTCCCGCGCCGAAAGATGCTCGACATTGTGGGCAACGAAGATCGAAGGCCGCTCGGTGAACAGCTTTTCGAAGGCGCCGGCGAACTGCACGGAATTCAGCACGTAGCCGTCAACCGGTCCAGCTTGCTCGATGGCAGCGAGAACATCGCTGTCGGACACGGCGCGCAGCTTGACCGAGGCGAAGGTGAGGCCCGAAAGCAGCGCCTTGCCGACCCAG
This sequence comes from Mesorhizobium sp. WSM4809, assembly GCF_055811655.1. NCBI lineage: Bacteria > Pseudomonadati > Pseudomonadota > Alphaproteobacteria > Hyphomicrobiales > Phyllobacteriaceae > Mesorhizobium > Mesorhizobium sp. WSM4809. The sequence continues at coordinate 18,471 of NZ_JBVVQW010000016.1, forward strand.
GCCAGCTTCTGCCGCGCGGAGGCATTGTCCGTGCGCACGTCGATGGCACCCAGCACCACGGTGTTTTCGGGGTCGGCCGCGGGTTTCCCCGGCCAGGTGAAGCCGATGACGGTTACGCGCGCGCCAGCGCGCCGCAAGGCGGCGATGATCGCAGCGTTGGCGATCTCATAGCCAGAGGCGAGAGCGCCGTCGGGCACGATCGATGTGGCGAACAGCAGATGCATCTTACATATCCAGTGGTGTAGCCGGTAGCAAGGCGCGGTGAACCCTTGATTAAGCCAGCACATTCGACGGCCGAAAGCCTCTGCTTGCAGGCGTTCTCCGTGCAAGGTGATTAACGAAACCTTATCAACCGTGGTGCTACCAGAGCCCAACTCACCATGTGGCTGGACACGGATGATCCCTTTGCCATCGGACGGTTCGGTATCGGTCGCGGGACGCACGCCGCGGCTTGATGTCGAGGCCGTTAAAGCCGTCGTCACCTTGCCGACCTTCAAGCGTCCCGAGCAGGTGCTGGAAACGCTGGCGTCGCTGCGCGCGCAGCAAACCGGCAGGCGCTTTGCCGTCATCGTGGTGGAGAACGAAGCCGAGGCGCAGGCCGGCGCCAAGGCAGCGCTGCCGCTGTTCGAGCGCGGCGAGATGTCGGGCCTGGTGATCATCGCGCATGAGCGCGGCAATTGCAGCGCCTACAATGCCGGCTGGCAGACGGCCATCCTGCAATTCCCGAACTTCAGGCATCTGCTGGTCATCGACGATGACGAGATCGCCGATCCGCAGTGGCTGGAACGGATGTGCCGGGCTGCCGAAACGCTGGGCGCCGATATTGTCGGCGGCCCGCAGGTGCCCGTGTTTGCCGACCCCGCCCATGCGCGATGGGCCGAGCATCCGGTGTTCGCGCCGCCCTACCGGGAGACAGGGCGGGTGCCGGCGCTCTATTCGTCCGGCAATCTTCTGGTCGGGCGCAACGTGCTGATCGCCATGGGTCCACCCTTTCTCGATCTCAGATTCAACTTCATGGGCGGCGGCGATTCCGACTTTCTCAGCCGGTCGGCGCAAAAGGGCTTTGTGCTGGGCTGGTGCGCCGAGGCCAAGGTGCATGAAACCGTCCCGGCCCGGCGTATCGAAGCCGACTGGATCCGGGCCCGCAGCCTGCGCAACGGTGTCATCTCGACACTGGTCGAAAAGAAGAAGCGCGCCGGCACACCGCTGGCCGGCGCCAAGGTGTTGCTGAAGAGCCTGGCACTGCTTGCCGCCTCGCCGTTTCGCGGCCTGATCCGGCTGGCGTGGACCGGATCGCCTGATATCGCCATCTACCCTGTCCATGTGGCGCTGGGCCGCGTGCTGGCCGAATTCGGATATGCCAATGAGCAATATCGCCAGCCTGAGAAAAACTGAGCGCGCGCCGCTCAGCGCCGCGTTCACGCGCGAAGGCGTGGCCACCGCCATTGCCGCGCTGCTGTTCACCGTCATCATGGTGTCCTTCCGGCCGTTCCAGCCGGGCGGCGCCGAACTCACCGGTCAAGGCGGCGACATCGTCAACCAGCTTGGCTTCGGTTCGCTCGGCGCCTTGTCGATCTTCTCGCTGATGGCCTTTGCCGATCCGCGTGTGGTGCGCTCGCTGCTCAGCCCGTCCTGGATGCTGATGCTGGGCTTCTTTTTCCTCTCGGTGATCCTGTCGACCGATCCGCCTTCGGCCATGCGCGCCGCCTCCTTCACCCTGATCGGCATCCTGACAATGGCGACGATCCTGGTGCTGCCGCGCGACGCCGAAGCCTTCTCGAAGGTGATCATCTTCACCGCCGTCGTGGTCATGGGCCTTTCCTATCTCGGCCTCATCGTTTTTCCGCACGAGGCGATGCACACCGCCGACTCGCAGGAGCCCGAGCATGCCGGCCTGTGGCGCGGCGTGTTCACCCACAAGAACATCGCCGGGCCGATCATGGCCTGCCTCAGCTTCGCAGGCCTCTATCTCTACCGGCGCGGACAGCGCTATTGGGGCGCCGGGATCTTCTTGGCAGCGATGATCTTCATGCTGCACACCGGCTCCAAGACGACAGCCGGCCTGGTGCCGTTCTCGATCCTGATCGTCATGTTCCCGAGCCTGATCGGCATGCGGCTCGGCACGCCGATCCTGTTTGCGCTGGCGATCGTCGCGACAGCGGTCGGCACGCTGGGCATCGTATTCCTGCCGCCGATAAAACATCTCGCGGCGATCTATTTCCCGGACATGACCTATACGGGCCGCACGACGCTGTGGGAGTTCGCCGGCAGCATGCTCGCGAAGAAGCCATGGACCGGTTACGGCTATGAGAGCTTCTGGGGCACGCCCTTGCTGCTCAACCAGGACCAGCCCTTCGACCGGCCGTGGGACATCCGGACCATCGTGCACGGCCATGACGGCTACCTCGACATCGCCGTGCTGATGGGCATTCCGGCACTCTGCGTGGCGGTCTACACTTTCCTCATCGCGCCGCTGCGCGACTACATGCGCATTCCGTTGCGCAGGGAAAACATTTTTCTCGGTGACTTCTTCATGATGGTGGTGCTGTTCACGGCGCTGAACGCTTTCCTCGAAAGCTTCTTCTTCCATCGCGGCGACCCGGTCTGGCTGTTCTTCGTGCTCGGCGTGCTTGGCCTCCGGCAAGTCTCGCTGCGGCCGATGGCAGTGCGCGATCCCGATCGCGGCTCGCGATCCTGACAGGGCTTCCCCAGGGAAGCGCCAGCGTCTATGTGAAGGCCTTCCTTCGGAGGGCTTTTGATGACGATCAGGCTTGTTCTCGCCGGCTGCGGCAATATGGGTTACGCCATGCTCTCAGGCTGGCTGAAATCCGGTAAGCTTGCGCCATCGGCGGTTTTCGTGGTCGAGCCCAATGCCGATCTGCGCAATCGCGCGACCACGCTGGGCTGCGCGACATCAGCCGATGCCGGCAGCATCCCGGCCGATGCCGTGCCCGATCTCGTCGTCATCGCGGTGAAGCCGCAGGTGATCCGCGATGTCACCTCCGCCTACAAGCGTTTCGGCGATGGCCGCACCACCTTCGTCAGCATCGCCGCCGGCACGCCGGCCAGCACCTTCGAGGAAATCCTCGGCAACCGCGCGCCGATCGTGCGCTGCATGCCCAACACACCCGCGGCAATCGGCAAGGGCATGATGGTGGTGTTCTCCAACAAGCTCGTGTCGGATGACACCAAGCGTTTCGTCGCCGATCTTTTGTCGGCGAGCGGCGAAGTGGCCACCATCGACGATGAGGGCCTGATGGATGCGGTGACCGCCGTCTCCGGATCTGGGCCGGCCTACATCTTCCATTTCATCGAAGCGCTGACCGTGGCCGCCGAGAAGGCCGGGCTGCCAACGGCGACCGCCAAGCTGCTCGCCATGCAGACCGTCTATGGCGCCGCCTCGCTCGCCGCCGAAAGCGGCGAGGAACCGGGCGTGCTGCGCCAGCAGGTCACCAGCCCCAACGGCACGACGGCCGCGGCGCTGGCCGTGCTGATGGGCGAGCACCGGCTGACCAATCTGCTGACGCAGGCGGTGGAGGCAGCGCGGCTCAGGTCTGTCGAACTGGGGAAGTAATCGTCAACTCCTCCGCTGCCGAAGTTTTGATGGGTCGGACGTGCTTGCGTTGATGGCTTGGCGGAAATGCACATCGCTTCGTCATCCTGGGGCGAAGCAAGGAGCGCAGCGACGCGGCGCAGACCCCAGGATCCATGCCGCGACTTCAAAGCGCTGCTGCGGTGCAGAATTCTGCTCCGCTGCATTCCTCGACCAAGATCACGGCATGGATCCTCGGGTCTCCGCGACGTCGCTTCGCTCCTGCTCCGCCCGTGGATGACGAAGTTGGGAAGGCTCCGGTCAATCCCGAATGTCTACGATCATCCATCGAAACGAACGACGAAATCCGAGCTGCCAGCAGGCCTTCCAACGTGACAACCCCTGTGCACCTGTCAGGCGTCATTCTGGCCGCCACCCCACATGGCATCGATCTCATTCTTGCTCACGACCCGGCCAGCCTTGCCCGCTTTGGACCTCAAATCATCGGCGATTGCAGCCAGCCGTTCCGCCAGAGGCATACGGGCGTTTTCCCGCTTCAGTTCACTTTCAAGCGCTTCGATAACCGCTCTGGTCATGGAAACCTTGCGCTTGGCGGCAAGCTGGCGAGCCAGTTCGCGGGCAAGCGGATTCCTGATTCGAAGGTTCATGTGGACCGACCTTGGCGACATTTGCCCCACAATCTATCATTTGTCGTAGCAGCGCCAGCGTGGTCCTTTCAGGCCCCGTACAGCATCTCATCCTGCAGCCGGCGCAAGGCGAACAGCCTTGTCGTCTGGTCGGGTGCCGCATTGTCTGACGTCAGCAACTCGCCTTTCCTGACCGGCTTCAGCACCTTGCCGCCCTCGAGCAGGCCGACCGGCACGGCGCGCTGGGCGCGGGCTTCGCCGACGGTCATCGTCCAGGAGCGGTAACAGGTCTCGCCGATCGCATCGAAGGTCTCGCCGGCGGCGAGATCCCGCTTGGCGACCGCACAGACTTCGGCAACAGGTCGCGGCAGCGGCACCATGTCGGGCTTGCCGAAAAGCATGATGCGGGCGGCGGTCAGCGGCACTTCCAGCGAGGTCAGATGGTAGGGTCGGAACAGGCTGTAGTAAGGGCCGTGGCCGATATGCAGATCGTCCATGCGCTCGATGATGCGCGGATGCGTCGCCTCGACGATGACGAAGACGCCGGGCGCGACGCCTTTGCCAATCGTGTAGTCGACGACGCCTTTCTTCAACAGCAGACCGCCGTCCTCGCGCGGGATCAGCACCTTGGCGAGGTCGTCGCGATCGGCCTTGGGGCCGTGCATGCCGGGCACATCGGGCACCAGCCCGGTGGCGTTGGCGATGGCGCACATCTCGACCATGGTCTTGGAACCGTCGACGAACTCGACGAGCATGCGCGGGTTCATGTTGCGGCGGATGGCTTCGGCGCGATAGTCGTCCGGGACGGCATTGTGGTTGAGCGGGTTGTTCTTGCCCTTACCGGCCGAGACGATGGTCAGCCCGAGCGCCGACGCGAATTCGATCAGTTCCATGCAGCTCGACGGTTCGTCGCCCGCACCGACCGAATAGACGACGCCAAGCCGGTCGGCCTGCTGTTTCAGATAGCAGCCGATGGTGACGTCGGCCTCGACGTTCATCATCACCAGATGCTTGCCGTGCTCCATCGCCATGAGGTCGAAATCGGCGGCGACACCCGGCTTGCCGGTGGCGTCGATGACGACGTCGATCAACGGATTGGTGACCAGCATCTCGTTCGAAGTGATGGCGATCTTGCCGCTCTCGATGGCTCCGGTGACTTTCGACGCGGTGTCGGCTTCGACGGCCATGGCTTCGTCGCCATAGGCGATACGGATGGCATCGCGCGCGGTGTGCGGGCGGCGCGTCGAGACGGCGCAGATCGAAATGCCTGGCATCAGCATGCCTTGGGTGACCAGATCGGTGCCCATTTCGCCCGAGCCGATGACACCGATGCGCACCTGGCGGCCTTCGGCGGCACGCCTGGCGAGATCGCGGGCAAGGCCGGTCAGGGCGACGTTGGTCATGCAAGAATGTCCACAGCTTCGTGATTTGGGACCGGATAGCAGGGAACGGGTTCTATTTGCCAACGAAACCCGGTCGCGACCGGCAATTTCCCACGAAATCGTCTCGGAAGGGACGTCCTTCGGGGCTCGATTGGCCGAAGCGCAACCAATTGACAATGCAGCGGACAACCCCAATAAAACATTCGTTTGTCAACAAAGGCAAATGTTCACCGACGCGACAGTCGGAAAGCATTCGCCTCTGGGCAAATTGGGGAGTGTCTTTGCGCCAGAGCGTCAAAGGCTGGATGGAGCATCATTGCGAGGCGTCGAGCGAAGGCTCGCGGCTCCAGGGGAGGAAAAATGGATACTGTTCTCGCGGGCCTAAAAGGGGCCATCGATACGCTTGGCCCGACGATCCTGCTGCCAATTGTCATTTTCATCATCGCCGTGGTTCTGGGCGCCAAGGTCAGCAAGGCTTTTCGCGCCGCCGTCACCATCGGCGTCGCCTTCATCGGCATCAATCTGGTGCTTGGCCTCATGTTCACGTCGATTGGCGACGTTGCCAAGGCCATCGTCACCAACACCGGCATTCATCGCGACATCATCGATGTCGGCTGGCCCTCCGCGGCCGCGATCGCCTTCGGCTCGTCGGTCGGCCTTTGGGTCATTCCGGTCGGCATCCTCGTCAACATCGTGCTGTTGCTGACACGCATGACGCGCACGCTCAATGTCGACGTCTGGAATTTCTGGCACTTCGCCTTTGTCGGCTCGCTGGTGGTCGCCGCAACCGACAATCTGGCCTATGGCATCGCGGTCGCAGCACTTGTCGCAGCACTCTCGCTGCTGTTCGCCGACTGGTCGGCGCGCGCGGTGCAGCAGTTCTACGGCGTGCCCGGCATTTCCGTGCCGCATCTCGCCTCGGCGCAGATCCTGCCGATCGCCATTGTGCTCAACTGGATCATGGACCGCATTCCCGGGATCAACCGCATCAACATCAACACCGACACCATCGAGCGCAGGTTCGGCGTGTTCGGCGAACCTGTCGTGATGGGCCTCATCATCGGCCTCGTGCTTGGTGCGATCGCCTTCTACAATGCGGGTGATCTCAGCGTGGTGCTGGCAAAGGTTCTGGGCACCGGCATGACGCTGGCCGCGGTGATGCTGCTGCTGCCGCGCATGGTCAAGATCCTGATGGAGGGGCTGATCCCCGTCTCCGACGCGGCACAGGCGTTCGTGCGCAAGCGCACCGGTGACCGAGAGCTTCTCGTTGGTCTCGATTCGGCGATCCTGATCGGCCATCCGGCCGCGATCTCGTCGTCGCTGATCCTGGTGCCGATCGCGATCATTCTGTCCATCATCCTGCCGGGCAACCGCGTCATCCTGTTCGCCGACCTCGCGGTCATCCCCTTCATCGTCGCCATGACCGCGCCGCTGGTCAAAGGCAACGTGTTCCGCATGGTGGTGATCGGCACGGTGACGCTGGCCATCGGCTTCTACGTCGCCAACGCGCTGGCGCCGCTGTTCACCAGCGCAGCAGTCTCGTCGGGCTTCAAGCTGCCGGCGGACGCACTACAGATCACCTCGGTGGTCGACGGCTTCCTGTGGGTGCCTTACGTGGTCATCGAGGCTATCCAGGGGATGGGGCTTGTCGGCATCATCGTGATCGCGGTGGTCATCGCGGCATTGTTTGTCCTCTACCGCCGCAATCCGCTCGGCTGGGAGCGGGCCGCGGGCGCCGAGGACGAGCCGGCCGAAGAGACGGCCTGAACCTGATAGCGTCCACCCTTTAAACCGATCGTGCGCCCTTCCCGGGGCGCACGATTTCATAGACGGAGCAAAGAATGTCCGACGGACTCATGCAGCTTCTGGACCCTGACGCGATCGTGCTCGGATCCGATGCCTCGACCAATGAGGAGATCATCCGCATTCTGGCGGGCCGGCTGGAGAGACTTGGCTATGTCAAAAACAGCTATGCCGACGCGGTCGTGCGCCGCGAATTGGCCATCCCGACCGGACTGCCGCTGGAACGCTCCGATAATGTCGCGGTGCCGCACACCGATCCGGAGCATGTGCTGAAGCCTGGCATCGCGATGGGCACATTGAAGCAACCAGTGACCTTCGCCAACATGGAGGATCCCGACGAGATGCTGCCGGTCGGCTTCGTCTTCCTGCTTGCCATCAACGACAAGGACAAGCAGATTGAGGCGCTGCAGGCCGTCATGGCCACCATCCAGAACCCGCAAGCCTTGGATGATTTGAGGTCGGCCAGAACCCTCGAAGACGTGCGAGCCGTACTCGGCTGAAACAAGGAGAAGCAGAGATGTCCAGACAGAAAACCATTCTCTTTGCCTGCGGCACGGGCATCGCCACCTCGACCGCGGTCAATGTCGCCGTCACCGAGGAAATGAAGAAACGCGGCCTCACCTTCAATGCCCAGCAGGCAAAGGCCACCGAAGTGGCCGGACTGGCCGACAATGTCGACTTCATCGTCGCAACCACCCCGATCTCCGCTTCGGTCACCAAGCCGGTGATCAAGGGCCTCGCCTTCCTCACCGGCATCGGCAAGGACAAGGTGCTCGACGAGATCGAGGCGCAGTTGCGCAAATGACGGCACAGACGCTACGCGCAGGCTGACGCGGCTTCACACCACCCTGACGTAGCTCGTCATTCCCGATTTCTGGTGCTCGATGATGTGGCAGTGCAGCAGCCAATCGCCGGGATTGTCGGCGACGAAGCCGAGCTGAACCTTCTCGTTGGGCTGAATGAGATAGGTGTCGGAAATCACAGGCTGAACCTGGCGCGTCGAGGATGACAGCACTTTGAAGCTCATACCGTGCAGATGCATCGGATGGGATTGCGGCGTCAGGTTCTCCATGTCGATGACGTAGCTTTGGCCAAGCTTCAATTCGGCCAGCGGCGCGGTCGGATCCTTGGTGTCACCAGGCCACGGCACTTTGTTGAGAGCCCAGAAACTATAGCCAAGCGAACCGCAGATGCCATCGCTCGGGACGTTTTCCGCCGTGGCGCTCAGTGCCAGGGAAATATGCCTGGCACTGGCGAGATCCACTTCCGCCACCGGATTGAGCTCCAGCGGAGCAACATCGCGAATGTCCCGTTTGAGGGATTTTCCTGTCGCGCGCAGGGTTGCCAGGATTTTTGGCTTGGTGCCCCTGACGTCCCTCAAGCTGACGATCGCGCCTTCCTCGTCGGGCATGCGTATCGCCAGCTCCATGCGCTGGCCGGGTCCAAGCAGCAAGGCATCGGGCGAAAAACGCTCAGGCACCGGATTGCCGTCGAGCGCCATGACACTCGCCTGCGCACCGTCGACGCGAAAAGCGTAGATACGCGTCACGTCGGTGATGGCGACGCGCAGCCGCGCCAGTCCGCCGGCCGGCGCATCATATTGCGGCTGGTCGAGCCAATTGGCGGTGCGCACCGTGCCGTAAGTGCCGGTTCTCGCGGCATCGCGCGGCCGGAATTGGTCGATGAACTGGCCGTCGTCACCGAGGCGCCAGTCGCGCAAATTGAGGACGATTTCGGCATCGAATTTCGGATCGTTGGGATTCTCGACCACGATCACGCCGGTCAGGCCATGGCCCATCTGCTCCAGCGTGTTGCAATGCGGGTGGTACCAGAAGGTGCCGGCGTCGGGCGGCGTGAAGGCGTAGTCGAAATGATCGCCGGTGTAGACGTAGGGCTGGACCAGAAACGGCACGCCGTCCATCTTGTTGGGAACGCGAATACCGTGCCAGTGGATCGTCGTCGGATCGTCGATCGCGTTGACAAGGCGTGCAGCGAAGGGCTCGCCCTTTTTTATTCTGAGCACGGGCGGCATCCCGGCGTTGCCATAGGTCAGCACATCCCTGGTCTGGCTGACATCCATCAGCTTCGCCCGGATCTTTGCCGTCTGCAAAACCACCGGCTCAGGCGTCGCGGCGGCCCAGCCACCAAGCCGGCCCATCGCCGAAAGCCCGATCCCGCCCGCGCCGGCAACCGCAGCCGTCTTCAAAAGCCTGCGGCGTGTGAGTAAGGTCATTCGGCGCTCCAACTGTAAAGACGGCTGCCCTGGATTTATCGATGTGTTGGATTATCGGCCAGCCACCAGCGCAGATGCCGGTATTGGCACATCGTGTCCCGACGATGTCATGGCGACAAGATGACGTTCGCTTGCGCTGTTTTCGACAGGCTGGTGAGAACTCATCGAGATCAGACAGCCGAAGATGAGATTTGCCAGACGGCTATGCAAGCGAGCGCAAAGCCAGCCACCCCTTCAATCGTACGTGAGATGACATCGAACAGGCGCGGACGGCTGTCGAAAAAGTGCACCAGTCGCTCTTTGAACAGGATTGAAGCGATCGCCACACAAGATAAGGTCAGTGCCACACCCAGCATCATGGTGATCGCGAACAGAATACCGGCGCCCGGTACGCCTCTGGAAATCGCGAACGTCATGACAAAGAGGGTCAGCGGGCAGGGTATCAAACCGGCCATGACACCAACAGCCTCGCCCTCATGCTTGTGATGCCGGCCATGGTTCAATGCGCGCCATATCATCCAGACGCCGATCAGCCCGAGCAGGCCGCGACTGATGTTCTCGAGGAGTGGCGCGCGCCCAACACTACTCAACGCGATCGAGACAAGCGGCAGCGAAAGCACGGCGATCAGAACCGCGATTGCCACGTGAGTGAAGGACAGAGTAACCGACACCAAGAGGCCGCGCGAAACCTTCGCATCGGAGCCGGCAAGGTAGGTCGCCAAAATAGCTTTGCTGTGACCGGGCGTCAAAGCATGTGCGGCTCCAAACAAGACCCCCATTGGCAGGAAGGCCAGGAACGCCAGCCAATCGCCTCCAGCCGAGAGCAGTTTTATCTGGTCGGCGAACGCCAGATATATGGTGCGTTGAAACTCAACAAGCGTCTGGAACATCAGTCGAGGTTAGCCGACGCCGGTGGTTTTTTCGCGACCCTCAATGGTGGTGGCCGTGGTGTTCACCGTGATCATGCCCGTGAGGATGCGGATCGTCGTGTTGTTCATTTGCGGTGGCCAACCGAATGTTGGCAGCTGCAAGAGCCGGCATGTGCTCGAACAGTTCATCTTCCAAAGCGGCCGTTATCTTCCTGGCCTCGGAAACAGGCAAAGCTTCGTCGACCGAGATGGCAATGTCTGCGTGCAGCTTGTGGCCAATCCAACGAGCTTTCGCCTCGACAATCTGCGCGCCTGGCACATGCTCGGCGGCATGCCGGATTTCGCCCATGACGCCGGGTTCGACACCGTCAAGCATGCGAGTAAGCACCGAGCGTGCCGATTGCCAAACGATGCCGAAGATCGCAGCGGTGATGAGCAGGCCAATAATCGGGTCGGCCAAGGGAAAGCCGAGCCAAACGCCCAGCGCACCGATGACAACGGCAAGGCTGGTGAGACCGTCGGTGCGGGCGTGGTAGCCGTCTGCGACGAGCGCCGCGCTGTTGATCTCCCGACCGACCCGGATCCGGAACACGGCAACCACTTCATTGCCAAGAAACCCGACAATGCCGGCCGCCGTCAGCCAACCCAGATGGGTAACCAACTGGGGGTTTATCAGACGGTCGATGGCCTGATAGCCAGCGACGATGGCGCTAAACAAAATGATCAGGACAATGATGATCCCTGCCAGATCTTCGACGCGGCCCAAACCATAGGTAAAGGTCTGCGACGGCTTGCGGCGCGCCAGCATGAATGCGATCCACAGTGGAATGGCGGTCGTGGCGTCTCCGATGTTGTGGATCGTGTCGGCCAGCAGCGCCACGCTGCCAGACAGCATCACAACAACAACCTGCAGCGCCGCTGTAACCGCCAGTATGACGAATGACCATTTGATGGCCCAGATGCCACGGTCAGTTGTGGCGATGGTCGCATCGATGACGCCGTGGGAATGACCATGCGGCCCTGTGCCATGACCGTGATCAGCGTGCGTGGCATGGCCGCTTGGTCCGAACCCAAACCAGTCAAGGATGCGTGCGCCCGTATGGTTCATAGATATTTCGCCAACTGCTTGAGTTCCGCCAGAGAGCTGCCGCTCGGTTCAGCGCTGTCGGTCAGGCAATGCTCGATGTGATCGTGGATCAGCTCGCGTTTCGCGCTGCTGATGGCGCTTTCGACCGCGTATAGTTGCTGCGCAAGATCAACGCAGGGGCGTTCCGCTTCGAACATGGCAATGACGGAAGCTAGGTGCCCTTGCGCGCGTTTCAGCCGCTTTAAAATGGCAGGGTGGGATGTGTGAATACCTTCGGACATACCGCCCGACTATCCCCCCTGGGAGGATAGAGTCAAGAGATCAACGACGACCGTCAGAGCGAAATGATGATAGCGTTCGCGTCGCTATTCAGCCGCCTCGGCATAGTGTGCCGGCACGTAGTTGAGGATGGGGCCAAGCCAGCGCTCTACCTCGGCCAGCGGCATCGCCTTGCGGCGTGCATAGTCCTCGACCTGGTCGCGTTCGACCTTGGCGACGCCGAAATAATAGCTTTCTGGATGCGCCAGATAGATGCCTGATACCGAGGAACCCGGCCACATTGCATAGCTTTCGGTCAGGCTCACGCCTGCATTGCGCTCACCGTCGAGCAGCCGGAACAAAGTCGCCTTCTCGGTGTGATCGGGCTGCGCCGGATAGCCGGGCGCAGGGCGAATGCCGCGATAGGGTTCGCCGATCAGTTCGTCCGGCGCCAGCGCTTCATCTGAAGCATAGCCCCAGAATTCCTTGCGCACCTTCTCATGCATCCGCTCGGCAAAGGCTTCGGCGAAGCGGTCTGCCAGCGCCTTGACCATGATCGACGAATAATCATCATTCGCTCGCTCGAACCGTTCGGCGATAGCCACCTCCTCGATGCCGGCGGTGACGATAAAGCCGCCGATGTAATCCGGCTTGCCGCACTCCGCTGGCGCGACGAAGTCCGCCAGTGCGACATTGGCCTTGCCGTCGCGCTTGGTCAGCTGCTGGCGCAAGGTAAAGAAGGTCGCCAGTTCCTGCGACCGCTTTTCGTCCGTGAACAGCCTGATGTCGTCGCCGACGGCATTGGCCGGCCAGAAGCCGACGACGCCGCGCGGCGCGAACCATTTCTCGGCGATGATCCTCTTCAGCATCGCCTGCGCATCCTCGAACAGCTGGCGCGCGGCGGCGCCTTGCGCCTCGTCTTCGAGAATTTTGGGATAACGGCCCTTCAGTTCCCAGGTCTGGAAGAACGGCGTCCAATCGATGTAGCGCGCGAGTTCGGTGAGATCCCAGTTCTCGAATACCTTGACGCCGGTAAAGGACGGCTTCGGCGGCTCGTAGGCAGACCAGTCGATCCGGTGCGCATTAGCCCTCGCCTTGGCCAGCGGCAGCCGCTGCTTGTCGGATTCGGAGCGGGCATGCGCATCGGCGACCTTCTTGTATTCGGTGCGCACCGTGTCGACATAGCCGCCCTTGGTCTCGTTCGACAGCAAGGACGACACGACACCGACCGCCCGGCTGGCGTCGGTGACGTAGACCGTCTGGCCCTTGGTGTAGCGCGGGTGGATCTTCACCGCCGTGTGCACGCGGCTGGTCGTTGCGCCGCCGATCAGCAGCGGAATGTCGAAGCCTTCGCGCTCCATCTCGGCGGCCATGTGCACCATTTCATCGAGGGATGGCGTGATCAGGCCGGACAGGCCGATGATGTCGACATTTTGGTCGCGCGCCGTCTGCAGGATTTTCGCTGCCGGCACCATGACGCCGAGATCGATGATCTCGTAATTGTTGCAGGCGAGCACGACGCCGACGATGTTCTTGCCGATGTCATGGACATCGCCCTTGACCGTCGCCATCAGGATCTTGCCCGCTGTCTGGCGTTCGCCATTGTCGATGCCGTTGGCGGCGTTGGCCAGCTTCTCGGCCTCCATATGCGGCAGCAGTCCGGCGACGGCCTGCTTCATCACCCGCGCCGATTTCACCACTTGCGGCAGGAACATCTTGCCCGCGCCGAACAGGTCGCCGACGACGTTCATGCCGGCCATCAGCGGGCCTTCGATGACATGCAGCGGCCGCTCGGCGGCAAGCCGCGCTTCCTCGGTGTCGGCGTCGATGAATTCGGTGATGCCGTTGACCAGTGCATGGCTGATCCGCTGTTCGACCGGCAGGTCGCGCCAGGCGAGATCGCGCTCCTTGGCTTCCTGGCCCGCCGTGCCTTTGAAGCGTTCGGCGATCTCCAGCATGCGTTCGGTGGCGGTGCCGCCGGCCCTGGGCATGCGGTTGAGCACGACATCCTCGCAGGCCTCGCGCAGTGCCGGCTCGATCGTATCGTAGACTGCGAGCTGGCCGGCATTGACGATGCCCATGTCCATGCCGCGCTGGATGGCATGGTAGAGGAACACGGCATGCATGGCCTCGCGCACCGGCTCGTTGCCGCGGAACGAGAAGGACAGGTTCGACACGCCGCCGGAAATGTGAACATGCGGCAGCGTCGCGGTGATCTCGCCGGCCGCCTCAATGAAGTCGACACCGTAATTGTCGTGCTCCTCGATGCCGGTGGCGATGGCGAAGACATTGGGATCGAAGACGATGTCCTCGGGCGGGAAGCCGGCCTGCTCGGTCAGGAGCTTGTAGGCGCGCGTGCAGATCTCGACCTTGCGCGCCTTGGTGTCGGCCTGGCCGTCCTCGTCGAAGGCCATGACGACCACCGCCGCGCCATAGGCGCGGACCAGCCTGGCATGATGCAGGAAGGCCTCTTCGCCCTCCTTCATCGAGATGGAGTTGACCAGCGGCTTGCCCTGCACGCATTTCAAGCCGGCTTCGATGATCTCCCATTTCGAACTGTCGACCATGACAGGAACGCGGGCGATGTCCGGCTCGGCTGCGATCAGATTGAGATATTCGACCATGGCCTTCTTCGAATCGATCAGACCCTCGTCCATGTTGATGTCGATGATCTGCGCGCCATTGGCGACCTGGTCGCGGGCGACGTCGAGTGCGGCGACATAGTCGCCCGCCGTGATCAGTTTTCGGAATTTGGCCGAGCCGGTGACATTGGTGCGCTCGCCGACATTGACGAAGGGGATCTCCTCGGTGAGCGTGAACGGCTCCAGCCCGGACAGGCGCATCTTCGGCGTGATGTCAGGAATGGCGCGCGGCGGATACTTCCGCACCGCCTCTGCGATGGCGCGGATGTGCTCCGGGGTCGAGCCGCAGCAGCCGCCGACGACATTGACCAGCCCTTCCCTGGCGAAATCCTCGATCTGCGCGGCCATGAATTCCGGGCTCTCGTCATACCTACCGAATTCGTTGGGCAGGCCGGCATTCGGATAGGCGCAGGTGAAGGTGTTGGCGACGCCTGATAGTTCGGCCAGATGCGCCCGCATCGCATTGGCGCCGAGCGCGCAATTGAGGCCGATGGTGAAAGGGTTGGCATGGCGCACCGAATGCCAGAAGGCGGTCGGCGTCTGGCCCGACAGCGTGCGGCCGGAGAGGTCCGTGATGGTGCCCGAGATCATCACCGGCAGGCGCACGCCCTTCTCGATGAAGATCTCTTCCGCTGCGAAGATCGCGGCCTTGGCGTTCAGCGTGTCGAAGATCGTCTCGATCAGGATGATGTCGGCGCCGCCGTCGATCAGGCCGCGCAACTGCTCGCCATAGGCGAGGCGCAGATCGTCGAAGGTCACGGCGCGGTAGCCAGGATTGTTGACGTCGGGCGACATCGAGGCGGTGCGGTTGGTCGGCCCCAGCGCGCCGGCGACGAAACGGCGCTTGCCATCTTCCTGCTCGGCCCTCACCGCCGCGCGCCGCACCAGCCGCGCACCATCGCGGTTCAGCGCGTAGACGGCATCCTCCATGCCGTAATCGGCCTGGGCGATCGAGGTCGAGGAGAAGGTGTTGGTTTCGAGGATGTCGGCGCCTGCGATGGCGTATTGATAGTGAATCTCCTCGATCGCCTTCGGCTGCGTCAGGATCAGAAGATCGTTGTTGCCTTGCTGGTGGCAGGCGCAGCCGGCGAAGGCCTCGCCGCGAAACTGTTCCTCATCAAAGCCGAGGCCCTGGATCTGCGTGCCCATGGCGCCGTCGAGGATGAGAATGCGCTCGCGTGCCGCCGCTGTCAGCGCGGCAAGCACTTCCGAGCCGTCCGGTTTTGCCGCGACGGGGCCGAACAATGCGTCCAGCGATGCAGAATTCTGCGACATTTTTTATCCCTTTGGCGACAGGCCTTTTCATGTCACATAAGGATATCTTTATGTCAATATACGGTAGATGCGCGCGATTGTCACCCACCTGTCTCGAGGGCGGGGTCTGTGGCGCCGGTTTTCCGACGGACCTACGCTCTGTCGAAGCTTGCCAGGAAGCGGGCGAAGACCGGATTGAAGCGATCCGGCGAATCCCAGAACGGCGCGTGGCCGGATTTGTCGAGCAGATGGGCCTTGCCTTCCCATAAATTGGAGAATTTCACAGCGGAGACGAAATCGGTGTTGACGAATGGCTCGTCGATGCCGTTCAGAACGGCGATCGGCGGCGTCTTGCCGGCCACGATCTCGCGCTGGTTCCGCCCGGTGCCGGCCGCGAACTTTTCGAACATCAGGCGCCGCGCCCTTCCATCGGTGCGCGCCACCGTGTCGATGAGAAACGGCTCGAACGGCTCGCCGCAGGTGCTGCGCGCATAGGCCTCGACATCCGCGTCAGTGAAGGTTTCCTGCCCGGCAAGGTGCATATGCTGGCTCGGCTTGAAGCCGTTGCCGACCTGCTCGGGCGAGACGGGCGGCGTGCCGGTGATCATCAGGCCAAGCAGGCCGGGAAAGCGGTCGATCATCTCAAGCCCGATATGGCCGCCGAGCGACCAGCCGAAGACGATGGCCTTGTCGACGCCGAGCAGCCCGAGCACTTCGGTCATGGCATCGGCATAGCCTTCCATGCTGTAGGAACGCTCCGGATCGATCGCATCGGCGGACGCTCCATGGCCGGGCAAGTCGGGAGCGATGAGGTGGTAGCGCTCGCCCAACGGGCTGTCCAACTGGTTGCGGAAAACGGCGCTGGAAGATGAATTGCCGTGGATCAGCATGACAGCGGCGCCTTCGCCACTGGTCTGGCGAACCGCGATCTTGCCGTGGCTGGTTTCAAGGGTCTTCTGCGAGATCGCCATTGTCCGCTCCGTCGGGGGAATTGCCCTGTTTTAATACAGTTGCGCGGCAAAGCGCCACGGCTTCCATACCTTTGCGGGAACCATCTTCCCGGCCAGGTTGCGTTGAAAAATCCTTTTCAAATAAGAACAATTATGCGTAGATTGTCAATTATCCAACTCCCGATGAACGGGAGGAAAACAGGGAACAGCACGATGAAGCCCAAATCCGCCGCAAGTCGAATCCGCCATATGCTGATGAGCACGACGCTGCTCGGCATGTTTGCCGTATCAGCCGCCCCCGCCTTTGCCGATGTCGTCAAGATCGGCCTGCTTGCGCCGCTGACCGGCCCTGCCGCGGCGGACGGCCAGGAATTCCAGCGCGGCGTGCAGATGGCCATCGACGAGGCCAACGCAGCCGGCGGCGTTGCCGGGGATACGTTCGAACTGGTGGTCGGCGACGTCAAGGATCAGTCCGCCGGCAACGTCACCAGCGCGGTCGAGCGCCTGCTTGGCGATCCGGGCGTGCACTTCATGCTGACCGGCTACGCCAGCCTGACCAATTTCGAGATCGACAACATGGCCGAGGCTGAGATGCCCTATATGCTCGCGGCCACCTCGCAGCAGACCCGGGACATCATCGCGCCGAGCCCCGATAAATACATGTGCTGCTGGTCGCTGACGCCTTCCTTCGACGCCTACAACACCGACGTCACCCTGTTCGTCGAGAAGCTCGCGGCGGATGGCAAGATTACCTTGCCGACCAAGAAGGTCGCCATCATCTCGTCCGACAATGCCTATTCGAAGACCATCTCCGAAGGCATGAAGAAGACCTTCAAGGAGAAGGGCTGGACCATCACCGTCGACGAGATCGTGCCGTTCGGCGAAGTGACCGACTGGCGTTCGATCCTCGCCAAGGTGCGCGAGAACGTTCCCGATGTCGTCATCAACACCGACTATCTGCCGGGCAATTCGGCGTCGTTCCTGAACCAGTTCCTCGAGCAGCCGACCAAGAGCCTCGTCTTCCTGCAATACGCACCGAGCGTTCCGGAATTCGTCGAGCTGACCGGCAAGAAATCGGATGGTGTCATCTACAACCTGCTCGGCGGCGCGCTGACGACGCCGAAGAACCCGCGCGCCGACGAGGTGGCGGCCAAGTTCAAGGCAAAATACGGCGTCGAGAGCGGCACCTACGGCGTCGGCCTCTACGAAATGACCAATGTCTATTTCGATGCGGTCAAGAAGGTCGGCGGCGCATCCGACCATGCGGCGATCATGAAGGCGCTGTCGGAGACCGACAAGCAGGTCGCGGAAGGGCGGCTGAAATTCGATCCCGCCACCCACCTTGCCACGCAGGGCGACGACTATATTCCGATCACCTTCTTCCAGATCTGGGATGGCCAGCGCACGCTGATCTCGCCGGAGAAATACGCCACCGGCGCCTTCAAGCTCCAGCCCTGGATGAAGTAGGGAATGGCCCTGCTTGAACTGGACGACGTGTCGAAGGCCTTCGGTTCGCTGAAGGCCGTCGACGGCGTGTCGTTCAAGGTCGAGGCCGGCGAGATCTTCGGCATCGCCGGCCCGAACGGCAGCGGCAAGAGCACGCTGTTCAACATCATCACCGGCATACCGTTCGGCCCCGACCGGGGCCGGATCCGCTTTGACGGCATTGCCATAAACGGCAAATCGGGACACGCCATCGCGCGCCTCGGCCTCGCCCGCACGTTTCAGCGCGAGACCAGCTTCGACGGGCTGACCGTGTTCGAGAACGCGCTGATCGGCGCCAGTTACGGCAAGCAGGAAAAGACAGCGGCCACGGCCCGCAATGCCGCCGCCGAGGCGCTCGAATTCGTCGGCCTGGGATCTCGGTCGTTCGGCCGGCTTGCCGGCGAATTGTCCGTGTTCGAGCGCAAATGCCTGATGCTTGCCACCGCGATCGCCATGCAGCCGCGCATGCTCTTGCTCGACGAGCCGGCATCGAGCCTGACCAAGCCCGAGATCGAGACGTCGATCGGCCTGATCCGCCGCACCGCCGAACGCGGCATCACCATCCTTCTGATCGAGCACGTGCTGACCTTCCTGATGAGCCTTTCGCAACATCTGCTGGTGCTCAACAATGGCCGCGTCCTGGCCGCTGGCGACCCGGCCGGCGTGATCGCCGACCCGCGCGTCATCGAAGCCTATCTCGGCACCAGGAGATCGGCGGCGTGAACCCCATTCTCAGCGTCGAAGGCGTCACCGCCGGCTATGGCCGCGTCACCGTGCTGCACGATATCTCGCTGGAGGCCGGCCGTTTCGGCAATGTCGGCCTGTTCGGCCCCAACGGCCATGGCAAGACGACGCTGCTGCGCGCAGTCTCCGGGCTGCTGCAACCGAAGAGCGGCCGCATCCTGTTCGACGGGCAAGACATTGCCGGCCGCAGCGCACGCGCCATCGTCGGCGCCGGCCTGATCCATGTGCCGCAAGGCAACCGGCTGTTTCCCGATCTCTCGATCGCCGACTGCATGGCGCTCGGCGCCTATTCGCCAAGGGCCCGGCCGCATGAGGCGGAGAACCGCGAAAAGGTGATCAAGCTGTTTCCAAAACTGGCGGAGCGCTGGCGCCAGCGCGTGCGCACGCTGTCGGGCGGCGAGCGCCAGATGGTGTCGATCGGCACGGCGCTGATGAGCCATCCGCGCCTGCTGATCCTGGACGAGCCGACGCTGGGGCTGGCGCCCAAGATCAAGGACGAACTCTGCGCCTCCGTCATGGACATTTCGCGCGGCGGCGTGCCGCTGATCGTCGTCGAGCAGGATATCGAATTCCTGCTGGAGCTGACGCAGCAACTCTACCTCGTCAACCATGGCGCGGTGGCGACCGAGATCAAGCCGGGCGAAAGCCTCGACCACGGCGAGATCATGTCGATGTATTTTGGCCATTAGGAAAATCCGAAGATGAGCGCATTGGCGGAAATCCTGTTCGGCGGCCTGTTCCAGGGCTCGCTCTACGCCATGATGGCGGTCGGGCTAGCGCTCGTCTGGACGACGATCGGCGTGTTCAATTTCAGCCATGGCGTGTTCATGATGCTGGGCGCCTACATCGCCTGGCAGCTGGTCGAACTCGGCCTGCCTGCGGCGGTCGCGTTTCCGATCGCCGTCGTCGTCATGGCCGGCGTCGGCTGGATCCTGCAGGCGAGCGTCGTGCGGCCGCTGATCGGCCGACCCAACATCGTGCTGGTCGTCGTCATCACCACGCTGGCGGCCGGGTCGCTGATCGAGAACGGCGCGCTGACCATCTGGGGACCGCGCTCGAAACAGATCCCGGCGCTGATCGCCGGCAACGCCACCATCGGGAGCGTCGGCGTCTCCCTGCACCAGATCGCCATCATCGTGATCACGCCGCTGATCCTGGCCGCACTTTGGGTGTTCCTCAACCGCACGCGGCTGGGGCTGGCGCTCCGCGCCGTGGCGCAAAATGAAGATGCCAGCCACCTTGTCGGGCTGAACGTCACCGCGCTCTATGGACTGGCCTTCGCCATCGCCGCTTCGCTGGCCGGGCTCGCCGGCATCTTCATGGGCGGCTACCGCTTCATGTCGCCGGTGATGGGCAGCGACCCGCTGCTCAAGGCGCTGATCGTCGTCGTTTTCGGCGGCATATCGAGCATATCGGGTCCGATCTTCGCCGCCTATCTGATCGGCTTCTTCGAGGCAGCCTGCAGCTATTATTTCGGCTTGTACTGGACGCCGGCACTGCTGTTCGGCGTGCTCATCCTGACCCTTATGGTGCGCCCCGAGGGCATCTTTGCCAGCCGCTCCCGAGGCCTAGCATGACCGACACGACATCGCTGATCGCGCCTGGCCACGCCGAGGCGGCAACCCCGATCGCTCCAGGCCGCACGCCGTGGAAGCAGGAGGCCATCGGCTTCGTGCTCGGCTTCGCGCTGCTGGCGCTGCTGCCGCTGATCTTCGGCGACACCTATGCCCGCCACATCCTGATCATGGCCTTCATCTATGCGATCGTCGCCTCGAACTGGGATCTTAGCCTCGGCTATGGCGGCGTTTTCAATTTCGGCCATCTGGCGCTGTTCGGCATCGGCGTCTATGCCTACAGCCTGCTGACCAAGCTGGCCGAATTCGACCCGTGGATCGCGCTGTTTGCCAGCGGTGTCATCGCAACCCTGGCGGCGATCCTGGTGACCATCCCGATCCTGCGGCTGAAGGGCATCTACATCATCCTGGTCACTTTCGGCTTCGCGCAGTTGGTGATGCAGGTGATCATCAGCCAGTCCGCCATCACCGGCGGCACGCAAGGGCTGGTGCGCATTCCCGGACTTTATATCTTCGACCACAACATGGTCCGCGACGGCAAGTTCGCCTATTTCTACATCGCGCTGGCACTGCTGGTGGCAAGTACGCTGTTCCTGCGCGTGTTCGTGCGCTCACGCGCCGGGGCCAGTATCGTCGCCTTGCGCGACAATGAGGAATACGCCATCAGCCGCGGCGTCTCGATCGTGCGCCAGCGCATGCTGACGCTTGCCGCGAGCGCCTTCTTCACCGGCATCGCCGGCGCCTTTTACGCCGCCTACCAGCGCAATGCCTCGATCGACGTCTTCGGCATGAGCCTCGCGACCATCATCCTGTCGATGGTGCTGCTTGGCGGCACCAGCACCATCTACGGCGCCATCGTCGCCTCCTTCGTGCTGACGATCTTCGCCGAATGGATGGCCGATTTCGGCGCGTGGCGGCCGATGATCACGGCGGTGCTGATCATCGGCGTCATGCTGGCCTACCCGAGCGGCCTGGTCGGCATGATCAAGGCTTCATGGGGCGCCGTCGCCGGACGCCTGAAGCGCCCGGGCTGATCGGCTCGGAATAGCGGCTCCGCCTCAGCGGATGCCGCACCAGTCGATGACCGAAGCGGCGATCACCTTGGCGGTCTCGACCACCGATTCGACCTCGACATATTCGTCGGAACCGTGAAACCCGTCGCCTGACGGCCCGAAGATGACACCGTCGACGCCGGCGCCGGCATAGTGCGCGGCATCGCACACGGCGACGAAGCCGCGCGCCTGCGGCGCCTTGCCGACCATGGCCTTGCGCTTCATCAGCGATGTCACCAGCGGATGATCGACCGGCGTGTTCATCGGCGGGAAATACAGCCCGCCGAGCTCCCATTGGATCGCAGGCGGGTTGTCGCGCAGCCACGCATCGGTCTGGGCGAAATGGTGGACGAACGTCTCGAAATCGCGGCGGTAGTCGGCCGAGTTCTCATCGGGCAGGAATTTCATGTCGAGATCGAGCACCGCGACGTCGGGAATGATGGCCGGGTTGGTCATGACGATCGGCAGGCCGTGCTGGCCAAGGCCGGTTCCGCCATGCATGACGCCGATGTTGATCGTGTTCATGCCGAGCGGCAGCAGCGGATGCGATTTCGCCCGCGTCCGATCCAGCTCATACTGGCGCACGGCGGCGATGAAGCGGGCGGCGATCTCAATGGCGTTGACGCCCGGCTCGAGCCGGTCCTTGTCGTGGCGCTGCGGATAGATCTCGTTGTAGCGCAGCGCCGAATGGGCGTTGCGCCCGCGGATCGTCACCCGCGCCCATTCGAGCCCGCCTTCGACCGGCAGGACATCGCCCCAGGTTGGTTCGGCGACCAGCACCGCCTTGGCGAGCTTGCCCTTCTTCACCGCGTCCATGGCGCCGAAGCCGCCGGCTTCCTCGTCGACGACCGAGTGGATGGCGAGCCGGCCCTGCAACGTGATGCCCGCCTTGCGGATCGCGCGCGCGGCGGCGATGCAAGCGGCGACGCCGCCCTTCATGTCGACCGCGCCACGGCCATAGAGGCGGCCATTGGTGATCTCGCCGCCGAACGGATCGACCGACCAGTCCTTCATCGCCCCGACCGGCACCACGTCGATATGGCCGCACAGGATCAGGCTGCGGTCCTCGTCTCCCGCCCATTCGCCGACCAGATTGGGTCGGCCGGGCAAGGCATCCCATTGCTCGGTCTTGAAACCGTCCTGCTTGAGGATCGGTTCAAGCAGCGCCTGGACATCCGCCTCGCGGTTGATCGCCGGGTTGGGCTCGAATTTGGGATTGACCGAAGGGATGCGAACCATGTCGCGGGTCAGCCCGATCAACCAGTCGCGATCGGTCTCGATCTCAGCCTGCACGGCATCGATGGTGGTCTGGTTGTCGGGCATCGTCGCTTCCTTCTCTGCGTCGCGGCGCTTTGCATCGCTGCACTGGGCGCAACGACACTATTTCCTTGTGGTTTTGGTTTTGGCGGCGTCGTCGGCCGATGACGACAGGACGGTATCGAGCGTGACCGCATTGGCACTGCGGATCTTCTCGATGTCCTCGATGCGCTTGCGCACCCCGGCGCCGTGGCCTTCCAGCGCGTGGGCGAACACGGTTTCCATCTGGGCAACGGCCGTCGCCAGCGTGTCGAACGGCGAGTTGGCGTCGATCGCGGCAACCATGGTCAGGTCCGCTATGTCAGATATCGGCGACAGCCAGACATCGGTGAACAGCAGGATGGAGACGCC
The DNA here is from genome assembly GCF_055811655.1 of Mesorhizobium sp. WSM4809. NCBI lineage: Bacteria > Pseudomonadati > Pseudomonadota > Alphaproteobacteria > Hyphomicrobiales > Phyllobacteriaceae > Mesorhizobium > Mesorhizobium sp. WSM4809. Next base: position 41,651 of record NZ_JBVVQW010000016.1, read on the forward strand.
GCGCTCCTTGGCCTGCTGGGCAAAGCTCACCACGTCCGACTGATAGCGCCGGTAGTCGAACACGACGAGGAGGTCGCGCTTGCCAAGGTCGATCAACAGGTCGAAATCGGCGGGGCTCAACGAACCGATGTCGCGCACGCCGGAGCGGAACTGCAGGAGGTAGCCGGCCAGCATGGAGGCGATATGCCGGCTGAACCGGCCGCCCAGCAGCACGACCTGGCCCTTGCTCTCGAGCAGCATGTTGACGGCGCGCGTGTAGGCCTGCACCGGCACTGCCGTGCGCGTGCGCTCCAGGCTGTCGGAAACCGAATGGAAATAGGCAAGTGCGGTGCCTTCGCTGGAGCCGCCCGGACGCTTGGCCTCCATCATCAAAAGCGGCGAATGCAGCCTGGATTCGACTTCGGTGAGCAGGCGTGCCTGGAAATCGGCAAAGCCGACATAGCCAAGCTTGCTCATCAGCCGCGTCACGCTCGGGTCGCTGACGCCGGCGCGCCGTGCCAGCCGGGTCGCGGTGCCCAGCCCCGACATCGGATAATCAGCGAGCAGGACCTGGACGATCTTCTCTTCCGCGGAGGTGAACGCCACGGTCGTATTGGCCAGTTCTTCGCGGATCGACATTGTCATCGCCCATCGCCGACGGAAAGACGATTATCTTACAATTTCATACATGTTTGTCAAATTTGGAACTTCTCTTACAGAGCAATCGAGAGTTCGGCATGACTTGCTATCCCATGGCAGCCAAGCCAATCGTGCAACACATCCACGTAGGCTCGAACGAGGGCTGGCGTCTATTTGAAGCTGGCGATGGGCAGGAACTTGACCGCGGAACCGGTGAAGCGCCGGTGATCGGAGGTCTGTCCTCGCGGCTGGAATCCATCGAGATAGATGTGCTCCGGCGCTGTGCGGATGAGATTGGCGGCAATGACGGGCGCCGCCGCAGTGCTAGCTTCGCCGGCGATGCCACGATCTGTCTCAATCGGCCGGGACAACGCTGCCGGCACGATGACCGCGGTGGCTTCGGGATCGAGATTTGGCTGGACACGGTCGGCCTTCGGGCTGGTCCTGACGCGATCTTCGGGCTTCGATTGGGCAACCGAGACCCGCTGGCCGGCCAACCCATTGTGGCCGTCATCGGCGCGGTTCAAGGCCAGCAATGCAGCGACCGCATCGCCTGATTTGTCTGCTTCAAGCTGGCGCGTCGGGCTTTCCGGTCGCCATGTCGGCAACGGGATGTTGAACGCCACCATGTCCGGCGCGCCGCCCGCGGGACCGGCCGACTTGCCCGAGGGAATTTCAGCATCGGTTGCTGTTGGATTGGCCAGTTCGGCCCGCGCGGTGGAAGCGTTGGCTGCTGCAAGCGGCGCGAGTTGCGGGGTCGGAATGCTGGTCGTGGACCCGCTGCGCGGGGCGAAGGCTGGCAGCGGCACCGAGCCCGGCGCCATGGCCATGACGATCGCTTCAGGCGTCTTCCCTTCCGGTCCAATCGGCGATTCTTCGGCCCTATCGACGGAAGCCATCTGGATGTCGGCGCGCTGGGCATCCTGCGGCGGCACGATTGCGATGCCGGCGGGCCTGGGTTCAACGGACTTGGCCGGCTTGCGTGGCGCCGGCACCGCTTCGGCGACATCATCGGTCTCGTCCGCACCGCGGCCACCCAAAAGCGTCGCCAGCAGGCCGCGCGCCGGCCTGCGTTGGCCGCCGTCGGCACTTGCCAGGTCGATGTTGGGCGTGCCGGCGCCCTTGCGCGATTTGTAGGCGGCAAACGCCTGCCCATAACCGGGCAGCGGTTTGCCGTCGCTCGGCACATGCAAGGTGTTGCCGTTCGGGAATACCCTTGCGAGTTCCTGGCGGCTGATGCCCGGCCAATGCCGCACATTGCCGACATCCATATGTATGAAAGGCGAGCCCGAGGTAGGGTAATAGCCTACGCCGCCGCCCTGCATCTTCAGGCCGATGTCGCGCAGCTTCTTCAGCGGCACATCCGGCAGGAAGAAGTCCATCGCACGGCCAACCATGTGTTGGCTTTCCCGAGCCACGCCCTTCGAGCGGCTGCGCAGCATGGCGTTCGTCGCTGGCGACCGATAGGCGCTGACCACGTGGATATAGGCTCTCGAGCCGCTGGCGCGATAGGCCTGCCAGACAAGATCGAGCAGGCGCGGATCCATCTTCGTCGGTTCGTTGCGACGCCAGTCGCGCAGCATGAGATTGATCTTCTTCAATCCCGCCGGATCATAGCGCCCATTGCGCTTGAAGACGATTTCAGCCTTCTCGCCCGTATGGAGATGTTGAATCTTCAAAGCACGCGTCTCCGCGAACGCGCCGGTGACACACAGGCAAAGGAACGCTGCGATGATGGCAGGCAGTGTCCAAAGACGGGAAGCACGGGGGGCGTTTTGCACGTTTTCGCTCACGTTCATGCCTTGCACGTTCTTGTTTCGGGCGATTTCAGGTTCCGCCCAGATGAAGAGCCTTTCAGCCCTCTTCCTGACAAGCATGGACTTGACCGACGCAGACAGGCGTCCATGCCACAACACGTCATGTTGATGAACAGCATCTTGGTTAACGAATCGTGTCGCTTCCGAGAACGCGTTTCGGCTGGAGTTGCCTGTGGCAGCCATTTTCTGGAGCAATGCACGGCTGATGAGGTCCGCCAGCACGACGGCCGCGCCGTTCCCATGTAGCCGCCTCGCCCTCGCAAATGCAGAGAACGAATGTGCGGCAACAAGGATGTTGGAAACTGGTGCTGCGAGAGAGGATTGAACTCTCGACCTCTCCCTTACCAAGGGAGTGCTCTACCACTGAGCTACCGCAGCCGCTGATGGCGGGGCTTCTGCCATATCGAACCGGCAAGCGCAAGGCCAAGCGCAACGCTTCTGTGAAAGCCTTTGCCGGATAGCTTTTTAAGACATGGCAGTGCCACAATGTTGGCTATCCCTGAACAGCAAGCTGGTGGGTCGCCGGCGGCGACGGGGCGATGGACGACAAGGCAATTCCAGTGAAAAAGGATGGTCCACCGAAAAACAGCGCAACAATCCGCAAGGATCGGCTGGCCGAGCAATTGCGCGCCAATCTGCAGAAGCGCAAGGCGCAGTCACGCTCGCGGCGCACCGGCGATGCCGACGAGCGGCCGGACGGGCTCGCTGCATCGAAGGAAATACAAAAAGATTAACTCAAATCGGCCACTCTTGGCCCGGGGTGGGCGAAATCCCATTTCTTGAACCAGCGTAATTCTTGAACCAGATTGGCCAATGGTCTAGACGGGCCGCTACTCAAACGATTGAACCGGCCCTTTTTGGCCGAGAGGGACGTTCTTCCATGGATCGCATCAGAATTGTCGGGGGCAACAAGCTCTCCGGAAGCATTCCGATCTCGGGCGCGAAAAACGCGGCGCTGCCTTTGATGATCGCCTCGCTTTTGACCGACGACACGCTGACGCTGGAAAACGTGCCGCATCTGGCCGATGTCGAGCAACTGATCCGCATCCTGGGCAACCACGGCGTCGATTATTCGGTCAATGGCCGCCGCGAGAAGCAGAATGAGGGCTATTCGCGCACCATCAACTTCTCCGCGCGCAACATCGTCGACACCACAGCGCCCTACGAACTGGTGTCGAAGATGCGCGCCTCGTTCTGGGTGATCGGCCCGCTGCTGGCCCGCATGGGCGAAGCCAAAGTGTCGCTGCCGGGCGGTTGCGCCATCGGCACGCGGCCGGTCGATCTGTTCCTCGAGGGCCTGCAGGCGCTGGGCGCCGATATCGACGTCGACACCGGCTATGTCATCGCCAAGACAAGGAATGGCCGGCTTGTCGGCAACCGCTACATCTTCCCGAAAGTCTCGGTCGGCGCCACCCATGTGCTGATGATGGCCGCGGCGCTCGCCAAGGGCGAGACGGTGCTGGAAAATGCGGCTTGCGAGCCCGAGATCGTCAACCTCGCCGAGTGCCTCAACGCCATGGGCGCGAAGATTTCCGGCGCCGGCACGCCAACCATCACCATCGACGGCGTCGAATCGCTGTCGGGTGCGCGCGTGCGCGTCATCCCCGACCGCATCGAGACCGGCACCTATGCCATGGCCGTCGCCATGACCGGCGGCGACGTCGTGCTCGAAGGCGCGCGGCCGGACCTGCTGCAGACGGCACTGGACGTGATCGCCCAGACGGGTGCGGAGATCACCCCGACCAATTCCGGCATTCGTGTGAGGCGCAACGGCGCCGGCATTTCGCCGGTCGACGTGACGACAGCGCCGTTTCCGGCCTTCCCGACCGATTTGCAGGCGCAGTTCATGGGCCTGATGACGATGGCCAAGGGCAAGTCGCGGATCACCGAGACGATCTTCGAGAACCGCTTCATGCATGTGCAGGAACTGGCGCGGCTCGGCGCTCATATCACGCTTTCGGGCCAGACGGCGATCGTCGACGGCGTGCCGAAACTGAAGGGCGCGCCGGTCATGGCGACCGATCTTCGCGCCTCGGTGTCGCTGGTCATCGCCGGCCTGGCGGCGGAAGGCGAGACCACGGTCAACCGCGTCTACCATCTCGACCGCGGCTTCGAGCGGCTGGAAGAAAAGCTGTCCAACTGCGGCGCGGTGATCGAACGGATTTCGGCGTAGCCCGCGACCTCGGCTCCTCTCCAGCAACGCAGGAGATTGGCGAGATCCTTCGCGGCAGCGTCCTTCTCCCCGTCACTATACGGGGAGAAGTGCCCGGCAGGGCGATGAGGGGCAGCGCAGACCTGCAGCTGTTGGTGCGGTTGCACCGATCGCCAAGACCGCCTAACAGAAGGCTGAACAATCAACCTTCAGGTGCGAAATCCGCATGACCGGCCTTAAGCTTATCGCGCTAGACGACCAGGACCTGAGCATCGTTTCGGCCCACGTCCAGGATGCCGTGCTGAAAGTCAGCGACCTCGAATTCCTGCCTGCGGCCAAGCGTTTCCTGCTGACCATGAACCGTTTCGTCTGGGAGGCAAAATCCGGCCTGTTTCGCCAGCACAATGAGCGACGGCAGGCCGTGCTGCATTTCGACCGCGTGCTCGGCGCCAAGACCAGCGGTATCGACCGCGACAAGCCTGCGGAAGTCCTGTCGCTGCTGGCGATCAGCTTCATCGAGATCAGCAAGCCGGCCGGCATCGTCGAGCTGATCTTCTCGGGCGGCGGTGCGATCATGCTCGACGTCGAATGCATCGAGGCCCGCCTTGCCGACATTGGCGGGGCGTGGGAAGCCACCTCGCGCCCCATCCACAAGGCCTGAGCGTCCGATGGCCATCACGCTTCGTCAGTCCGACGCCGATTTCGAGCAGCGTTTCGCCGCCTTCCTGTTGACCAAGCGGGAAGTGTCCGCCGACGTCGATGCAGCGGTGGGCGCCATCATCGCGCGCGTGCGCGCCGAGGGCGACGCGGCGCTGATCGACTATTCACGGAAATTCGATCGCGCCGATCTGGCTGGACTGGGCATCGCCGTTTCGAAGGACGACATCGCCCAGGCCTACAAGGCCGCCGACCCAAAGACGATCGAGGCGCTGGAATTCGCGCGCGACCGCATCCGCTCGCATCATGAGCGGCAGCGACCAAAGGATGACCGCTATACGGATGCCGCCGGCGTCGAGCTCGGCTGGCGCTGGACGGCGGTCGAGGCGGTTGGGCTCTATGTGCCGGGCGGCACGGCGAGCTATCCAAGCTCGGTGCTGATGAACGCCGTGCCGGCCAAGGTGGCCGGCGTCGAGCGCATCGTCATGGTCGTACCGGCGCCGGGCGGCATCATCAATCCGCTGGTGCTGGTGGCGGCCGACATATCAGGCGTGTCGGAAATCTACCGTGTCGGCGGCGCGCAGGCGATCGCCGCCCTTGCCTACGGCACCGAAACGATCAGGCCGGTCGCCAAGATTGTCGGCCCGGGCAATGCCTATGTCGCGGCGGCCAAGCGCCAGGTGTTCGGCGCCGTCGGCATCGACATGATCGCCGGGCCGTCGGAAGTGCTCGTCGTGGCCGACGGCAGCAACGATCCGGACTGGATCGCGGCCGACCTGCTGGCCCAGGCCGAGCACGATGCATCGGCGCAATCGGTCCTGGTCACCGACGATTCAGCCTTCGGCATCGCTGTCGAACAAGCCGTCGAGCGCCAGTTGCAGAGCCTGCCACGCGCCGAGACGGCGGCGGCGAGCTGGCGTGATTTTGGTGCGGTGATCCAGGTGTCGACCATCGACGCCGCGCTGCCGCTGGTCGACCGCATCGCCGCCGAACATGTCGAACTGGCCATCGACGACGCCGAGGGCTTCCTGTCGCGGATGCGCAACGCGGGTGCGGTCTTTCTCGGCCGCCACACGCCGGAAGCCATCGGCGACTATGTCGGCGGCTCCAACCATGTGCTGCCTACGGCGCGCTCGGCGCGCTTCTCGTCCGGTCTGTCGGTGCTCGATTTCGTCAAGCGCACGTCGATCCTCAAGCTTGGACCGGAACAGTTGCGGATCTTGGCGCCGGCGGCGATTGCGCTGGCCAAGGCGGAAGGCCTTGACGCGCATGGGCGCTCCGTCGCCATACGGTTGAACATGTAGGCGGCGATGTCTGGCCCCGATCAAACCCGCGCCAGGCTGATCGATGTCGAACTCGATGAATCGATCGGCCGGTCGACACCCGATGTCGAGCATGAACGCGCGGTGGCGATCTTCGACCTGATCGAGGAGAACAGTTTTCAGCCCGTCAATGACAGCGGCGACGGCCCTTACCGGCTGAAACTGTCGCTGGCCGAGCAGCGCCTGGTGTTTGCCGTGGCGCGCGAGGATGGCACCGCCGTCGTCACCCATATCCTGTCGCTGACGCCGCTCAGGCGCATCGTCAAGGATTATTATATGATCTGCGAAAGCTACTACGACGCCATCCGTTCCTCGACGCCGAGCCACATCGAGGCGATCGACATGGGCCGCCGCGGCCTGCACAATGAAGGTTCGCAGACGCTGATGGACCGGCTATCCGGCAAGATCGACATCGACTTCGATACGGCGCGCCGGCTGTTCACGCTGGTCTGCGTACTGCACTGGCGGGGCTAGCCCTGGCACCCGGCGCCCTGCCCCGTTCGATCCTGTTCCTGTGCGGCATGAATGCCGTGCGCTCGCCAATGGCGGAGCAACTGGCGCGCCGCATGCTGCCGGCCACCGTCTTTGTCGCTTCGGCAGGCGTTCGCGCCGGCGAGCGCGATCCATTCGTCGATGCGGTGCTTGCCGAAGACGGTCTCACGCTGGGCGGGCGTCACCCAAGGACGATGGACGATCTCGAGGACGACTATTTCGACCTCATCGTCACGCTGGCGCCGGAAGCGCACCACGCCGCACTTGAACTCACCCGCTCGCTCGCTGTCGAGGTCGAATACTGGCCGACGCCGGACCCGACCGACGCCAGCGGCACCCGCGAACAGATCATGGCTAGTTATCGCGACGTGCGCGAGCGGCTGAAGGTGCGCATAGGCCGACGTTTTCTGCTTCCAGGAGCAAAAAACGCGACGGATTAAGCGTGTTCACAAGCGGACGATTATCATATAGGTTCCGCCGAAATTCCGGCCAGGGTGCTGGAACTACCATCCAAGCAAAGGTATCGAATGCCGAAGGAAGAAGTCCTCGAGTTTCCGGGTGTCGTGACGGAATTGTTGCCGAACGCGATGTTCCGGGTAAAGCTCGAAAACGAACACGAAATCATCGCCCATACGGCCGGCCGCATGCGCAAGAACCGCATCCGCGTGCTGACCGGCGACAAGGTTCTGGTCGAGATGACGCCATACGACCTGACCAAGGGCCGCATCACCTATCGTTTCAAGTAAGCAAAGCCCGACTGGTCCGCGATGAGCATTTTGCAGAAGCTGGTGCTTGCCTCGGGTTCGCCGCGCCGGATCGAGCTTTTGCAGCAGGCCGGCATCGAGCCGGACCGCGTGCTGCCGGCCGATGTCGACGAAACGCCGCTGCGTGCCGAGCATCCGCGCTCGCTGGCCAAACGGCTGTCGAGGGAAAAGGCCGAGAAGGCGTTCGCCTCGCTGCAGACCGAAGCCGACTACGCGCCGGGTTTCGTGCTGGCCGCCGACACGGTGGTTGCCGTCGGGCGGCGCATCCTGCCCAAGGCGGAAACCCTCGACGACGCTGCCAACTGCCTCGGGCTGTTGTCGGGCCGTTCGCACCGGGTCTATTCCGGCATCTGCCTGATCACCCCGGGTGGCAAGCTGCGCCAACGGCTGGTCGAGACGCGGGTGCGTTTCAAGCGGCTGCCGCGCGAAGAGATTGACGCCTATGTCGCCTCGGGCGAATGGCGCGGCAAAGCGGGTGGTTACGCGGTCCAGGGCCTCGCCGGCGCCTTCGTCGTCAAGCTGGTCGGCTCCTACACCAACGTCGTTGGCCTGCCGCTCTATGAGACCGTCGCGCTGTTGAGCGGCGAAGGCTTCAAGGTGCATGGCGGCTGGCTGGCGGGACCCCGGCTGTGAATTCCGATCCCAAAGTCACGCCCTTGCGCCCGAAGCGCCCCTGCCCCGAATGCGGCAAGCCCTCGGCGCGCGACACCTTTCCGTTCTGCTCGACACGCTGCAAGGACATCGACCTCAACCGCTGGCTGAAGGGCGCTTACGTCATCAAGGCTCGCGACGACGAGGAAGAAACGGACCCCGACGATTCGAAATGAGCCGGGCGCCGCCGATCAGGCGGCGGCCTCGCTCTTGCGGTTCGTCCGCGCCCAGGCCGGCAGCCAGTCACCGTGGGCGGCCAGGAGATCATCGACCAGGGACCAGATCTGGTCGAGATCGAGTTCGGCCGCGGTATGCGGGTCCATCATCGCCGCGTGGTAGATGTGCTCGCGGTTTTCCGTCATCAGCGCCCGCACCGTCAGTTCCTGCACGTTGATGTTGGTGCGCATCAGCGCGGTCAATTGCGGCGGCAGCTCGCCGATATAGGTCGGCTTGATGCCTGAGGCATCTACCAGGCACGGCACTTCGGCGGCGCAATCGCGGGGCAGCGAGGTGATGCAGCCATTGTTGCGGACATTGCCGTAGATCACTGACGGCTCGCCGGTCCAGACCGAATTCATGATCGACGAGGCATATTCCTTGGACTGCTCGACTTCGATGCGATCGGCCGAGCGATAGGCCTCAGCCTGTCCCTTCCAGCGCTCGATCTGTTCGATGCAGCGCTTGGGATACTCATCCAGCGGGATGCCGTACTTCTCGATCAGGTCGGGGCGCCCTTCCTTGATGAAATAGGGCGTGTATTCGGCGAAATGTTCCGAGCTCTCGGTGACGAAATAGCCGAGCCGGGTCAGCATCTCGTAGCGCACCTTGTTGGGGCAGCGCGGGTTCCAGCCGGGCTTGGGCGCGCGGCCTTCGCGATAGGCGCGCACGAGATCTGGGTAGAGGTTGCGGTAGGAACCGTCCGGCTGGCGATGCTCGAACTTCAGGTAGAACGCCATGTGGTTGATGCCGGCCGAGCGATAGCGGATGTCTTCGTAGGGAATGTCGAGGTCTTCAGCCAGTTCCATGGCCGTGCCTTGCACCGAATGGCAGAGGCCGACCTGCCTGATGTCGGGATATTTCTCCGATATCGCCCAGGTGTTGATCGCCATCGGGTTGACATATTGCAGCATGATCGCCTGCGGGCAGACGGCGAGCATATCTTCACACACCTTCCACAGATGCGGCACGGTCCGGAGGCCCCGCATGATGCCGCCCACCCCCAGCGTGTCGGCGATCGTCTGGCGCAGGCGGTATTTCTTCGGCACCTCGAAGTCGGTGACCGTGCAGGGCTCATAGCCGCCGATCTGGAAGGCGACGACGACGAAATCGGCGTCGGCCAGCGCCTTGCGCTGGTCCGAATGGGTCTCGGTCTTCGCCTTGACGCCGAGCGTCGCGATCAGCTTGTTGACGACGATGGCGCTCTCTTCCAGCCGCTGCGGATTGATGTCCATCAGCGCGATCGTCGCGCCCGAAAGCGACGGGCGCTGCAGCACGTCGCCGACAATGTTCTTCATGAACACCGTCGAGCCGGCGCCGATGAACGTGATCTTGGGATTCCTTGCCATGCTAACCTCCGGCATATGTTCAGGCCACGTCGAAAGCGGCCCTGACGAGCCGTTCGGTGTAGGCGGTCTTGGGATTGGACAGGACGTCGTCGACGGGGCCCTGCTCGACGATCTTGCCGTTCTGCATGACGATCACGCGATGGCACAGGGCGCGCACCACCTTGAGGTCGTGCGAGATGAAGAGGTAGCTGAGGCCGCGCTCGTCCTGCAGCTTGCGCAGGAGGTCGATGATCTGCGCCTGGACGGAGAGGTCGAGCGCCGATGTCGGCTCGTCGAGCAGGATGAATTCGGGTTCGAGCGCGATGGCGCGGGCGATGGCGATGCGCTGCCGCTGGCCGCCGGAGAATTCATGCGGAAACCGCGACAGTATATCGCCCGGCATGCCGGCGCTGACCAGCGCGTCGCGCACCCGTTCGACCCGCTCGCGCCGCGTCGCCCCTATGCTGTTGACAATCAGCCCTTCCTCGATGATCTGGCCGATCGTCATGCGCGGGTTGAGCGAGGAAAACGGATCCTGGAAGACGATCTGCATGCGCGAGCGCAGCGGCCGCATCTCGGCACGCGACAGGCCATGGATCGGCTTGCCGTCGAAATGGATCTCGCCGCGCTTGGCGTCGATCAAGCGGAGCAAGGCCTGGCCGAAGGTGGTCTTGCCGGAGCCGGATTCGCCGACCAGCCCCAGCGTCTCATGGCGACAGAGTTTCAGGCCGAGATCGTCGACGGCGACCAGTTCTCGCCAGTCCGGCTTCAGGAAGGTGCCGTGGCGCAGCATGAATGAGACGTGCACGCCGCTCGCCTCGAGGATGGTGCCGCAGCCCTCCGGAAGGGGTTTCGGCTGCCCATGCGGCTCTGAAGCCAGCAGCCGTCTCGTATAGGGGTGCTGTGGGTTGGCGAACAGCCGTTCGGTGACGTTGTGCTCGCACATTTCGCCATGCTGCATGACATAGACGTAGTCGGAGAACTGGCGCACCACGGTCAGGTCGTGGGTGATCAGGATCACCGCCATACGCAGCTCTTTCTGCAGGCTGCGGATCAGGTTCAGGATCTGCGCCTGGACGGTGACATCGAGCGCTGTGGTCGGCTCATCGGCGATCAGCACATCGGGATTGTTGGCCAGCGCCATGGCGATCATCACCCGCTGACGTTGCCCGCCCGATAGCTGGTGCGGGTATTGCTTGAGCCGCGCGGCGGGATCGGGAATCTGCACATGCTGCAGAAGTTCCAGTGCGCGCGCCCAGGCCTGCTTGCGGCTGACTTTGCGATGCACCCGGATCGCCTCGACGATCTGGCTGCCGACCGTATAGATCGGGTTGAGCGAGCTCATCGGCTCCTGGAAGATCATCGAGATGCGGTTGCCGCGCAGCTTGCGCCGGGCGCTCTCGGGAAATTTCAGGATGTTTTGCCCGTCATAGCAGACGCTCGATCCGGGGGACACGGTGGCGCGCCGCGACAGAAGGCCCATGACGGTGCGCGCCGTCACCGACTTGCCCGAACCGGATTCGCCGACGATGGCGATCGTCTCGCCGCGATAGAGCTGAAACGAGATGTCCTTGACCGCGTCGACGACGCCATGCTCGACCTTGAAGGCCACGGCGACGTTGCGAGCATCGATGATCGGCTGGCCCTGGCGTCCGTCATGGTCGTGACGGACGGTTGGTGCGAAGGATTCGGCGAGCGCGACGGTCATCTCAGCACCTCAATAAGGGTCGACGGCGTCACGCAGGCCGTCGCCCAGCGCGTTGAAGGCAAAGACGGTGACGAGCACGAAACCGACCGGCGACAGGATCCACGGATAGGTGCCGATGACGGAATAGGTCGCGGTGTCCTGCAGCATCAGGCCCCACGAGATCAGCGGCGGCTTGACGGCGAAGCCGAGGAAACCGAGGAAGGATTCGAGCAGCACCACGGTCGGGATCGCCAGCGTCACGGCGACGATCACGTGGCTCATCACATTGGGGAAGATGTGCTGCATGATGATGCGCCGGTCGGTGGCGCCGACCGCCATGGCGGCGCGCACATACTCGATCCGCGCCAGCGCCAGCGTCTTGCCGCGCACCTCGCGCGACATCTGCGCCCAGCCCAAGGCCGACATGACGATGATGACGAAAGCCAGGAAGACGTTGGTGGGAGCGGTGACCGGGATCAGCGTCGTCAGCGCCAGATAGAGCGGCAGCTGCGGGAAGGCGAGCACCAGTTCGACGAAGCGCTGCATCCAGACATCGAACCTGCCGCCAAAATAGCCGGAGACCATGCCGACGGTGGTGCCGATGACGGTGATGATGAAGACGACCGTCAGCGCGATCATCAGCGAGACGCGCGAGCCGTGGATGGCGCGCGACAGCACGTCACGGCCGAACTTGTCGGTGCCCAGGAAATGCACCGGCTGGCCGTCCAGCGAGCCGAACAGATGCCGGTCCGCCGGCAGCAGCCCGAACAGCTTGTAGGGCGCGCCATGCACGAAGAAACCAAGCAGCCTTGGATGGTCGTAGTCGGGACCGACGACGGGCTGGAAAGTGACCGGATCGAGGTCCGCCGAATCGGCCAGCGCATAGACCCTCGGCCGTGCGGTGAAACCGCCGTCTCTGTCATGGAAAACAGGCACCTGCGGCGGAGCGAAGCCGACATCCGTGACCTTCGGGTCCATTGGCGCGATGAACTCGGCGAACACGGCCATCAACAGCAGCAGCACGACGAGCCAGAGCCCGGCCATGCCGGTCCAGGAGCGCTTCAGCCGGCGCCAGACAAGCGCGATATAGCTTTCGTTGCCGCGCGCCGGTTTGGCGACGATGGGACCTTCGGCCGGCAGCGGTGGAGGGGATGGATCGCGCGCCAGCATCTCAGCGCTCCCCGAACTGGCGCACGCGCGGATCGAGCAGGACGAGCAGCATGTCGGCGATGATGTTGCCGACGATCAGCGTCGCCGACAGCACCATCATGAAGGTGGCGGTGACATAGACGTCGCCGACAGCCATGGAGCCGACGATCGCCGGGCCGACCGTCGGCAGCGCGAAGATGATCGCGGTCTCGATCTCGCCGGTCAGCATATAGGGCAGCACCACACCCTGATACATGATGAGCGGATGCAGCGCGTTGGGCACGGCGTGGCGCATGACGACGGCGGCACCCGTCAGCCCCTTGGCCCTGGCCGTCTCGACATATTGCGCGTTCAGCGTATCGAGCAGATTGCCGCGCATGACGCGCATATTGTAGGCGAGGCCGCCGAAAGTCGCGATCGCCACCACCGGCCAGACATGCTTGACCAGGTCGACGAATTTGGCCCACGACCACGGCGCGCCACCATATTGCGGCGAGAAGAATGAGCCGATCTCCGACACGTTGAACTGGAACACCAGGAGATAGACGATGATCAGCGCCATCAGGAAGCGCGGCACCGTCATGCCGAGAAAAGAGATGGCCGACAGTGTCGAGTCGATCCAGGTGTATTGCCTTGTCGCCGCCCATATGCCGAATGTGATGCCCAGCACCGAGGCCAGCAGATGGCAGACCAGCGCCAGGAGGAGCGTCCGCGGCAGGCGCTCTCCGACCACGTCGGCGACCGGTTTGTTGTAGTACAGGCTGTAGCCGAAATCGCCGCGGGTGACGATGCCACCGATCCAGTTGAGATACTGGAGAGGCAGCGGCTTATCGAGACCATGCTCGATGCGATAGGCCTTTGCCTGCGCGTCGGCCTCGGCGAAGGAGGCTCCACCCTGGTTGATCGCCTGCGAGCGGATGTAGTCGGCATAATCGCCCGGCGGCGCCTGGATGATGGCAAAGGTGGCCAGGCTCAAAATGGCGAGGACCGGGATTGCCGACGCTATGCGCGTGAGCAGGAATCGCAGCATGGACGGTTCGTTTCCTTGTCTCGCCGATCGCGCCCTTGGTTGCGTCCGGAGGTTGGTTTGTCCGGACGCGCCAGCGGCGCGGCCGGAGGTCTCTCGGTCAGGGAGGTAAACCTAATTCATCGGCCCCTTCTCTCCGGGTTTGCCGGGCAACTCCTCGGGGAACAATTCGTATTTCGCCTGCTTGTCGGCCGCGACAAAGACCCGTTCGCGGATGATCGAATCCTCGGCCCAGTTGAACATGAAGATCGGCGTGCCCTGCGGAATGTTCGAGAAGCGCTTGTTGACGATCAGCGCGCCGGGATATTCCGTCAGGCCGACATTGTAGACGTGCTCCGTCGAGATCTTCTGGAATTGTTTCATCAGGCTGGCACGCTGGTCGTTGTCCTGCGTCGAGACGAACTTGTTGACGATATCGACGAGATCCTTTTCGAACGGCATCACATCGACCTCGCCGTTCTCCGGCGCCCGATGGTCCCAGCTGGTGCGCGGGCCGACCGGGGCAAGCTGCACGGTGTTCTGCACCACCGACGTCAGTTCCTGTTCGTTGCGCCGGACCAGCCAATCGAAGCGGCCCGAATATTGGGAAGCGTCGCGCTGGGTGCCGTTGAGGCCATTGAGCACGACCCGAAGCCCGAGCTTTTCCATCTGGGCGACGACGCCTTCGGCAAGGCTCTTGTCGGTCGTGTAGTCGTTGTTGACCAGCATCACGATCTCGACATTCTTGCCGCCGGCGGTACCGGAAGGGAAATTCACGAAGCCGTCGCCATCCGTATCCTTGAGGCCGGCCTTGGCGAGTTCCGCCTTGGCGCCCTCGAGGTCGAAGGGGTAGTAGACCGTCGAAGCGCGGTCGTAGAAGCTGGTTCCTGACGACAGGCCGCCGGGATAGATGGCGGTGAACGGCCCCTTGACCAGCGAGTCACCGAGCGCCTTGCGGTCGAGCGCCATGGTGACGGCCTTGCGGAAATCCTCGTTGCGGTTCAGCTCGCGGATCGCCTGGCCGCGTTCGTCCGGATTGCCCCAGCCATTCGCGGAAAAATTAAATCGCAGATTGTAGCCGATGAGCCGCGGGCCGAAAGCAAGACGGGCCGGTGCGTTCGCCTCTGCCGCACGCTTCAGCGAGGCGACGAAGTTTTCCGGCTGCTCCAGATTGGAAAAATCGGCCGCGCCGGCCACCGCCTGGACGTCGCGATCGGCCCAGGTCGACAGCTTGTAGTGCAGTTCGTTGAGATAGGGCAGCTGGTTACCCTTCTCGTCGACCTTCCAGTAATAGGGATTGCGGCGCATGACGATGATGTCGTCCGGCCGGTATTCGACCGGGACCCAGCCACCCATCACCGGCATGTTCATGAATTCCGGCGGGAAGGCATTCTTGAACTGATCGTAGGTGTTCTTCGAGTATTTCGGATGCTGCGGCTTCAGGATGTGCGCGGGGCCAGGACAGAAAGTGCCGTAGGCCATGGCGTACAGGTACTGCTTCGGGAAGGCATCCTTGAAGGTCCATTCGACGGTGTAGTCGTCGATCTTCTTCAGCGTCGTGCCGACGCCGAAGCTTTCCGGCGTGGCGCCGTTCAGCGGCGAGACGTTGGGATCGACCACCTCGTCGTCCCAGTAGAACATGACGTCGTCGGCATTGAACGGCACGCCGTCCGACCACTTCGCTCCTTCGATGAGGTGCATGGTCAGCTTGTGGCCATCGCTCGACCAATCCCAGCTCCTGGCCAGGTTCGGCAGCGGCTCGGTGTCCTTGGCCTCGACCTGGAACAGCGGGGCGGTGCGCGTCAGGCATTCGGAGAGGCCGATGTCGATGCCGCCCCAGCCTTGCGTCTGACCGGCGCCGTAGTTCCAGCCTTCCGGCCGCCCGCCGATGACGTGGCGCATCGTATCGCCATAGACGCCGATGCCGTCCTGCATGTTGCCCTTCTTGAAGACCAGCGGCTCCTTCGGCAGCCTGTCCTTCACCGGCGGCAGCTTGCCGGTCTTGACGTATTTCTCGGTGACCCAGTCGGGCTCGTGATATTCGGGGAGCGCCTTGAACTCCAGGATCGAGTCTCGCGCGACATAGTTGATCTTGCCTTCGGCGGGAAACGGTGTCGGCGCCGGCGGAACCGTCGGTTCGGAAGCGTAAGCACCGAGTGCCGAGACCGAGACGCTCAGCGTCAGTCCGGCAGCAAGGCCGATATTGCGGAAATTCCTCACGGTCTCTCTCCCTCTTGTTTGTCCGGAGCGTTTGCACCCGCTCCGCCTCTCCTCGAATTCAAACGGCTTCGTGGCAGTGGATCCGCCTCCCATGGATCCACCATCACCGCATGAATTCCAGCCGGCCCGTCTCAGCCGGCCCGTCTCAGCCGGCTCGTCTCAGCCGGCTTGCTTCAGCGCGGCTTTTTCGGCGCGTAATTCCTCGATCGAGCGAACGCTGCGCCGTGCGGCGCCCGCCCACTCGCGGGTCTTCACCTGGGATGTCGACAGCCGCTCCCTGGCCGCCGGAACCGCATGGGCATATTGCGGCAGCCAGGCCGCCTGGGCGACGACCATTTCGTCGACCATTTGCCAGACCTCTTCCGGCGTCGAAACCGCGCCGACCAGCGGGTCATGCAGCACGGCGAGCTTCAGAAGATCGATGTCGCCTGATATCGCGGTATGCACCGACATGCGCTGGACATTGATCGAGGCGATGCAGGTGGCGGCGCAGGCCTCCGGCAACGTGATGCCGGCGGCCATGTTGATGCCAAAACGGTCGACGAAGCCGGGCGACTCGATGATGGCATCCTGCGGCAGGTTGGTGATCACGCCATTGTTCTTGACGTTGAAGTGGCCGCGATAGACCCGGTTGGTCTCCAGCGCCTCCAATATGTGGCTGGCATGCTCGTTGGAGCGCTTCGCCCGGTCGATCGGCTTTGACGCCGCTTCGAGGAACTGCGGATATTCCGTCTCGAACCAGTTGCGGGTTTCGGTGGAGTAGCGGAGATAGCCGCCTGTCTCGCCGTGAATCCAGTCGGACATATCGATCCAGCGCGTGATCTCGTCGGGACGTTTGCGGTACCAGGGCAGATATTCGGAAAGATGGCCGTTGCTCTCGGTCGAATAGATGCCGAAGCGCTTCAGAACGTCGATGCGCAGCTTCTCCTGCCTGGAATAGACCGGATGCGCCTCGAAAGCGGCCACCAGTTCGTCCTTGCCGATGGGACGGCCGTTCAGGCGCAGGTCGATAAACCAGGTCTGGTGGTTGATGCCGGAACAGACATAGTCGAGTTCCTGCGTGGACTTGGCGCCCAGCACCTCGGCGATCTGTTCGGCGCCGTGCTGGACGCCGTGGCAGAGCCCGACAGTGTCGACCTTGCCGTATTCGATCGCCGCCCAGGTGTTCATCGCCATCGGGTTGGCGTAGTTCAGGAATTTGACGTTCGTCTCGGCGACCTCGCGCATGTCCTTGCAGAAATCCAGGATCACCGGGATGTTGCGCTGTCCATAGAGAATGCCGCCGGCGCAGATCGTATCGCCGACGCATTGGTCGATGCCGTATTTCAGGGGAATGCGGATATCGTCGGCATAGGCTTCGAGACCGCCGACCCTCACGCAACTGATGACGTAGCGTGCGCCTTCGAGCGCCTTGCGGCGGTCGGTCGTCGCCGTCACCCTGGTCGGCAACCTGTTTGCCTCGACGATCCTGTCGAGGATCGCCTTGATCATCTGAAGGTTGTGCTCGCTTACATCGGTGAGCGCAAATTCGATGTCCTTGAATTCGGGCACGCACAGGATGTCGGTGAACAATTTCTTGGTGAAGCCGACGCTGCCGGCACCGATGATAGCGATTTTGAAACTCACCAGCCGCACCTCATTCCATTTCGAATTGCAGGCAAGGAATGACAATGGGAAGCTGTTGCCACATGCCGTGGCATGTGTGCAGGACAAGCCGGAAACCGGCTCGCCAACCTCCCTGTCCGCTCCTCGACTGCGGATCTCTCTCGCTTTTCGACGGCGATTATGCGCTTATTCGCGAGCGCGACCAGAGAAGGATTATGCTTTCAAGGGTAATTTTGTGCTGCAGGATTTGATAAACAACGGACAGTCCATGCGCACGATCTCGCTGCCGCGCGGCCGCCAGCGCCTGCACGCCATGCCGACGAGCACGGGCTATGAAGTGCGCGAGGACGAGATCTACGACTGGGATGGGCGCAGGCGCGGCCAGACGCCGTTCACCGTGCTCCAGCACACGATCAGCGGAACCGGCCGGCTGCGCTACGAGAACCGCAATTACCGCCTGCAGAAGAACGACACATTGCTGGTGCTGGTGCCGCACAACCACCGCTACTGGCTGGCCGGGGATGAGCGCTGGGAATATTTCTGGATTTCGATGAACGGCGAGGAGGCGCTGCGCATCCACAAGTCGATCCTCAGCGTCTCGGGTCCGGTATTTCGGCTGCAGCAGGCGACGATCGATCATCTTGCCGATTGCAGCTTGCGCCTGATCAAAGGCGCCGCTTCGCCGGGTGCTGCTTCGGCGGTCGCCTATGAGGCTGCGATGGCGCTCTATGACGATGTCTTCGGCTCCCATGCCTTTGCCGAAAAACAGAGCGCCATGCAGCCGGTCATCGATCACATCAATGCCAATCTCGACAGGCCGCTGCCGGTGGCGGACCTGGTCCAGATCAGCGGCCTCAGCCGGGCCCATTTCTCACGCTGTTTCGCCGAGAGCGAAGGCTTGCCGCCGGCCGAGTTCGTGCTGCAGCAGCGTCTGCAACGCGCGGCGAAGCTGCTGACCAAGGCGGATTTTCTGCCGGTGAAGGAGGTCGCCATCCTGTGCGGCTTCGAGGACGCGAACTATTTTTCAAAAGTCTTCCGCCGCTGCTACGGCATCACGCCGAGCCAATTCCGCACCACCGGCATGTATGCCAATTTGCGGACACCGGCCAGGCGTGGCGTCAGGGCGCCTGATGACGAGACCTGACGCCGCGACGGTTAAAAAGGCAGCCAGCTAGGCAGCGCGCCGACTGCCGCCATCCAGCCATTCGAGATCGGCTTGCGACAGCGTGATGTCGAGAGCGCGCAGGCTGTCGTCCAACTCGTCCAGCGTGCGTGGCCCGATCAGCGGGATGGATGGGAATGGCTGAGCGAGCACATAGGCCAGCGCAATATGAATCGGGCTCTTGCCCAGTCTCGCGGCGAGTTCGACCGCCCGGTCGCGGCGGCCGAAATTCCGCTCGGAGTACCAGACCCGCACCAGTTCCTCATTGTCTTGCTTGTCCCGACCTGCGCGATCGGTGAAGAAGCCGCGCCCCTGACTCGACCAGGCGAAATTCGGCATCTGCCTGGATGTCAGCCAGGCCTTCCATGGATCCGTGGAGGACGTGACGCAGCCTGCCCAGATCGGCTCCAGCATTTCAGCCAGCGAGAAATTGTTGGACAGCGCGCCAGGCTTTTGCTTGCCGGTACGTTCGGCATAGGCGATCGCCTCATCCATGCGTTCCATTGTCCAGTTCGAGCCGCCGAACGGGCCGCGGATGCGGCCGGCCTTGACCTCACGATCCATCGCATCGACGAATTCGCCGACCGGCACATCGGGATTGTCGCGGTGCATGAAGTAGACATCGACGTGATCGGTCTGCAGGCGTTCGAGCGACTGGTCGAGCTGCTTGCCGATCACATCGGGATAGCACAGCGGCGAGTGCGCGCCCTTGGCGATGACCACCGATTGCGCGCGCACGTCACGGTTTTTCAACCACTCGCCAAGCAGCTTCTCGGTATAGCCGCCGCCATAGACATAGCCGGTATCGAAGAGATTGCCGCCGGCCTCGAAATAGGCATCGAGCAGGATCGAGCCTGAGGAAAAGGTACGGAAATCCTCGAAGCCGAGCGCCACCACCGATGCCGGCTTCGACAGGCCGGGAATGGTGCGCTTGGCGATCGCCGTGCCGCCGGACCGCAAAGGCCGGCCGGAGATGGTGTTGGTGCGCTGCGCGGCTTTCTCGATCGCGTATTCCAGGCCGGCTGCCGCCCGCCATTTATCCAGCACGCGCAAGGTGCCGAGGCTTTCCGCCCATGCCATGCCCGGCCAGGCGAATTCTTGGCCGCCGGCTCGGATCGCCTCACCGGCTGCGTCGACCTCGAAGGAATAGACATGGCGCTTCTCGTCGACGCTGATGGTCTGGCGCGCGCCGGTGAATGCGATGATGTCGATCCGGCCGAGGCCGACGTCGCGGTTGCCGCCGGCGAACCAGAAGTCCGGCACTTCGATACGGCCCTTTGTGCCCAGGACGCGCAGCACATTGTCCTGGTTGAGCGAAATGCTGCAGGAGACTTCGGCGACAATGCCGCCTGGGAAATGCAGCAGCGCGGACGCCCATTCGTCGACGCCGGACTGGCCCAGATGGGCGGTGCCGACCACCTTGTCCGGCTCAGCGAAAGGTTGTCCTAGCGCCGCGCCGGCAATCAGCCGAACCATCGAGACGGGATAGCCGCCAACGTCGAGAATGCCGCCGCCGGCGAGATCGTTGGCATAGAGCCGGTGCTGCGGCATGAAGCCCGGCATGGCGAAGCCGAAGCTCGATTTGATCATCCTGATGTCGCCGATGACACCGGACCTGATCAGGTCCACCAGCTTCAGCGTCTGCGGGTGCAGCCGGTACATGAAGGCTTCGCCGAGGAATGTGCCGGCCTTGCGTGCGGCGTGCATCATGGCGTCGGCTTCGAAGGCGGTCAGCGCAAGCGGCTTTTCGCACAGCACATGCTTTCCGGCCTCGGCCGCCTTGATCGCCCATTGCGCATGACCGGGATGCGGTATCGAAATGTAGAAGGCATCGATGTCGGGATCGGCGAGCAGCGCGTCGTAGCCGTCGAGAATGCGGGCGCCGGGAAAACTCTCGGCGAGGCCGGGCTTGGCGGGATTTCGCGCGCCGATGGCGACCAGCTTTCCGGTGCGCGAAGCGGCCACGCCACCGGCAAAGGACTGGGCGATGCTGCCCGGGCCGAGGATGCCCCAGCGAATGGGCGTGGTTGCGGTCATTGTCATTCTCCTTGAAGGCTGGAAAGGGCCGGCGGTCAGCGCAGCCGCAGTCCTTTTTCGTCGAACAGGTAGGATTTGCGGATGGAAACGGTGATCTCTGATGTGTCGGGAACCTTCGTCGCGTCGCGCTGGATCACCACGTCGTCACCGTTGGCCGTTCTGGCGTAGAGGAAACTTGTGCCGCCCAGGTGCTCGACCACGTCGATGGCAACCACGAGGTCGGCGTCGCCCTCTCCGGCATTGCCGAAATGTTCGGGCCGCACGCCGACAATGACCTTGCTGCCGATTTTTGGGCTGCCCATTTCAGGTGCAGCGCCGGTCAGCGGTTGCGTGATGCAGGTCTTCTCCTGACCCGCCAGCTCGACCACGACACCACGCGCATCGTGCCCGACGACCCGGCCTTTGATGAAGTTCATCTTCGGCGAGCCGACAAAGCCCGCGACGAACTGATTGTCGGGGTTGTCGTAGAGATCGAGCGGGCGGCCGATCTGCTCGATATGGCCGGCGCGCATCACGACGATCCTGTCGGCGAGCGTCATCGCCTCGGTCTGGTCGTGCGTGACATAGATCATTGTCGTGCCGAGCTCCTTGTGCAGCCGGGAGATCTCGACGCGCATCTGAACGCGCAATTCGGCGTCGAGGTTGGAGAGCGGCTCGTCGAACAGGAACACCTGCGGTTCGCGCACGATGGCGCGGCCGATGGCGACGCGCTGGCGCTGTCCGCCGGAGAGTTTTTTCGGGCGCCTGTCCATCAATTCGCTGATGCGCAGGATCTCGGCCGCCCGCTTCACCCGCCGTTCGGTGTCGGCCTTTGGATTGCCGGTCATGCGCAAGCCGAAAGAGAGGTTCTGTTCGACGCTCATATGCGGATAGAGCGCGTAGGACTGGAACACCATGGCGATGCCGCGGTCGGCCGGCTCGACATCGTTGACCACCTTGCCGCCGATGGCGATCTCGCCGCCGCTGATGTCCTCGAGCCCGGCGATCATCCTGAGCAGCGTCGATTTTCCGCAGCCGGAGGGCCCGACGAAGACGACGAACTCGCCGTCCTTGATGTCGATGCTGGCGCCATGGACGACCTCGAAGACACCGAAGCGCTTGACGACATTGTTGAGCGTGACCGTTGCCATGCTGCCCCTTACTTGACCGCGCCGGCGGCGATGCCCGCGATGAAATGGCGCTGCAGCAGCACGAAGACGACGAGCATCGGCACCGTCAGCATCACCGCGCCCGCCATGATGCCGCCCCATGACACCTTGGTGAGGCCGATCAGCGTGCCGAGCGCCACCGGCGCCGTCATCGAACCGGGTTGGCTGTTGATCAAAAGCGGCCACAGATAATTGTTCCAGGAGGCGAGGAACAGGATGATGGCGAGTGCCGCCAGCATCGGCCGCGCCAAAGGCAGCGCGACGAAGAGGAAGATGCGCCATTCCTTGACGCCTTCGACGCGCGCCGCATCGAAGAGGTCGTCCGGCATCATCGAAAAACTCTGCCGCATGAACAGCACGCCGAGCGAATTGAACAGCGGCGGCACGATCAGCGCCACCCAGGTGTTGGCGAGCTTGAAGTCGCGCGCCACCATGATGAATTGCGGGATCAGCACGACCGCATAGGGAAGCGTGATGGTGCCGAGGATGATGGCGACAACCACGCCCTTGCCGAAGAACTGGTAGCGGGCCAGCGCCCAGCCGGCCATCGACGTCAGCAGCACCGACAGGATGGTGTAGGTCACCGCCACCGAGACCGAAATGCCGATGGCGCCGACGAAGTTCGTGTCACGCTGCAGATTGTTGAAATTGTCGATGAAATTGCCGTGCGGCAAAAGCTCGATGCCGGGGCTGAAGATGCCGTTGTCCGGCATGGTCGAGAACACCACCATCATCCACAGCGGAAACAGCCAGATCAGCGCCAGCGGCGTCAGGAACAGATGCAGAGCGATGCTGCGTCCCAGTCTGGCGGAGGAGCGCGAACTCATTTCGGTTCCCTCGTCAGCCACAGCTGCGCCAGCGTGATGGCGATCGCCAGCCCGGCCATGGTGTAGGCGACGGCCGACGCATAGCCGAAATTGAGCGACCGAAAACCCTGGCGATAGAGCAGCAGGCCAAGCGTCTCCGTACCGCCGCCAGGTCCGCCGCGTTCGGTGATCAGGAACGGCTCGGTGAACAGCTGCATGGTGCCGATGATCGACAGCACGAGGCAGAATACGATGACCGGCTTCAAGAGCGGCAGGGTGATGTAGAAGAACTGCTTGAGCTTGCTGACGCGGTCGAGCGTCGCCGCCTCGTAGACATCTTCGGGAATGGACTGCATGCCGGCGAGCAGAATGATGGCGTTGTAGCCGGCCCAGCGCCAGGTCACCGCGATCATGATCAGCGCCATCGCCGGCGTGACGTTGGAAAACCAGTCGATCTTGGGCAGGCCGACGCTGTTCAAAAGCTTGTTGATGATGCCGAAATCGAGGTTGAACATCAGCCGGAACACCGCCGAATAGGCGACCTCGCCGACCACCACCGGGGCGAAGAAGGCAAAGCGGTAGAGGCCGCGCGCCTTCAAGAGCGGCGAGTTCAACAGCACCGCCATGACAAGCGCCAGCGAGATCATCACCGGCACCTGGATGACAAGGATGAGCAGCGTGTTCTTCAGGGCGTTGAAGAAGGCCGGATCGCCGATCAACCGGCCCCAGTTGAAGCTCGGCGCGAACCGCCACGGCACGGTACGCGTCGCCTGGAAGGAGATCATGAAGGAGCTGATGATCGGCCACACCCAGAAGATCGCGAAGATCAGCAGATAGGGCGTGAGGAAGCGATAGGCCGTGGCGTTGCGGTTGCGCATCCTCATCCTCCTTCTATCGATTGTTGTTTCACGCCATCGCCTGGGTCTTCCCTTCTCCCTTGTGGGAGAAGGTGTCGCCGAAGGCGACGGATGAGGCGTGTTCCAGGGAATGCCAACGTCTCACTCCGCTGGAGCACCCCTCATCCGTCTCGGCGCTATCGTGCCGATCCACCTTCTCCCACAAGGGGAGAAGGAGAAGCGGTGGTTATGATTTGACGGGCAGTCCGGTCGCCGCCGCGATCTGGCTTGCGGCATCGTCGAGTGCCGTCTTGGCGTCGGGATAGCCGCCGGCCAGATACTTGGTCTGCACGGCGCGGACGATGATTTCGGCGTCGCTCTGGAACTGCGTGCCGCGGCTCGGAACAACCTTCGGCAAGGTGCCGAGAATATCCTTCCACACCGCCTGGCCGCCCCAATAGGGCAGACCTTCCGAGACGTAGGGGTCATTGAGCGCCGAGATCAGGGACGGCACCAGGCCGAACTCCTTCAGCATCGTGATCTGGCCTTCATTGGTTCCGAGCGTGTATTTCAGATAGGCGTAGGCTGCCTCCTTGTTCTTCGACGCCGAGGTGATAGCCAGCGAGGAACCGCCGAGATTGGCGGCGCGCGGCCCGTCGGCGGTGAGGCTCGGCATCAGATAGACGCCCCATTTGCCGTTTTCACCGGCAGATTCGGTGCGAATGGTGCCCTCATACCAGCCGCCATAGATCTGGGTGGCGACGGTGCCGGCGGTGTTGTTGGTGATCTTGGTGCCCCAGTCGGCCGACGAGATGATGCCGGCGTCCTTCATCTCCTTGACCTTGGTCATGGCATCGACGCATTTGGGCTGGTTGACCGTGATCGATTGTCCGTCCTCGGAGAAATAGGCGCAGCCCTGTTCGTTGGAGATCATGCGGAAGAATTCCGAGTCACCGTTGAAATCGGCATTGGTCATCGAGACGCCAGGATTGGCGGACTGGATCTTCTTGCCCGCGGCGATGAAATCGTCCCAGGTCTTGATCGAAGCCGGATCGACGCCGGCCTTTTCGTAGAAATCGCGGCGATAGAACGCGGCAACCGGGCCGGAATCCCACGGCATCGCGTAGGCCTTGTCGCCCACTTCCAGCTCGGTGCGCTTGAAATCGGGGAACTTTTTCTGGTCGTCGGCTGTGTAGCCGAGCGTATGCAGGTCGACGAAGCAGTCGGGGAACTGGCTCCAGTAATTCTCGGCCTCACCGTTCTCGACGGTGACGATGTCGGGCAGCCCGACGCCGCCGGCGGCGCAGCCGGCGATCGACTTGTCATAGGTCGGCTGGTTGCCGAGATCCTGGACGGTGACCTTGACCTCGGGAAATTGCTTGTTGAAGCCGGCAATGGTCGCCTTCAGCGATGAAGCCGCGACATTCCAGCTCCAGATGGTGATTTCGCCGGATTGCGCGAAGGCCGGGGCTGAGCCCAGGGCAAGCGCGAGCGCGGCGCAGGTCATTGTGATGCGCATTGAAATCCTCCCATTTCATTTGCTCTCTCACTGTGAGCGTGGCTAGACTATGCAGTGGGCAAGGCCTGTCGCCGTCAAAAGGAATATGAAATTGGCGGAAAGTAAGATGCCTGAACGGCCGTTCTACCAGCCTGGGGCCAGCAGCGTGGAAGGCCTGCCGCTGCTCCTGCAGATGTTTCACACCAATCCGTTGGTGATGCTCAAGCCGCACTGGCACGCCCAGGTCGAGGTTAATTTCATCGTGCGCGGCAGCGTGCATTACCGCATGAACGACCACGAGATTTCGCTTTCGGCCGGCGAGATGTGCCTGTTCTGGGGTGGCCTGCCGCACCAGATGGACGATTTGTCCGACGACGCCATCTATGCCGGGGCGCATCTGCCGCTGGTGCATTTCTTCCGGCTGCACCTGCCCACGGATATCAGGCACCGGCTGATGACCGGCGCGACACTGGTGACATCAGCCACCGACCAGTCCGACAACCATAATTTCGAGCGCTGGAACCGCTACGCCCGGTCCGGCGACCAGGCCAAGGCCGAACATGCCGTCAACGAATTGCTGCTGCGGCTGGAGCGGGTGCGGTTCGAGCCCTACCGGCTGGTATCCGCAACTCCGACCGACCAGGAAACAGGCAGCCCCTTCGACCAGCAATCGTCGCGCAATGTCGGTCGCATGTGCGATTTCATCGCCGAAAACTTCCTCTACGACATCGATTGCGTGAACATCGCGGCGGCCGCCGACATCCATCCCAAATATGCCATGAGCCTGTTCAAGAAATCCACCGGCATGACGCTCAACGAGTATGTGAACCTGTTGCGGCTGAGCTATGCGCAGGCGCTTTTGATGCATCAGGACGCCAATGTGCTGCGCGTCGCCATGGATTCGGGCTTCGGCTCGCTCAGCGCCTTCAACAAGTCGTTCCGCAAGCTCGCCGGCATGTCGCCCTCCGATTTTCGTAGAGGCGTGACCGGCGCCAGATAGGTAGCGGCGACCAATGCGGGTCTGAGCCGCGAAGCATTGTGCGCCTCGATCGCCGGCTAAAGGCAGTGCCACGGCATGTCAGCCGGCAACAGCGGCACGGACAGGGATGGCGAAGGCCGGATCGTGCCATGCCGTGCCCGATTCCGGCCCGCAAGCGGCATGGAAACCGGGGCACCGCACGGCGTCGCTTTTCCTGCCTGAAATCGCCCACTAGGCGCTGGACAGGCCGAATTCCCGTGCTATAACCCACGCGCTTTCAAGGGGCGCCCCACGGCGCCTCGATGAATTCCGGTCTGCGAGTTTTCGTTTGCCGGAACAGGCCCAGATAGCTCAGTTGGTAGAGCAGCGGACTGAAAATCCGCGTGTCGGTGGTTCGAATCCGCCTCTGGGCACCATTCCCTCTTCTCCCGACAGTCCCTTTCGCCGAAGCCTCTACGCTTCTGTTTGTGCAAATACCTGAAATCGTTGATTTTCTTGGTGCGTTTGGCGCGGTTGGTCGGGTTTTGTGGGATTTCGGCGTAGTTGGTCCAACGAGGCGGAGGGCTGGTATTTTCGCTGGTATTGGAGATCCTGATGGTATCGATGCAGCCAAATGGACGTCCCGAAAATGGCCCTTTCCGACGTGAAATGCCGAAATGCCCGACCCGCTTCAAAGCTCGTGAAATTGACTGACGGTGGCGGGCTGCAGCTTTGGGTGCAGCCTACTGGATCTCGCCTATGGCGCCTCGCCTATCGTTTTGGCGGCAAGCAGAAGCTTCTGGCGTTGGGCAGCTATCCACTCATCTCCCTCGCTGAGGCACGCGAGGCGCGGGATACCGCCAAACGTCTCCTCCTACGTGGCATCGACCCCGCACAGGAGCGTAAGTCGCAAAAGGCTTCGGCAGAAGACACCTTTCGGTCAATCGCGGAGGACTATGTCGACAAGCTGAAGAAGGAGGGACGTGCCGACCGGACCATCACAAAGGTCAAATGGTTGCTTGACTTTGCCTATCCAACGTTTGGGGACAAAGGCGTTCGGGAAATCGATCCGGCCACAATTCTTGTCGCTCTCCGCAGCGTGGAGGTTCGCGGTCGATACGAGTCGGCCAGGCGACTACGCTCCACAATCGGCAGCGTGTTTCGATATGCAATCGCAACCGCACGCGCCGATATAGATCCGACGGTCGCCCTGAGGGGCGCACTTGTCGGTCCGACGGTCACGCCACGTGCCGCGGTAACCGATCCTAAGGCCTTGGGAGGCTTGCTGAGGGCGATCAATGCATTTGACGGACAGCCTACAACCCGATCCGCCCTGCAGCTGATGGCCCTGCTGTTTCCCCGCCCCGGCGAGCTGCGCGCGGCCGGATGGGACGAGTTCGATTTCGAGAGCTCCGTGTGGAGCATCCCTGAAGGACGCATGAAGATGCGACGGCCGCACCGCGTACCTCTTTCGAGGCAGGCCGTCAGCGTCCTGACCTCACTTAGCGAAATCTCTGGTGATGGATCACTGCTGTTTCCCAGTGTTCGATCGGGTTCGCGTCCGATTTCCGACAACACGCTTAACGCCGCCCTTCGCCGTATGGGCTACGGCAAGGAAGAAGCGACCGCACACGGATTTCGAGCAACGGCATCAACTCTGCTAAACGAATGCGGAAAATGGCACCCCGACGCCATAGAGCGGCAACTGGCCCATGTTGAGAACAACGACGTTCGTCGCGCCTACGCCCGAGCAGAGCACTGGGAAGAGCGCGTCAAGATGATGCAATGGTGGGCCGACTATCTGGAGGAAATCGAGAACGCAAAACCTTTCGGTTGAACTTCAACCAAGTATGGGAGCAACCCCGATTCCCGCACTTATCATAACATACATGAACGCCTGCTGTGGGATGGGTTACATTAAGTCGGTGCAAGTATTTTCGGGTCCACGGCTAAAACTGACTGGCTCAATGCAGCCGGGTCGACCGCCATGCGTTTCGACCACTCCACGATATTCTGGGGTCGATAGGAAGGGTCTGCCCGCCAACGATCGAATACGCTGCTATCGATGGTTTCGTTGATCGTCGACGTCCGAGCTTTGGTTCCCTCAGCCGGTTGTACGCCGACCGTTCTAAAATACCGGCTGCTGAAGAACTGATATGTGCCACGTAGGAAACTGGCATAGGAGTCGGAAATGCGTGGTACGACGTTGGTTTGGTCAACATCCACGCCCCAGCGAAACTTGAGACCGAGCGGCGCAGCCTTGGCCATGAGCCACTTCAGTGGAATCTGGGCCAGCAGGTCACTTGCATACCCGCCCCCGACATTCGCATGAGCGCCGACAAACCAGCGCTGTTCGACCTCCTCAAGAGGACGAGGCGGGGCTGGGGTTGCGCCCAGAGGCGTTGTCCGGGTCCAGAGCGTTGGCCTGAACGAGTTGCGATGCTCGTCGATCGCCAAGGCGTGGTAGGCATGACGATTGCTAAGTCTCAGATGAGTATCGAGAAAGAGATGTTTTGCGATGTTGAACTTCACGAGGAACGGAATTCCCAATGAGCCCACAGTGTCCCAGATGCCTATAAAATCAATATCGACCGCGTCGGAATAACGGAGGATCCAGCGCTCCTCCGTCTCCAGATCGGCGGGCTTGATCTTGCCGTCTTTCACGCGCTTGAGAAGGTCGCGGATGGTGCTGTCGGTTCTTCGGCGGTAACGCTCATAAAGCTGTTTGACCGAAATGGGGGATCCTGGCTTGAGCAATCCGCATTTTGATATGAAACCTGACAGGCTTCTAGCGGTGTAGGCTCCCCGGCTGAAGCCGAAAATGAACAGCTGGTCGCCCTCGTTGTAATGGTCGATTAGCCACTGATATGCGTCGGTGATCTCGTGATCGAGGCCGTAGCCGAAGAGACCTCCCCTCACCTTCTCTCCATAGGTGGTCCCGACGCCAACGCTATAATAGACAAGTTGCTGCGGATCATCCGGGTCACACAGAGATTTGATGCGCCAGACATTTGTGTTGTCGCCGACAGTGTTCCAGGTGCCGTCGAGAAAGACGGCCACGCGTCTCGGATTGCTCATAGTTACCCGCCCCTTCAAACTTGCCGCGTGCATCCAATGGTCGAGCCACTCGATGTCAGGTCGATGTTGCGCCAACAGAACCTTGCAAACCCGCACCTAGGTGTAAGCAGACACCCTGAAAACGATATAGTTGAACAAAATTGGGCCGTTCGTTGATCTGTCGACGAGTTGGCCGGAGCTCGTGTTCCACGCCAAGGCGTTCCAATCCCACCCCGAAGAATCTCCCTGCGCGACAATGAACGAGCCATGCCGGAGCGGCACGGAAGTTTGGCTCTTCGCGAAATCAAGTCCGAGCTTGAAATAGAATACCTGCTTGTTCTTGTTCCTACTGAGAACGGACTGAACCACGCTGGATGTTAGGCCCACGAACGGTCTGAGAGCGGGTTGAGCCTTGGTCAAGAGCCCTAGACCTTCTTTAAACGGACCGCTCCCGATTGCGTTAAGAATGGTTTCATCGCCTTTACTGATGACGTTGATGGTCTTTCCTTCGAACGCTATTCCGTTTTGACCGACCGACACACCAAGAAAGATAGGCGATCCGCTGATTGCTGCGCTTGCCCCATCCTTGGCTTCCGTGGTCAGCGCGAAACGCAATTCTTCCGGCTCATTCTGGAGCTGATTTTTTCCGGTGAACTCGCACAGTATCTGGTGAGTGCCGGTACCTGGGTACCTGTGAATCCAAAACTTTTCGAGCGTAATCTTAACCCTCGAGTTCTTCAGGGCCTCGTCAGGTACGAGAGAGAACGCGCTCTGGATAGGCGCCAGTTTACCGCCCGATTCAGGAGGCAGGAAGCCGCACATCATTCCCGTATGCGCCCAGACCTGATTGCCCCAAGGGTTGCCGAGACCTTGTCCAACCCCGCCGCTGGGGAACAGCTCTTCCACCGCTTCATCGTCCCCGATGTCTTGGAGATAGCTCTTGATCGTCGCGCGACTCTTGTAGCCGATACTGTTTTTCTCCCCTGACATCTTAGGTCCTCACCCGGGTTGGGACTCGCTGCATCACGTCGACTCGCTTAGCTCTCACGCGCGCCTCTACGTCTGCGAAAACGTCTGTCCTCACGGGTTGGCTCATCTCAAGAGTCACGGCCAGGCCATAAGGCACTTCCGCCCCCGCAAAGGACGTCATTTCCGCCATTGCCTGAACACCTAGGAAAATATCACCCGACCCTCCCTGCGGAATCAGGTTTTTGCCCTCGAATACAAGGTGTTGGAGTGTACCGCGTCGCGCGGCGCGCCCGTCCGGGGAGAGTGTGCGTTTGATCCCTTTCCAGAAATCCCGCTTCCCATCGCCATCGACAACCTCGAGACGGACACCCCGGTAACGTCGCGATATAGGATCGATCGGACTGCTCCAGGCGAGTGTGACCACGGCCCGGCGAAGCTCGCGATTGTTGACCATCGCGCGGGGGATGGGAAGTCTGTACTCGTGGAGCGTATCGGGGAAAATTATGTCGTCAGCAAGCAGAGTGATGCGATTCCCTTGAGCACTGAAGACCCTCGAATGATCGGGACGGCCATACCCTAGCACGCTGCTGATGGCTTCTTTCTTTCGGAGAGCCCCACCCGGATAAAGTTCGTACAATATCTCGCCTGCGCCGCCCCACGTGCAGCCGTGAGCGAGCAGTGCCTTCAAGACGACCGCGCGCGTTTTCGCCTCTAGCCACTGCTCGCCGTTTTCGTCGAAGAGGTCCTCCAGAACGTCCACCAGCCGCGCGGCTGTTCGTGTGGTGAGAGCCGCAGCGTTACTTGTACCCGTACTGCGCCTTATTAGGTTTTGGGCAATGCCGACCCCAGGCGCCGCAGTCACCTGACCGACGTCCGGGTGCTCAATTGCCCAGGCCGAAACGAAGCCTGCATCGTCTTCCGAACGTGCCAGTTGCCGGCCGCCGAGTTC
The DNA here is from genome assembly GCF_055811655.1 of Mesorhizobium sp. WSM4809. Lineage (NCBI taxonomy): Bacteria > Pseudomonadati > Pseudomonadota > Alphaproteobacteria > Hyphomicrobiales > Phyllobacteriaceae > Mesorhizobium > Mesorhizobium sp. WSM4809. Next base: position 72,755 of record NZ_JBVVQW010000016.1, read on the forward strand.
GACTATATCGGGTTTCACTGCTCTATTAATTCCAAGCCCAACGCTCGACGCGAGGTTTGCTACGCCCGACATTGTGTCAAAGGGGTCCACGAAACCGACGGGCGCTCCGACGGAACTGTCTCCATGTACCGCGCCCACAGTTAGTCCGTTGACGGTTTCCGCAGGACTCAACATTATCCTGCTCCCCCTGCTCCGATTCAGAGCGCTAAGCAGCGCGATCTGCCGCTCTACTGGATTGGCCGTTTCGAATGCATTGCAGTCGGCATAAGTGTCTACCGCAAAAGGCTCCATGTTGTTTCCGGCGCTGACGACAAAAAGCAGCCTGAAACAATGGCTAAGGTGGTCGAGCAGCTTCGCCCAGTAGCTCGCGCGCTGACTGAACGGCGCTTCTCGATCACAGATCGAATGGTTGATAACGACGACGTTTTCGGCCATGGGTCCCACGCCATCAGACCCTTCGACCAACGACAAGACCGCGCGATAAACGAGACCAAGCGGAAGCTGATCCTGCGGTGTGCATTCTTCTGCGAGGTTCTGCGGCGCGCCAAGTATCGGCACCACTTGCAGTAGCCGATCGATAGGAACAGTATCGTCACCCAAATCACCATGGATAATGAGAGATGCCATAGCGGTACCGTGCCTGCGCCTAGCCACCGGGACATTTACAGCATGAACGTCCACTTCGCTCACTCGCAGTCTGTTCCTCAGCAGGACGTGGTTCTCGACTGGGTAGCCATCGAGTAGCGCTACCACTGCAGGTCTTGCGTCAGGTGTCGACGGAGGGTCACGATGATCAGGGTCGGAGAATGCCGCATCCGCGGCTTCGCTTGTATAAAGCGACTGCGGTCGGACGCGCATCACGCGGTCGGCAGTCGACAGAGGCCCCTGGAGTGAGCCGAGGCGAAGCGCCTGATCGTTTGGTAGCTCGACTAGAGCTGCCTGGTATTGAATTTCTGGAATTGTAACGAAGTCGAGGACGGTTCCGGTCACCAGTGACATTAGATCGGTAACATAATCGCGTGCCGCCGCTCTCAAACTGAGGTCGCTTCGGAACCAGAGATCAATTTCCAACCGGATCGGTCGATCTGGAAATTTTCGCGTCATACGGTCGACAAAACGGGAGAGCGCGGGGTCGACCCTGTCTTTAGCTGACCATGTCCTGACGTCGTTCAGGTATGCGAAAAGGGGCCACCACTCCCGGTCGTGAGTCTTAGGCTTTGGCAGATTGGTGGAATACTGCTTCCATAGGGAAAGCACCTTCTGAAGACCGCGAACGGTCGGCATGGTGACATAGAGCATGCTCTGTCCGCTGTCGGCGGCAGGCTCGTCTGTTTCGTCGCCTTCCTCTTCGTCGCTAGTATCGTCATCGAAGTCTTCGCCGAGCCACTCAAACCCGGCTGCGCGTACCGCCGCGACAAACTTCGCCACGTTCGACAGGGGGCCGATCACTTCGAAAACGAGCGCGCGGTCGGGGGTTACTTCACTAGGGGACGTTGAAAGGTCCGCGCCGCTCAGAATCCGCCCAAGGCCACTTTCTATCTCGCCGAATTTTGCGTCATGGCGCCTTGCTTGCTCTCCCCAAGAGATCGCCTTCGGGAACCTCGCCCGTTGACCTTTGATTCGCTCTAGCCTTGCCGGTTCTCTGCTTATTCTTACTATCGGTTTCTGTGCCACCCGACTGAGCCCCCCCAACGCCTCGACGTCTATTCCACCTGTCGAGTGCTTGGGCGAATGCATCGCTGGGCCTCAACTTCCCATGCGATAGCACAACTTTTCTGCGAGCGTCGAGTGTTACGGCCTCTATTTCAGAGAATGTCTCTCCCTGAAATATTTTCACAAAATTCTCGGCGGTTATACCTAATTCACCGAGGGCGTTTTCCGTCTTCAGGTACCACTCCCGCAGTTCAGGCGCTCCGGGTTTTGGAAGGGTTAAGCGTATTTCGAATCTGCGCCAAACCGCCCTGTCGAGGAGCTCGGGATGATTGGTCGCGCAAATCACGATGCAACTACTCGGCAGCGCGTCCATGTTCAGCAGCAAAGAGCTGACGACCCGCTTAATCTCCCCGGTTTCGTGAGCATCAGCACGTTCCTTCCCAACACTGTCGAACTCATCAAAGAAGAGGACACAAGGCGTCCGGGTAGCATATTCGACAACTGATTGAAGCCTCGAGGCCGTCTCGCCTAGATAACTGCCAACCAGGCCATCGTAGCGAACGGTTAAAAACGGGAGCGCGAGTTCTGTGGCGACCGCCTCGGCAAGGCTCGTCTTTCCGGTGCCAGGCGGACCCACCAACATTATCGTATGGCGCGGCTCGAGCGAATGCGAGCGCAGCAACCCGGTCTGCCGGACTTCGTGAATCAGATCCTGAATTTCACAAAGAATCTCTTTTACAAGGACGAGTTGCTCCAACCGACGCGTTGGCGTGACCTCACGTAGCAGTGGCTGGAGACTTTCGGGTAACATGCTCGAACCTCCGCCGTAGAATCGCGCCGGCGACTGCTCGCGCACCAAGGTTCGTCCGAGATTGTCGCGTTTGTTCTGACGATGAGCCTCTTCGATAAGTGCCGTCAGGGCATCGCGGGTTGCCTTGCCATCCCCACTTTCCGGTCGCAGCTTGTGAACGGGTGTGTGTTTGGCCATCTAATCTTCCTTCGCCACAGCTCGGCGCGGCCTACGGTTCCATCCGCCAGAACCACTTTGCCTCGATATCATTAACGACTGCTGCACGGCACGCAAGCCGATCAATGCTGAAACCCCGGAACTATGCAACACCATGGTGCCCCTACTGTCTCACGAACTCCATAACACGGTACGTCAGGAGAGCAGGCCGACGCGCTACGACACCGTAAATCGAACGTAGCCCCCCAGTGGAACCGCCGACCAGGGATATCGAGATTGGAAGCGTCACGCGCATTTAACCGCGGACTATGCCTGCCTGCGGGTCACATTCCGCGCAACAGCTCTAAATTCGACAATAAAATAAAACCGCGAAGAAGGCCAACGGAGCACTCGCAGTCAGTTTAGCCCCGGTCGTGCAATGCAACCCGGAGCCGCCAGCTTAAGTGCCCCACCGGTAGCCTCTCCTGCCACCCGTTCACACCTTGCCGCCAGCTTAAGCCGAACAAACCTAGTCGGCCCCTTTCCCTTCGGCGCTCTTCCTCTCTAAGTCGGCACGGATGCCGAACGGCACCGACGACTTAACTTTGTGCTTCGCCACCAGGAGGCTCAGGAGCGAGACAGCGCTATGAAGAGTGATGCAATCTCGTATCCCCCACGAGGTCTAACTCGTGAGGAAGCAGCTCGCTACATCGGCGTCGGATCGTCGCTATTTGATGAAATGGTTGCCGATGGCCGCATGCCGAAGCCCAAGCGCATCAACAGCCGTGCTGTCTGGGACCGTGTGGCCCTCGACATAGCTTTCACCTCGTTGCCCGATAAAGATGGCGGTCTTAAAGAACTGCTGGAAAGAAGCAAACTGGACAGTCAAAGAAAAAGGTAAAATACGCTATTTGCGTATGCGACGTAGGCGTAGTATGAGCATTGCCGGGCGAAAGGCACGACATGAACGAGAATGAGAAACTTGCGCAGGAGGTGAAAGCCTGGCGGGCCAAGGAAGGGTTCACTGCAGAAGCCGCGGCCAAGGCGTTGGGAATACCAAGGCGCACGTTTGAGGGCATCGAGCAAGGAAGAGGCTTCCCCTATCCCCTCCTCCTGCGCGTTGCCATGGAAAGCAACGCTCTTTCGCTTACGGGAGTGCAGGAGAAATCGCGCCGTAAGGATTAGCTACGGTAGAAGTGCCGGAGGAGACTTTGATGGCCAGACCCTTCAAGGATGCCCGCTACCCAGGCGTCTCTTCGCGCATCAAGAACGGCAGGATCGTTTATCGCTATCGGGCAAAGGGCATGCCCGAAATCCGCCTTCCCGGCAAACCCGGCGATCCCGAGTTCGAGGCGGCTTACGAGAAGGCCACGCAGGGCCAACATAAGAACGCGGTTATCATCGATTTGCCCGGTCGGGCACTGCCAAAAACTTTTGGCCATGCCGCGCGCCGGCTTGAAACGACAATGGAGTGGTTGGATTTTGATGAAGCGACGCAGCAGAAGAATGCAAGACTGATTGAGCGTTTTCTCAACCTGCGGGTCGATCCAAACTACCCACTCACTTGGCGCGATACTCCGGTGGAACATCTCGACGCGGATAGGCTTCGCGCCATCATCGAAAGCATCTTCAGGACCAATCGCACAGTCGCCAAACACATGCTGGTTGCCATCAAGAAGCTTGTATGGGTCGCGACCGATGTCGAAAAATGGATAAAGCCGCACGACGATCCCTCGTTGTCCATCCGCGTGCGAGTGCCCAAATCGACCAGGAACCCGGCTTGGCCGATCGTGATGCGCGAAAGGTTCGAGGAGCGACACCCCATCGGCACAGCCGCACGCACCTGCTATGCACTCGGCTTTTGGCTTGGAAATCGGCGCGGCGATATCGCTGCTCTTGAGTGGGATGATCTTTTAACCGAAGAGATCGAACTGTTCGACGGCTCGCTCGTGCTGATCGAGGCCTTTGATTTCCGCCAGAAGAAGAACCGCAACCGCCATGGCGGGCGCGAGATGTTCATTCCGGTCGTAGACAAGCTAGCAGCGGCCCTGGAGCCGCTTGATCGCTCGCAAGGCGGCACTGTCTTAAAGAACGCCTATGGCAGGTCATTTTCGGAAAAGAGCCTAACGGGCATGATGCAGCACTGGACACGGCAGGCGGGAATTCCTGGCGGCTACACGCTCCATGGCCTACGCCGCACTTTCGGCACCTACCTTGCTGAATGCAACATCCAAGCGCGAGCCATCATGGAGGCAATGGGCCATTCCTCCATGACGGTAACAGATGATTATGTACGTGAGGCCAACAAAAAGCGGATCGCGGTTGATATTGCTCGTGCCATCAACGAGCGCGAGGCCAAACGTGACGCCATGAAGCGGCGGGCAAACCTCCGCATTGTCAGATAATCAAATCGAGTCGGAACAAACCGGGACCACGGTCTTTGCTTTGGGCCCATAATGGGCCCAAAACGTTTTGGGCCCAGGGCACTTTTTGTCAATAAAATCAATGGTTATGGTGGGCCCGGAGGGACTCGAACCCCCAACCAAGCGGTTATGAGCCGCCGGCTCTAACCATTGAGCTACAGGCCCCACGCGGGCTGGATTAATGTTTTTCGCATCGCGGCACAAGGCTTTCCCGACGGGCTTCCGCAGATCGCCCAAATCAACCCATAATCGCGCTCTACGCGACCCCTTGCGACTTGATCGCAGACCAAGGAGATTTTCATGACCAGACATCTTTTGCCTCTCGCGCTCGCCACTGCAATCGCTTTTCCGGCGATGGCTGGAGCCGCCGATCTGCCGACGCCGCCCCGCATCATCGTGTCGGGCGAAGGCGAAGCAACCGTAGCCCCCGATCTGGCGGTCCTGACGCTGAGCGTCATGCGCGAGGCCAAAACGGCGCGCGCCGCGCTCGATGCCAACAATGACGCCATGGCCGCCGTGATCGCGGCGATGAAGTCCGCCGGCATCAAGGACCGCGATCTGCAGACCGCTGGCATCCAGATCAACCCGCGCTACAACTACACCAACAAGCCGGACGGCAGTCAGGAAGCCGAACTCGTCGCCTACCAGGTGACCAACACGCTTTCGGTGCGGGTGCGCGACGTCGACAAGACAGGCGAGGTCCTCGATAAGGCGGTGTCGCTGGGCGTCAACCAGGGCGGCGGCATTGCCTTCACCAATGACAACCCGGCAGCCACGGTCACCGAGGCGCGCAAGAAGGCGGTCGCCGACGCCATGGCCAAGGCCAAGACGCTGGCCGAAGCCGCCGGCGTCAGCCTGGGCCGGGTGCTCGAGATCACAGACCAGAACATCAGGCCGGCGCCGATGCCGATCAATGCCAAAGCCTTCGATGCCGCGGCCGGCGCGGCTCCGGTACAGGCCGGTGAGAACGCCTACAATGTGCAGGTCACCGTCACCTTCGAACTGAAATAAGCGGCTCTGACGATCTGTGGCTGAGCCTGGCCACGGCAATCATCAACCAATAGCGTGCATGAAAAACCCGCGGGATTGCTCCCGCGGGTTTTTTCGAGCCACACCCTTCAAACGGAAAGGGGCTCGGCTAATCCAGACCAATCTTCGCAGAAGATTGTGTCTCCCGGCTGATCTTCGCAGAGGATCATGCCTCTTGATCGGCCAAACCCGAGCTTAGCGATAGATGACCGGGCAGCCGCGCTCATTGGCGAACACGACGACGACGCGGTCGCCATCCTGGCGGCCCGCCACTTTTACCGTACGACGGTTGACGTCGACGATCCGGACGCGGTGGAGGCCCATGCGTTCGGCCTTGTCGAGGGCGCGGTCCGGCGAGCAGCCACGGCGCCAGTTGCCACGGCGCTCGTCACGGCGATGGCGATAACCGTCGTCACCGGTATAGACGCCGAAACGCGGGTCGTTGTTGTTGCCGAAGCCGAGATAGAGGCTGTCGGCGTGAGCGGGAACGGCCGCCAGCGTGCCGAGACCGACCAGGGCCGAAAGGGCTGCCGTCTTGATCGTGTTGAACATCGTCTTCTCTCCTTTTTGCGGGCCTTCGCCCGTCCTCGTGAACCGATGGTGGGAGAATGCGCCTGCCTGTCTGAACTCTTTACGAACCTGCCGTTCATCTCCGGTTCATATGGCGGGAAAAGGAAAGTTCCGGCCATTCGCCATCGTCCCCAGCCCTTGGTGAAGGCCAGAACGCCTGACCCGGCGCCCCGGTTCCGACCCCGCGGATTGGCCGAATGTCTTCAAACGCGAGGTTCTTGCTCACCGCCGCTGGTCCTACGGCTCCTCGTCCAGCACATAGTCAAAATAGTCTTCCGGCTCGGCAAGATCGGTTTCGCTCGCCTTGACCCGGCCGCGCATCGAGATGCCGGCTTCATGCACGGTCTCGGCGCTGCCCGACACCAGCCGGTGCCACCAGTAGAGGTCGCGGCCCTCGGCCACCAGCCGATAGGCACAGGTGCTGGGCAGCCAGCTGATGGTTCGCACATTCTGCGGCGTCAGCCCGACGCAGTCGGGAACGCGCGCCAGCCGGTTGACGTAGTCCGAACAGCGGCAGGTCTCGGCATCGAACAGCCGACAGCCGACGCTGGTCCAGTATATCTCGCCGGTGTCCTCGTCCTCAAGCTTCGAAAGGCAGCATTTACCGCAGCCGTCGCACAGCGATTCCCACTCGGCCGGGCTCATCGCCTCCAGCGCCTTGGTTTTCCAGAATGGCGTTTCCATTTCCGGGATGTGGCCCCAGCCGCGGGCAAGGTCAAGCGCGGCAATGGTCGCAATTGCGGCTATCGCCAGGTGAATGACATGAAGTTGCCTTCAAAAGGTCGGTCAATCGCCCCGTACGGCCTCTATCCGTGCCAGACTGGAACCAATCGGCACAAGATCGGTTTCGGCAAGGATGGGACCCCACAAGGAGAATTTCGATGAAACGCCAACCACGGATTCTGGCAGGCACGGCACTCGGCCTGCTTATGGCATCCGCGCCGTTGGGCGCGTTCCCGCTTCAGGGAAGTGTCGCGTCCGGCCTTGCCCAGCGCACGGCAGCCCCATTCATCCTGGCGCAAGCAGCATGCGCCGAAGGCGAAGCCTGCGCACAACAGCAGCAGGCGGAACCCGAACAGAAGCGCGAGCGCAAGAAGGCCGAGCCTGAACAGCAGGCCGCGCCTGCCCAGAGCGAACAGCCCGCCGAGGAGCAGCAGCCACGCCGGAAGAAGCGCGACCAGCAGCAGCAGGCTGAGCAGGCGCCGGCCGAACAGGCAGCGCCAGCCGAGGAACAGCAGCCGCGCAGAAAGAAGCGCGACCAGCAGCAACAGACCGAACAGGCGCCGGCCGAACAGGCAGCGCCAGCCGAGGAACAGCAGCCGCGCAGAAAGAAGCGCGACCAGCAGCAGCAAACCGAGCAGGCGCCGGCCGAACAGGCAGCGCCAGCCGAGGAACAGCAGCCGCGCAGGAAGAAGCGCGACCAGCAGCAGCAAACCGAGCAGGCGCCGGCCAACCAGGCGGAACCGGCCAACGACAACCAGCCCGGCGAGCAGGCCAAGCCGCGCAAGAAGAACAGGCAGGACCAGCAGGCCCAACCTGAAGTCGCCCCGGCACCGAAAGAGGCTCCCGCTGGAGAGGCGACGGCCCCTGCCGGCGAACAGCCCGCGACCCAGGGCGAGCAGCCCCAGGCCCAGGGCGAGCAGCCCCAGGACACGACGAAGAAGCGTGTCAGGAAACCTGTTGGCGAGCAGCCGGCCACAGCCGAACAGCCAGCCACCGGCGAACAACCGGCCAATGGTGAGACGGCAGCACCGGCACAGGGCGAAAACCCGGTGCAAGGCGAAGCACCGGCCGATCCAAACGCCGCTCCCATCCTGGACAGCCAGAAGGACGCCGAGCGCAGGGGCGGCCGCAAGCAGGGCGACAAGATCGTCCCCCAGGATGGCGAGCAGCAGAATGGCGGGCAAAACGCCCAGCAAGGTGGCGATCAGGGCCGCAAGCCGGTGGCTGCTCCCATCGACCAAGGTCCGCCGCCCACCGACGACAGGGCCGCACAACAGGAGATCAAGCCCGAGAAGATCGCGCCGGTGACCGAGGAAAAGGGCACGCGCGTAGAGCGTGCGCCCGATGAGAACGTCCGTGACCGCCGGCGTCCGAAAGGCGTCGACGTCGTCAGGGAACTCGGCGACCGCGTCATCCTGCAGTTCAACAACCAGACATTCGTCGAGAGCAATGACGCCCCGCGCATGACCCGCGGCGCCAGGAACGTCTACTATGAGGATCTGTCGGGCGACCGCACCCGGGAAATCGTCGAGCGTGACAACGGTGTTCAGATCGTCACCATCCGCAACCGCTATGGCGACGTGATCCAGCGTTCGCGCATTGCGCCGGATGGACGCGAATATGTGCTGAGCTATGTCGATGAGCGGCACTATGAGGACGACAGCGACTGGCGCGATCCCGGCGATGATCTGCCGCCGATGCGGCTGACAATCCCGCGCGAGGAGTACATTCTGGACTCCGAGGATGTCGAAGATCCGGACGACTACTACACCTTCCTCGAACAGCCACCGGTGGAGAAGGTCCAGCGCCTCTACTCGATCGACGAGGTCAAACGTTCGGCCCGCGTGCGCGACATCGCACGGCGCGTCGATCTCGACACGCTCAACTTCGAATTCGGCTCGGCCTCGATCTCCGACACCGAGGTGCAGAAGCTCGAGGGCGTCGCGACGGCCATGGAGAAGCTGTTGAAGAAGAACCCTGCCGAGACCTTCCTGATCGAAGGTCACACCGACGCCGTCGGCACACCGGAGGCTAACCTGGCTCTTTCCGATCGCCGCGCGGAATCGGTGGCCGAGGCCTTGACCAACGCCTTCGGCATCCCGCCGGAGAACCTGACGACACAGGGCTATGGCGAGGAGTATCTGAAGGTCAATACGTCGGCGCCGAACCGCGAGAACCGGCGCGTCGGCATTCGCCGCATCACCTCGCTGGTGGCACCTGTGGCCAGCAACAATTAGGTCATGATTTCAAAATCATGTCCCGGTTTGTGGAATCGGCACGAGAAGCATCCATCCCCGGCACCGCCGGGGATGGATGGATGTGACGGGTTCAACAAGAATTGTACGGGCATTAGACACGGCTCATTGAATCGTGGGCCCAGCCACCCCAGATTCGGTGCTGGGCGTTCCCTGCCCCGTCCCGACTCCAGCGGGACGCATTGAACCCCGCCGGACCTTGTTCGGCGGGGTTTTTTGTCTTGCAAACGGTGGCGGCCTGGCCGAATACGGCCATTGTCTGAGAGATAACCAGCCGGAATCATCCCATGAAGCGTCTCGAACTCGCCATCGAATCGATCATTCTCGCTTCACGCTGGTTGCTCGTCGTTTTCTATATCGGCCTGGCCCTGGCATTGGCCGTCTATGCGCTGTCATTCGGCAAGAAGCTTTATGAGTTCATTACCCTGGCGTTCACGCTCGGTGACACCGACACTATCCTCAAGATGCTCGGCCTGATCGATGCCGCACTGGTTGCCTCGCTGGTGGTGATGGTCATCATCTCGGGCTACGAGAACTTCGTCAGCCGCTTCGACGACCAGGAGGGTGGCGTGCACTGGCTGGGCACCATCGATGTCGGCTCGCTGAAGGTCAAGGTTGCCTCGACCATCGTCGCCATCTCGTCCATCCACCTTTTGCAGGTGTTTTTGAACTCGTCGACCTACACGACCGACCAGCTGATGTGGCTGACCATCATCCATCTCGCCTTCGTCGTCTCGGCCCTCATGCTCGCCTATATCGACCGGCTGATGGGCCTCGGCAAAGGCAAGAAGGATGAGGCGTAAGCAAGCGCCTGCCGGACCTTGAATCACCCCGGCAGGGTTTGCGCACTATCGCTTTGTTTGAACTAGGCTTTGCCGTGGCTCAGCCACGGCGGACGGCTTAGCTCGACGCTCACAATGACGCGGATCTAGTAGATGCTCTTGATCTTGCTGTCCGTGCGGGCAAACACCTCGTCAGGGACAAAAAAGTCACCGGCCAGAGGCCCTGTCGCACCTGGCGCATAGGCTGAAAAGTCGCTGACGCCCTCGGCGCGCAGCACCTCCTCGTCGATGTAGAAATTACCTGTTGTCTCGCGCGCCGGGCGCATGAAGATGGCATGCGCGGCGTCGGCCATGATGTCGGGCAAACGGCTCATCGCCGCCACCGTCGCGCCGCCGAGCAGATTGCGCACCGCCGCCGTGTCGATGGTCGAGATCGGCCACAGTGAATTGACGGCGATGCCGTCCTTGGCGAACTCCGCACTCATGCCCAGCGTGCACATCGACATGCCGAACTTGGCCATCGTGTAGGCGACGTGGTTCCTGAACCACTTGGCCTTCATGTCGAGCGGCGGCGCCAGATTCAGGATGTGAGCATTTTGCGCCAACTTCAGGTGAGGAATGCACATTTTCGAGACCAGGAAGGTACCGCGCGTGTTGATCTGATGCATCAGATCGTAGCGTTTCATGTCGGTCTCGAGCGTGCCGGTGAGTTGGATGGCGCTGGCATTGTTGACGCAGATGTCGATGCCGCCGAATTTTTCCACGGTCCTGGCGACCGCCTCGGCCACCTGCGCCTCCTCGCGGATGTCGCACAAAACAGGCAGCGCCTTGCCGCCAGCCTGCTCGATCTCTTCGGCAGCGCTATAAATCGTGCCCGGCAGCTTCGGATGCGGTTCGGCGGTCTTGGCCGCGATCGTCACATTGGCGCCGTCGCGCGCCGCGCGCAGCGCGATCGCCAGCCCGATGCCGCGCGACCCGCCGGAGATGAACAGCGTCTTTCCCTTGAGCGACATTTCCTTGCGCCTCCCTTGCAACACAACAGGCGCAAACCTTTGCGCGGCGGGCGACCGCAGCGCAAGACCCGACACGCTGGACACCGCGTTACGCAGCGTAGGGTTTATGACTAAACCAGCACCAACCCTTGGCGCATCGCAATGGCAATCGCATCGGTGCGGTTGGCCGCACCGAGCTTGATCAGGATTGCGGCGACATGGAACTTCGCGGTGTGCACCGAAATGTTCAGCCGCCGCGCGATCACCTTGTTTGGGGCGCCCTCGGCCAGCAGCGCCAACACTTCCGCCTCGCGCGGCGACAGCGTTGGGCGGGCGGCATGCTCGTCGGAGGCCTCCTCCTCGAACGGCTCGCCATCGCCGGCACGGAAATCCTCATGGCGTCCGCTTCCGCGCTCGCCCGAGACGCGATAGCCGGCCGCGGCCAGCCGCGCCGCCGCGGCGATCAACAAATCGTCCGCGCCAGCGGACATCACGGCCAGCACCTCACCGGCGGGCCGCTCGCCGCCAGCGCGTCCGGTCAGCAGCACCCGTGGAATGAGCGCCGGCACGCCATCAGCAATGCTGTCGTCAACGATGGCGACGTCGGCTCTTCCACCGCCGGCCACGACCGGCAGCAGGTCATCGCTCGCGGCCAGCGAGGCCGCCAGGCGCTCGGCGCGTGACGCATCGCCAAGTGCAATCAGCACCACCAGCCGCCGCGAGACGGCACCGTCATGCATGATCCTGTCGCTGGTGAGCGTGTCCATGGATGCCCTCAGCTCAGCGGCTTTTCGCCGATTGTCAGCACGACATCGCGCTGTTCGCCGCCGCGCACGACACCGAGCGTCACCGAAGCGCCGGCACTGTCGGGTCCGAGCCTGCGGATCAGGTCCCGCGGGCCGTGCACCGCCTCACCGTTCCACGCCACGATGATATCGCCAAGAGAGAGACCGGCGGCCTTCGCGGGACCCTCGTCATCGAGGCTCATCACCATTGCGCCCTGCGCGTCGCGGTCGCGTACCGGGTGCAGGCCGGCGCCGAGATAGCCGCGCGCGACATGGCCCTTTTCGCGCAAGGTCGCGACCGCCCGCTCGATCGTCTCGTAAGGCATGACCAGCGCCCGGTGGCGCGGTCCAAACAACAGCATGCCGATCAGCGCACCCTTGGCGTCGAGAACCGGGCCGCCCTCGAAACGGCCGCCGGCGCCGACGGCAAGATTGATGCGCCGGTCGATGGTGCCGCCGCGCATCGAGCGCCAGGCCGGGCCGACTTCGCCCACCGAGCCCGAAACAGCCAAAGCCGAACCGTCGCTGCTGCCGATGGCAATGGCGATGTTGCCCGGCCGCACCGCATCGGCCTTGGCCAGCGGCGCGGCGCTGACGGCCTCCGCCGGCTTCAGCAGGGCAACACCGGTCGAAGGGTCGCGGCCAACCAGCTCGGCCTTCACCGTTTCCCCCGAGGCCAACACCAGATCGATCTCCTCGCCGGCCTCGACAGCCTCTTCAGCGGTGACGAAATAGCCGTCACGCCAGTGGAAGGCGCTTGCCGTGCGGTGATGATGCGTGGCGAAGCCAGCCGTCGCCGGCGCGGCCTTGGCGGCGAGATCGGCGACGGCTTGCGAAAACGCGCTCAGATTGAAATCGCTCATAATGGTCTCCTGGGTTCATCCATGCCCCAGATATCGCTCGACAGCGCGTCCGCGGGTACTCGCCTGACGGCTAGTTGCCGGTTTGACTGGCCATCTGGTCAGGTCGCTGCGGTTCCAGCCGCTCCGCACATATAGTCACGATCAAGCCTGAACACACGGAGCCCTCCCATGGCCCTCGCCGCCGCCAAATTCCAAACCGATGATACGCTGCTCGACGCCTATTCGACGACGGTTGCCGACGCTGTCGACCGCATTGGTCCGGCCGTCTGCCGCATCGAGCGCGTTGGCGGTCAGGGCGGCCATGGCTCCGGCTTCGTCATTGCGCCGGACGGGCTGGTGGTCACCAACTTCCATGTCGTCGGCGATGCCAGGACAGTGCGCGTCTCGATGCCGGACGGCGCCTCGAGAGAGGGTCGTGTTCTTGGCCGCGATCCCGACACCGACATCGCGCTGGTGCGCGCCGACGGCAGCTTTGCCGACGTCGCACCGCTGGGCGATTCCAAGCGGCTGCGGCGCGGCCAGATCGCCATTGCAATCGGCAACCCGCTCGGTTTCGAATGGACCGTCACCTCCGGCGTCGTCTCCGCGCTCGGCCGCTCGATGCGCGCCTCCACCGGCCGGCTGATCGACGACGTTATCCAGACCGACGCAGCGCTCAATCCCGGCAATTCCGGCGGACCGCTGGTGTCGTCGGCCGGCGAGGTCATCGGCGTCAACACCGCCATGATCCACGGCGCGCAAGGCATCGCCTTCGCTGTTGCCTCCAACACCGCCAATTTCGTCATTTCCGAGATCATCCGCTTCGGCCGCGTGCGCCGCGCCTTCATCGGCGTCTCGGCCGACACCGTCAATCTGCCGCGACGCGCCGCGCTCCTGTCGCAAGTGTCGACCAATACCGCGGTGCGGCTGCGCAGCGTCGAGAAGGATGGCCCGGCGACCAAGGCCGGCTTGAAGGAGGGCGACATCATCGCCGCAATAGACGGCCGCCCGGTCACCGGCGTCGACGACCTGGTGCGCGTGCTCGACGCCGAGCGCATCGGCCGCGAGACACAATGCACCGTGGTGCGCCGCACCGGCGTCAGCCAGGTGACGGTGATGCCGGTTGCGCGAAGCTAGTGCAGTCGCCCAGAAGTGTGCCGCGGTTCTGGGACAACGACATGTATCAAAAGAAAGACTTTAAGGCCGCCGTTGCTCACTCCCCCTTCGAGGGAGCAACGGGGACATAGGCTCCCTTCAGGAGAGCTACGAGTTGCGCCTGATGATGCGTGCCTGTCTTGTCGAAGATACGACCAAGATACGTGCTGGCCGTGCGATAGGTGATGTTGGCGCTTGTCGCCGCCACACCAAGGCTATCCCCCGATGCCAATGCCGCTGCCAATCGCGCCTCGGCCGGCGAGAGGTCGAAAAGGCCCGTAGGGATGGTCGGCGAAGGCACCAGATTCGTCGGGTTGAGAGCCGTGGCTGCGATCAGTATGTCGGCGCCTGAGAGAAGTTCGTGCGCCAGACGGCGAAGAGGGATGAGGTGAACGATCATGGCCTCGCTATTCTCGCTTGGCGCTATGGGCACGGAGCGACCCGACGCAGCGTCACCAGTCCCGCTTGCAATCGCCTGCTGAAACAACTTGTTTGCCTTGGCATCGGCAAGGGCGAGCCCATCACGGGCCGTCGGCACGAACACAAGGGGCAGAGCGTCAAGCAGTTGATTGGTCGCCAGAACGCGTCCCCTGCTCGTCATCACCGCGGCCGGCAGGCCGATCGCCGCAAGCGCCGTAGTCGTAGCGCGCGCTCGTTCCAGCCGCTGGCGCGCACCAATCAGGCCGGCGCGCGCCAGATGCGGCCTCATGCGGTTGAGCTGGTCCAATTCGTCTCGGGATGGCCGATCATTGGTCAGCCAACGCTCCATCGTAAACAACAGAACTTCGCCTGTAGGCAGGGGTATGAACGTACCGACTTCGCCACCGATTCCCAATGGCAGCGTCCGGTCGAGCCGCGTCCGATTGTTCTCGAGCGCCTCCTTGGGGAAGTAATCCTCGTCGTAGACGAATTCCGAGGGTGGGGGCAGCGTCAGCAGGAGTTGGGAGACACTGCTGCTCTTGAACCCGCCTTCCGCAGAGATGCCCTCCAGTATCGGCCGGACCAGGTCCGACGCGATGAGCATCGGGTCCAGCCGATCATCGAACAAACCCATACCGCCTCCGGCCGAGTTCGACAGTTCGCTCAACCTGTCGAAGACGTCTGGCCATAAATCGGGGACGAACGCCGCTTCATAAATTCGATCGACAAGATCTTCGGTCATTCAATGGTCCGCTCGCCACCTGCACTCGCATGATTGCATCGCACCTCTGCTCAGAAAGCAAAACTTTCTCGGCTTGGCATTACCGGATGATCATAAATTGCGTAGGGAACAGCCAACACGAAAACACCGTTCAGGTGCCCACCGCCCCCTCCGCGTACTGCGCCAGAAACGCCTCGCTGGGCGGAATCGGCTTGATGACGTCGATCAGCACGCCATTGGGATCCCGGGTGATGAAATGGCGCTGGCCGAAGGGTTCGTCGCGTAGAGAGCGCAGGATCGGCAGCCCGGCCGCGACGATCCGTTCATAGACCGCATCCGGGTCCCTCACCTCGAAGTTGATCAGCAGGCCCGACGCGCGGCCTCGCCCCTCTTCCGGGATCGTCTCATGATCGCCCTGGACGATGCCGAGATTGACTCTTCTGTCCTCCACCGATTGCAGATGCACATACCAGTCGCTTTCGAATAGCGGCTGGAAGCGAAAATGCTCGACATAGAACGCCGTCGTGCCGGCGACGTCGCCGGTCATCAGCACCGGGTAATAGCTCGTCGTCTTCATCTTTCCTTCTCCCGTCGATTAACATACAGTCTGCATGTAACTTCAATTAACATACAGGCTGTATGTATGCAACGCGATTCCGCGCGTCGTTCCAACCGTGACCGCACCGAGGCGACGCGCGCCGACCTGATTGCCGCGGCACGAAAGCTGTTCACCGAAAAATCCTATGCCGAGACCAGCACGCCGGAGATCGTCGCTGCCGCCGGCGTGACGCGCGGCGCGCTCTATCATCACTTCGCCGACAAGCAGGCGCTGTTTGCCGCCGTGGTCGAGCAGGAGGCGATGGCGGTGGCTGAGGAGATCGAGCGCGCTTCGCCGCCATCGCTCAATGCCCGCGACGCGCTCATTGCCGGCTCCGACGCCTATCTCACTGCGATGCGCGCACCCGGCCGCACGCGGCTACTGCTGCTCGACGGCCCGGCCGTGCTTGGCCGCGCCGCCATGGACGCGATCGACAACCGCCACGGCAACCGCTCACTGCGCGAAGGGCTGGTCGCGGCGATGCGGGCGCAGACGATGACGAGATTGCCGGCCGACGCGCTGACCGCGCTGCTCGGCTCCGCCTTCGATCGTGCCGCCCTGGCCATCGAGGCCGGTGCGTCAGCTCAGGACTACCGCGCCGTGCTCATGGCACTGATCGATGGCCTGTCTCTTCCTCAGGCACCTCGCCCGGTTCGAACTCGTTGAAGCAGCCGAGCTGGCGCTTGAACTGGTCGATCAGCCAGGCCGCCGCGGGCTTCGGGCTGCGATCGTTGCGGTGCATGGCAAACAGCGGCGAACTCACCTCCCTGAAGGATTCGAGGTCGATTTCGACCAGCCGGCCACTCGCCAGGTCGTCTGCTATCAGCCAGCGCGGCAGCCCGCCCCAGCCCAGCCCCTCGCGCATCAGCATATGCTTGGTGCGCACATCCGTCAGCCGCCAGGTGCGGTAGGCGAAGACGCCGAAGTCGCGCCCCTTGGTGCGCTCCGACTGGTCGGTGACGACAAGCTGCGTGTGTTCGCGCGCATCCTCGATCGCCACCGGCTTCGGCAGCAGGGCCAGCGGATGGCTGGGCGCGGCGGCCAGCACGATCGACATGAAGCCGATGCGCACGAGATGCACATCGACATCGCCCAGCAGGCCGCCAATACCAAGGTCGGCCTGCCCGCTGACGACATGATCGGGGATCAGGCCGAGCGTACCGATATGCAGGCGCAGCATCACGGTCGGAAACTGCGCCTCGAACGCCTTCAGCACCCGCACCAGCACCGGCGACGGCAACGCTGCGTCGACCGACAGCGCGACTTCAGCCTCGAGCCCTTGGTGATGGCCGTCGACGCGCGAACGGATGCGCTGCAGCACGCCGATCATGCGCCGCGCATCCTCCAGCATCGCCCGGCCGATCTCGGTCAGTTGCGGCTCGCGGGTACCCTCGCGCTCGAACAGTTTCAGCCCCAGCTGCGCCTCGAGATTGGCTATGCCGTAGCTGATGACGGACTGTGCCCGGTTGAGCCTGCGGCCGGCGGCCGAGAAGCTGCCGGCTTCGGCGACTGTCACAAAGATCTGAAGTTGATCGAGCGTCGGATTGGGCTGCATCGTGATATCTAACTTATAGATGGATCGTATAGAAAATATACCAGTTTATTGAATGGATCGAAAGCCCCATATCTGGCGGGACAAATCATTCCAACCGCTGGAGAGCCCAAAATGTCCATTCTTCTCATCACTTCGAGCCCGCGCGGCGCCGCCTCCCATTCGACCCGCATCGCTACCGAATTCGCTGAAAAGCTCGTCGCCGCCGATCCGTCGAACACGCTCGTCGTGCGCGACCTCGTCGCCAATCCGCTCCCCCATATCGACGCCGACTACGCGAGCGGCATCTACGTGCCGGCGGAAGCGCGCACTGCGCGCCAGGCTGAGGTCGTCGGCGTCTCCGATGTCGTGCTCGACGAGCTGTTTGCTGCCGACACCGTGATCCTGGCCACAGGCTTCATCAACTTCAACATCTCCTCGACGCTGAAGTCCTGGGTCGATCATATCTCTCGTTCCGGCAAGAGCTTTTCCTATGGCGAGAACGGCCCCAAGGGTCTCGTCACCGGCAAGAAGGTCTATATCGTGCTGGCTTCGGGCGGCATCTATTCCGAAGGTGCGGCCGTGCAGTTCGATCACGCCATTCCCTACCTGCGCGGCGTGCTCGGCTTCCTCGGCATGACCGATGTCGATGTCATCCGTATCGAAGGCGTCGGCATGGGTCCTGACGCGGTGACCGCAGCGCTCGCCAAGGCGACCGCCAAGGTCGATGCCGTGGTGGCAGCCAGCCAGGGTGTCGCGGCTGCCGCATAGGGAAAAGACTTAAATTGGAGGGCAGGCGCTTGGCGCCCGCCCTTTTTCAATGCGCTCCCCGCTTGTTTTCCTGACAGTAAACAGCGCGAAGCGACCAGAGTCCTTTGGGTGTGACTTGACGATCCACCTTGGTTCACTCACAATCACAATGAACCAAGTGGATCGAAACCATGACGGCTTTCACCGTACGCCTCCCCGACGACACGACAAACAGGCTCGACCAACTTGCCGAAAAGCTCGATCGCTCGCGCTCTTATGTGGCCGCCAAGGCCATCGAAGACTTTGTAGCTCGTCAAGAGTGGCAACTCGCTGAGATAGAGGCCGGATTGGCCGAGGCCGAGCGCGGTGAGTTCGCCAGCGAACAAGAGTTGGCCGCCGTGATCGGGAAATACGTCAAGCCCGCCGGCTGATCCATGAGCCGCAAGACAATCCGTTGGACCAAGCGGGCTTTGCGTCGGCTTGGCGAAATCGGCGCGCATATCGAGAAAGACAGTCCCGAAGCTGCCGCCCGTGTCATTGGGCGCATCTTGTCCGCAGCGGAGTTGCTTACCGAACAGCCGGCTATGGGTCGCGTTGGACGCATCAAGGCGACGCGAGAACTCGTTTTGGCCGATATCCCATATATCGTCCCCTATCGCGTAAGCGAAGATGCCGTCGAAATACTTACCGTCATACATGCCGCCCAACAGTGGCCAAAGAGCCTCTAAGCCAACTGGCCGCTGCCTTTCTAGCCGATGAAATGCCTGAGCAACCCCGCCGAAGCGACTCCGATCAGCACAGTCGGCAGCATGGAAAGCCGCGTGGCGGCCACCAGCGTAACAGCCAGCGCCAGAATATCCGCCGGGGACTTCGACACGAAGGCCGGTGCGATGACCGCAATCAGCACGCAACCGGGCGCAGCTTCCATCACAGCCGTGGCACGCCCGCTGAGCGTACGGTTGCGCAGCACGACATAGCCGCCGATGCGCGTGAGATAAGTGACGCCGGCCATCAGCACGATGGTGAAAAAGGTCGTTGCATCGATCATGCATCACTCGCCATCAGCCAGGCCGCGACCAGACCCGACATGGCGCCCGCGGCGACATACCAGGCGCCGGGAACGAAGAGATAGACCAGTGCCGCCACGACCAGGCTGACCAGCCAGGGTCGCGCCGCCGCCATCCCCGTCCACATGCCGCGCATCAGCACCAGGAAGACAGCCGGGAACGCCATGTCGAAACCATAGGCCCCGACGTCGCCGAGCATCGGACCGAGCAAGGCACCCAGCGTGGTGAAGACCACCCAGGTGAGATACATCGCCAGCGCCGCGCCCATATAGTAGCGCGGGCTGAAGGCCGGCATGATGCCGGCAGCAGTGCGCTGTCTGGCATCGGCCAGGCCCAGCGCCCAGCTCTCGTCGCACATAAAGAAAAGCGCCGGAAACACCTTGCGCCGCGGCAGGTGGCGCAGGAACGGCGCTAGTGCCGCACCCATCAGCAAATGACGGCTGTTGACCAGGAAGGTGATGGCGACGATGAGCACGATGTGCGGCGGCGACGTCCACAATTGGATCGCCGCGAATTCCGAACCGCCGGCGAAATTCAGCCCTGTCATCGCGGACAGTTCGACCGTGCTCAGCCCTTTTTGCGTGGCCTGGGCGCCGAGCACCAGCGCATAGGGTATGGTGCCGAACAGCACCGGCGCGCAGGACGCCACGCCACGGCGGAATTCGGATCGCGAACCATTGCCCGCCGCCTCGACTGCCTGTGAAATGCTCATGTGTCTCCACTGGCGCGCCTCGCGGCCGCCGCTGCCCTGCGTTTGAACTCTCATGACACTGGCGGCAAACATACCCACAATTCTCAGCAATATGGTTGCGAATATTGTTGTACTTCAACTAGGTTCGGCATTGAGTGCCATTAATTTCAAAATAGATGGAATCTAGAGCCATGAAGCTGGATGAGATCGACAAGCGGATCCTGCGGGCGCTGCAGCGCGACGGCCGCATGGCCAACAACGATCTGGCCAAAGAGGTCGGCCTGTCGCCCTCGCCTTGCCTGCGGCGCGTGAAGCTGCTGGAGGAAGCCGGCATCATCGATCGCTACGTCGCAGTGCTGAACCCCGGCAGCATCGGCAAGGGCCTCACCTTCTTCACCCGCATCTGGCTGAAAACGCAGGATGAGGACACGATCGAGCATTTCGCCACCGAAGTCGCCAAGCTGCCGCAGGTGATGGAGTGCTATTTGATGCTCGGCGATTGCGACGCCATGGTGCGCGTGGTGGCGGCCGGCATCGACGATTACCGCCGCTTCCAGTCGGAGCATCTGAGCCGCATCAAGGGCGTGCAGAACGTCAAGACCGACGTCCCCAGCCAGACGATCAAATACACGTCGGAACTGCCGATCTGAGCTGCCGAAAACGGCGTCACATCAAACTGGATAAAAAATGCAACCGGATTGTAGGATCGAACCCGGTGCCGGCGTCCTTCGTGCAAGCAGCGCGCAGCGCTGCCTTTAGGCATGGGAGATTTGAATGAGCCTTTCCTATCGTTGGGTCATCGTCGCCGCTGGCGCGCTGATGTCCTGTGTCGCCATCGGGACGATGTTTTCGCTGGCGATATTCCTGGAGCCGATGGCGATCGACACCAACTGGTCGCGCGCCGGCATTTCCAGCGCCATGACGCTCAACTTCCTGGTGATGGGCCTTGGTGGCTTCGCCTGGGGCGCGATATCGGACCGTTTTGGCGCCCGCATCGTCGTGATGATCGGCGCGGTGCTGCTCGGGTTGGCGCTGGTGCTGGCCAGCCGCGCCGGTTCGCTGCTGAGCTTCCAGATCACCTATGGCGTGCTGGTCGGTCTCGCGGCAAGCGCCTTTTTCGCGCCGATGATCGCGCTGACCACGGGCTGGTTCGACACCAACCGCAGCCTTGCCGTCTCACTGGTCTCGGCCGGCATGGGCGTGGCGCCGATGACGATCTCGCCCTTCGCCCGCTGGTTGATCTCCGCCTATGACTGGCGCACCGCCATGTTCGACATCGGCATTACCGCCTGGGTGCTGCTGTTGCCGGTGGTGCTGCTGGTGCGCCAGCCGCCGAAGCCCGTCCTGGTCGACACCGGCTCCGCGCCGGTTGCCGAAGGTGCCGGCCTGACAGTCGGCCAGGCGCTGCGCTCGCCGCAATTCATCGTGCTCGGGCTGACCTTCTTTGCCTGCTGCGCGGCGCATTCCGGACCGATCTTCCATATGGTCAGCTATGCCATGCTGTGCGGCGTCGCCCCCATGGCAGCGGTCTCGATCTACAGTGTCGAAGGTCTGGCAGGCCTTGGCGGCCGGCTCTTCTACGGCGTGCTGGCCGACCGGCTGGGCGTCAAGCCGGTGCTGATCGCGGGCCTGGCGATCCAGGCGATCGTCATTGCCGCCTATCTGTCGATCAGCCAGCTTGAGCAGTTCTACATGCTGGCCGTTATCTTCGGTGCCACCTATGGCGGCGTCATGCCGCTCTATGCGGTGCTGGCGCGCGAATATTTCGGCCAGCGCATCCTCGGCACCGTGTTCGGCGCCGCCACCATGCTGTCCAGCCTCGGCATGGCATTGGGACCGCTTGCCGGCGGCATGGTGTTCGATGCCTACGCCAACTATTCCTGGCTGTTCATCGGCTCGGCTCTTATCGGGCTCGGCGCGGTCGGCATCGCCATCGCGTTCCCGCCACTGCCACGCAGGGAACTGCAGCCGGCTTAGTTCGGGTCGACTTCCAAACCTTGCTGGCCAGGCGCGCAATCAGCCTGGCCCGTTCGGTTCGCCGCGGATCCTGTCCCCTGTTTCATCCGCTCCCCCTTGTGCGAGTGCGGAAGTCCCCGGCCACGTTTGCACCAAGCGCGACCTTCGCGCACCCGTCCACACAGTGAGGGTACCACTTGAGCCGAAGGCGCGCGGCTCCGCCACGGCCAGGCTTGAATGGCAGGCAACGGTCGATGGATCGAAAAGCTCTCTTAAGCATTTAAGCTTTGGCTAATAGTAGCCTCAGGAGAGAAACGATGAAAAAGACGCTGCTCATTTTGAGCCTGCTCATTCCGCTCTCGGCGTGCTCCCGTACCGAACAAGGCGCCGCCGTCGGCGGCTTGGGTGGCGCGGCCGTAGGCGCCGCAGTGGCCGGAGACCCTGTGGAAGGGGCGGTTGTTGGCGGTGCGGTGGGAGCGATAGCCGGGGCCGTCATCGGCCACGCCAGCGAAGCCGGCCAGTGCAGATATCGTGATCGGTACGGCCGGGTTTACGTCGCGCGGTGCCCGGACGGCTACTGATCTCAAGACGCGTGATCTCCTTCGATCACGCGTCTGCTTGGGGTTAATCGAATGGCCTATCGGATCAAAAAGTTGCCGGGTTTCTTGTTTGCCGCTGTCGGCGCTGCCGCGTTGAATATCGCGTCCACGATTGCGATTTCGGCCGCGCTGGTTGATGCGAAGACGATTGCCGATCACTTCTCATCGGTGAAATCTATGTCAGGGGATTTCGTGCAGTCGGGCCCGAAGGCGGAAAGAAAACATGGCAGGTTTTTTCTCCAACGCCCGGGCAAGATCCGGTTCAATTATGCTGGCCAATCTGGGATCAGCGTGATTGCGGATGGTAAATCCCTGGTGGTTTACAACAGGAAACTGAAGACATCGCGGCTCTATGCTCTCTCGAAGACGCCGCTGAAGCTGCTGCTCGACAACAAGGTCGACTTCTCCGGCAGTCGCCTCAAGAGCATCAGAGACGACGGCGCCCAAGTTACCGTCAAGCTGGCCGACAGATCGGCTTTCGGCAACTCGAACATCTCCATGGTGTTCGACAGAAAATCGCTCGATCTGCGCAGATGGAGCCTCACCGACGAGAAGGGACTTACCACAACGGTGACTATATCAAATGTGAAGCAGGGCGTTCGCGCTCCCGAGGGCACCTTCGTTATCGATTATGCGGCGAACCGTGAATTCAACACCACAACGAAATAGCGGCGGCCGCAGAATGGTCACAGCACCGGAACCAATATGATCAGCGGCGGTTTAATCCGTGAAGGGACCGGAACCGCAAAGGACGCGGCACAATGATTGAAATTCACAGCATCGAAGCGGCCAACGCCAGACTGCGCATAAGGAGAGCTGAGCACTCTCTGAAGCGCGCGAATGACTTGCTGGACGAGGAAGGCGGCGTCGCTCTTAATCTGGCATTGTGCGGCCGGATAAGGGCCGCGAGAAGGCATCTGATCGAGGCCAGGACCCGCCTGATGACGATCGATCCCGCCAGGACGAGTTGATCCGCCGGCGGTCGTAGGTCAACCCGGACCGAGAGGTCCATCGTGGTGCAAAGACCGGCATGGTTAGGCAGTGCCCTGCTGGGATCTACCCAAAAATCCGGTCGCCCTGCTCGTCGACCAGTTGGATGCCCTTTTTGATCGAGATGTCGACGGCATCGTCGAGCCCGGCGAAACGGTCTGCGCGGATGAATTTGTGTTCCTTCACCACACCGTCGATCTCCTTGGAGACGACGCCGCACGTCTGGTACTGGCCATCCGCCTTGTAGGGCGTGGCGCTGATCAGGAAGCCCTTGTGCTCGACCTGCTTGGCTGGCGCTGCACTCGTCGGCTCAGCCGCCTGGGTTCCGCCGCCACCACCGCCGAAAAGACGCTTCAGAAAAGACATCGGGCTTCCTCCAACAGCATTCATCCCGCACCATGTAGAGTGACGCGGGATGAATTTCACTATCGGTCCTTGGCCCAGCGGGCAAGGGCTGCGTCCGGTCGGCTGGACAAGCTTACTTGTGCGACAGCGCTTCCAGCGCCTCGGCGGCGCCTTCGAGGATGGCGATCGCCTCGGCCTGCTTGTCGGCCGGGGCGTCGACGAAGTCACCCAGAGCCGCGCGCAGTCGGTGGCGGACTGCGCGGAATTCGTCGCGCGCTTCCGAACGATCCCCGCGGCTACCCCGGCCGCCACGACGCCCGCCCTCTTCACTCTCGTCGTTCCAGCCGAACCAGTCGCGCGCCTTGGCCATTTTGCGGCCGAAGCGCTCGAGATGGTCGAGCACGCCATCGATCATCTCGCGGTTGTCGGCGAGATGCGCCTGACCAGCTTCGGTGATCGAAAACACCTTCTTGTTGCCGTCGGCGGCGGAGGCGGCATAGCCGGCCTCTTCCAGGAAGGTCAGCGTCGGGTAGACCACGCCCGGGCTCGGGCTGTAGATGCCGCTGGTGCGCTCCTCCAGGGCCTTGATGATGTCGTAGCCGTGGCGCGGTGCCTCGGCCAGCAGCGACAGCGTGATCAGCTTGAGGTCGCCGTCGGCCAGCATGCGCCCGGCGCGGAACATGTCGCCCGGGCCTCCGCGCCCGCCACCGCGACCGCCCTGCCCGAACGGGCCAAAACCGCCGCCCCCTCTGCCACCGAATTTGCCGGCCATGTGCATGAACATCCGTTCGCCGAAATGATTGTTCCCAAAATGTTTGTGCATTGATTGCTCCTTGAGTTGTATCTTACGATATGTCTTAATTAGGCAAGCCAATCGACGGAGTCAAGATATATCTTACGATGTATCTGAATGCGGCGCCAGAGGCTTGCTTTCATTGGAACGTGCCGCTAGAAGGCCGGCGAGCGCCTCGGCTGCTCCGTAAGCGTCTGACGTCAAGCAACGCATCCAACCCGGTCTTCCGGGCAATTTTGCCGGCCACCGGCGAATGGATGCCAATGCGACGGACCGGACACTTTCAGGGAACACCCGAAATGAATGCAAGATATCAGCGCAGGAAACTGCCTGCGCGCTATGCCGCTGTTCTCAGCCCGCTGGTGCTGTCGCTGTTGATGACCTTCATCGTCTCGTTGATCTCGACGTTGAAAAGCCTTGGCTTCCACCCCGACCTGCCGTCCATCTGGCTGACCGCCTGGGGTCTGTCGTGGCTGGTGGCGTTTCCGACGCTGCTGCTGGTGCTGCCGATAGTGCGCCGCATCGTCGGCGCGCTGTGCAAGCCGGCCAGCCGATAGCGCGCACGAAAAAGGTCCGGAGATGTCCTCCGGACCTTTTGCCCTGCGGTCATCAATGACGAACCGCTACCAGCGGCCCTTGCGGCGGTTCCAGGCATAGAGAAGATCGGCGAAGCGGTCGTAGGCAAAGCGTGTCAGCGGCAAGACAAACGGATTGCCGAACACCATCGCCAGCCAGCCTTCGCCCGGCGTGACCTTCCACACGGCGATGGCAACGTCGGCGCCGACCAGCAGCCTGCCCGCCGCATCGGTGGCGTGCAGCCGGCGGCGGATATCCTCAAGCGACGCGCCAAGTCCGGCAAGCGCTGCCGGTTCAAGATTGATATCTCGGAACTCGATCCGCCCGGCCTTGACCGCCTCGATCAGCCGCCGCTTCTGCCTGCTGATTCCGGCATCGCAGACCGGGCAGCGCGTGTTGTACCAGACGGTCAGCATCTATCCGTGGCCATGCCTGTGGTGCAGGTCGGGATAATGCGGATGCCGGTGGCGCATCGGGGCATGCCGGTGCCAGTGCGAATGCGGCTCGCTCACCGGCCCGTCATGATGGTGCTGGTGGTGCTCGTCATGCAAATGGCTGTGCTCGTGTTCCAGTTCCTCATGATCGTGCTCGTGCTCATGGTGTTCCGACAGATGCAGCCACAGGCCAACGCCCATCAGAAGTCCGGCGACAGCCAGCTTGAGCGTGACGGCGTCACCCAGGATGGCGATTGCCAGCAACGCGCCGATGAAGGGAGCGAGCGAGTAATAGGCCCCTGTCCGCGCGGTGCCCAGATGACGCAGCGCCACGATGAACATCACCAGGCTGACCCCGATGCCGAAGAAACCGACTGCGGCGGTCGCTGCAATGACCGACGCCGGGGGAAACAAGGCCCCGCCGGCAAGCGCCAGCCCGACATTGACGACACCCGCCACCAGCCCTTTGAGCATGGCGATCACCACCGGGTCGGTGGCGGAGATCCTGCGCGTGAAATTGTTGTCGATCCCCCAGGCCAGACAAGCCCCTGCCACCATCAGGGCGCCACGGTTGAAGGCGACGCCCTCACCTTGCCACGACAGAAGAATGGCACCCGCCAGAATGGCGAAGGCGCCAAAAAGCAGGCGCCGGTCGACATTCTCGCGATAGACGAGCCAGGCGATCGCCATCGTCGCCAGCCCTTCCAGGTTGAGCAGCAGCGCCGAACTGGACGCCGTGTTGAGGGTCAATCCGAACAGCAGCAGCACCGGCGCGATAACGCCGCCCATGCCGATCGCCAGCGCCAGCCAGGGAATATCCCCAGCGGTCAGTTGCGCCTCCCCGGCCGCGGCCTGCCTGCCCCGAAGCAGGCGGTACAAAGCGAGGCCAAGACCGGCACCGAGATAGAGCAGGCCGGCCAGCATGAAGGGATTGACGCCATTGAGCAGCAGCTTGCTGAGCGGCGGCGTCGCCCCGAACAGGGCGGCCGAGCCAAGCGCGAGTGGCACGCCGGGCCACAGATGCGAATGGGAATGCGGTTCGGACATGATCTCACCCTATGATGGCAGGTGTGTCACTTGCGGCGCATGGCCGCCTTCGGCCCGATGCACTTGTTGTCGCGAAACAGCGCCCACTCCTCGCAAAGGCGCCCATTGGGCAAGCCGCAGAATCCATATTCATTACCGGCCTTGTCCTTCCTGATCACCAGGCGCCCGCCGATATCGACACAATGGACGGATGCCGGATTGGCCATGCCGACCGGTTTTTGCGCACTGGCGCCGGCGGAAAACGGCAGCGACGACAAAGCGGCAAAGCTGGCGACCAATATCGAAACCTTCTTCATCGCGATCTCCCCGGCCACATTCTATCACGGCGAAGCGCCCCGTCTTGCGGCAAAGCGCCACCAGGCCGGCACCAACCAGCGACTTCGAGAAACCCTGCCGATTCCTTCACCCGAGCGAGGTGATGATCTCGCGGTAGGCTAATTCGGGAAAGGCCTTCAGCGTCCGCGTCCTGACATTGCCCGCTGCCGCCAGCATCAGCGAGAAGCGCGCCAGCACCGCGTCGTCGGGCGCTTCGACCACCGCCACCATATCGTATTCGCCCATGGTCAGGTAGAACGTCTTGAACGATCCGCCCATGTCTCCCAGTTGCCTCCTGGCGGCGTCGAGCCGCTTCGGTGACTCGCGTATGTTCCTGGCACCTTGCTCCGTCCAGTTCATCAGCACGATGTAGCTTGTCATGGCACACCTCCCTCCGGGGCCACGGAGCACGGCGGCTTCGCCGGGGCGGGCATCCGGGTTGTCGCCCAGAAAATGCATCCGACACCGAATTATCCTCCCGAAGGGCCTCGCCCGCAAGAGTGCGTCCCACAACAAAAAAGGGCGCCATCGGCGCCCTTGAACTTTTTGCATCGGTAAGTCTCAGCTATCCAGGAAGCTGCGCAGCTTGCGCGACCTGCTCGGGTGCTTGAGCTTGCGCAGCGCCTTGGCTTCGATCTGGCGGATACGCTCGCGGGTGACCGAGAACTGCTGGCCGACTTCTTCCAGCGTGTGGTCGGTGTTCATGCCGATACCGAAGCGCATTCTGAGCACGCGCTCCTCGCGCGGCGTCAGCGAGGCCAGCACGCGCGTGGTGGTCTCGCGCAGATTGGCCTGGATCGCCGCGTCGATCGGCAGGATCGCCATCTTGTCCTCGATGAAATCGCCCAGATGCGAATCCTCCTCGTCGCCGACCGGCGTTTCGAGCGAGATCGGCTCCTTGGCGATCTTCAAGACCTTGCGCACCTTTTCGAGCGGCATGGCAAGCTTTTCGGCCAGTTCTTCCGGCGTCGGTTCGCGGCCGATCTCGTGCAGCATCTGGCGCGAGGTGCGCACGATCTTGTTGATCGTCTCGATCATGTGCACCGGAATACGGATGGTGCGCGCCTGATCGGCGATCGAACGCGTGATCGCCTGCCGGATCCACCACGTCGCATAGGTCGAGAACTTGTAGCCGCGGCGGTATTCGAATTTGTCGACCGCCTTCATCAGGCCGATATTGCCTTCCTGGATCAGGTCGAGGAACTGCAGGCCGCGATTGGTGTATTTCTTGGCGATGGAGATGACGAGGCGCAGATTGGCTTCGACCATTTCCTTCTTGGCGATCGCCGCTTCGCGCTCGCCTTTCTGCACCTGATTGACGATCTTGCGGAATTCCAGGATCGAGATCGCCGTTTCGGTGGCGAGGTTCTGGATCTCGGCGCGCAGGTCCTTGATCGCATCCTTCTCGTTCTTGGTGAATTCCTTCCAGCCGCGCGAGGTCAGATTGCCGATCGAGCGCGTCCAGTTCGGGTCGAGCTCGGAACCCTGATATTCCTTCAGGAACTCTTCGCGGCGCACGCCGTAGCTTTCGGCCAGCCTGAGCAGCTTGCCTTCGTTCTGCACCAGGCGCTTGTTGATGTCGTAGAGCTGCTCGACCAGCGCCTCGATGCGCGCCGTGTTGAGCGACAGCGACTTCACCGCCTTGATCAGCTGGTCCTTGAGCTCCTTCAGCCGGCGGTCCTGGCTGGGCGACAGCGTGCCGGCGGCGGCCAGACGGTTCTCGACCTGCTGGTCCTGCAGCTTGCGCAGCTTTTTGTAGGTGTCGGCGATAACGTCGAGCGTCTCCATCACCTGCGGGCGGAGTTCCGCTTCCATCGCGGCCAGCGACAGGCTCGCTTCGTCCTCGTCTTCGTCGTCGTCATCCGTCAGCCCACGCGTATCGGCGCCGACATTCGTGATGTCGTCTTCGTCGTCGCGCGAACGGCGCGGCTTGTCCTCGACCTTGGCTTCCTCGACGCGCTCGACCACCGGCGCCTGCTTGGCCTCGGGGCCGGCATAGGTGGCTTCGAGATCGATGATCTCGCGCAGCAGGATCTTGGATTCGTTGAGTTCGTCGCGCCAGATGATGATGGCCTGGAAGGTCAGCGGGCTTTCGCACAGACCCGCGATCATCGTCTCGCGGCCGGCCTCGATGCGCTTGGCGATGGCAATTTCGCCCTCGCGCGACAACAGCTCGACCGAGCCCATCTCGCGCAGATACATGCGCACCGGATCGTCGGTGCGATCGGTCGGTTCTTTCTTGGTGGTGGTGGCGGCGACCGCGGTGCCGGTCTGCTCAGCCAACTCGTTGGCGTCTTCCTCGGCATCGGCCGCGGTGTCGGCGGCCTCGGGCTCCTCGCCCTGCTCGTCGTCCTCGACCACGTTGATGCCCATGTCGGACAGCATCGCCATCGTGTCCTCGATCTGCTCGGAGGTCACTTCCTCTGAGGGCAGCACCGAATTCAGCTCGTCCATGGTGACATAGCCGCGCTTCTTGGCGGCCTTGATCATCTTCTTGACAGCATCATCGGAAAGGTCGAGCAGAGGGCCATCGGTGGCGCCTTCGCGTTCGGTTTCGACCTCTTCCTTTTCCTTTGTCGCCATAGTCTTTATCTTCTCCTAGCGGCCGAACTTCAAAGCCGCGTAAGCTGTCGGACCAGTCAAATCGGATGCGCTCGCTTATGAAACGCGCTTCACCGGGCCAGTAACTGCATCAACTCGTTTCGTTTGGTGTATGTCGTTGCCCAAATCGGTTTCCCCTTTTGGGCGACATGCATTAAGTCCAGATTAACCCTGATATCTGTGGCAGGCGGGCTGCCTGTCCAGTGACCAGTACCTCACATCGCTTATTTCCCGTCGACGCGGGTTCGGGTTAACGTTTCGAATCGTCCTGATTCCGCCAATCTGCCAGAAGGTCAAGCGCCTCTCGCATGATTCGCATGAAAAAAGCGAATCAATTACCCGACTTAGCCCGTTACGCGCCATTTGGACGCGCAACGACGCTTTCTCAATTCACTCGCTCCAACTAAGCTCGCCCAGCCCTGCCCGAGGAGACGCCAAACCCTTCGATCAGCGCTTCCGTGGCCTGCACATCCTGGAATTGCGCCTGAATTTCGATCAGATGCCGGTAGTTTTCGTCTGTGGGATCGGTGGCGAGCGCCGCTTCCGCCTGTTTCAGTTCCTTATGTAAGGTGCGCGCGCTGCGCTGCAAGTGCAGCGCCTGGCTGAAAGCATCGCGGGCATCTTCAAGGGCGGCGGTCTCCAGCGCCGGCCATTGCCGCATCCGCCGGATCAGCCCGACGGCCCGCTCCCAGATCTCGGCGCAGCCAGCGCGTTCGATCGTCGCAATCACCGCCTGCCGGTCATTGGCCATGTCATGCGCCATCGCATCTAGGATTGCCGCATGCAGCCGCCTCAGGTCGGAGTTGGCGAGATCGAGGAACTCGATATGGGCGAAATTCTCGTCGATCAGCGCCGGATGGTTGATCAACGCGACGATGATCGTCGCCTCGCGCACCGACATCCCCTCGCCGCCGCGTTTGACCAAAGCCGACTGGCCGAGGCTTTCGGTGATCGCAATGCGGCCGCCACCGCCTTTGGCGAACTGCCCGCCGGGCGCGGCCGTCTTGCCCTGGCCCTGTTTCCAGTCCTGCCGACCTTGACGCCCACTGCGCTGCGAGCCGAAGAAGCTCAGCACACGCTCGCGCATCTCCTGCTGGTAGTGGTAGCGCAGGCTTTCGTCGCGGATGCGGCTGGTCAGCTCGCGCAGCGTCTTCTCGAGTTCGGCCCGCCGCTCCGGCGTATCGAAGACGCCGCCCGCCGTCTCACGCATCCACAAAAGGTCGACCAGCGGCCGCGCCTCGGCCAGCACGCGACGAAAAGCATCCGGTCCTTCGGTCTTGACCAGATCGTCGGGATCCTTGCCTTCCGGCAGCAGCGCGAAGCGCGCCGAACGGCCGGCCTGCACAGATGGCAGCGCCATATCGGCGGCCCGCCACGCTGCCTTCAGCCCGGCCTTGTCGCCGTCGAAGCACAGCATCGGCTCCGGCGCCATGCGCCAGAGCAGTTCGAGCTGGTTCTCGGTAAGCGCGGTGCCGAGCGGCGCCACGACATTCTCGAAGCCGGCCTGCGCCAGTGCGATCACGTCCATATAGCCTTCGACGGCGATGACCGTGCCGCCCTTGGCCAAGGCCTTGCGGGCGCGGGCGAAATTATAGAGCACATTGCCCTTGTGGAAGAGCTCGGTGTCAGGCGAGTTCATGTATTTGGCCAGCGCGTCCGGCTGCAAAGCACGGCCGCCGAAGGCGATGATCTTGCCCCGGGAATCCGGAATCGGGAACATGATGCGGTCGCGGAACCAGTCATAGGAAACCGGGATGTCGTCACCGTGGCGCACCAGTCCACAAGCCTCGATGTCGGCCTTGGGCACGCCCTTGGCGGCGAGATGCTCCTTCAGCGCATTGCGGCTGTCGGGCGCAAAACCGAGCCGGAACGATTGCTGCGTCGCCGGCGTCAGTCCGCGGTCGCGCAGATAGGCACGCGCCTTGGCGCCTTCCGGCCCCTGCAGCCGTTCCTGGAAGAAGGCGGTGGCCATCTCCATGACGTCGGTCAGGCTGGCGCGTTCCTTTTCGCGCCGCTCCTCCTGCGCATCGCGAACCGGCATCGGCACACCGGCCATGTCGGCGATCTTTTCGACCGCTTCGGGAAAGCTCATCCCGTCGAGTTCGGTGAGGAACTTGAAATGATCGCCCGAAACAGAACAGCCGAAACAGTGGTAGCGGCCCTTTTTGTCCTCGCAGTGGAAGGATGGGCTCTTCTCGCCATGAAACGGGCAGCACGCCCAATAGTCGCCGCGTGGCGCGTTGGTCTTCTTGCGATCCCACGCGACGCGCTGGCCGATAACCGATGAAATCGGCACGCGGTCGCGTATCTCGTCGAGGAAGGCGGGTGGAAAGCGCATCGGGGAACTCGTTTCCCGATTATATAATCATACCCGCGAAATCCGACGACCCTTAATGCGGGCCATACCCGGTTTCCACAGGCAAAAGAGGCGGCCGTTGCGGGCCGCCTCTTTCCAATATCCGCCTGGGGAGCGATCAGTGCGCGGCAAGCGCGCCGAAAATGACGCCGGAGAGCACACCGACCAACACATAGTCGTTGCCGACGCGGATCCATTCCTGGCCGCGGCCGGGACGATGCAGGCCATAGCGGCCGTAGTCGCGGATCGGCTGGTGCTGTTCCAGCCTGAATATTTGTGGCCGTTGCGCCAGTTGTTGCGCTTTGCGATGACCTTCTTATGGAGGACGCGCTTCTGGATGAAGCGCTTCTTGACATCCCTGTTGGTGGGCTTTTGCCAGTCGACCTGGCTGTAGTTCGACTGCGGAGCGTTCGGTGCGTTCAGCGGTGCGGCTTGGCCGGTGAGGGACGTAGCGGCCAGCATCGAGAAAGCGAGTGCGGAAAGGACAATGCGTTTCAAGAGAAGTCTCCTTGGTTGTCGATGCCAGAGGAATAGCGGGCCACCGATGAACCGAAACTGAACGCCTGCATCACAATTGTGTAATGATTTCCTCTATTTACCGAATAGTGCTGAACATAATCGCAAAGGCAGGAGCCGGTCGCGCTGCCAACTTGGCCTATCCGTTGCTTCGCGCCCGCCCAGCAATGCAACCATTTGCGCGTCCGTCCATTTTCCGACACCGCCCGTCGCGCGGCAACGGCCCTTGAAATCGACAAGATTTTATTATCCGGCTAAAATATTCGAGCTATTATAAGCCACCGCCATGAACATGATTCGTACCCTCGTTTTCCCTTCTGATCGCCACGCCAAACAGGACGCGCATCCTGTTTGCATGCGGGGGACGAAATGAGCGGGTCCGTCGTCCTTCTGCATCTGGCCGGCGCCGTGGCGCTGATGCTGTTTGCCACCCGCATGGTGAAGACCGGCGTCGAACGCGCCTATGGCGACGTGCTGCGCCATCGCCTGCGCGCCACCATGCGCAATCCGATCATGGCGGTGCTGGCCGGCACCGGCCTTGCGATCGCCCTGCAAAGCTCCACCGCCGTCACGCTGCTGGTCGGCTCCTTCGCCGGCTCCGGCATCGTCTCGGGCGCCGCGGGCCAATTGGCAGTGCGCGGCGCCGAGATCGGCTCTGCACTGGTGGTCAAGCTGCTGACCTTCGACCTCACCTTGCTGGTGCCGCTGTGCCTGATCACCGGCACGGTCATGTTCATGGCCACCGAGCGGCGCGACTGGCGCCAGACCGGCCGCATTCTGGTCGGCATCGGCCTTTTGATCCTGTCGCTGGAGATGATCGGACAGGCGTCTGAGCCGCTGCGCAACAGCCAGCTCATGCCGGTCATCATCAACTACTTCTCGACCGATTCCATCACCGCCTATCTGCTGGCGGCGCTGATCACCTGGCTGTTCCAGTCGAGCATCGCGGCGGTGCTGTTGATGGCGACGCTGGCAGGCCGCGGCCTGATCACGCCTGAACTCGGCGTCGTTCTTATCCTCGGCGTCAACCTCGGCTCCTCGATCATCGCGCCGATGCTGACCCGCTCGTCAAGCCCCGAAGTGCGCGTCGTACCGATCGGCAATCTCCTGATGCGCGGGCTTGGCTCGCTTGTCATGCTGATCCTGGTCATGATCTTCAGGCCGCACTTCGCCTTTCTCGGTTCGACGGCGGCGGACCAGATCGTCAATGCGCACATCCTGTTCAACGTGCTGGTCCTGCTCGCCGGCCTGCCGCTGGCAGGGTTCGTCTACCGCGCTTCGGAGAAGATCGTCGCACTTGGCACCAAGCCCGTGCCGGCCGCCTCGCTTGACATCGTCGAGCTGTCCGCGCTCAACGAAAGCGCGCTCGACGTGCCGAGCCAGGCGCTGGCCAATGCCACCCGCGAGGTGGTGCGGGTCTGCGAGACGATCGAGATCATGCTCAAGCGCATCATCGAACTCTATGAAAGCGCCGACGCCGACAAGATTAAAGCGCTGGCCGCACTCGACGACCGCGTCGACCGCAAGCACGCCGCGATCAAGCTCTACCTCGCCAAGTTGACCAGGAACGCGCTGACCGAGGACGAGGCGCTGCGCTGCCAAGAGCTGATCGGCGCCTGCGTCAAGCTGGAGCAGGTCGGCGACATCATCGTGCGCAACATGCTGGTGCATGTGAAAAAGAAGTTCGAGCGCGGACTGGAATTCACCGACGAGGGCTGGGCCGAGCTGTGCGCCTTCCATAGCTCGGTGCTGGCCAATGCGCGGCTTGCCTTCAACGTTCTGGTGTCGCGCGATCCCGAGACCGCGCGCCAGTTGGTGCTGGAAAAAGACCGGCTTCGCGACCGCGAAAAAGAAACCAGCGCCAGCCATTTCGTGCGCCTGCGCGACGGCACTGCCAAGAGCGTCGAGACCAGCTCGATCCATCTCGACACCATCCGCGACCTGAAGCAGATCAATTCGCTGCTGGCCTCGATGGCCTATCCGGTGCTCGAAGAGCGCGGTCTGCTGACTGGATCCAGGTTGAAGGCGAGCTGAGAAGCAGCCGATCTCCCCCCTCGTGAGGGAGATTGGCGCTTCACCGCCTCGCCCCACTCAAGAAAACCTAAACCAGCGACAAAAATTTCTGGATTGCCCGCGACGCCCATCCGTGGTTTGAGGCCCTTCCAGCTAAGGCTTCCCCCATGTCGCTTCCGCTCATCGCCCTGTTCATCGCCGCCTTTGCTTTCGGCACCACTGAATTCGTCATTGCCGGCGTGCTGCCGCAAGTGGCGGAGGGGCTCGGCGTCTCGGTTCCCTCGGCCGGCTATCTCGTCTCCGGCTATGCCTGCGGCATCGCCATCGGCGGTCCACTGCTGGCGCTCGCCACCAAGTCGCTGTCGCGCAAGAGCCTGCTGCTCGGCCTCGCCATCGCCTTCACCATCGGCCAGGCGGCTTGCGCGCTGGCGCCCGACTTCACCTCGATGCTACTGTTGCGCATTGCCGTGGCGGTCGCGCATGGCGCCTATTTCGGCGTCGCCATGGTCGTCGCCGTCGGTCTCGTGCGCGAGGACCAGCGCGGCATGGCTGTCGCCGTCATCCTGTCCGGCCTCACCGTCTCCAACGTCATCGGCGTGCCGGCCGGCACCGCGATCGGCAACATCTGGGGCTGGCGCGCCACCTTCTGGGTGATGTGCGCGCTCGGCGTGGCGGCGACGCTTGCCATGGCAGCCCTGTTGCCGCGCACCACCGGCTCATCGGCCAAGCCTGCCGGTTTCGCCCGCGAGGTCCGTGTGCTGGCCCGCCAGCAGGTCTGGACTTCGCTGATCCTGATGCTGATGCTGATGATCGGCCAGTTCGGCCTGTTCACCTACATCACCCCGACACTGCTGGAGGTCACCGGGCTCGACGAGAACCTGGTGCCGTGGGTGCTGCTGCTCAACGGCGTCGGCGCCACGCTCGGCGTCTTCCTCGGCGGCAAGCTGTCCGACTGGAAGCTGATGCCGTCGCTAATCACCATGCTGGCCTTGCAGGCGGTGACGCTGGCCGTCATCTACGCCGTCAGCCCCTATCCCCTGCCGATGGTTGTGGCGATCGTCATCTGGGGCGGCCTCAACTTCGCCATCGGCACACCGATCCAGACCCGCATCCTGGCCTGGACGGCGGACGCCTCGAACCTCGCCTCGTCGCTCATTCCGTCCGGCTTCAATGTCGGCATCGCGCTGGCCGCGTCGTTGGGCGCCGCGATGCTGAACAGCGGCTATGGCTACCGCAGCCTGCCGCTGCTGGGCGCCATCGCCATGCTGGTCGCCGTCGCGGTGGCGCTGGCATCCTATGTCTGGGAAGGGCGCAGCAACGCCACGCCGCCGCTGACGGCTCCGGCGGAATAGACCACTTCACCCGCGCCAGCGCAGCAGGCGCATGGCGTTGGCGGTGACCAGCACCGTGGCGCCGGTATCGGCCAGGATCGCCGGCCACAGGCCGGTGATGCCCAAAATGGTGGTGACCAGGAACACCGCCTTCAGCCCGAGCGCAACGCTGATGTTCTGGCCGATATTGGCCATCACCGCCCGCGACAGTCTTACCATGCGCGCGACGTCCATGACGCGGCCATGCAGGATCGCCGCGTCCGCCGTCTCCAGCGCCACATCGGTGCCGCCGCCAATGGCGATTCCGATGTCGGCGGCGGCGAGCGCCGGCGCATCGTTGATGCCATCGCCGACCTTGGCGACCTTCAGCCCTTCGCGCTGCAATTCACCGATGATGCGCTGCTTGTCCTGAGGCAACAACTCCGCCCGCGCCTCGATCCCGAGGGAAGCGGCGATGGCTTCGGCCGTGCGGCGATTGTCGCCGGTCAGCATGATCGTGCGGATGCCCTCGGCCTTCAGCGCCGCAATGCCGGCCGCCGCATCCGGCCGCGGCTCGTCGCGCATGGCGATCAGTCCTGCCACCACGCCGTCGGCGACCAGCACTGAGACGGTCTTGCCCTGCCCGTTGAGGCTGTCGACGGCGAGGCGCTGCACTTGCGTCATGTCGGCGCGTTCGCCCGCCGCTGGACCGGAGCCGAGGAAGACGGCGACGCCACCGACGCTGCCCTCGACACCTTTGCCCGAGATCGCCTTCGCCGCCAGAGCCGGCGGCACCGGCGCACCATCAGCCTTGGCCCTGTCGAGGATCGCCATGGCTAGCGGATGGCTGGAACCCTGCTCGAGCGCCGCCGCCAGCGCCAGCACGGTGCGTTCATCGCGGCCATAGGCCATGATGTCGGTCACCACGGGCCTGCCCGCGGTCAGCGTGCCCGTCTTGTCGAAGGCCACCGCCGTGACCCGGCGAAACCCTTCCAGCACCGCACCACCTTTCATCAACAGGCCACGGCGCGCGCCGGTCGCAAGACCTGCGGCTATCGCCGCCGGCGTCGAGATGACGAGCGCGCAGGGGCAACCGATCAGCAGGATCGCCAGGCCCTTGTAGATCCATTCGTTCCAGTCGCCGCCAATGAGCAGCGGCGGCAACAGCGCAACCAGCGCGCCGACCGCCAGCACCGCCGGGGTGTAGGTGCGCGAGAAGCGGTCGATGAAGCGTTCGGTCGGTGCCTTTGCTTCCTGCGCCTCCTCCACAAGCCGCACGATGCGGGCGATGGTGTTGTCGGACGCGGCCGCCGTCACCCGCACCTTGAGCACGCCGTCGGTGCTGATCGTGCCGGCAAAGACGGCGTCAGCGACACCCTTGCGCTTCGGTGTGCTCTCGCCGGTCACCGGCGCCTCGTCGATATAGCTCGACCCCTCGACGATCTCGCCGTCGGCCGGGATGCGGTCACCCGGCCGCACCACGATGACATCGCCGACCGCGAGATCTTCGGCGGGAACCTCCGATGTGCCGCCTGCCCGCTCGACCAGAGCTGTCTTCGGCACCAGGTCGGCAAGCCCCTGGATGCTCGCCCGCGCGCGGCCGGCGGCGACACCTTCCAGAAGTTCGCCGATCAGGAACAGCACCACCACGGCGGCGGCTTCTTCCGTGGCGCCGATCATCACGGCGCCTATCGCCGCTATGGTCATCAGCATCTCGATCGAGAACGGCGTGCCGGCCAATGCCGCCATCAGCGCGCGCCGCGCGATCGGCACCAGGCCGACCAGCAACGCGCCCAGGAACACCCAGCGCTCGCCCGTCGGAAACAGATGGCCGATGCCATAGGCGGCGAGAAGCGCTGCCGCGCAGGCCAGCGTCAACACCGTCCGGCGGGAGCGCCACCACGCCTGCCCCGGCTCGGCATCGCTGTGATCATGATCAGCATGGTCATGTGCCTTGGCCACTGAAGCACGCCCATCGGCCCCGCCTTCCGCCTTGACGATGCCGTAGCCGAGCCGCGCCACCTGCTGCAGCACCTTGCCATCGTTGAGCGAACCGCCATGGCTGACCGTCATGCTGGCGCCGGTCACTGAAACCGAGACATCGGCGACGCCGTCGAGGCGGCGCACCACCGTATCGATCTTGGCCGCGCAGGAGGCGCAGTCCATGCCGCCGATCTTGAACCGTGTCTGCCCGATTGTTTCCTGCTTGAGGGGTGCCGTCACCACATTACCTGTCTGCCTTGCCCGCGCGGCGTCGCCGCATGGGTCTTGAATCCTGATGTCCAGCACTGTAATTGCTCTAGTCACTAGAGCTTCAAGAGGAAAATTTCATGTTTTCGATCGGTGATCTCTCGCGCCGAACCGGGGTCAAGGTGCCGACCATCCGCTACTACGAGCAGATGGGCCTTGTTGCGGCACCCGAGCGCTCGGAAGGCAACCAGCGCCGCTATTCCAGGCAGGAACTGGAGCGGCTGGCCTTCATCCGCCACGCCCGCGACCTCGGCTTCGCCGTCGACGACATCCGCTCGCTGATCGAATTGAGCAGCCACCCCGAGCAGCCCTGCGGCCACGCCGACCGGATCGCCGAAGAACAATTGATCTCGGTACGGGAGAAGATCACTCAGCTAAAGCGGCTGGAGGCCGAGCTCGAACGCATCGCCACGTGCTGCAGTGGCAAGACGGTTGGCGACTGCTACGTCATCCGCGCGCTGTCCGATCACGCGCTGTGCGCTGACGAACATGGGTGAGGCGGAACAAGGAGCGACGCGGCGCAGCCTTATGGGTTCCGTGCAGTGACCTTAGAGAGTCGCAGCGCTGCAGAACCACCGGCACTGGGCGACGTAAAAACGAGCATATTTCTGCTTTGACTTTTCGCAGACATGCTAACGTTAAAGTGGTTGATCCAGTACAATCACTGACGGCAAAATGTATAAAATCGGAGGCCAACCACGCGATGGACAATTTGCTTCATTTTCTTGGGGACATATTGGGAAACGCGATATCGGGCAACCCCTCGAAGTCGAAGCTGATGCGGTGGGTGGAACGCATTTTCATCGCGCTCGTGGTGATGCTCATCGCCATGGTATTGTATCGGATTTACTCGACGTGATGGCCGCTATTGGCGCTTCCGGACGAACTCCGATGACGGCGCATGTGAAGACCTACAATTACTAATGCTGCAGAACTAACCACCCCTCCGGCCGCGGCGCCCCGCGCCCCTACAACTCGATCCTGAACCGCAAACTTTCCGCCCCGCCGTAGGCAGCATCCTCGA
Source organism: Mesorhizobium sp. WSM4809 (assembly GCF_055811655.1). Taxonomy (NCBI): domain Bacteria; kingdom Pseudomonadati; phylum Pseudomonadota; class Alphaproteobacteria; order Hyphomicrobiales; family Phyllobacteriaceae; genus Mesorhizobium; species Mesorhizobium sp. WSM4809. The sequence continues at coordinate 111,813 of NZ_JBVVQW010000016.1, forward strand.
AAAAGCGTTCGACCAGCTTGCCACCATTGGCCAGGATCACCTTGTGCGAGGCCGGATTGCCCGGCTTGGCGGTGATCTCGACGTGAGCCAGGCCGACCGCCCTCGCCTCGTCCAGCATCAGCCGCAGCGCCTCGGTGGCGTAGCCGCGCCGCCGCTTCCACGGCACCACCGCATAGCCGATATGGCCGAGCACATGCGGCGGCAATTCCGACGTGCCCTTCTGCCAGCGAAAGCCGATCGAGCCCGACGCCTCGCCGTCCCAGATCCAGCGGCGGAAGCCCGGTAGGCGCGGCACCTTTTTGCCGTCTGGCAAACTGATCGCGCCACCCTTGGCCTGGGGATCGTCGAGGTCGGCAAGAAAGGCCACGGGATCCTTTTCGATGGCCGCGAGCTGCTCGCGCGTCGCCTCCATCAGCCGCACATTGTCCGGCGACCAGCCGCGTTCGAGCGCCGCCTTGTAGGACGGCAGATGTTCGAGCGCGGGTTTGACGATTTCGATCATGGTGCACTGGCGGAGACGCGACACCGGCAAGATAGCATCCCTGCCCAGGAAGGCACGGTCCACCAAAGCGCAATCTCTTACGACAAGGCCGCGCTCCCATCGCTGGAAACACGGCCCTGGCGTTGGGTCCTTGGGAGGACCGGTGATCCGGCGCGGCCGCGCCGGATCACCTTTAGCGATCTCAGGCGATGTCGAAGCGGTCGGCGTTCATCACCTTGGTCCATGCCGCGACGAAATCCCTGGTGAATTTCGCCTTGGCGTCCGCCGACCCGTAGACCTCGGCAAGCGCGCGGAGCTGGGCGTGCGAGCCGAAGATCAGGTCGGCACGGGTGCCGGTCCACTTGACCGCCTTGGTCTTGCGGTCACGCGCCTCGTAGACTTCGTCGGAGCCGGCGGCCGGATCCCAGACCGTGTTCATGCTGAGCAGATTGACGAAGAAGTCGTTGGTTAACGTACCCGGCCGGTCGGTGAGCACGCCGTGCTTCGACTTGGCCGTGTTGGCGCCGAGCACGCGCAGACCGCCGACCAGAACCGTCATCTCGGGCGCGGTCAGCGACAGCAATTGCGCCCGGTCGACAAGCATGGCCTCGACCGACATCGGCTGCTTGCCCCTGACATAGTTGCGGAAGCCATCGACTTTCGGCTCGAGCGCGGCAAAGGAATGGACATCGGTCTGTTCCTGTGAAGCATCCATGCGGCCCGGCGTGAACGGCACCTTGGTTTCGTGGCCGCCGTCCTTCGCCGCCTTCTCGACCGCGGCGACACCGCCGAGCACGATGAGATCGGCCAGCGAGATCTTTTTCCCGCCGGTCTGTGCCGCGTTGAACTCCGTCTGGATGGCTTCCAGCTTCGCTAGCACCTTCGACAGTTCCGCCGGCTGGTTGACGTCCCAATCCTTCTGCGGTGCCAGTCGGATACGTGCCCCGTTGGCACCACCGCGCTTGTCGGAATTGCGGAACGTCGAGGCCGAGGCCCACGCAGTCGAGACCAATTCGGAGACCGAAAGGCCCGATGCCAGGATCTTCGCCTTCAGCGACGCAATGTCCTGCTGGCCGACCAGTTCATGGTCGACCGCCGGGATCGGATCCTGCCAGATCAGCTCTTCCTTCGGCACGAGCGGGCCGAGATAACGAACGATCGGACCCATGTCGCGATGGGTCAGCTTGTACCAGGCGCGGGCAAACGCGTCGGCGAAATGGTCCGGATGCTCATGGAAGCGCCGCGAGATCTTCTCGTAGGCCGGATCGGCCCGCAGTGCGAGATCGGTCGTCAGCATGGCAGGCGCGCGGCGCTTGGACGGATCGTGGGCATCCGGCACGGTCCCGGCACCGGCGCCGCCCTTCGGCGTCCACTGATGCGCGCCGGCCGGGCTCGTGGTCAGTTCCCATTCGAAGTTGAACAGATTGTCGAAGAAGTTGTTGCTCCACTTGGTCGGCGTCGTGGTCCAGGTCACCTCGAGGCCCGAGGTGATGGCGTCGCCTGCAATGCCGGAGGCGTGCTTGCTCGACCAGCCAAGGCCCTGCGCCTCGATGCTCGAGCCTTCCGGCTCCGCACCCACCAGCGAGGCATCGCCGGCGCCGTGGGTCTTGCCGAAGGTGTGACCGCCAGCGATCAGCGCCACGGTCTCCTCGTCGTTCATGGCCATGCGCGCGAAGGTCTCGCGGATGTCGCGTGCCGAAGCCAGCGGATCCGGTCTGCCGTTCGGCCCTTCCGGATTGACGTAGATCAATCCCATCTGGACGGCGCCGAGATGGCCCTGGAGTTCGCGGTCGCCGGAGTAGCGCTTGTCGTCGAGCCACTTGGTTTCCGAACCCCAATCGACGTCCTGTTCGGGTTCCCAGACGTCGGCGCGGCCGCCAGCAAAACCGAAGGTCTTGAAGCCCATCGATTCCAGCGCGACGTTGCCGGTGAGGATCAGCAGGTCGGCCCAGGAGATCTTGCGGCCATATTTCTGCTTGACCGGCCACAGCAGCCGGCGCGCCTTGTCGAGATTGGCATTGTCCGGCCAGCTGTTGAGCGGAGCAAAACGCTGCTGGCCGGCCCCGGCGCCGCCACGGCCATCGCCGATGCGGTAGGTGCCGGCACTGTGCCAGGCCATGCGGATGAACAGCGGCCCATAATGGCCGAAGTCGGCCGGCCACCACTCCTGCGAATCCGTCATCACCTGGTGCAGGTCCTTGATCACCGCATCGAGATCGAGCGACTTGAATTCCTCGGCATAGTCGAACTCTTCGCCCATCGGATCCGAAAGGTTCGATTGCTGATGGAGAACGCCGAGATCGAGCTGGTTGGGCCACCAGTCACGGTTGCTCCTGCTGGAGGATCCGTGCGCAACGGGGCATTTGCCGGCGCTGGGATCATCGGTCTGTGCGTCCATGTTCTTCTCCGATCGTGGCTGTGTTGAACTGTTCAACTGCTGCGTGAACAGGGACGTTGGATGTCCCTGGAGGTGGTCCGTTTCATGGCTGGCGCGATGACCATATGCCCGATACGCGACCGAATATGTTGGATGTCCTGTTGCCGCGGGCATGCGCCTCACCAGGCGGTCCCGGCTGCTCCTCATCTTCGTTGCGACTCCTATAGCAAAGCCGCTTCATTAATTTAAGTTGGATTTCCTGATTACAGCGATAAGATGACATTATGACAAACCTGACGCTGAAGCAGTTGCGTTATTTCGAGGCGCTGGCGCGGCACAATCATTTCGGCCGTGCCGCCGATGCCTGCGCGATCTCGCAGCCCGCGATCTCGGTGCAGATCCGGGAGTTGGAGGAAACGCTTGGCACGGAGCTTTTCCAAAGAGGGCCACGCCAGGTCCGGCTGACCAATTTCGGCGAGGAATTCGCCTTGCGCGTTCGCGACATCCTGCGCTCGGTGGATGAGCTGACAGATCTGGCCCGCGCCTCGCGCGACCGGCTGGTGGGACGGTTGCGCATCGGGGTGATCCCGACGATCGCACCCTACCTTTTGCCTGCCATCATCGGCAACCTCGCCCGCATGCATGACGGGCTCGATATCCATGTGCGCGAAACGCAGACGCAGAAGCTGATCCAGGAACTGGCCGACGGGCGGCTCGATGCCGCCATCGTCGCCTTGCCGGTATCGGAAGCGTCGCTGACGGAAATCGTGCTGTTTGCCGAGAACTTCGTGCTGGTCCGACCCGGCGAGGATGAGGGAAAGCCGGTGCCCAACCGCGAAATGTTGCGCGAGATGCGGCTGCTCCTGCTCGAGGAAGGCCATTGTTTTCGCGACCAGGCGCTGTCGTTCTGCAACATGCATTCGGCACGGCCGCGCGAGTTGCTGGACGGCAGCTCGCTGTCGACCCTGGTGCAGATGGTCGGCGCCGGCGTCGGCGTCACCTTGATCCCCGAAATGGCCGTGCCGGTGGAGACGCGCTCGGCGGCGGTCTCTATCGCCCACTTCGCCAACCCCCAACCGTCGCGGACGATCGGCATGATCTGGCGCAAGACAAGCCCGATCGCCAAACAGCTGCTGCTTATATCCGAAGTGGTTCGCCAGGCAGCCGAAGCATTGCGCGCGCAGCACGGTTCGGCATCGGTTGCGCAGCCTCTGAATCTGCCGGCAGCGGCCCAATGAAGGCAGGCTGACCTGATCGTCAGCCTGCCGCCTGGAACCGGATTTCGCCCTTGTTCAGGAAGCAGGTCTTGTCGAACAGCGACAGGTCCAGAGGGTTCGGTAACCGCACATCGCCGATATCGGGACATGGCTTCTTCGCCGGATCGTATGACCGATCGATCTGCGAGATGAAGACGAGGATCAATCCTTTGTCGCGGGCAAAGGCCTTCAGCGTGCGAACCTGCGCCATCAGGTCCGGGTTTTCCCGCTTCTGATCGAGCAGTTGCAGATAATCGATCACCACCAGCGTGCCGCGCGGCGCCGAACCCAATGCCTTGACGATATAGGCGGCACTGATGGCGTCGGAATTATCGAATGTGAACTGGTCGTTGAACTGCACCGGGTCCGCCCCGATGGCTCGAAACCGGTCCAGCACATCCCTTTGCGTATATTCGAGCGTAAAGAAGACACCGCGATGGCCTGATTTCATGGCTTCGACCGCGAGTTCGAGGCTCATCAGCGTCTTGCCGTGTCCGGGTCGCGCACCGACCAGAACCAGGTCGCCGGGCGCAAGTTGCGCAAACAGCATGCCGGCGGGCGCCGCCTCGGCTGCCTTGGCTGCAAGCAGGCTCCAGCTGGCAAAACCTTCCTGGGCGGCAATACGGTCGAGCGCTTCGTGCAGCGCAATCTTGCCCTCGCGGGACAAAAGCCTGGCTTGACGCTTGAGATGGTAGATGGGCGCGGACAACTTCATCGCAAAACCTCCTGGTGCGAGCCGTTTTTGCAACCCCTCCTTATGCCAAGTGCTCGAACAGTCGGTTCGGTGATTGGATAGCGCCCTGCATGAACGATGCTTTCCCGGCGGAGGGAGGTGGCGTGGGCCGCGCCAGAATCAGATGATAGCTCAATCCCTGCGGATCGAAAATCGCCGACCTCCAGGGATCAGGCTCCGGACTCGCGGCTCTTCACGATAGGAATTTTTTCTTGACTTCCTGCCCTCAGCTATGGTACATATTTGTCCATGGTGCTGATTTGCGCCAATGACCCGCCGCACAGGCGGGTTTTCGTTTGATGCTCCGTCAGCCAACGCGCCGACGGCCTCCGAAGGGACCCGCCAACCCGAGTTCGTTGCCCTGCTTCAAGGAAGCGAAGACGTCCGCCGCAAGCCTGGAGCCAGCATGTCGGCGTAGGCCGTTGCATGCATCGACCTACTTTACGGCTCTTCATGCGGGTACGCTAAACAAGATGTGTTTCGCCCGATAATGCGAGGCCATCTATGATCGATTCTCGCGGCAATGCCGCAAGAAATCGCCATTCGCTTCGACAAGGAGAATTGATCCGGTGCGGTTGAGATCTGTTCCTCTGGGCGTCGTCGCCAGCTTTTTCGTCGCCGTCATCGCCGGGACGGTGTCGGCTCGATCCTTTGCCGCACCTTCTGACGTGCCGGCCTGGCTGCAGGCTCATGTCGGCAACAGCGACGGCCAGATCTCACAGATTGTCCTCGAACGAGCCCGCGCGCTTTACCTGAAGAAGGTCGCGCAAGGCGCTGTCAAGAACCCCTGCTACTTCGCCATGGATGCGACACGCCCCAGCGATCTGGGCAATGGCGTGCTCGGCCGTCGCTATTACGTCATCTGCGAGGCCAGCCAGTCGTTTAGCGCGATTTCGTCAGGCCACGGCAGCGGGCGGAATTTGAAAGGCGTCGTCGATTTTTCAAACGGCAAACGGTGCGCGAAGAACTTCGGCAATGCGATGGATTCATCGTTGACGGCCGGCGGCGCCTATATGACCAGCGAGGCCAAAACCTCGTTCAAGGGCTATTACCGCACTGGCGCGAAGCAGGACGCGGTTTTCCAGCGCACCTTCATCCAGTTCGACGGCGAAGGCGAAGCCGCGAACGCCAGGCAGCGGGCGATCGGCGGTCACGCTGCCCAGGTGCTGCATGGCATGTGCCTGCGCAAAAACCCGAACAGCTCGCACGCCGACCATGACGGCTTCGTGCCGTTCGGCAAGCTGGTGGACTATGCCGGCGGTCGCAGCAATGGCTGCACCAGCTGGTCGCCGGCGGATGCCAAGCGGATCATCCCGATGGTCAAGGACAATCCGACGACGCTCTACATCTACCCGGAATCGCGCGACATCACCGCGGTCGCAGCCGACCGTTCACAGCCGGGCGCCTACTGGAACGCGTCCTGCCTGAAGGAAATCGGCACACCGAAATTCTGGCCGAGAAAGACCCTTGAGCCGATCATCGCCCAATACAGGAAGGATCATCCGGCACCGCCGCCACAGCCGCTGCCGATCTGCGAAGCGTCTTGAAGTCCGCATCGCGCCGCCGCGTCGATTAAGACCGTGCTGCTTTATGTTCGTCGTGCGAACCGCATTGATCGGCGGCCCTGCGACCCACCAGCAATGATTCAATCCGATCTCCAAGGTCAGCGCGCCAGCAGCTTCGGCCCCGCCTCTCTCCTCGGCGTCGCTACTCAAAACAGCTGTGTGCATAAGGGCCGGATGGATCAGACTGGTTGAATGCTCTGGCCGAGGAGAGAATTTCCGGCACCACGTTCAGCCGATTGCGGTGGTTGGAACCAACGGCCTGCTACCCAGTTAGAAAGCCAGCAAGTCTGGTTCTAGCCTTGCCGCCATGTGAATCAAAACCCGCCGACGCAGTCTACGGCCTAGCAGGAGTGGCGACCTTGCAGCGGCGGTGGCCCGCTGGGAAACCGGTGTGCCTGCCTCCGCGACCTGGGCTGCACAGCCGCTGACGACAGCCCAGCAGACACCGTCGCCGACAGCCAAGCAACAGGAGATATGCCGACATGAAAGCAGCCCGCATCCATGCTTTTGGCGGACCTGAGGTTCTTTCGATCGATCAAGTCCCCTTGCCTCAACCGCTTGACGACGAGGTTGTGCTCAGGGTTCGCGCCGCGAGCGTCAATCCGATCGACTACAAGATCCGCGAAGGTTCGACGAACGAGAACCTGCCGGTCACACTCGGGCGCGACGTGTCCGGCACGGTGGAAATATGCGGCACGCGGGCAAATACGTTGAAGAAGGGCGACCCGTTATTCGCGATGCTTGGTCATGACCGGGGCGGCAATGCCGAATTTGTCGTGGTCAAGGCGACGGAGGCGGCTGCGAAACCGGATCGTCTCAGCCATGTCGAAGCCGCGGCGGTGCCGCTTGCCGGCATCACTGCATGGCAGGGCCTTTTCGACCATGGCGGCCTCAAATCCGGGCAACGGGTTCTCATCCATGGCGGCGCCGGCGGCGTCGGTCATCTGGCGATCCAGTTCGCCAAGGCCGCGGGCGCGTTCGTCGCGACAACCGTTTCCGCCGAGGACGTGGTTTTCGTCCGTGAGCTCGGCGCCGATCAGACGGTCGACTACAAGAACCAGCGTTTCGAAGAGGTCGTCGATGCGGTCGACCTGGTGTTCGACCTTGTCGCGGGCGACACGCAGGACCGCTCCTGGGAGGTGCTCAAACCTGGCGGGACGCTCGTTTCCACTCTTTCCGAACCGTCGCAGGAAAAGGCAAACTTGCGCCGGGCGCGTGGCGTCTCCTATCTGGCCGAACCGAATGCGGCGCATCTTGCCGAGATCGGCCGCCTCATCGAGGCCGGCAAGGTCACCCCCTTCGTGCAAGCCACCTACCCTCTTGGAGAGGTCGCCAAAGCGGAAGAACGGCTGGAAAATGAGCATGTGCGTGGCAAGATCGTGCTTGAGGTTTCCGCCTAGCGAGTTGGTGCTTCTGCCGTCCCTCTCGCCCCGTCGATCCCGAGGAGGCGGCACGCTCGGTGTTCCGAGTTCTTGCACGGCATATTGATCTTGGCCAATCGGCCAAGGTGCGCGATGCCCTGCCGAAAGAAATCCAGGCGCTTTGGCCCGAAAGCCTCGGAGTCAAATAGCGTCGGCACCGAACCTGACGGCTCCCTGGGCAGCCGTGCCGAGGCAGGCGCCCGTGTCAAGCGTCAGTCCCGCAAACGGTTGGCGGCATGATCCTGATGCTGCTCGGTCGCGACCTGCCTGGAGTCCAAACCGCGTTCTTTGGAATGCTGCGCCTTGTCGCGATTGGACAGAACCTTGATTTCTTCAAGCTTGTCCTTTGGCGTTACGGTCATGGCGCCTGTGCCAGAACCCTTTCCCTGCGAACCTGCTCCGATGTGTTTCTTGCTCCCGCGTGCCATGGGCTGCCTCCAATCTATGACAAATGTTCCAGAATCGTGCTCATCTAGTCGTCAGGACGGTTTTTGTGATGGACGCTTTCCTGATTTTTACCGCGAAGGATGTTGCGGTCGTCCGGATCGACGAGGTCCGGTGTGTCGGTTCTCATGTCCGACCCTTTGCGCAGCGCTTCGCGTTCCGCCGCTGATCGTTTCAGATCCGCCTCTGAATCGAAATCCTTGCCGGCATTCTTTGTGTTTTCTCGCTCTTCAATGATGCGAATTTGTTGGTCATGGGTTTTGCGTCCAGTCATCGCTTCCTCCGGTGTGTTCGTGTTGGCGCTCGAAAGTCATCGGCCGCCTCTAAGGTCGGGTCACGGCGCTTGCCTGTCCGAGCCGGCTCTCGTGCTGATAATGGCAAGGTGACGGGATCGTTCCGAAGGCGTTGAATAAGCTTTTCGCCAGATGGCTCGGTTCACCTAGGGCTCACGTTGACCGAGGCCGCCGCCCCGCCTTCTGAACCAGTACGTCCTTTGAACGTTTCGGCGACCGCCGGACTGGTGCCGGACGCCTTTCCGTCGCGCTCCAGCTCAGCGCAGGAAATCGACCACAGCCTGGATGAACTCTGCCGGATATTCGATGTTCGACAGATGGACCGCGGGCAGCACTACAAGCTTCGCGCCGGGCACCGCCGCGGCAATCATCTCACCGTGGCTGGCTGCTGTCACCGTGTCGTGCCGACCGGCGATCACCAGCGTCGGCCGGGGTATCAGTGCTACGGTGCGGCGAAGATCGGCGTCGCGAACCGCTGCGAACAGACCCGCCAGGCCTTGCCGGTCGATAGCCAGCAGCATGGTGCGAAACTCTTCGACCACGGGCTCGTTGGCGGCAACCATCGACGTGGGGAACCAGTTGCTCAGGAACGTCTCGGCGGTTTCCGACATGTCCGGCGCCTGCCGCACCGCGGCAATCCGCTCGTCGAAATAGCTTGCCGGCGAGAGATGGGACGAGGTGTTGCTCAGGATCAGCCGGTCGATCCGCTCGGGCGCGTGGATGCCGAGCCACTGCGCGACGAACCCGCCGAGCGACAGGCCAACGAAATGTACGCGTTGCAGGTCGAGCGCGTCGAGCAGCTCGATGACGTCGCGGCCAAGCCGGTCGAGCGAGTAGGCGCCGACGGGAACGCTCGATCCGCCATGGCCGCGAAAATCGTAGCGCAGGACACGGAAATGCTTCGACAATTCGCCGATCTGCCTGTCCCACATGTGCAGCGTGGTGCCGATGGAATTCGACAGCACCAGCACCGGCTTGCTTGCCTCGCCATCGAAGCGGTAGGCGATGCGCGTGCCGTCGCCCGTTGTGACGAAATTCAGCTCATTCATGATGAAGATTCCTTCTGGAACGTTGAACGAGACAGAGCCTAGCCGTGGGGCGATTTTGTTGATATTACAAAGATAGGACAATCTCTGTAATAAAAACTGATATGGCCGAATTCACTCTGCACGACCTGCAATGCTTCGATGCAGTGGTCCGCACCGGCGGTTTTCAACCTGCGGCGGCCATGCTGTATCGCTCGCACCCGGCGGTGTTCGCCGCCGTCGCCAAGCTGGAACGACAGCTCGGCCTCATCCTTTTGGACCGCAGCGGCTATCGCGTGCGTCCGACCGAGGCCGGGCTTTCGTTCCACCGCCGAGCGCTATCGCTGCTGCGCGAGTTGGACGGTTTGCGCGTCCATGCCGCCCAGTTGGCGATGGGTGAGGAAAGCGAGATCCACGTGGTGATAGGCGACCTGTGCCCGCGCCCGCATGTGCTGGGCATGCTCGGGCGGTTCTTCGCACAGTGCCCCGGCACGCGCCTGCATCTGCATTTTGAAGCGGTGGGCGGCCCATGGGAGCGTCTATTCGATGACGAAGCCGATCTGATCCTGCACTGGGTCGACAAGGGCGATGCGCGGGTGGAATGGGTCGATCTGTGCAAGGTGTCCTTCATTCCCGTGGTGGCGCCGGGCTTTCTGCCCGGGCGTATCGAGCAGCCGATCACTCTGGATCAGATGCAGGCACTCACCCAATGCGTCATGCGCGACAGCGCCCGCCATTCGCCACAACAAAACTATTCGCTGATCGAAGGCGCGCCGCAATGCCTCGTCGCCGACCAGGGCATGAAGAAGGAGATAATCCTGCAGGGCCTTGGCTGGGGCCACCTGCCCCGCTTCCTGATCGAGGAAGAACTGTATGACGGGCGCCTGCAATCCATTGCCGGCCGCCACCTGCCGGGCCGCACCGACGAACTGGTGGTGGCGCGGCGCCGCGACCGGCCGCATGGGCCGATCGCCAACCGTCTGTGGGATCATATCCAGCAGGAAGCGCCGGCATTGCGCCGTGCATTGGAGCCGACGGGGCCCGCCGGACAGACACCCACCAACCAGTCGCGAAAGGCGCAAGTGGCAACGCCAGGACCTCTCGGGTCCCGTCCAGCGATCACTTCTTGACATACGCTCCAGGCTGGCGGCCGCTCTTCGGAGCCTTGGCGTCCTTTGAACGCTCCGCGATAGCGGGGCCGGCGCCGGACGTCTTTTCGGTTGCGGCGCTCGGCGTGACTTGCCTTGGCGGGTTTTGTCCCTCCGACTGGCGGGTTCGGTCTTCCACTTCGCCCATCCGGCGGGTGAGCCCGATGCCGCCGACGGGCTTCTTGTTGGCGGCCGCATCCTGGGAGAATTCATCGGAAGCGTCGGCATCGGTCTTTGCCGGATATTTCGTCGCACCGGTTTCATAGCGGGTTTCGTTCTCAGTCATGACATCTCTCCAGTTGCATGACGGATAAACATCTCAGCGGTATCCGAGTTCCAACTCCTGGACTTCGATTCTGGACGGATCTGGGTTCCGGGAGCGCCCGGTCGGCCACCCAAGCGACGAGATGAGCAGCACCCTACTGCAGCAGGCCCTTGACGATGCCGCTCGCCTTGCCGAAATCCATCTGGCCGGCATATTTCTGCTTCAGTGCGGCAATCACCTTGCCCATGTCCTTCTGGCTGGCCGCACCGGTCGCGGCGATCGCCTCGCGCGCCGCAGCCGTCACCGCCGCATCGTCCAACTGCGTCGGCAGGAAGGTGCGGATGATCTCCATCTCGCCGCGCTCCTGCGCGGCGAGTTCGGGCCGCTTGCCGTCGTCGAAGGCTTTGGCCGATTCCTCGCGCTGCTTCACCATCTTGGCCAGGATCTGCAGGATCTCCTCGTCGCTGGCCGGCTCCTTGCCCGAACCGCGATTAGCGATGTCGCGGTCGTGAATGGCGGCCTGGATCAGCCGCAATGTCGGCAGCCGGTGCTTGTCCTGCGCCTTCATCGCGCTCTTCAGGGATTCGGCGATTTTTCCGCGCATGGTGCATTCTCCTTCGATCGGCGCGGACAATAGCGCCGGGGGCGAGCCAAGGCAAATCCTGATGTGCCGGGGCAAGCCACTGATTTTGCTAGGCGAAATAAAACATGGCGGCATTTCGCATGATCATTGACCGCCCTGCCCCCTTCCCCTATGTACTGGGCCTTGCATGAACGGAAATTTGACTGCGTGGGAGCCGCGAAATCGCCGCTTCGCGCCGTTTGCCGCGCAGATGGCCCGCCGGGCCGGTTGCAGCGCGCGGCCTGATAGGAGTGCCGCATGGCCGAGATGACCGCCGCCTCGACGCCCGCCTGGGCCACTGAAAAGCCGACCGCCCTTCTGGTGCTGGCCGACGGCACCGTCATCGAAGGTCGCGGCCTCGGCGCCACCGGCTCCGCCGTCGCCGAAGTCTGCTTCAACACGGCGCTGACCGGCTACCAGGAAATCCTCACAGACCCTTCCTATGCCGGCCAGATCGTCACCTTCACCTTCCCGCATATCGGCAACATCGGCACCAATGACGAGGACATCGAGGACCTCAATCCCGCCGCCCGCGCCGGTGCCGTCGGCGCCGTGTTCAAGGCCGATGTCACCAACCCTTCCAACTATCGCGCCGGCACCGGTCTCGACCAATGGCTGAAGAAGCGCGGCATCGTCGCCCTGTCGGGCATCGACACGCGCGCTCTGACCGCGCTGATCCGCGAAAAGGGCATGCCCAACGCCGTGATCGCGCACGCGCCCGACGGCGTGTTCGATCTCGACGATCTGAAGCGGTGCGCCGCCGCATGGTCGGGCCTGATCGGCCTCGACCTCGCCAAGGATGTCACCTCGGGCCAGTCCTCGGTCTGGCGCGAGACGCCCTGGGTGTGGAACGAAGGCTTTGGCGAACAGACCGAACCGACAATGCATGTCGTCGCCATCGATTATGGCGTCAAACGTAACATATTGCGCCTGCTCGCCGGCCTCGGCGCCAAGGTCACGGTGGTGCCGGCCAAGACCGGCGCCGAAGAAATCCTTGCCATGCAGCCGGACGGCATTTTTCTCTCCAACGGCCCCGGCGACCCGGAAGCCACCGGTGATTATGCCGTGCCGGTCATCCGGGATCTGTTGAAGACCGACATCCCCGTGTTCGGCATCTGCCTCGGCCACCAGATGCTGGCACTGGCGCTGGGCGGCAAGACCGCCAAGATGCACCAGGGCCATCACGGCGCCAACCATCCGGTCAAGGATCACACCACCGGCAAGGTCGAGATCGTCTCGATGAACCACGGCTTTGCCGTCGATGCCGACTCGCTGCCATCGGGCGTCGAGGAAACCCACGTCTCGCTGTTCGACGGTTCGAACTGCGGCATCACGCTGACCGGCCGGCCGGTGTTCTCGGTCCAGCATCACCCGGAGGCTTCGCCCGGCCCGCAGGATTCGCACTATCTGTTCCGTCGCTTCGTCAATCTAATCCGCGAGAAGCGCGGCGAGGAATTGCTGGCCGAACGGGCTTAGCGGATCGCCGCGACGGCGCGGCGCAGTTTTGGGGGCAAAGACATGCGCAAAAATACGAACCTGCATGCCGCTGAAGAAGGCCTTGAAGACGCCGCGGATGTGGCGATCTACGACGAACGCAAGGCTCAGCTGAAAATCGAAAAGGCACTGCCCGCTGACGTGACCATGGATATTTTGCGGGGCCGGCTCACATACGCCGAATTGGCGCAGATCAATATTCCGCATTCCGAGTGAAATGAATTGAGCACTAAATCCTCGACGAGGAAGCTCTGATCATTCGAAGGCAAATCGCGTGACTTCGACATTTGGCTGAGACCTGCCTCCCGTCGTCATCCATGGGCGGAGCAAGGAGCGTAGCGACGCAGCGCAGACCCGAGGATGACGACGTTGAGGGCCTCGGCAAATATCCATGGAACAACAACAGTCCGCCAAAGCGAATGATCGATAGTGCCGCTGGCAGACCTCCAAGCGGCACAAGCGCCTCGCCCTCACGCCACCGGCCGGCCTTCACTGGCTTCCAGGACGGCGAACCATTGCTGGCGGTCGAGCACGATGTCCAGCGCCCTGATCATGGCCGCCAGCCTTTCCGGCTTCATCGAACCCAGCACCGGCACCAACCGGGCCGGATGGCGCAGCAGCCAGGCGATGGCGACTGCGGCAAGATCGCCGGCACCGATTTCCGCTGCCACCTCGGCAAGCGCTGCCCGCACCCGCGCCTCGCGCCCCTCCTTGCCGGTGAACAGCGAGCCGCCCCCGAGCGGCGACCAGATCATCGGCGCATAGGCAAGGCGCTGCGCGTGGTCGAGGCTGCCGTCGGTCAGCGCTGATGTCTTCAGCACCGACATCTCGATCTGGTTGGTGGCGAGCGCGAACGGCATTCGCGAGGCCAGCAGATCGAGCTGCGACGGCGTGAAATTGGAGACGCCGACCGCCCTCACCTTACCGGCTTTGACCAGGCCGGCCAGTGCCGTCGCCGTCTCATCGGCATCCATCAACGGGTCCGGCCGATGCAGCAGCAACAGGTCGAGATAGTCGGTGCCGAGATTGGCGAGCGAGCGGTCGACCGAGGCCGCGATATGAGTGGCGCTGGTATCGTAGTGCTTCAGCCGGTTGTCCGGCCGGTTTGGCGATTTCTTCATGATGTCGCATTTCGAGATCAGTTCGATGCTGTCGCGCTTGCCTTTCCAGCGCGCCAGCCCGGCGCCGAAGGCCGCTTCAACCTCATAGTGCCCATAGATGTCGGCATGATCAAAGCTGGTCAGTCCGAGATCGACGGCGGTGCCGATCAGCCGTGCGACCTGATCGGCATCCGGGCGGGCGGCGCTGTCGAGCAGACGCGAGGCGCCGAAGACCAACCGCGACAGCGACAGTCCGTCCCGAGTCAGCGCAATGCGGCTGTCATGGCTCACACCTGCGCTCCATCTTCGGCGACGCCGGCGGAGACATTTGCGCGCGCCGCGGGCCTCGCCACCTTGGTGACGAAGACGATGACCGCCAGCGTCAGAAAACATGCGCCGACCAGATAGGGCGCACCGCCGAAGGTCACCGGCGCGCTTGGCCCGGTGAACCAGGAAAAGATCGCCGTATAGAGCAGCGGCGTGATGATCGAGGTGATCGAGAAGATCGAGGTCATCGCGCCCTGCAACTCGCCCTGCGCCGAAGGCGGCACCTTGGCGGCGGCGAGGCTCCTCAGCGGCGGATCGGCCAGCGCCTCCAGACAGCCGACGACGATCACCGCATAGATCATCCAGCCTTGCGACGCGAAGGCGTAGCCGAAGGCGCTGGCTGCCGTGAATGTCAGGCCGATGACCGCCGTCTTCCACTCGCCAAGCCTCGGGATCACGCGCGGCAGCACCGTCGCCATGACGATCGCACCGCACAGGCCGAAGGCGCCGAGCGAGAAGCCGATCTGCTGCTCGCTCCAGCCATAGCGGTAGCTGGAGACGAACGACCAGACCGCCGGATACATCATGTGCCCGAGCGTCATCAGGAAGAAGACAAGCCCGATCCAGCCGATGCCTTGATATTGGCGCATCTGCAGCAGCGTGCCGACCGGGTTGGCGCGTTTCCACTCGAAGCGGCGGCGATGCTTGTCATCGAGCGTTTCCGGGAGGAAAAACAACGCAATGAGGAAATTCACGAAGGCGAGCCCGGCGGCGAAATAGAATGGCACGCGCGGCCCGAACGTGCCGAGCAGCCCGCCCAGAACCGGCCCGATGACGAAGCCGACGCCAAACGCGATACCGAGCAGGCCGAAATTCTTTGCCCGGTTCTCATCGTTCGAGATATCCGCGATGAAGGCTGAAGTCGTCGAATAGCTTGCGCCTGAAATGCCGGCCAGCACACGCCCGATGAACAGCATCGGGTAGGACCAGGCGACCGCGCAGATCAGATTGTCGATGGAGAAGGTCAGCACCGAGGCGAGCAGGATCGGCCGCCGCCCGAACCGGTCGCTCAAGCCGCCCATGATCGGCGCGAAGACGAACTGCATCGCCGCATAGACGAAGAACAGCCAGCCGCCTTCGATCGCCGCGCCGCTGATGCTGACCCCGGTCAATTCCCTGAGATAGGCCGGCAGCACCGGCATGATCATGCCGAAGCCGATAATGTCGAGCAGCAGCGTGGTGAAGACGAGCGCAAGGCCCCGTCTGGCGGTTTTGGGGTCGATCATGCTGGGTCAAGCTCCTCTGCTCGCCCTCAGGCGCAGGCGGACGCAGCTTATAGGCGAGCTCGCGGCAAGGAACAATGCGGGAACAGGCCGAATCTGGTCATCCTGACACCCCCTGACGACAACATCGCCGGCAGGTGAAGCTTGAAAACGGTCTGGTCAGATCGGCCCACTCAGCGTGTTGCAATCCGACAGCTTGCCGCTCTTGTAACCACGCGCCAGCCAGGTCTGCCGCTGCTGCGAGGTGCCGTGGTTGAAGCTTTCCGGTACGACATAGCCCTGCGTCTTCTTCTGCAGCGTGTCGTCGCCGATCTTTTGGGCAGCATTGAGCGCCTCTTCGAAATCGCCCTGCTCCAAGATGCCCTTCTGCCCGGTGAAATGCGCCCACACCCCGGCGAAGCAGTCGGCTTGCAGCTCGATGCGCACCGACATCTGGTTGGCCTCCGCCTGGTCCATGCCTTGCCGCATCTGGTTGAACTTGGACATAATGCCCGTCAAGTTCTGCACATGGTGGCCTACCTCGTGCGCGATCACATAGGCTTGGGCGAAGTCGCCAGAGGCGCCGAACTGCTGGTCAAGTTGCTGGAAGAAAGTTGTATCGAGATAGACCTTGTGGTCGCCCGGACAATAGAACGGCCCGGCGGCCGACGATGCCGAGCCGCAGGCCGAACGGATCTGGCCGCTGAACAGCACCAGCTTCGGGTCCTCATATGTCAGCCCCTGCGATTTGAAGATGCCGGTCCACGTGTCCTCGGTCTCGGCCAGCACGGTCGCCACGAACTGCTTCATCTCATCATTGGCCGGCGTAGCAGAGCCGCTGTCCTCGGTAATCTGGCCGCCGCCGCCCGGCGCCAGTCCGCCGCCGCCACCCAGGATCGTCGACGGATCGAAGCCGAAATACCATCCGGCCAGCACCACCAGGATGACGAGGAAGATGCTGCCGCCGCCACCGGTGCGGCCGCCGATCGGAATGCGGAACTGGCCACCGCCGCCGCCGAGCCCGCCACCGCCGCTGCGGTCGTCCTCGATATTGTCACTCTGACGACGACCTCTCCAGAGCATGGCAACTCCTCGCGCTGCAAACTTCCCCGTTGTTGCGGGGCTCAACCCAACAAACAACTATCTCAATGGTTGCTCCAAGTCACAGCATTTTTCCAGACCGCGGCGGTTCTGGCATGACGGCCTCACCGCTCTGGCCGAGAGTGCGCAAGGCCTGTAGCATTGCTCGTGGATGGGGGATGTATTGGGCTTGAAGACGATCGGTTCGTTCCTGTCGCTGATTGCGGCGTTGTTTTGCCTCGGCACGCCGGTAGCCGGCGCGGTGACGCTCGATTCCAGCGTTGCCGTCACCGACCCCGCCACCTTGCAGGCATTGGAACGCGGCGGACTGTCGATCAGCCGCCTGCTGGGGCCAGCGCTCGGCCTGACCCGCGAGGTCGACAATCGCGGTCTGTTCTCGGTACCGGCTTTGGCGACAGTGCGCGACACAGTCAAGCAGCAGATCGCCGACGAGCCGAAGACCAGTCCGGACCCCTATGTCGCCGACATGGCCAGATCGAAGGACACCAGCCAGAAATTCAATCCAAAATACATCGACGACGACGGCTCGACGCTGGACCTCACCGGCGTTGTCAACCGCATGGACCGCGGCTATCTCGGCCACACCGAATGCGGCGAGATCCGGCTGATCTACCGCTTCCACTATTCGATCGCTGAAAAGCCGGTGAAGGGAAAGGCGGGCCAGCGCATTTCCTCGCGGCTGCCGTTGACCATGAGCCTGGTGTTCAACGCCAAACCCAGGCAGGCGCAGGCCCGCGCCTCCAAGGACCTGCCAAGCGCCACCGACGTGTCCTGCGCCGATGTTGCCCAGCGCTGGCTGGCAGCCGGAAAGAAAGACCTGCCACCCGACCAGCTTGCCGCCTGGCTGCGCTACGACGAGGGGCCGCTGTCGGGCGCCATGCTCAAGTCGTCGCAGATCATGCGACTCGAACTCAACATGCAGGTGCTGCGCCTGTCTGCCTCGACGCGGCGCGATTTCGGCGGTCATGCCGAATACCTCCTGAAGATCTTCAAATGGGATCCGGCGACGTCCAGCTTCTATGAAGCGAAGATGGAAAACCAGATCGACCGCGCCACCGTGCTGGCCGACAAGCCGTCTTTCGCCAAATGGCTGCTCACCGACCGCAACATCTACGACCTCGACCATGGCCGGCTGGTCATCGATGAAAAATTCCTGGCCAGGAGCGCCGTCTCCGTCGCACCCGGCGGCCTCAGCCGGTCGCAGAACAACATCGTCTACGGGCTGGTCGACGACGCCGACATCGACAAGGCGCTGAAGGACTACGTCGCCAGGGGCAATACGCTCGCCACCATCAAGTCGGCGGCCGGCTTCAAATTGCGGCTCAACGAGATGAGCTGCACCGGTTGCCATCAGACGCATGGCATTGCCGGCTTTCATTACACCGGCGCCGATCCGGCCAGCGAGCCGCGCCGCAACGCCGTCTTCGTGCCGGGCTCGGCTGTGTTCTTCGCCGACCTGCCGCGCCGCCGCGCCATCGTCGAGCAGTTCGCCGCCGGCAGTCACCCGGACTTTACGCGCGGCTTCGCCGCCCGTCCGGACGCCAGATATGCCGAGGCGCTGAAAGGCACCGACCTCTACAATGGCTGGGGCTCGATCTGCTATCGCGGCGAGGACCCAAGTTTCAAGGACTGGACCTGCGGCACCGGCCTGCGCTGCGCTGGCGTCCATGAAAGCGCCATCCATCCGGGCTTCGGCACCTGCGTCAGCGAGGCCGGCACGGCCGTCGGCGACCCGGTCGAGTTCGGCGAGATCAAGATGTCGACCTGGGGCAACGACCAGTATTGCCGCCTCTCCCCGGCCACCGCCAAGGCCTGCGCCATCGACCCGGCGCGGGACAAGAAGCCGCCGGTCAAGCTCGCCGGCTATGGCGCGGCGCGCCAGCGCTACGACAATCCGCAGCAGAAGACCGGCGGCTTTCCCGGTGGCATGCTGCGCAAGGCGAGCTGCGACAAGCTTCCCGGCGAGGCGACGTGCGGACGTCTGGCCAAGACCGGCTTCAACGACTGCATCGCGTCGGGCAAGGACCACAAATTCTGCACGAAGGAATTCACCAAGACCGCCGGCCTGCGCGCCTGCGACAAGGCGCATCCCTGCCGCGAGGACTATATCTGCACCGCAGGCTATGACGATCTGGTGCAGGCAAAAGCCGGCAAAGGCACCTGCATCCCGCCCTATTTCATCTTCCAGTTCCGCGTCGACGGCCACCCGCGCAGCTGGGTGCAGGATGTCAGGGAGTGAGGGACGGTTTGCCGCAGGCAAATTGAAAGGTCCACTGGACCTTTCAAAAGGCTCGAACGCCCGCAGCCATAGCGGAGGGCGATAGACACTGCCGCAAGAAAGGACGTAAACCACGTCCAACAGCGGCCTTGGCCTGCAGCCAATCACGTCAGACGCCTAATCTTCCTGTTTGGCGCCGGCGCTCTTGCCGTCAGAGCCCTTCGACCGTTCCTCGAAACGCGCCGCGCCCTTTTTAAGCGGACGGCCGGTTTCCGCCTCGGTCTTGCGCTCGTCCCTCGCCGCCGCCTGTTTCAGTCCCGCGGCCGCCTGCTTGCCCTTTGCGGTCGGTGCTTGTTCGATGCCCATCGCTTCCTCCGTTCGCGCGACAAAACGCGCGCTGTCGGGAGCAACGTGCCCGGCGTGCGACGGTTCCGGCAGCGCCGGAAATCTGGCGGCTCAGCGCGCCGTCATCGCCTTGCGGAAAGCTTCCAGCGTCTCGGCGCTGACATGGTGCTCGATGCCTTCGGCGTCGATGCGCGCCGTCTCGGCGCTGACACCAAGCGAGCGCAAAAAGGCTTCCACCGTCTGATGGCGGATGCGGCTTTGCTCCGCGACCTTGCGGCCGGCATCGGTCAGGAACACGCCGCGATAGGGCTTTCTCGACACCAGGCCGTCGGCGCACAGCCTGGTCAGCATCTTGGCCACTGTCGGCTGGGCGACGCCCAGGCGTGCGGCGATGTCCACCTGGCGCGCCTCGTTGCCGTCTTCGATCAGGTCGGCGATCAGCTCGACATAATCCTCGACCAGCGCGCTGCGGCGCGCTTCGCGCTGCTGCCGGAAGCCCTCCGAATGAATTTCGGCGTCAAGCAGCGGCTCGCGCGGGACCGGTCTGTTCTTCAGCGCCAATACGCGCTCCTCCCAGGACTATTTGCCATCCATGCTTTCATAGCACGGGCTCTGATTCTTCAGGCCGTTTATTTGCATTGCGCCACAGGTGCAACCAGCGCTTCCGATTGCCGTTTCCACCCGATGACCGCCGGCCGGATGAAAAGCAACGACAATGAAATATAGCATATTGCATAATGTTGAGCCATGGCATAGCTTAGGGAACATCGCCCAGTCTCCCGGAAAGCCCTCCCCCATGTCCGAAGCCGAAGCCACAGCCTCCCGTTCCTCATGGCGGTTCGCCAGGCCCGACGAGGACGAGCAGCCCAGCCTGCGTGAAGTCAATTCCTCCATCGCCGTTCCGAGTTCGGGGGTCTGGTTCCGCCGCCTGTTCGCCTTCATGGGTCCCGGTTACATGGTCTCGGTCGGCTATATGGATCCGGGCAACTGGGCGACCGATCTCGCCGGCGGCGCGCAGTTCGGCTACACGCTGCTGTTCATCATCATGCTGTCCAACCTGATGGCGATCCTGCTGCAGGCGTTGGCGGCACGGCTCGGCATCGCCACCGGCCGCGACCTCGCCCAGGCCTGCCGCGCCTACTATCCCCGTCCGGTCAATTTCGTGCTGTGGATCGCCTGCGAACTGGCCATCATCGCCTGCGACCTGGCCGAAGTCATCGGCACCGCGATCGCGCTGCAACTCCTGTTCGGCATTCCGCTTATCAGCGGCGCCATGCTGACGGCGCTCGACGCCTTCCTCGTGCTGCTGCTGATGAACAAGGGCTTCCGCTATCTCGAAGCTTTCGTCATCGCGCTGCTGATCATCATCTTCAGCTGCTTCGCCATCCAGATCTTTGTCGCCGCCCCGCCGGCAGGCTCGATCCTGCATGCCATGTTCGTGCCGTCGTCGCAGATCGTCACCAACCCGGAGATGCTCTACATCGCCATCGGCATCATCGGCGCCACCGTCATGCCGCATAATCTCTATCTGCACTCCTCTATCGTGCAGACCCGTGCCTATGAGCGCACCGACAAAGGCAAGCGCGACGCCATCAAATGGGCAACGACGGACTCGACCATCGCCCTGATGCTGGCGCTGTTCGTCAATGCCGCCATCCTGATCGTGTCGGCGGTCGCCTTCCACAACACCGGCCACCAGGATGTCGCCGAGATCGGCCAGGCATTCGAGCTGCTGTCGCCGCTGCTTGGCTTGAGCATCGCCTCGATCCTGTTCGCGGTGGCGCTGCTGGCGTCCGGCCTGAACTCGACGGTGACGGCAACGCTTGCCGGCCAGATCGTCATGGAGGGTTTCCTGCGCCTGCGCATCCCCAACTGGGCACGCCGGCTCTTGACGCGCGGCCTCGCCATCATCCCGGTGGTGGTCGTCACCGCGCTCTATGGCGAAAAGGGCACCGGCCAGTTGCTGGTGTTCAGCCAGGTGATCCTGTCGATGCAGTTGCCTTTCGCGGTCGTCCCGCTGGTGCAGTTCGTCTCCGACAAAAAGAAGATGGGCAATCTCGCCATTCCGCGCGGCGTCGCCGCCCTTGCCTGGGTAGTCGCCGCGGTGATCCTGGGGCTCAACTTCAAGCTGCTCTACGACACCATCTTCGGCATCGGCTAAGCTCCGCTTCGAAAATCAACTACCGTGCGCAAAGGGTAGTCTCGCGACAAATCGACAATCCGCGCTATGTTGTCCCGCAGCATGGCCGGGATCGAAGACATCAGGAAATTCTACGCGCGGCTGCTGGTCGCCCATGCCGGCTCGCCCGATCCACGCCTGGAAGCGGCTTTCGCCGAGGTGCCGCGCGAAGCGTTTCTCGGTCCCGGTCCGTGGACGGTCATCGCCGGCAACGGCAAGGTCACGACGCCGAGCGCCGACCCGGCCCATGTCTACCAGAACGTGCTGGTGACGCTCGACGACGACAAGGGCATCAACAATGGCGAGCCCTTCCTGCATGCCATGTGGATCGGAAAGCTTGCGGCTAAACCTGGCGAGGCCGTCACTCATATCGGCGCCGGCACCGGCTACTACACCGCCGTGCTGGCCAGGCTGGTTTTACCAAGCGGCACCGTCACCGGCTTCGAACTCGACGAAAAGCTGGCCGATCTGGCGCGCAAAAATCTCGAAGCACATGGCAATGCAACGGTCGTCCATGGCGATGCGGTGACGACGCCCCTGCCGCCATCCGACATCATCTACGTCAATGCTGGCGTCGCAGCGCCACCAGCAGGGTGGCTGAAGGCGCTGCGGCCCGGCGGCCGCATGATCTTCCCCTGGCGCCCGGCCGAGCGCGTCCCGCTGGCGGTGATGGTGATCCGCACCGAAAAAGGCTTCGCCTGCGATCCGTTCATGCGATCGTGGTTCATTCCCTGCGTCGGCGCCTCGCTCGCAGACTCAGCGTCGAGGATCCCGACCCGCGAGCAGGCCGCGCGCAGCCGCTCGATCTGGCTGGTCCAGGACAAGGCGCCGGACGACACCGCCACCGCCATATCGGGCGATGTCTGGTTCTCGTCGGAAGATCTCCATCCCGGGCCTCGCAAATGATGGTGGTTTGCCAAAATTTCATATGTCCTGTCGGACCGGTGGCTCGTCGCCCGTCCTTGGGCTGAAGTCCGGCCACGACGGCGTGGACCGAAGAGCGGGAGCATTGGAATGAGAAAGATCATCTCTGCGACATTCGTCAGCCTCGACGGCGTCATGCAGGCGCCCGGCGGCCCGCAAGAGGATCCGGTCGGCGGCTTCAAGTTCGGCGGCTGGACCTTCCATTACTTTGACGAGGCGGGGGGCGCGGCGATGGATGAACTGTTCTCCAAGCCTTTCGCCCTGCTGCTCGGCCGCAGAACCTACGACATCTTCGCCGCCTACTGGCCGTATCAGAAGGATCCGATCGCGGATGCCTTCAACCCCGCGACCAAATATGTGGCGACGCATCGGCCTGACACCCTCACCTGGCAGAACACGCAAGCGCTCGGACCCGATATCGTCGCGACGTTGCGCCGCCTCAAGCAGGAGGATGGACCTGACCTGCTCATCCAGGGATCTGGCGATCTGATCCAGACCTTGCTCGCGAACGGGCTGATCGACGAAATCCGATTGATGATCTTCCCGCTGTTGCTGGGCAAGGGCAAGCGGTTGTTCGGCGACAGCGCGATGCCGGCCGCCTTCAAGCTCATCAAGTCGCAGGCAACCAGCACAGGCGTCATCATGGCGACCTACGAACGATCAGGCGAGATCAAGGTCGGCTCGTTTGTCACAGGAGAAGCATCCGAGGCCGAGCTCGAACGGCGCAGGAACTGGAAGTAGCAGGACGGCCTTGGCGTGTCCAGCCGATAGATGGGTAACAGTTTGAACCGGATACATAGGTAACAGTTTTCCCCCTTATGATGGGTTCGCGG
>NZ_JBVVQW010000017.1:0-122329 GCF_055811655.1 Mesorhizobium sp. WSM4809
GGCCCGCCGACGAAGAAGCTGACATTGGCGAAATCGACCCCCATGTGGGACAAGTTGCTCGCGGGTGCTTCTAGCGAATCGACGCCAATTGCTGCCGCCCGACGGGCGATCTCGACCGTGTTGTGATAGTCGGTCGTGGACGTATCGATCCACACGCTGCCCGGTGTCATTCCGGCCAACGCGCCTTGCTCGCCTGTCATGTTGTCAAAGACGTCGTGTGGCAGCGGCAGGCAGGTGATGACAATTTCGCAATCGCGAGCCGCTTCGCTGGGTGTGTCGTGCCACCGGGCTCCCTTGTCGACCACGTCTTCCGCGGCTGCGGGATCAACGTCATAGACGTTCACCAGATGGCCGGCTTGCAGGAGCTTGGCGATCATCGGTCTTCCCATGCTGCCGGTGCCAATGAATCCGATGCGTTCAGTGTTGTGGAAATGAGCGGCGCTTACAGCCCCTGCGGCAGACACTGGGTTCCCTTTCATAAATGCAGTCGCGCGCTTCTCTTAGTGGCACGCCGATAGTAGTAAATAGATACCGGCATAGCGATAGGCGAACGGGAAATGTGTGAAAATAATTGGCATTTATGTTGCAAATTTACTGGCGATTGTTAAATTGTGGCTGGAAAGATTTCAATTGTGCTTTGCCGTCGATTTAGAGAGTCTTTCATCCGGGTCGACCGACCGATCACCGATCATGGTGATCGCTCGCATCATACGAACCGGGCCATGATGTGAGTCTGATTGGGTCGAAGGCTTGCTAATGCGCGAGCGCTTCGCCGCCTGGCTCGGGAACATGGCTTGTCGAAGGCGAGGGTGCGCCAAATCATCGAGATGGCCGGCGGCCGCAAGCTGAACCGTCCAAGCCCAAGTCCGCCCCGATTACATGGTCGAGCGTCCATAGGTGTGGAAGCTGGCGGAGCTGCACGGACTCGGAAGCGTCACGCCGCACCACTTCTTTACGGAGCCGGAACGCGGGATCACTGGAGCGGCTGGTCGACAAAAGGAGTGTTTTTCCGAGCTGCGCACAGGCAACACGTGAGCTGGCGCGCCTTGCGTGGCAAAAGGAGAAGCGCGAGAGACCATGGCGCGCAATGGAGCGATTAAGCATGGCGGTAGTGCAACCAAGCTGCCCGGCTGACGATCCGGTCCGCGGCCTTCGGTGCAACTCGCCTTGGAACCGGCCCTCCAGCATTGAGCGCGCAGCGAAAACCGGTTGAACCCAGGAGGCGCAGGCCGGCCGGATACACGAGGAAATCACCATACGTTTCGAGAGACCGCGCATGACCGAGATCTCGCCCGGCGAGGGGATACTTTGCTTTCTCTTGGGAATATGAGTGAGTGTTGAGGGGCGCTCGACAGACCCCCACCAAGCCCGCGTCGCGCACGACAAAAGACGGGTGTGGACATCTCGATAAGCTCCCGACAGGCTAGACGCCCGCGCGGTTATGAGGGCAGTGCCGGTCCAGCCGACACCTGGCATGTGTGCTGAGCTTTATCGCGTGCTCCGCCAAGTCGACCTGATGCGGGTGACCGAAGTCCGGTGCCTTGATACGGCGGCGATCTTCATTCCACCGCGCAGCTTGTTGAAGACCAGTGTGGCCAGGGCCTGCCTTGACGTCTTCCGAGATGATGAGCAGCGGCTTGGAGGTTTGCACGACGGCTTCGAGAACCGGCAGCATGGCCTGCAGGTTGGAGAGCTTCTTCTCGTAGAGATGTAGGCGTCCTCGAGATCGGCAACCCCGCTGGCAGGCCGCGGTCGGGCGGAATGCAAAATCACACATCCATTGCGGTCGCGCTAACCGCCAAGCATATGACCGGCATTTCGTAAGGCGCCGAGGAAGAGACTGGCATGGACCGTAACATCGATCTTGGCCTGCATTGCCAGGGGCATGCTGGTCCAGTTCTCCAACGGCGCCATCAGATCTGAGAACGTGCTGTTCACCATGCAATAGTGGGTAACAAGGCCTTGTCTGTCCAACGCCAGCACGCCAGTCCGTTCGCCTTGATACCGGATGGCTGCAACCCTCTGCACCTGCGCGTCACCGTACACCCGCACGTCGAAAACCAAAGTACCCTGGCTCCTCGCCGCTATCTCCGCGGCTCTTTCGTTGAAGCTCAGCGAGAGGGAGCGGACGCTTTCGACTGCCATCTGGAAAATCGCCCAATCCAGTTCATCCGAGGCCATGGCGGCAATAGCGCGCAACGGAGGGGTGATTGCAACGACGCAGACGGCTTGTTCACAGATGTCGGCTGACAACCAATCTTTGGTGGGTTCTGCCGCCCAACCAACGGCCGACCGCGATGCCCGGTTCGGATTTGATGCTGAAGCGAGGGCACGCCCACCGTCGCTAAACCTGGACCTGTGCACTCGCGTCCACTCCCTTTCCGCTTCGCCTTGCAAAGCACAGCACGTGGCCTCTGCAGCCATGAAGTCGGCGGCTTCTTGCCCAGCCATGTCGCGAGGACGCGTCGCATTTGGGCTCCTGAGCATGTGCCCGGGGTGAACATCCACCAACGAGGCTCAGTCCGCCTTTCGCGACCCTGCCGCATCCCGGTGCGCCAGCGCATCAGACTCCCGCAGGGTTCACAAAGTTGGCTGGCTGGGGTAGGGGGAGCGCAGAGAAATCTCCGGTCGCAGCCTTACCCGGTCAAAACAAGGATACCATGATGAAGACTCTCGTCATCTGCTCCGGCGGATTGGACTCTGTTTCCCTTGCCCACAAAGTGGCGTCGGAGCACGAACTCACCGGGCTCCTGTCCTTCGACTACGGCCAGCGGCACAGCAAAGAATTGAGATTCGCCGCTCTGTGCGCGGAGCGACTGAACGTTGCGCATCAGATCATCGACATCCGCCAAATCGGCCGCGGCCTTCGCGGCTCGGCGCTGACCGACAGTGTCGACGTGCCCGACGGCCACTACGCAGAAGACACCATGAAGATCACGGTGGTGCCGAACAGGAACGCCATCATGCTGGCAATCGCGTTTGGTCTTGCCGCCGCGCATAAGGCGGAAGCGGTGGCGATGGCCGCTCATGGCGGGGACCATTTCATCTATCCAGACTGCCGTCCCGCCTTCATCGAAGCTTTCCAGACGATGCAGGACCGAGCGCTCGACGGCGACGCGCAGATCCGCCTTTACACGCCCTATGTGAACCTCACAAAGGCGGACATCGTCGGCGATGGAGCAGGATACGGAACCCCATTTGCGCAGACCTGGTCCTGCTACAAGGGCGGTGAGCGTCACTGCGGACGGTGCGGGACCTGCGTCGAGCGACGCGAGGCGTTTCATCTCGCGCAGCACGCCGATCCGACCGAGTATGAGGACACCGATTTCTGGCTTGAGGCGCTGCGGAGGCGGAGCGCCTGATGTTCCGCATCACCAAGGAATTCCACTTCTCGGCTTCGCATCAGCTCACCTCCTTGCCCCCCGAACATCAGTGCGCGCGCCTGCACGGGCATAACTACATCGTCGAAGTGGAGCTCTCCGCCGAGGAGCTGAACGCGCACGGCTTCGTGCGCGACTATCACGATCTGGCGCCGCTCAAACGCTATATCGACGAGAGCTTGGACCACCGGCACCTCAACGACGCGTTGGCACATGAGCAGGTCACGGCGGAATACTTGGCCAGGCATTTCTATGAATGGTGCAAGGCACGGCTGCCGGAAACCGCGGCCGTGAGGGTGAGCGAAACCCCGAAAACCTGGGCGGAGTACCGACCGTGACGGACACGCGCCCCGCAATCCGGGTGAGCGAGATATTTGGGCCGACGATACAGGGCGAGGGCGTGCTCATCGGTTTGCCGACCGTCTTCATCAGAACCGGCGGCTGTGACTACCGCTGTTCCTGGTGCGACAGCCTCCATGCGGTGGACAACCAATTCCGCCATGAATGGAAGATGATGCCGGTGGATGCGGTGTGGCAAAGCGTGGTTGCGCTTTCCGGTGGCCGGCCAGTGATGGTGTCGCTGTCGGGCGGCAATCCGGCCATTCAGCCCTTCGGCGGGCTGATCGAGCGAGGCCATGGTGAAGGCTACCGCTTTGCGCTGGAAACCCAAGCTTCGGTGGTCAAGGACTGGTTTGCCGAGCTTGATGTGCTGGTCCTCAGCCCAAAGCCTCCGTCGAGCGAAATGCGGCCCGACTGGGCCGCCTTGGAGGCGTGCATCGAAGCGGCGCGGGAGAAGCCGCAAGTCGTGCTCAAGCTCGTTGTTTTCGACGAGAGTGACTATGCCTTCGCCAAAGACGCCGCCGCGCGATTTCCACGCCTCCCAGTCTATCTGCAACCTGGCAATCACACCCCACCGCGCCCCGGCGATGAAGACGCACCTGTCGACCTTGACGGAATCATGAGACGCATGGAGTGGCTGATCGAAAAGGTGACGCGAGACGGGTGGTTCGAAGCTCGCGTGTTGCCGCAGCTGCACGTTCTGCTCTGGGGCAACAGGAGAGCCGTCTAGGTCCCGCTTGTCGGCGCGAACTGCACCCATCGGATTCCGGCTGACGAACGCGCCCGATGTGACAGCGCTGCCGGCGTAACCGCGCGCTGCTCCAGGCGGAGACCAACCAGGCGCTTGCAAAGCGAGCGCGTACTGGAGGGGCTTAGCTGTCGCTCCGGGTCTGTGACCACGCGCGTGTGAAACCTCACAAAACCATTTTCTACAAAGTGCCGAGACAGAAGCGCCAACAAATCCCCGGATGGGCATGAATGGTTCCCGACTTTGTGTCGCAAATCCTTCGCATGTTCCGCCGTTTCATGGTGCGCCGGACCAAAGCCGTCGCGCGTGGCCACGCGGTGTTCGTGTCCGCTGCGTAAGCCAAACGGCGATCGCGCCAATGTCCTAGCCGGCCTTTTCGCAGCGCAGCGCTCACCTGCGTTCCTGCCCCCACTGGCACGCTATTTGCGGCACCGGGGTGCGGCGCTTGACCGGAGCGCGGCGACGGGAGAAGCGCGGCCACACGGCGGGAGCCGGCGGTGCGGGCGTCCTGTCCTGCCGTTTATGTTTGATGGAGCCACCCATGTCCCGATTGAATGCCGCGCTTGTCGCTGCGATCGCTCTCTTGGTGTTCGCGCTGGGAGTGTTGAAACATCGTCAGGATGCGGCCGAGTACCTGCAGCGTCTGGAAGACCAGCGCCAGATAGCGGCTGACTTGCGCATACGCATTCCGCAGCGGCGCGACGCCCTCCTCAACGACCCAGCCTCGCCAATCGCGGGCAATCCCTTGGGCGATATCGCTGTTGTCTCGTTCTTCGACTACAACTGCGGCTATTGCCGGGCGGCAGCCCTCCACCTCATTCAAGCCCTCAGGGATGATCCCAATGTGAAGCTTGTGTTCAAGGACTTCCCAATCCTGGGGCCAGGTTCCAGATTCGCAGCGCGCGCAGCGCTCGCCTCGCACAAACAGGGGAAGTACGAGGCGTTCCACCTCGCCCTCATGGCTTTCCCCGGCTCCATCAACGAGCGCAGCACCTTGACCGTTGCAGAGCGTGTGGGCCTCGATCTCGAGCAACTGAAGCGGGACATGCAAGACCAGGCGATCACAGATGCCATCACACGCAATTTCGCACTCGCCAAAGATTTGTATATCGACGGCACACCTGCGTTGGTAATCGGCGACGAAGTGATCCCAGGGGAAATCGGGATGGCCAGACTGCAACGCTCCATCGCTGAAGCGCGCGCGAAGGCAAAGGTACAATCTTCGACAGCTGCAAAATCGGCATTTTGACATACTGTCGGCAATGCTTGGTCGCAGGATTGGTTGTCGGAGTGGTTTTGATGTGCTCCTGAACGCCTTTTTCGTGGTTGGCTTCTTGACCGCATCGTGACGCCGGCGGGCGCGACGCCCGAACATGGCACCGTCTCCCGGTGTGCGGCTACATCAAACGAACATTCGCGGCGGCTGCGACCTCGCTTCCTGGACGCTGTGATCCAGCAAGGGGCGCCGAGGCGTGGAGATTCGCAGCCCTGCGACATCGGCTCAAGGATCCGATGGTGATGACCATCAGCGGGGTCCCGACCACCAGTCCTGAATCCCGCGCGCCTGAAGGCGCGCGCCGGGTGCTCGTGCACCGAGCCCGCTTTTTCCTCGGCAGGCTCGGGCGGTCTCGGCCATCCGGCTTCGCCCCCTGGCTCGGGCAGCCTGCCGGCTGCTGACGGCCGCCGGCCGATTGGCCGGCGTGGTTTTCATGGTGGCCTTCCCCGGTGGCGCGCGGTGGGCGGCTCTCCCTTCTAGGCCCGCCGCGGCGTCCCGCAACCCTTCGCTGCGCTTCGGGTCCTCCTCTCCGTTCCGGTCCTTCGGATGCGGTCCGCCTTTCACGGCGGGCCTTTCCGGTCGTTTTCGCCGCCCACCCCGCTTCCGGGGAGGGCGCGATTCGGCGAGCGGAGGACCAGGGCATGCGTTCAAACAACAAGCGTTCCGGCAGCCGAAAGGCTGGCGCAAGCAGGGGCGGGCGCTCAGGCGCCAACCTTTATCAAGAGATCACCGACCGCATCATTGCCGAGCTCGAGCGCGGCATCGTGCCATGGGTCAAGCCCTGGGGAAGCGCAAAGGCAGGCCTCGGCCTGCCCAGGAATGCGGCCACCGCGCGCCGCTATTCCGGCATCAATATCCTGATCCTCTGGGGCGCGGTCATCGAGCGCAGCTATGCCAGCCAGAACTGGCTGACCTTCCGGCAGGCGCTTGCCCTTGGCGGCAATGTCGGGAAAGGCGAGCGCGGCACGACCATCGTTCACGCCGACCGCTTTGTTCCGAAAAACGAAAAGCAACGAGCCAAGGTCGATGGCGACGAACCGCAGGCGGTGCCTTACCTGAAGCGCTTCACCGTCTTCAATGTCGCGCAGTGCGAAAACCTGCCCGAACATCTCCATGCCGCCGCCGATCCGCTGCCGCAGCGCCAGATCATCCCGCAGGCCGAGGCGCTCATTCGCGCAACCGGCGCGGATGTCCGCATCGGCGGCGATCGCGCTTTCTACATGCCGGGCAGCGACTTCATTCAGGTGCCGCCGCAACCGGCCTTCTTTCAGCAGGTCAACTATTACCGCACCTGCTTTCACGAGCTTGGCCACTGGACCGGTCACCCGACGCGCCTTGCGCGCGACCTCTCCGGCTCGTTCGGCTGCAAGGCCTATGCGCGCGAGGAACTGGTCGCTGAAATCTGCGCAGCCTTCGTCTGCAGCACTATCGGCATCGAGCCGACCGTGCGCCATGCCGATTATATCGGCTCATGGCTGACGGTCCTGCGCGAGGACAATCGCGCCATCTTCCGCGCCGCCAGCCATGCCTCGAAAGCCGCCGATCTCCTGCTCGGCTTCAATGCCGACGTCGAAGGCGAGGCGCATGCCGAGATCGCCGCGTGAGCGCGCCCGATCGCCATGCCGACAGGCTTGCGCTTCTGATGGCGCGCGATGCGCGCCGCGCACAAGCCGCTCGATATCGGCGGGTTTGTCTCAGCCGCTCTAATCAGCACCAACCGTTTTGAAGGAACGCCGCAATGATCCTGATCACCGACGAACTGCGCCTTCTTCTGCTCGCCAATGGCGCTGCCGAGACCGAAACCGACCATGTTCCGGTCGTGAAACTGTTCAATCCGGTAGGCTCCGCCACCTGGCTTCTGAGCGAGCTCGACGCCGACGGCGATACACTCTTCGGCCTTTGTGATCTCGGTTTCGGCTTCCCCGAACTCGGCAGCGTCAGCCTTGCCGAACTCCAAGCCGTCAAGGGACCGCTTGGCCTGGGCATCGAGCGCGACCTGTACTTCAAGGCGCGGTTTCCGCTCTCTGTCTATGCCGAAGCCGCTCGCCTATGCGGCCACGTCACCGAGGCCGAACGGCTCTTGCGGCAGGCCGCCGCCGCCCTCTCGCTTTCCCTTCCCGAGCTTCCGCCCGACCGGGCGGTACAATAGCGCCATCCGGCGCAAAACCGTCGCGCCGCTCGGCCTGCGGCCTCGCGGTCAGGCACTTTCAGGCCACAGCAAAGGAGAAAGACCATGCAGCTTGCTCACGTTTCCATCGACCAATTGAGCGTCGCCGCCGCCAACATGCGACATTCCAAACGCGCGCCCGACATCTCCGACATCCTGCCGTCGGTGCGTGCGCGCGGCGTCCTCGTTCCGCTACTGGTCCGGCCCAACGGCTCGCCGGAAACGTTCGAGATCGTCGCCGGACGGCGACGGTATTTCGCCGCCAAGACCGTCGCCGACGAACGCGGCGAGGCCGAGCCGCTGCCATGCGCCATTATGGAGGAGGGTGACGACGCCGATGCGCTCGAAGCCTCCCTGATCGAAAATATCGCCCGCCTCGATCCCGACGAGGTCTCGCAATGGGAAACCTTTACCCGCCTCATCAGGGAAGGTCGCACCATTGCCGATATCGCGGCCACTTTCGGCCTCACCCAGCATCAGGTGAAGCGCATTCTGGCGCTCGGCGAGCTTCTGCCTAGGATTCGCGAAGCCTATCGTCGCGAGGAAATCGACGCCGAGACGGTGCGCCATCTCACCATGGCCTCGAAGGCGCAGCAGAAGGACTGGCTCGCGCTCTTTGCCGACCCCGACAGCCGCGCGCCGCGCGGCTGGCAATTGAAGCAATGGCTGTTCGGCGGCCACTCGATCTCGATCAAGGTGGCGCTGTTTGCCATCGAGGATTATCCCGGCCTGATCGTCTCCGATCTGTTCGGCGAGGAAAGCTATTTTGCCGACGCCGACCTGTTCTGGCTCAAGCAGAACGAGGCCATCGCCGCCAGACGCGATGCCTATCGTGAGGCCGGATGGAGCGACGTGATCGTGCTCGAGCCGGGTCATCATTTCCACGCATGGGACTACGAAAAGACGCCGAAGAAGAAGGGCGGCAAGGTCTTTATATCAGTCTCGCATCGCGGCGAGGTCGGGTGTCACGAGGGCTGGCTATCGCGCAAGGAAGCCCGCCGCGCCCGCGCCACTGGCGAGGCCGCTGAGGCCGAGACCCCGGATAAACCGTCGCGGCCCGAACTCACCGGACCGATGCAGAACTATGTCGATCTGCACCGTCATGCCGCCGTGCGCTTGGCGCTCCTCGACCATCCGGCAGCGGCACTTCGCCTGATGGTGGCGCATTCGATCGCCGGCTCAAGCCTGTGGCAGGTGCGCACCGAGCCGCAGCGCGCCGCCAACGAGACTGTGGCCGCAAGCCTCGCAGCCTGCATGGCCGAGGCCGCCTTCGCCAATAAGCGGCGTGCGGTCCTGGCGCTGCTTGGACGATCCGACGAGGATCGCACAATCGCTGGCGGCAATGGCGGCGACATCGGCACAGCAACCCTGTTTGCGCATCTGCTGACGCTGTCCGACGACGATGTCCTGCGCGTCCTCACCATCGTCATGGCCGAGACGCTTGAAGCCGGTAGCGCCGTCATCGAGGCGCTCGGCAATCATCTGAATGTCGACCTCGCCGCTTGCTGGCAACCGGACGACGCCTTCTTCGAGCTGTTGCGCGACAAGGAAATTGTCAATTCCATGCTAGCCGAACTCGGCGGCAAGCACGTCGCGGACGGCAATGTCGCCGAGAAGGTGAAGACGCAAAAGACGATCATTCGCGACTTTCTGTCCGGCGACAACGGCAGGCAAAAGGTCGAGACCTGGCTGCCCCGCTGGATGAAATTCCCGGTCGAAAGCTACACGGATCGGGGCGGCTTGCGCACCGCCGATCAATGGGCGCGGGTCCGGTCCCTGTTCGGCTGCCAATAGGCGTCACGCTGGTGCGGCGGCTGCCAGGTTGGCCGCCGCCCGGCAACGTACCCCGGTCGCACTGGCCGCATGTTCGAGACCTTTGGCCCCCGCGTCCCCGCGGCAATCCAGCCCGGCAAGCCGCCTTGATCCCGCATCAATCCGACCGTCGCATGCCTGTTCTGGCGCCCGACCCGTAGGCACGATCTCTCGTTGGCATGCCACGGCATCAGCCTGCAGTCCCGCAAATCCCGGCTCCTCCTGCCTGGCTGCAGCGACCGCGCTTGCCACGATCTCCATGCTCTGTGCCAGGACCATCCCCTGCGGCTGGCTTGTTGACCTATGGACGGGTCCGGCCGCCCAAAACCCTCGCCAGCAGCTTTTTTTCCCCGCCGCCTGCGGCGGCTTCCTCGCGCCGCTCCGCTTCAAAAAATCTGCCCGCTCGGGTCCTCCGCTGGCGCTTCGGCCCTATCGGGTTCAGGCGCTCCGGACGCGTCCATCACGGTCCGCCATCGCAGGGGATGGTCCCCGGCGACAGCAAAAGGAGACTTCGAAATGACCGCGATCGGTTACGTCAACAAGCAGGAAAATGGCGCCTACAAGGGCCAGCTCAAGACCCTCAGCGTGCGCGCCGACATCGACATCGTCCCCAACCAGGCCAAGAGCGCCGACAACCATCCCGACTACCGGGTGCTGACGCAAGGGGTCGAAGTTGGCGCCGGCTGGATCCGCACCGGTGAGACGTCCGGCAAGGAATATGTGAGCCTGTCGATTGCAGCGCCGGAGTTCGGGCCGCGCAAGCTCTACGCCAATCTGGGCCGCGCCGCCGGCCAGGACGATGACGACACCTACGCCATCATCTGGAACCCGGCCGATTGATCCGATCGGCCCCGAGCCTCGCGCCGCAACCGGCGCGGGGCTCTTGTCACAGGAGCGGCGAAAACTCGCCCCCCACTCTTCGCCCGTCCCCAAGACGACCTCTCCCGCCCATCCTCGCCGTCGCTTCTCCTAAGCGACATGAGGACAATTATGGATGACGAAAACGAACGCGCCGCCCGCGCCAAGAAGGGCAGTCCGTTTCTCAACACAGCCCAAGCAGCCTTCTACATAGGGCTCTCCCAGCGCACGCTGGAAAAGATGCGGCTCAACGGCGGCGGCCCGAAATTCCGCAAGCATGGCCGTTATGTCCGCTACCACATCGACGAGCTCGACGAGTGGTCGAAAGGCCAGAAGGTAACCGGTTCCGGCGATGGAGGCCGCCCATGAGCCGGCGTCCCTCCATCCGTCTGACCGGCAGCCGCCTGCGTCGCGTTCGCGCGACAAGGGCGATCGCCGCGACCGCGATTGCCCTGGGCCTGATTGCCTTTGGCCCCCTTGCAAACCCGTCGCCCGGGCTGATCTGGAACGGCTCCGCGAGCGCGCCGGTCGGCCTCTATCGCGTCGTGGCGGGAGCGCCCGCACGCGGCGACCTGGTGCTCGCCGACGCACCCCAAGCCATCGCCGGCCTCGCTTCCGAACGCGGCTATCTCCCGCACCGCGTTCCCCTTGTAAAGCACATTGCCGCGCTGCCGCACGAACGTGTCTGCGCCTTCAACGAGGCGATCATCATCGGCGGCAAGATCGTCGCGCGTCGGCTCGCAACCGACCCCCAAGGCCGTCCGCTGCCCTGGTGGAGCGGCTGCCGCGCGCTCGCCGGCGATGAATTCTTCGTGCTGAACGGCGAGGTGCCGCGCTCTTTCGACAGCCGCTATTTCGGGCCAGTGCCGGCCGCGAATGTCATCGGGAGGCTCGTGCCGCTATGGACCGAGTGACCCTCCTGATGCTTGGTATGATCGCTGTCGCGCCATGCGCCTGTTCCGCCTCGACCGGCGCTGAGCCGGTCGCCATCTCCCAAAGTCCGCAGCTTGGAAAGTGGCAGCACTTCGTTGCCGAAGCAAGCAAGCGTTTCCGTATTCCCCAGGCCTGGATTTACGCCGTGATCGATGCCGAAAGCAGTGGCAGGACCATGCTCGGCGGCCGCCCAATCACCTCGCGCGCCGGCGCCATGGGCCTCATGCAGCTGATGCCGGAAACGTATGATGAGATGCGCGTGGCCCATGGTCTCGGCCCAAATCCGCACGATCCGCGCGACAACATCCTGGCCGGCACGGCCTATCTCCGCGCCATGTATGATCGCTTCGGGTTCCCCGGCCTGTTTGCCGCTTACAACGCCGGCCCCGAGCGCTACGAGGCGCATCTGAAGCGCGGCAAGCCGCTGCCGAAAGAGACCGTCGACTACCTCAAGCAGCTCGCGGCGGCTGGGGTTTCGGCCACCGACATGAAGAAATCCAACGGCCAATCTGTCGCTCCAGGCAGGCAAAATGCGCCCTCGGGGCGCTCGCTGTTTTTCCTGCAAAATGGTGTTCGCACCGGCGCGCGAAACGGCGATCTCTTCGTGCCGCTGGGGACCGACGTCGCACCGGTCAAGCAGCCGGACCGCTAGTAGTGGGCGAGCTGGACGCGTTCGAAGGGGCGGGGCGCGTAAGGCAAGATAAAGGCACCGCCTCCATGAGGCGGCGAAGTGTTTGTCTGCACATCTTTTTTGCCGGAGGCAGCCTCCAGCGCCAGGAGAGCTTCGGAGCGCAAATGGCTAATTCGACTCTGTAAAACGCGGAGGCTAAGCATGCACGATGACGAGTTCAGACCCAAGCTCGGGAAGATAGGCTCCCGTGGCTCGAAGGCAGGCAAACGCTTTGCCAGCCAGGTCCGGGCGGCGATCAACCGAGCCGGTGGCCGGCCCCAGCGTGGTGGCCGCTTCGTGGGGAGCCGGACGGGCCGCGGCGGGGCGACGGCCGCGCTGCTGAAGTCACGCGATCGCCATGCAGCCTTCCGCCAGCGCCGGGTCGTCATCAAGGCGCGTGTCGTCAAGCTTTCCGGCAAGAGCGCGGACGGGGCGCGTGCGCATCTGCGCTACATCCAGCGCGACGGCGTCACCCGGGACGGCGCGCCTGGCGAGCTCTATGGCGCCGAAAGCGACCGCGTCGCCGGCAAGGACTTCCTCGATCGTGCCGATGGCGATCGCCACCAATTCCGCTTCATCGTCGCACCCGAGGACGGCATCGAATTTGACGACCTCAAGCCACTGACGCGGCGGCTCATGGCACAGATGGAGGAGGATCTCGGCACGAAGCTCGACTGGGTTGCCGTGGATCATTTCAACACCGGCCATCCGCACACCCATATCATCGTTCGTGGCAAGGACGATCGCGGCGAGAATCTCGTCATAGCGCGCGAATACATCTCGAGCGGCATCCGCGAGCGCGCCGCCGAGCTGGTCAGCCTCGATCTCGGTCCGCGCACCGACCACGAGATCGAGCACCGCCTGCGTCAGGAAATGGAGCAGGAACGGTTCACCAGCATCGACCGCCGCCTGCTGCAACGGCGTGACGACAGTGGGCTCGTTTCCCCCGATAGCCGCGACGCGTTTCGGCAAACCTTGGAGCAGGGGCGCCTGCGCAAGCTCGAGCGGATGCATCTGGCCGAAGAGATCAACTCGGGCCGCTGGCGCCTCGATGACGGGCTAGAAGCGACGCTGCGCCGCATCGGCGAACGCGGCGACATCATCAAGACCATGCATCGCGAGCTGGCGGGCAGGGGGATTTCCCGCAGTGCCGCCGACTGGGTGATCCATGATCGATCCGGCGAGCTGGTCGATCCTGTCGTCGGCCGTGTTGTCGCGCGCGGGCTGGCCGACGAGCTCACCGACCGGCATTACCTGATCGTCGACGGTGTTGACGGCAAGACCCGATACATCGACATCGGCAAAGGCGAGCCGACAGAGCCGACGCCCGACGGCTGCATCGTGCGTGTCTCGCCGAGGAACACAGAACCAAGGCTCGTTGACCGCACGGTGGCCGAAATCGCGGCTGCCCATGACGGCCACTACAACATCGACATTCACCTGAAGCACGATCCGACCTCCAACGACCGCTTCGCCGAAACGCATGTCCGTCGGCTGGAGGCGATCCGGCGCGCTACCGGTGGCGTGGAGCGCGAGCCCGACGGCACCTGGATCATCGCGCCGGATCATCTCCATCGTGTCACCGCCTACGAGCGCCAGCAGGCGAGGACCCAACCTGTGACGGTCGACAAGCTCTCTTCCATGCCTCTGCAGCGGCAGGTTGGTTTTGACGGCGCCACCTGGCTCGACAGCCAGCTGGTCTCCGATGGATCAGAGCGGTTGCGCAATTCGGGCTTCGGCCGTGAAGCCCAGGAGGCGCGGAGCCGCCGACAGCAGTGGCTGATTGCGCAAGGCCTTGCCCATGAGGAGCAGGATCGGATCGTCTATCGCGCCAATATGATCGTGATCCTCCGCCAGCGGGAGCTGAACCGTGTTGCCGGTCAGCTCTCGGAAGAGCTCGGTCTATCTTATGCTGAAACGCAACCCGGAGACCGGGTAGAGGGCACGCTCCGCCGCTCAGTTGAGCTCGCCAGCGGCAAATATGCCGTTATCGAGAAATCGCGCGAGTTCGTGCTCGTCCCTTGGCGGCCGGTGCTCGAGCGGCATGTCGGCAAAGAGGTTTCCGGCCTGGTGCAGCGCGAAGGTATCTCTTGGAACATCGGTCGGCAAAGGAGTGGACCCAGCGTTTCGTGACTTTCATGGCAGCCATGCGCAGGCGCGGTTTCACTTCGACTGGCCCGGCTTTCGAGAAGGTGCTCCGGGAGCCGAGTGCCACCGGCTCTGGCGGGGTCTGCCTCCTCATCAACAGTGCGTTCGCCGCCGATTGCACTCCCCTCGGCGCCTGATCGCAAGCTGCCGTGGGGTCGAGCAGATTTGCTGAACCAGCCACGACGAAAAGCAAAGGGATCAAGCTCCTTCCGGCCGCTATCTGCTGTGGATGCGCTTCCACATGCCATGAGGCATAATGGCACGACGCGTCCGCCCGCTTGCATAGGCAGCCAAAATTGGGGCTGATAGCCCCCGATTCGCATCGCCATCGATCTTTGATGCACGATCAATCGACCAACGCGGAAGACGGGAATGCGCTGGGCAGCAGAGGAAACTAGCATTGCAAATGATTCTTAGGGCCATCGGCAGAGCCTGGCATTCCGCTTTGTTTAAGATCGACACAGCCCGGTTGCGGCGGCAGCGCAGGCAACTCCGCGACTAAGTCGGCCACCGGACCATCCTGGGACAGCTTGCACGGGCGATTTGCGCGGCCGGCTCGGTCGAAAGCCGCAAATCGCGACAGTTGGTGGCGAATTTGACGGCTTTCTCACTCTCTGAGACGGGTGAAGCTGAGGTCAGGAGACCTGTTTAGCCGAGGTCAAAGGTCCTCTCGCCGGGTCGTCAAACACGTTTCCCGACCATCCGCTGGTTGGATGGCAGCTATCCCAACAATCGATTTTACCTCTTTCGCCGATTTCCACTAGGGGCTGAGCGGCGGCGGGTTTCCTTCGCGCCGACTGAGGCTACCGGGAAGAATTCGGAGACGATCATGTGCGGGATTGTTGGCATCGTTGGACATCAGCCAGTGTCGGAGCGGTTGGTTGACGCATTGAAGCGGCTCGAATATCGCGGCTATGACTCAGCCGGCGTCGCCACCCTTTGCGAGGGCTCGTTGAACTGCCGGCGCGCCAAGGGCAAGCTTGTCAATCTCGAGAGAAGATTGAAGGAAGAGCCGCTGAGTGGCTTCATCGGCATCGCACACACACGTTGGGCAACCCATGGGGCACCCACTGAGCGCAACGCGCACCCGCACATTGCGGAGGGTGTGGCCGTGGTTCACAACGGCATCATCGAGAATTTCGCCGAGTTGAAGGACGAACTGGCGGCGGCGGGCGCCGAGTTCCAGACCGATACCGACACCGAAGTCGTCGTTCATCTCTTGGCAAGATACCGCCGGGAGGGCATGGGGCGGGGCGAGGCAATGCATGCCATGCTGAAGCGCGTCAGCGGTGCCTACGCCCTTGCCGTTCTCTTTGAGGATGATCCATCGACCATCATGGCGGCGCGCAACGGACCCCCATTGGCAATCGGTCACGGCGACGGCGAGATGTTCCTGGGCTCCGACGCCATCGCGCTTGCGCCCTTCACAAATGCAATCACCTATCTCGTCGATGGCGACTGGGCCGTTATCAGCAAGACAGGCGCCGATATCTTCAATTTCGATGGCCATCCCGTCGAGCGTCCGCGCCAGACTTCCCTTGCCGGGGCATACCTGGCCGATAAGGGCAACTATCGCCATTTCATGGAGAAGGAAATTCATGAGCAGCCCGAGGTTGTCGCCCGTGCGCTCGCTCATCACATCAACTCCGAAGGAAATCCCATCGATACGGCTTCTTGCATAGATTTTGCCAGCATCCCGAGCCTGGCGATCTCGGCTTGCGGCACAGCCTATCTGGCTGGACTGATCGCAAAATACTGGTTCGAGCGCTATGCGCGCCTGCCGGTCGAAATCGACGTCGCGTCCGAATTCCGCTACCGGGAGATCCCATTGTCGCCGCACTCGGCGGCTCTTTTCATTTCGCAGTCCGGTGAAACCGCCGACACGCTCGCATCTCTGAGATACTGCAAGGGGCGTGGGCTGACGACCGGCGCTGTCGTCAATAGCCGGGAATCGACCATCGCGCGGGAGGCCGACGCGGTCTTCCCAATTCTTGCCGGGCCGGAGATCGGCGTCGCCTCCACCAAGGCTTTCACCTGCCAGCTTGTGGTTCTTGCCACACTCGCCATTGGTGCTGCCAGGACCCGTGGAACGGTAACCGAAGCTGAGGCGAAGGCGCTCGTCGCGAGCCTTGCCGAAATGCCGCGAATCATGCGCCAGGTCCTGAACAGCATCAAGCCAGATGTCGAGCTCCTGGCGCGCGAACTGTCAAAGTGCCATGACGTCCTGTATCTCGGCCGCGGCACCAGTTTCCCACTGGCCATGGAAGGTGCGCTGAAGCTCAAGGAGATTTCCTACATCCATGCCGAGGGATATGCGGCTGGTGAATTGAAGCATGGTCCACTCGCTTTGGTCGACGAAAACATGCCAGTGATCGTCATCGCGCCACATGATCGCTTTTTCGACAAGACCGTCTCCAACATGGAGGAAGCGGCCGCCAGGGGAGGACGGATTATCCTCATCACTGATGAGAAAGGGGCCGCTGCTTCGAAACTCAAAACGATGCACACGATTGTGCTGCCGACCGTCGACGAGATTATCGCGCCAATGATCTTTGCCTTGCCGATACAGCTTCTTGCTTACGAGACGGCTGTCTTCATGGGCAAAGATGTCGACCAACCGCGCAATCTCGCAAAATCGGTTACCGTCGAATGATTTGTGATGGCCCGTCCATACGACACACGCCGGAGCAAAGCGCGTCATCGGCCAGTTGGATGTCGAGGAGATGCCGACCCGTTCAGATGCCTGTGGTCGTATCTCGCGCTAAACGCATGCCTGCGTTTTGATCAGACGAAGCAAAACCACAGAATAGGTCGCGATCGCCGAGGGCGGCCATGGCCGGTGACCCAGTCTGCGGCGCGGGCTCCAGGCACGTAAAAGGCTGCTCTGTGAGCGATCCGGCCCATTCCCCATCGCACCTGGTCGTGCGTAGTGTGCATTTCAGTTCACATCGCTCCGCGCGATGCTTGCCCCCCGACGTTCAGAACAGCGGAGCAAGCCAATGACGCCCACGAAGTTGCTGATCGGGCAGATCGCCGTCGTATTCGCAATCGTCATGCTCGGCGTGTGGGCGGCCACGCAGTGGTGCGCCCATATGCTGGGTCATCAGCCGCCACTCGGCACGCCGTGGTTTGTCGTGGCTGGCTGGCCGATCTACAAGCCGTGGAAACTGTTCGAATGGTGGTACCATTTCGACGCCTATGCGCCCGAGGTCTTCGATAAGGCCGGTGCGCTCGCCGGCGCCAGTGGGTTCGTGGGCTGTGCCGCAGCCATCGCGGGCTCGCTCTGGCGCGCGCGACAGCTCGGATCGGTGACGACCTATGGCTCGTCGAGGTGGGCGACGACTCAGGAGATCGAGGGGGCAGGGCTGTTTCGACCGGCCGGCGTTTTCCTCGGCAAGCTTAAGGATCGCTATCTGCGACATGACGGGCCCGAGCACGTCATGGCCTTTGCCCCAACACGATCAGGCAAGGGCGTCGGACTGGTTGTTCCAACGCTTCTGTCCTGGACCGGGTCGGCCGTCATTCACGATATCAAAGGCGAGAATTGGCAATTGACCTCCGGCTGGCGGTCGAAATTCTCCTATTGTCTTCTCTTCAATCCGACAGATCCGAGGTCGGCGCGCTATAACCCGTTGCTTGAGGTGCGAAAGGGTCCGCAAGAGGTCCGCGACGTCCAGAACATCGCCGACATCCTGGTAGATCCGGAAGGTGCGCTGGATCGCCGGAACCACTGGGAGAAGACAAGTCATTCCCTCCTCGTCGGCGCCGTTTTGCACGTGCTCTATGCCGAAGAGGAAAAGACGCTTGCCCGCGTCGCCACTTTTCTGTCGGACCCGCAACGTTCCTTTTCCGCGACGCTGCAGCGGATGATGACCACCAACCACCTGGGCACGCCCGACAAGCCTGAGGTCCATCCGGTGGTGGCCTCGGCGGCACGCGAGGTGCTGAACAAATCGGAAAACGAGCGTTCGGGTGTTTTATCGACCGCCATGTCGTTTCTCGGGCTCTACCGCGACCCGACGGTTGCGGCGGCAACATCGGCCTGCGACTGGCGCCTTGTCGATCTCATGGATGCCGAGCGACCGATGTCGCTCTATCTGGTCGTGCCGCCATCGGACATCTCGCGCACCAAGCCTTTGGTACGACTGATCCTGAACCAGATCGGCAGACGCCTGACGGAGCGCCTTGAAGGCGACCCTAAGAAGGGTCGCAAACATCGGCTGCTCATGATGCTCGACGAATTCCCGGCGCTCGGTCGGTTAGATTTCTTCGAGACCGCGCTCGCCTTCATGGCCGGCTACGGCATTCGCGCTTACTTGATCGCGCAATCCTTGAACCAGATATCCAAGGCCTACGGCGAGAACAGTGCCATTCTCGACAA
This sequence comes from Mesorhizobium sp. WSM4809, assembly GCF_055811655.1. Taxonomy (NCBI): domain Bacteria; kingdom Pseudomonadati; phylum Pseudomonadota; class Alphaproteobacteria; order Hyphomicrobiales; family Phyllobacteriaceae; genus Mesorhizobium; species Mesorhizobium sp. WSM4809. The sequence continues at coordinate 18,713 of NZ_JBVVQW010000017.1, forward strand.
CTGCCATGTGCGCATTGCCTTTTCCTCCAATGACGACCGCACGGCCAAGCGCATCTCGGACGCGCTCGGCACGGCGACGGAACTGAGATCCATGCGCAACTATGCCGGCCATCGTCTGGCCCCCTGGCTGTCGCACGTCATGGTCAGCCGCCAGGAAACGGCCCGACCGCTGCTGACTCCTGGCGAGGTGATGCAGCTGCCCCAGAACGACGAGCTGGTGCTGATTTCAGGCCTGCCGCCATTGCGCGCGCAGAAGCTGCGCTACTACCAGGATCGGAATTTCACGGAACGCGTGCTACCGTCCCCGGTGCTGCGGGACGGCACTTACGCCGACTGTCCCGCTTCGCGCCCGGACGATTGGACTGGACAGGTCCGCGGCGTTGACAGCCGTCTGGCTGCAGGCGACGAGATTGCCGACGCCGCGATCGGGGACGAGGGCGGCGTCCAGCAGCAGCGACATCCAGCTCTGCCAGAAGATCAAGTCGTGCTTTCTCAAGAAGCTGACCAGGGCGATCTCTTCAAGTCTGTTGACGATGATAGCGAGCCGGTCGCCGACAAGCGTGTCATGGATCGGATTTCGACGGCTGCCCGCGCCTATGGCATCAACGAGGGAAGGGGCGACGATAAAGACATCGTGCCCGGTTTCTGAACGCCGCTTCCTGACGGCGTACTTCGGCGTAGATAACGGCGATAAGCTTTCGTGGGCATCTGGCGGATGCTTGTTCCCGTCGCCGGCGCGCCGGCGCTGGCAGCTGGAACAAGCCTCATGAAGCCCCGCCGCATTCGTCACCAGTTTCTGCTTGAGTTTGAGCTGAGCGAGAAGCTGGACAAACTCAGTCGTGATCCTTCGACCACCAAATCGGCGATTGTCGCGAAGGCGGTAGAAGCCTTCATCGAGCGCCGTGGCGAGAATGAGCTCGACAAACGCTACGGGGTACGGCTCGACCGTCTTTCTCGCGACCTCGCTTATGTCAGGCGCGACGTCGAGATGATGCTGGAGAGCCTGGCGCTCTTCATTCGCTTTTCGATCACGCTTCACGCCCACACGCCGGTCCCGGACAGGGCAACGCAGGCCATTGGCCAGGAGCGCTTCGACAAATTTGTCGAGCAGGTGGGTCGGCAGATCGCGTCCGGAAAACGATCGCTTGGCAAAGACAATGACGTGGGAGGGGAAGGGTGAACTCTCATCCGGAAGCCGACCACCGCCGCAGCGCGATGCTGCGCACCGCCATGGGTCCGGCGATCACCCAAGCGCTCTCCGATCCATTGATCATCGAGGTGATGGTCAATCCCGACGGAGCACTGCGGCTCGATCGGATCGGAGAAGGCCTGGTCGACACAGGCGTGCACATCCATCCTGCCGAGGCGGAGCGGATCGTCCGCCTCGTCGCTTCCCATGTGCGCGCCGAAGCGCATGCGGATAAGCCGATCGTCAGCGCCGAACTGCCGTCGGGCGAGCGATTCGAAGGCCTGCTGCCACCCGTGGTGTTGGCGCCCTGCTTTGCTATTCGTAAGCCTGCCGCAAAACTCTACACCCTGGCCGATTATGTCGCCGACCGCGTCATGCTGCCGCTGCAGGCCGATGCGTTGAAGGGAGCCGTCCGCGAACGGCGCAACATCCTGATCGCAGGCGGCACGTCCTCGGGCAAGACAACCCTTGCCAATGCGCTGCTGGCCGTCGTCGCCGACTGCGACGAGCGGGTGATCCTGATCGAGGATACGCGCGAACTTCAATGCGCAGCAAAAGACTGCGTTGCCCTGAGGACGAGGCGGGGTTCGGTCACGCTCGCCGATCTCGTGCGTTCGACACTGCGCCTCAGACCCGATCGCATCATCGTCGGCGAGATCAGAGGCGCCGAAGCGCTCGACATGCTGAAGGCGTGGAACACCGGTCATCCAGGCGGCATTGCCACGGTTCATGCCAACTCGGCGCGGTCTGCCCTCTACCGCATCGAGCAGCTCGCACAGGAAGCCGTGGTCGCCGTTCCCCGCCGGCTCATCGCCGAGGCAATAGATCTGATCGTCTTCATCGCTGGCCGCGGATCCTCGCGCCGCATCGAGGCGATCGCCGAGGTCACTGGCCTCGACGGCAGTGGCGACTACGCCGTCACCCAGCTCACGCTTCCGCAACTCCAGCAACTCTGAAAGGTCACTTCATGCGCAAGAAGCTTCGCTTTCTCTGGGCCACCGCGCTCGTGTTTCTTCTAACGTTTCCGGCATACGCCGCCGGCTCCGGCATGCCTTGGGAGCAGCCGCTGCAGCAAATCTTGGAATCGGTGCAGGGTCCGGTCGCCAAGATCATCGCGGTCATCATTATCATCACCACCGGCCTGACACTCGCCTTTGGCGACACGGCAGGTGGCTTCCGTCGGCTCATCCAGATTGTCTTCGGTCTGTCGATCGCCTTTGCCGCATCGAGCTTCTTCCTCTCCTTCTTCTCCTTTGGCGGCGGGGCACTCGTCTGATGCTGGCCGGAGAGCACATAGAAGGCTTCGAGGTTCCGGTTCACCGGGCACTGACCGAACCGATCCTGCTCGGCGGCGCGCCGCGAGCGGTGGCGATCCTCAATGGCACCGTTGCCGCGGCCATCGGGCTTGGCTTGCAGCAGTGGATTGCCGGACTGGTGCTGTGGATCTGCGGGCACACTGTGGCTGTCTTCGTGGCCCGCCGCGACCCGGACTTCGCCGGCGTGCTCGTCCGCCACCTTCGCCTGAGGGGGTGGCTTGCATGCTGAATCTTTCGGAATATCGGGGCAAGGCCGACCGGCTTGCCGATCATCTGCCTTGGGCCGCACTGATAGCACCAGGCATCGTGCTCAACAAGGACGGCAGCTTCCAGCGCACATTCGCATTCCGCGGCCCTGATCTCGAGAGTGCAACAGAAGCCGAACTCATCGGCATCTGCGCGCGAGCCAATAATGCGCTCAGACGTCTCGGCTCTGGCTGGGCATTGTTCTTCGAGGCCGAGCGCATCGAGGCGCTGGGCTATCCAGACTCGCGCTTCCCCGACGCTGCGTCATGGTTGGTCGACGAAGAACGGCGCGCGGCCTTTCAAGGCAAGGTCGCGCACTACGAGAGCCGCTACCACCTGACGCTGGCGTTCATGCCGCCGCCGGATAGCCAGGCGCGGGCGCAAAGCGCTCTCGTCGATTCGCATCATTCTCAAGGCGAGAGAGAGTGGCGCCAGGAACTGGCGCGGTTCCGGGACGAGACCGGCCGCGTGCAGGATCTCCTGTCGGGCTTGATGCCCGAAATACGCGCACTGGATGATGCCGAGACGCTGACTTACCTCCACGGCACGATCTCGACCAGCCGCCATCCCGTCGCCGTGCCGGAAACACCGATCTATCTCGACGGCATCCTGGTCGATGCGCCGCTTACTGGCGGATGGGAGCCGATGCTTGGCGACCAACATCTGCGCACGCTCACCATTCTCGGTTTTCCGAATGTCACACGGCCCGGAATTCTCGACGCGCTCAACCACCAGGATTTCGCCTATCGCTGGATGACACGCTTCATTCCGCTCGACAAGACGGAGGCCGCCAAGACGCTGACACGGCTGCGGCGGCAGTGGTTTGCCAAGCGCAAATCGATCGCGGCCATCCTGCGCGAGGTGGTGACCAGTGAACCTGTCCCGCTCGTCGACAGCGACGCCGAAAACAAGGCGCTCGATGCCGACGCCGCACTCCAGGCGTTAGGCGGCGATCATGTCGGGTTTGGCTATCTGACGACGACGGTGACGGTATGGGACGAGGACCATCAAGCCGCCGCGGCCAAACTTCGCGCGGTCGAGCGCGTCGTCAATGGCCTCGGCTTCGCCACGATCCGTGAAGGCGTGAATGCGGTCGAGGCCTGGCTCGGCTCGTTGCCCGGCCATGTTTATGCGAATGTGCGCCAGCCGCTCGTTCACACATTGAACCTCGCCCACTTGATGCCGCTTTCCTCGGCGTGGGCCGGCCCGGCGGCGAACGAGCATCTCGCCAAGGCAATCCAGGCAGAGGCCCCGCCGCTTCTCTTCGCCTCAACCAGCGGGTCGACACCGTTCCGGCTCTCCACCCACGTCGACGATGTCGGCCACATGCTGATCGTGGGACCGACTGGTGCCGGCAAGTCGGTTCTCGTTGCCCTCTTCGCGCTGCAGTTCCGACGCTATGCCGGCGCGCAGGTCTATGTCTTCGACAAAGGCAATTCAGCCCGCGCCGCAATTCTTGCCATGGGTGGAGAGCACCACGCGCTGCGTGCGCACGGTGCGCTTGCCTTCCAGCCGCTGCGCAAGGTTGATGATCCGGCCATCCGCAGCTGGGCGGCCGAATGGATCGCCGGACTCATCGCTCATGAGAACGTCACCGTCACCCCAGAGGCGAAAGAGGCAATCTGGTCGGCGCTCACCAGTCTTGCAACCGCGCCGGCACAGGAACGCACACTCACCGGCCTGTCGCTCTTGCTTCAGTCCAACGCGCTGAAGTCCGCATTGATGCCCTACACGCTCGACGGCCCCTTCGGCCGGTTGCTCGACGCGGATGACGATCGGCTGGCCTTGTCGGATGTGCAGTGCTTCGAGACCGAAGAGCTGATGCACAGCCAAGGCGCTGTTCTGCCGGTGCTCACCTATCTTTTTCATCGCCTCGAAGCGCGGTTCGATGGGCGACCGACCTTGCTCATGCTCGACGAGGCTTGGCTCTATCTCGACAATCCGCTCTTTGCCGCCCGCCTGCGCGAATGGCTGAAGGTACTGCGCAAGAAGAACGTCTCCGTCATTTTCGCCACGCAGTCACTGGCCGACATCGCTGGCTCTGCAATCGCACCGGCTATCATCGAGAGCTGCCCGCAGCGCATTTTTCTTCCCAATGATCGTGCCGTAGAACCGCAGGCACGGGAAGCCTACGAGCGTTTCGGCCTGAACGAGCGGCAGATCGAACTGGTCGCGCGCGCCACGCCGAAGCGGCACTACTATCTTCAATCGCGCCGCGGCAATCGTCTGTTCGACCTGGGCTTGGGCGCCATCGCGCTTGCGCTATGCGGTGCCTCCGATCCCGCCAGCCAGACCCTGATCGACAGGATCCTGTCGGAGCACGGGCAGGACGGCTTTGCCTCCCACTTCCTAAATGCCCGCGGTCACGAGTGGGCCGCCGAGCTTCTCCGCCAATTCCCTCAACCAGACATGGAGCAATCGTCATGATACGGCGCCGTTTCCTTTCCGGCCTGATCACCCTTTCCCTCCTCGCCAAACCGATGGCCGACTATGTCCAGCCAGCCTATGCGCTCATTGTCTTCGATCCGGCGAACTATAGCCAGAATGTGCTGACGGCGGCGCGCTCGCTGGAGCAGATCAACAACCAGATCCAGTCGCTCCAGAACCAGGCGACCATGCTGCAGAACATGGCGCGCAACCTTCAGAGGCTGGATTTTTCTTCGGTGGGCCAGCTCACCGGTTCGCTGCAGCGGATCGACGGCCTCATGGACCAGGCGAGTGGCCTGAGTTTTGATCTGGGCAAGCTGCAGGACCAGTGGCGCCATCAATATCCCGAAAGCTACGACGCTACGATTAAGGTCAGCGATGTGGCAACCGCAGCGCGCGAGCGCTGGCAGAGCGCCATGCAGGCGTTCCGGCAGACGATGGGTGTCCAGTCGCAGATCCTCGAGAACGTCCGCGGCGATCGCGACCTGCTTGCTGATCTCGTCAACCGCAGCCAGGGTGCTGCCGGTGCGCTTGAGGCAAGCCAGGCCACCAACCAACTGATCGCGCTGTCAACCAAGCAGCAGATGCAGATCCAGACGCTGCTCGCGACGCAGTTTCGCGCTGAGGCGGAGGACGCGGCTCGCAAGGCGCAGTCTGAAGAAGCCGCCCGCCAGACGACAAAGCGATTCCTCGGCACCGGCACGGCCTATCCCGCCAACTGATCACCAGTTCTTTCACGAGGGGGAAGGCGGAATGAACGACCTCGGGGTCATCGATCGCTTCATGGAGACTTTCATCCGCTACATCGACAGCGGGTTCGGTCTGCTGTCGGGCGATGTCGCCTTCCTCACCGCGACGCTGATCGGCATCGACATAACGTTAGCCGGGCTCGCTTGGGCATTCGCCGGCGAGCCCAACATTCTCGCCCGCCTTATTCGCAAGGTGCTCTATGTCGGCGTCTTCGCTTTCATCCTGAACAATTTCAAGAACCTCGCCGACATTATATACCGCTCTTTTGCCGGGCTGGGCATCCACGCTTCTGCCGACAATCTTTCCCCCGACAATCTCCTGCGGCCCGGACGTATTGCCGCCACAGGCTTTGAGGGCGCCTGGCCGCTGCTCGATCAGGCGAGCCAGCTTCTTGGCTTTCCTGAAATCTTCGGCAACGCGCTCACCATTTTCGTGCTGCTCGTGGCCTGGTTCCTGGTCATCATCGCCTTCTTCATTCTTTCCATCCAGCTCTTCATCACCATTCTGGAGTTCAAGCTCACCACTCTCGCCGGATTCGTTCTGGTGCCCTTCGCACTCTGGAACCGGTCGGCGTTCCTGGCCGAGCGTGTGCTCGGCAACGTGATCTCGTCGGGCATCAAGGTGATGGTGCTTGGCGTCGTCGTCGGCATCGGCTCCACACTGTTCGGCGAGTTCGCTTCCGCGCTGCACGGCAAGGAGCCGGATTTGGCCGCAGCCATGTCGCAGGTGTTGGGCGCGTTGGCGCTTCTTGGGCTAGGGATCTTCGGGCCTGGAATAGCATCCGGTCTCGTCTCCGGCGCCCCGCAGCTTGGTGCGGGCGCCGCACTGGGTACGGCCGCGGCCGCGGCCGGTGCATCACTCGTTGCCGGAGGTGCTGCGGTCGCTGGCGCGCGCGTGGCAGCTGATGGCGGGCTTGCCGCAATTCGAGCCGGCACGACCATCGGTTCCGCAGCTTCCTCAGCATGGCAGTTGGGGCGTGCAACCTCGCCTGACTCCGGCCTGTCCGGTGTGGCTGCTGGGATGCAGGGCGTGGCAGGTGCCGCCAGTGGCGCCGCGATGCGAGCGGCACGATCTGCCGCGGGAACCTTCGGACGCAGCGCCGATGCCGGGCGCCAAGCCGCATGGACCGCGACCGGCGGGTCGTCTTTCCCGTCGATGACTGAAAGTGCTGCGGGTTCGACCGCCGACGCGGCCCCTGGCTGGGCCAGGCGCCTGCGTTCCCAGCAGTCTGCGCGAGCCCACCGCCACGCCGCCATACAGGCCGTGCGTGATGGTGACAGACCGGGCGGTAGCGCCAATCCCTCTCTCAACGACAAGGACGACTAGATGCTCTTCAAGCGATCCGTTCAACGCTACGGCAAGACACCCGAGCCCATTACACCGTACCAGAGGGCGGGCCACCTGTGGGATGAGCGCATCGGCTCATCGCGGGTGCAGGCCCGCAATTGGCGGCTGATGGCTCTTGGCTGCCTGGCGTTGGCAACCGGGCTCTCGGGCGGGCTCATTTGGCAGTCCATGCAGAGCCGGGTTGTGCCATACGTCGTCGAGGTCGACCGCTTTGGCGAGACGCGCGCCGTCGCCTCGGCAATCCGGGACTACGAGCCAACGGATGCCCAGATCGCCTGGCATCTTGGCCGCTTCATCCAGAATATCCGTTCCGTTTCCACCGATCCGGTGTTGGTGCGGCAAAACTGGTTGGCGGCCTATGACTTTGCCACCGACCGCGGCGCGCACTTCCTCAACGAATATGCCAAGGCGAACGACCCTTTCGGTCAGATCGGCACGCGCAGCGTGTCCGTCCAAGTGACCAGCGTGGTGCGGGCTTCCGACAGCTCGTTCCAGGTCAAATGGACCGAGCAGGTATTTGAGCGCGGCAGCCTTGTCAGCACGACCCGCTGGACGGCGATCCTCACGGTCATGATCCGGCCGCCAAGCAATACGGACCAACTGCGCAAGAATCCGCTCGGCGTCTTCATCAACGCCATCGATTGGTCGCGCGAGCTCGACAGCGCCGCGCCGTCATCCGTTTCCCCCAAGGAGCCCGCCAATGACAAATAGAGCCCCATCGCTCCGTGCCGCGCTGATCCTGTCGGCCTCAGCCGCGGTGCTGTCGGCCTGCGCATCCAAGCCGGTGCCACCGCCCGAGATTTCCTATGACGCTGCCGACTTCAAAGCAGCGTCGATCGAGAAGCCGCCGGAGCAACCGGTCAAGATCGTCGAGGTGCCAAAGCCGCTACCGCTGCCCGGCCAGTTGCAGCCTGACCCGGTCAAGGTCGCCGACGACAAGCGCTCACCTGAAGAACGCGTTGCCGATGCCAACAAGGCCGCAACCCGGCAGCCAACCAGGTATGGCTATGTCAACGCGGTCCAGATCTATCCCTTCACCGACGGTGCGCTTTATCAGCTCTTTGCCGCGCCGGAGCGCGTCACCGATATCGCTCTGCAGCCGGGCGAGAAGCTGACAGCCGTGTCCGCCGGGGACACGGTCCGGTGGGTCATAGGCGATACCGTCAGTGGCACCGCTGACAGTCAGCGCACCCATGTTTTGGTGAAGCCGTTTGCGCCCGAGCTTACCACAAATCTGGTGATCACCACGGATCGACGCACCTATCACTTGCAGCTCCAAAGCACGGAGAAGACCGCAATGGCGGCCATCTCTTGGACTTACAGCGAAGACCAGATCCTTGCGCTGCGTCGGCGAAACGTTCAGGCCGAGGCTGCTACGCCGGTCGCGTCGAATGTTGCGCTCGAAAATATCCGATTCCGCTATTCAATAGCCGGCGACACACCGCCCTGGAGACCGACACGGGCCTTTGACGACGGCAGCAAGGTCTATATCGAATTCCCGCGCCGCATCGATCAGGGCGAGGCGCCGCCGCTCTTCATCATTGGTGCTGACGGCGGCAATCAGCTGGTCAACTACCGCATGCGCGGCAACTACTACATCGTCGATCGCCTGTTCGCCGCGGCCGAACTGCGCCTCGGCGCCAAGCCGCAGCAGGTCGTGCGCATCACAAGGATTGACGGTCGGCAATTGCCGCGTCGGATGCCACTCTTTGCCGGTTTTGGCAGGTGAGGGGACAAGGCTCATGACCGATACGTCCCACTCCAATGCGCCGCCGAAACTTGATCCCGACCAGCTCCAGCTGCGCGCCTCACCCCGCGCGGCTGTGCGCTTCAGGCGAGGTGTGATTGTCGCGATCGCTGCCGCCGGATGCGGTGCCATTTTGGGCGTCATGATGATTGCGCTTCAGGGACCGGCATTGCGACTCAAAGGGCATGCGGAAGACCTCCACCATCCTGACCACAAGCCCACCGCCGAGGGACTCGACGGGCTGCCCAGGGATTATTCCGGCGTCAAGTCTGAGGCCCCGGTGCTTGGACCGCCGCTACCCGGTGATCTCGGCCGCCCCATCCTCGAGCGGCAGCGCCAACTCGGCATCGCGCCGGGACAGGGGGTCTCCGCCGAGGATCAACGCCTTGCCCAGCAGGCGATCGAAGCGCGCGAGTCGCAAGTGTTGTTCCGAATCGACAATCGACCGAGACCGACAGATCTCGCCGGCGGCGGGGAGAGTGTACAGCAGCGGCCTGAAGCGGTTCCGCAACCGGGAGCGACAGGCGCATCGGCTTCCGTCGCTCCAGCCGAAGGCGATCAGAACCACCAACAGCGCAAGCTGGATTTTGTCAGTCAGCGGAGCACAAGCGGGATCTACAATCCGCATGCGCTGCAGACGTCTGCTTCGCCCTACCAGCTGATGGCTGGCAGCGTGATCGCGGCTAGCCTGATCACCGGCATCAATTCCGACCTACCCGGCCTTGTCGTCGCGCAGGTCACAGAGAATGTCCAAGACACAGTCACGGGCAGCATCTTGCTCATTCCACAAGGTTCACGGCTGATCGGCACCTATGACAGCGTGGTGGCGTTTGGGCAAAGGCGCGCATTGCTGGTCTGGCAGCGAATAATCCTGCCGGACGGTTCCTCGATCGAAATCGACAATCTGCCGGCAACAGACAGCGCCGGATATGCAGGGCTTGAGGACAAGGTGGATTTCCACACCTGGCAGCTGATCAAGGGGGTTGCGCTTGCGACCTTGCTTGGCGTGGGCACCGAATTGAGCCTCGGAGACAATGAAAGCGATCTGGTCAAGGCGATCCGCGAATCCGCCCAGCAGAATGTCAGTCGAGCCGGCCAGCGCATAACTGAGAAGAATCTCAATGTTCAGCCCACCATCACTATCCGACCAGGCTGGCCGCTGCGCGTCATCGTTCACAAGGACCTTTTGCTGCGGCCGTACAAAGTTGAACGGGAGTGATTATGGCCAACTTGAAACTTGGTAAGCTTCCAGATCGAACGCCTTTGAAGATCACCATCACTGTGAGCGCGGAGTTGAGCCAAGAACTCAATGCGTATGCTGCGCTCTATCGTCAGACCTACGGCGAGTCTGAAACGGTGGCGGAACTCATCCCTTTCATGCTGGCGGGATTTCTGGAAGGCGACCGAGCGTTTGCCAAGGCCAGAAAAGAAGGTATGGCGACGGCCAGCGTCCCGGGCAAGTCGCGGTCTCAGCCAGCTTCAGATTCCAAATGACCGCAGCAGAGAGTTGGTCAAGTGCAATGGTGGCGCACCGCCCGCTCGGCGGGTCCATCCATAGGAGGCCGAGCTGTCGCCAAGCGATGGTCCATCGCCATCATGCGGCGGCCGATCTCGACCGGGAAGACAACCATTAAGGCGGCAGCGTCGTGTGGAGGCAGCGTGGATGCAGCGCGTCAGCTTAGGTTTTTCCGATCCGATTCGTATGCCTGCGTGCTTGTCATTGATTCCAACGAGAGGGGCGCTGATAACATCGTGGCGTGGCGAAAGGTCACCGATGATGGACCCTGCCCGGTCTGCGACGCACTCTGGCTCAAATTGCCACCGAGTGCCTGGCCTTCCCGCTTTCGAGATATTTGTCGAACTTCGCAGCGACGCTCCTGACAAAGGGACGACTTTCCACCGGCACGACGAAACGGTCGCCATCGAGTTCAAGCAATCGGACGGGGTTGTCGAGGGCCACGGTACTCGACCGGAGAAGGAGCTTCTGGCCGGCTTTGCCGAAGCGTTCCACCAATTCGACTGCCGAGAAGCCGAAATCGCACATCAGCCGCTCGATGATCCAGCCGCGAGCGCGGTCGTCGTTGGAAAAAACAATTCCGCGGACCGAAGCCAACCCACCCTGATCCACCATGCGGCCATATTCGCCGGTTGAAGGCATGTTCTGGACGTAGCCTTGCTTGAATTGGCTGATGGACGAGGGGCCGAGGCCGATTAAAGTTTCGCAGCGATCCTCGGTATAGCCCTGAAAGTTGCGACGCAGAGTCCCGGCGCGCGCCGCCAGGGCCAGCGCATCGTTCGGTTTGGCGAAATGGTCGAGCCCGATTGCTTCGTATGCTTGGTCGAGGATGGCGCGTGCTGCCAGTTGCGATTGGGCAAGCCGCTCCTCCGGGCCTGGCAACCAGGCCTCGTCGATCATGGTCTGATGTTTCTTGAACCATGGCACATGGGCGTAGCCAAAAAGGGCGATCCGGTCCGGCTGCAGCGTCAGCGCCTGCATGACTGTAGACAGGACTCTCTCCCTGGTCTGGTGCGGCAAGCCGTAGAGCAGGTCCAGGTTGACCGATTCGACGCCGCGGGACCGAACGCCGTCGACAACTGTTTTGGTCTGCAAGAAGGTCTGCTCGCGATTAATGGCCTTTTGCACCTTCGGATCGAAATCCTGCACGCCGAGGCTCGCCCTCGTCATGCCGATTTCGGCAAGCGCGTCGAGGCGGGCTTCGTCCATATCGTTGGGTTCGATTTCGACGCTGATCTTGGCGCCGGGAAGAAATGTGAAGCTGTTGCGCAGGACGGTTGCCAACGCCACCATATCTTCGGGTTTGAGCATCGTCGGCGAACCGCCGCCGAAATGGATAGCACGCACACGGCCCTTGCCTGCGACAAGACTGGCGACGGTGGCGATCTCAGCATGCAATGACCGCAAATAGGTAGTAACCGGTTCGTAGTGGCGTGTCTGCTTGGTGTGGCACGCACAGAACCAGCAAAGTTTGTCGCAATATGGGATGTGCACGTAGAGCGATATCTCATCGTCCCCGCCGAGCGCCTCCAGCCAGCCACGATAAGCCGCAGCATCGACGCCCTCATGGAAATGCGGTGCCGTCGGATAGCTGGTGTAGCGAGGGACGTTTTCGACAATCCAGGCAGCTACTTTCGACTGCATGTCGTGGTCACCATGTTTGCATCGCTGGAACTGTTGACTGATTGGCCGGCCAACGCCCTGATTTCGATCAAGTGCAGCTCGGACAAACTGCCGCAAGGATTTTTCTACCCTGGATTGCTATCCTGTCGGTGCTTGGGAGAGGGTAGAGCGAGCGCATGACATTACGGCAAGACATTCACAGTTCCGGCATTCCCGTTCTTTGCCGCTCTTGCGAGGGAAGGCGTCGTGGTATTTGCGGTGCGCTCGATCCAGAGCGTTTGGTTTGGCTCGCCAAGACTTCGTCGCGGCACAAGATCGAGCCAGGAGTCGAACTGATCGGCGACTGCGAGGCTGTCGGCAGCTATTCGAATGTGCTTTCAGGCGTGGTGAAGCTGACGAAGAGCCTTTCGGACGGGCGCCAGCAGATCGTAGCTCTCCAGTTTGCACCGGATTTTCTGGGGCGACCCTTCAAGGTGGAGAGTGAGATCAGTGCGGAAGCGGCAACTGTTGTCACGCTGTGTTCGTTCCCCAAGCCAGCCCTCGAACGGATGATGAAGGATTCACCGGAACTCGAGCGCCGCCTGCTCAAGCAGACGCTGGACGAACTTGACGCAGCACGCGAATGGATGGTGACGCTCGGACGCAAGACGGCATCGGAAAAGGTGGCGAGTTTTCTTCTCATGATCGCCCTGAATATCGATTCCAATGTTAATCCGACTGCCAGCTCGGCGTCCTTCGATCTGCCGCTGACTCGTGCCGACATCTCTGATTTCCTTGGACTGACGAATGAGACCGTGAGCCGGCAGCTGACTCGATTGCGAGCTGAAGGCGTGATCCGGATCGAGAACAAACGCCATGTGATGGTGGAGAGCGTCGGCCGGCTGGAGCAGCGTTGCGACGGCCGAAGGCCGCGGCAGTTTGAATAACCCCAAGCGGCGGGGTCTGCGCCGCCAACTCCGAAGCCGCGGCAGGACATGCTGCGGCTGCAGCCTTCGAGCCCCCGGTAGCATGGACACGAGAGCATCCGCGACCCTTATCGGATAAGCTAGCCACCCGCCATGAGTGTTTCGCTCGCCGATGAAGCATTGATCGTTGAGGTCCTCGTACCGCAATGGTAGTGACGATGTCGCCATTTACGTCGTTCCCGAGCCGTTCCAAGCGACGCTAGCAGCAATACTTCCGAGTCGCGGAGGGCACGCCTCGACATATCGCCCGCCTCAACGTTCGCTCGACTTCAATCCACTTGTCGTGAGCGGGGCAGGCCCGTCGCGCGCTTCCGTATGCCACCTTCTGATTTGCGCGAACTCGATTCTACCGAACAAACCTGGCGCCTGACATGGATCAGGGCGAGCAGAGGCCAGCTGCGCAATTGATGCACAGCGGATTGGGCGTCCGCCCGATTCGGGATCAGGAGTTGCGATGAAATTCGGGACAGCGATCGTCGTGGTGGGCTTGTTTGCTTTTGCAGCCCTGGTGGCTGCCGGCTTCGGCATTGACGGACCTTTCCGCCAGCACATGTGGGTGCTGTTTTTTGCCCTTACTGCCTTCACCGGGATCTTGTTGCGCAACACGGAGTTCAAGCCGGCAACTCCGATCGACCGATCCGCTTATATGGATGATCCGATCCGCTACGGCGCCATCGCCACCATGTTCTGGGGCGTCATTGGCATGCTGATCGGCGTGGTCATCGCGCTGCAGCTGGCCTATCCCGATCTCAACATTCAGCCTTGGTTCAATTTCGGACGCTTGCGGCCGCTGCATACGTCCGGCGTCGTCTTCGCCTTCGGCGGCAACGCGCTGCTATGCACGTCGTTGTACGTCGTTCAACGCACCTGTCGCGCCCGCCTGTTCGGCGGTGATCTCGCCTGGTTCGTCTTCTGGGGCTATCAGCTTTTCATCGTCATGGCCGCGACGGGCTACCTGCTCGGCATCACCGAGAGCCGCGAATATGCGGAGCCCGAATGGTATGTGGACATCTGGCTGACCATCGTCTGGGTGGCCTATCTCATCCTGTTCCTCGGCACGATCTTCAAGCGCAAGGAACCGCACATCTACGTCGCCAACTGGTTCTATTTGTCCTTCATCGTGACCATCGCGATGCTGCATGTGATCAACAATCTGTCGATGCCGGCGTCGTTCCTGGGCTCCAAGAGTTACTCCGCCTTTTCCGGAGTCCAGGACGCCTTGACGCAATGGTGGTATGGCCACAACGCCGTCGGCTTCTTCCTGACTGCCGGCTTCCTCGGCATGATGTATTACTTCGTGCCCAAGCAGGCGAACCGGCCGGTCTATTCCTATCGGCTGTCGATCATCCATTTCTGGGCGATCATCTTCCTCTACATCTGGGCCGGGCCGCATCACCTGCACTACACCGCCCTGCCCGATTGGGCGCAGACGCTCGGCATGGTGTTCTCGATCATGCTGTGGATGCCGTCATGGGGCGGCATGATCAACGGCCTGATGACGCTGTCCGGCGCCTGGGACAAGCTCCGCACAGATCCCATCATCCGCATGATGGTGATGGCCGTCGCCTTCTACGGCATGTCGACCTTCGAAGGCCCGGTGATGGCTATCAAGGCGGTTAACTCGCTGTCGCATTATACCGACTGGACCATCGGTCACGTGCACTCCGGCGCGCTCGGCTGGGTTGGCATGATTTCTTTCGGCGCGATCTACTACATGGTTCCGAAGCTCTGGAACCGCGACAGGCTCTATTCGCTGCGGCTGGTCACCTGGCACTTCTGGCTGGCGACGCTCGGCATCGTCGTCTACGCCGCGGTCATGTGGGTGTCCGGCATCATGCAGGGTCTGATGTGGCGCGAATACGACGAGCAGGGCTTCCTGGTCTACTCCTTCGCCGAAACCGTCGCCGCCATGCACCCCTACTATGTGATGCGCGCCATTGGCGGGGCGATGTACCTCTCCGGCGCCCTGATCATGGCCTGGAACGTCGCCATGACAATCCTAGGCCACCAGCGTGAGGAGAGGCCCATGTCGGGTGCCGCGCCTGTCCTGCAGCCTGCCAGGGAGCCAAACCGATGGGCTTGATGGACAAACATGCCATTATCGAGAAGAACGCCACGCTTCTTCTCGTAGGCTCCCTTCTTGTCGTGACCGTCGGCGGCATCGTCGAGATCGCACCCCTCTTCTACCTCGATAACACGATCGAGAAAGTCGAAGGCATGCGGCCCTACTCGCCGCTCGAACTTGCCGGACGCAACATCTATGTGCGCGAGGGCTGCTATGTCTGCCACAGCCAGATGATCAGGCCGTTCCGCGACGAAGTCGAGCGCTACGGCCACTACAGCTTGGCCGCCGAGTCGATGTACGATCACCCCTTCCAATGGGGATCGAAGCGGACGGGGCCAGATCTGGCCCGGGTCGGTGACCGCTACTCCAATGCATGGCATGTCGCGCATCTTTCGGATCCGCGTTCCGTGGTGCCGGAATCGGTCATGCCGAGCTATGCCTTCCTGAAGGACGCGCCGATCGAGGTGAAGGACTTCTCGACACATCTGGTTGCGAATGCGCGCGTCGGTGTCCCCTATTCGGATGACATGATTGCCAACGCCAATGCCGATCTGAAAGCGCAGGCTGACCCGAATGCCGACACCTCCGGCCTCGAGAAGCGCTATCCGAAAGCAAAGGTGGGCGACTTCGATGGCAATCCGCAACAAGTCACCGAAATGGACGCCCTCGTCGCCTATCTGCAGATGCTCGGCACGTTGGTCGATTTCAAGAACTACGACGAAGCCGCCGGCTACCGCTGAGGAGTGTTTTCCATGGATTACAATTTGATGCGGGAGTTTGCGGATAGCTGGGGTCTGCTTGCCATGGCGCTTTTCTTTGCGGGGGCAAGTGTCTTCGCGCTCCGCCCCGGAAGCCGCGCTCAGGCCGACGAAGCTGCCCGAATTCCGCTTCAGGACGAGTGATCATGAGCGACGAGCATATCGATGAAATCTCTGGGGTCCCAACCACCGGCCACGAATGGGATGGCATCCGGGAGTTGAACAACCCGCTTCCGCGTTGGTGGATCACCATCTTCTACGCCACCATCGTCTGGGCGATCGGCTACACGATCGCCTATCCGGCATGGCCGCTGCTGCACTCGGCGACGACGGGTGTTCTCGGCTATTCGAGCCGCAATGACGTCAAGCACGAGCTGGCGGATGCGGAAGCAGCGAAGGGCAAATACCTCGCGGCGGTGGAGTCGAAAAGTGTCTGGGAAATCGTCTCGGATGATGCCCTGCGCGAATTCGCCATTGCCGCCGGTAGCGCCGCCTTCAAGATCAATTGCGTCCAATGTCATGGCTCCGGCGCCCAAGGTTCCAAGGGCATTCCCAATCTCAACGACGACGACTGGCTGTGGGGCGGCAAGGCCGA
The DNA here is from genome assembly GCF_055811655.1 of Mesorhizobium sp. WSM4809. Lineage (NCBI taxonomy): Bacteria > Pseudomonadati > Pseudomonadota > Alphaproteobacteria > Hyphomicrobiales > Phyllobacteriaceae > Mesorhizobium > Mesorhizobium sp. WSM4809. The sequence goes on from NZ_JBVVQW010000017.1 coordinate 35,257, forward strand.
GCAGATCCAGCAGACAATTACGAACGGGATCCGCTTCGCGTCCGATCCGGACACGCGCCTGTCGGAAATGCCTGCCTTTGGCGACATCATAGCCGCTGACCAGATCGCTCAGGTCAGCGCCTACGTCGCCAGCCTTTCCGGCGAGGTCCAGGACGCAAGTCTGATCGAGCCCGGCGCCAAGGTCTTTGCTGAAAATTGCGTGGGCTGTCATGGCGACAATGCAAAGGGCAACGAGGAGCTCGGCGCGCCCGACCTGACCGATGCGATCTGGCTCTATGGATCCGGCGAGGCAGCCATCGCCGCGCAGGTCCGTGCACCGAAACAGGGAGTCATGCCGGCCTGGGTCGGCCGTCTCGGCGAGATCAAAGTCAAGGAACTTGCGGTCTATGTCCATTCGCTTGGCGGCGGAGAGTAGGAAGGAAAGCCCTATTCTCGGCCTCCCCCTGCCAAGCGACGAGGCCCGGCGCGAGCCGGGCCTCGACACCATTTCGGCTGCGCCGCATCATCAATGCGGCACGCTTCGGACATTGGCTGGGAGTGGAGACGCATGTGTGCAGTAGTACGCGAATAGAACGGCTCGAAGCCTCGGCCATGAATTCCCCCAATCCGCGCCAGCCGCATTATGCCAGACGCGAGAAAATCTTCCCCAAGCGCGCCTCAGGCAGCTTTCGCCGCTTCAAATGGCTGGTGATGGCGATCACCCTTGGCATCTACTACCTGACACCGTGGTTGCGATGGGGTCGAGGTCCATTTGCCCCAGACCAAGCCGTGCTCCTCGATCTCGCCAACCGGCGCTTCCACTTCTTCTTCATCGAGATCTGGCCGCAGGAATTTTACTATGTGGCCGGCCTTCTGGTCATGGCCGGCGTCGGTCTTTTCCTGATTACCTCGACTGTCGGGCGTGCCTGGTGCGGCTATGCGTGTCCGCAGACGGTATGGGTCGATCTGTTTCTGGTCGTCGAACGTGCGATCGAGGGGGACCGCAACGCCCGCATGAAACTTGATGCCGGTCCCTGGACCGCCCGCAAGCTGATGCTGCGCGTATCGAAGCACGCCGTCTGGCTGGTCATTGGGGTGGCGACCGGCGGCGCCTGGATCTTCTATTTTGCCGATGCGCCGACGCTTGTCGGTGAGCTCCTCACTGGCACCGCCGCTCCTGTCGCCTACATCACGATCGCCGTGTTGACGGCGACGACCTATACGTTCGGCGGTCTGATGCGCGAACAGGTCTGCACCTATATGTGCCCATGGCCGCGCATCCAGGCGGCAATGCTCGATGAGAACTCACTCACGGTCACCTACAATGACTGGCGTGGTGAACCGCGTTCGCGTCACGCCAAGAAGGTGCTGGCCGCAGGCCAGCCGGTGGGCGACTGCGTCGACTGCAATGCCTGCGTCGCGGTCTGCCCGATGGGGATCGACATTCGCGACGGCCAGCAGCTCGAATGCATCACCTGCGCGCTTTGCATCGACGCCTGCGACGGCGTCATGGGCAAGCTCGGCAGGGAACGCGGACTGATTTCCTACGCGACGCTCTCCGATTACAACGCCAACATGATGCTGGCGACCGCGGGCGGCTCCAGTTCAGTCAACCCGTCGCTGGTCAGGACCGCTGATGGCCTGTTCTCCGACAAGGTGGCCCATTTCCATGTCAGCAAGATCTTCCGGCCACGCACCTACGTCTACATGGGTCTGTGGTCGCTGATCGGCCTGGGTCTGCTCTATTCGCTGCTGACGCGCGACAGGCTCGAAGTCAATGTGCTGCACGACCGCAATCCGCAATTCGTCAGTTTGTCCGACGGCTCGATCCGCAACGGCTACACCGTCAAACTGCTCAACATGATCCCCGAGCCGCGGACCATTGTTGTCACCATGCAGGGCTTGCAAGGAGGCGAAATGAGCGTGGTTGGGGACGACATCAAGGCGGGCCGCTCCTTTGCCATCCCGGTCGAGCCCGATCGCCTGAAAATGCTGAAGGTCTTCGTGCGCCAGCCGGCCGACCAAATCCGTGGCGCAGCGCAAACCTTCACGTTCCGTGTCGAGGACAAGTCGAGCTTCGAGGCGGACGAATACACCGCCACCTTCAACGCGCCGGAGATCGCCAGATGACCGCTAACGCTGAAAAACCCCGCGAATTCACCGGCAGGCACATGCTGGCCATCATTCTAGCCTTTTTCGGCGTGGTCATCGCGGTCAATCTGACGATGGCGACGCTCGCCAACACAAGCTGGACCGGACTGGTCGTTGAAAACACCTATGTGGCGAGCCAGCAATTCAACAAGAAGGCCGAGGAGGGTCGCGCGCAGGCAGCACTTGGCTGGACCGGCAAGCTGACCATCGCATGGGGCGAAGTTCGCTATGGCCTCACCGACGTCGCCGGCAAGCCGGTTCCCTTGCATGGCGTCAAGGTGCTGTTTCGCCATCCCGCTTACGAGAAAGAGGACAAGTCGGTCACCCTCGCACCCGCCTCGGGCCAGGAATTCGCAGCCCAGCACATGCCGAAGGACGGCGTCTGGATTGTCGAAGTCGACGCCGCCGCCGGTCTGGATGAACTGTATCGCGACATCCGCAGGATCATGATTTCCAATGGAGCGCTGCAATGAGTTGTTGTGCACCGGGCGCCGAAATGGCGCTTGATCTGGTCAACACCGGATCGGTCCTGCCGTCCAGCCAGGAGATCAAGCTGGCGAGCCGATCGCTTGGCGATGATCTCCGCCAGACCGATCTTTCAGTACCGACGGTTCATTGCGCGGCCTGCATTCAAGCGATCGAGACGGCGCTGGGAAAGCTTGATCGCGTCGAGAGCGCACGCGTCAACCTGTCGACGAAACGGGTCTCGGTCCGGTGGCATGGGGATGAGGTTCCACCATTTGTCTCCGCGCTGGGACGGCTAGGCTACGAGGCGCATCTGTTCGACCCCGAGGTCGACAACAAGGACAAAACGCTTTCGGAGCTGATCCGCGCCGTTGCTGTCGCCGGCTTTGCGGCGGGCAACATCATGCTGCTTTCAGTGTCGGTCTGGTCTGGCGCCGAAGGCGCAACGCGGGACCTGTTTCATTGGGTCTCGGCGCTGATCGCGATCCCGGCACTGGCCTTCGCCGGCGGCATCTTCTTCGGCTCGGCCTGGAATGCGCTGCGTCACGGCCGCATGAACATGGACGTGCCGATCTCGGTCGGAGTGTCCCTCGCCTACGCCATTAGCCTCTATGAGACGATCAACCATGGCGACCACGCTTATTTCGATGCATCGGTGTCGCTGCTGTTCTTCCTGTTGATCGGCCGCACGTTGGATCACGTGATGCGCGAACGTGCCCGCACCGCCGTGAAAGGCCTGTCCCAGTTGGCCGCACGTGGCGCCATGGTGCTCCGCGGCGACGGCGCACGCGACTACCTGCCGGTTGGCGAGATCGAACCCGGCATGCTGCTGTTGATTGCGGCCGGCGAAAGAATCCCCGTCGACGGCAACATCATTCAAGGGGCCTCGGATCTGGACTGTTCGCTTGTCTCGGGCGAGAGCACGCCTCGAAGCGTTGCAGCAAGCGAAGCCGTGCAGGCTGGTGTCCTCAACCTAACCGGCCCGCTGACGATTGAGGCGACAGCCGCCGCGAAAGATTCGTTTCTGGCGGAAATGGTTCGGCTCATGGAAGCCGCAGAGGGCGGCCGCGCGCATTATCGTCGGATCGCCGATCGCGTTTCAGCGCTCTATGCCCCGGTGGTTCATCTCACAGCCTTCGCGACGTTCCTTGGCTGGATGGCGGTGACCGGCGACTGGCACCGGGCGACAACCATCGCCATTGCCGTTCTCATCATCACCTGCCCGTGCGCGCTCGGCCTCGCCGTGCCGATCGTGCAGGTGGTCGCCGCGCGGCGCCTGTTCGAGAACGGCATCATGGTCAAGGACGGTTCGGCCATGGAGCGCCTGGCGACGATTGATACAGCAGTGTTCGACAAGACCGGGACCCTCACGCTCGGCCAGCCCCGGCTGGTCAATGCTGGCTCGATGGATTCGGGCATGCTGGCAGTCGCGGGAGACATGGCCGCGCATTCCCGCCATCCGTTTTCAAGGGCCATAGCCGGCTTTGCCGCTCCTGGCGCGCGGCACAAATTCGATACCGTGACCGAGCATCCAGGGTTTGGCATCGAAGCCACCGACGCCGGAAGCACCTGGCGGCTAGGTCGACGCGGATGGGCTGGATGGAAGGCCCGGACCGGTGGTGAAGGCAAACATGGCTATGGCGGAACGGTGCTGACAAAAGACGGGCTCATTGTCGCGACCTTCAATTTCGAGGATGCGCTGCGCGCCGACGCCGGCGCGGCGATCAAGCGATTGAGCGACGCCGGGATGTCGGTGCAGATGCTGTCGGGCGATACTGGGGGCGCATGCGCCGAAGTTGCAGAAATGCTGGGTGTCGACGACTTCGCTCCGTGCCTGCTGCCGTCAGGCAAGGTCGAAGGCATCGAGACCTTGGCCAAGGACGGACACAAGGTTCTGATGGTTGGTGACGGCCTCAACGACACGCCTGCACTGAGCGCGGCGCATGTCTCGATCGCACCGGCCACCGCCGCCGACATTGGCCGCAATGCGGCCGACTTCGTATTCCTGCGCGAAAGTCTTCTGGCAGTGCCGCTCGCGCTGGACGTCTCGCGCAAGGCGGGGCACCTGATCCGCCAGAACATAGCCATTGCGATCGTCTACAACGCCGTCGCCGTGCCGATCGCCATCCTGGGCCACGCCACGCCTCTTATCGCGGCGATCGCGATGTCCGCTTCATCGCTGCTCGTGATCGGGAACGCGTTGCGTCTGCAAGGCTTTGCGCCGAACCGGATGACGAGAGTTTCTTCGACAGCCGCTGGTTCCGGCATTCATGCATCGGCGCAGCCGTCGTGACGACGCTTGTCTATCTCATTCCGGTGGCTTTGCTTCTCGGCGCGCTGGGGCTGTCTGGCGTTGTGTGGGCCTTGAGCAGTGGTCAATATCAGGATCTCGACGGCGCCGCCGAGCGGATCCTCATCGACCAAGATGACGATCTGGAACGCTGAATGAAGCCGCTGTCCATGTTCTGGAACAAGGTGCGGATGCTCAGCAGCTTGCAATTCCCAGGCCCGACTTGACGTTGATTGTGAAAAGCCTCTCTCAGACAGTGGTTGCGTTGCCAGTCCACGTGCGGAGTTGGCGGCGTACGGAGTGCGAGATCGCGATCACCAGTGGAGCGGGAGCCCGCGCTACCTTCCAACGCGTCTGACTGATTCAGATCAGGACTATCTCCTCATCACCGTGGTTTATCGGCCCTGCAAGGGAGAACGAATGCTCAGTGGAGTTTGGTCGCCAGTGTCACCGTCTCGACGGTTTTGGCTTTTCACCGTAGCGGTCGGCTCTGCTGCTTCGACGAGCCGCGCGCGCTTTCGATCAAAACGGCCGCGAAGAATGAGCAGAGCCAGATTAGGCGATGTGGGAGCGCGGGCGGCGGCCAGATCATTCCGTGGGTCTGGGCTGACGCGCGCCGACCCTGTGCGCAGCGTGATTGTGGCGCTTTGCCCGTCAACAGCCGGCACTGTGAGAAGCTCGCTTGCTGGCTGGCCTTACGCTTGGCTGCGAAGAAACTATGACCGGTCCAATCATGCGCGTCCGCGATTGAACCGATGGTATGCTTCGGGTTTTACTGCCCTGCGCCTTGGGGCGACGCAGTCGCCCGAAGGCGGCGCACAGCACCGGTCCGAGCGTAACCTGTATCTGCCCTGCACAATCCACCCATGGCGGTACGGTGATGTGCAGCCCTAACCATAGCTTCGATATTGTTGTCGTGGGAGCCGGGCCGGTCGGCCTTTCATTCGCCGCTTCGCTCGCCCAAAGCCAACTCAAGGTGGCAGTTGTTGAACAGAACTCCATCGACCGTCTCGCGAATGCGCCTTTCGATGGCCGCGAAATCGCTCTGACTTTCGCCTCCATCAGAATCCTTCGCCAGCTCGGCGCGTGGGATACGATCCCAGCTTCGGAGAAATCGCCGCTTTATGGCGCGCGCGTGCTCAACGGTTCGAGCGCTTTCGCACTGCGTTTTGACGCTCCCATAGCGTCTGGAGAACCCCTCGGAATCTTGGTCCCGAACTGCCGCATTCGCGATGCGTTGTTCAAAGTCGTTCGGCTGCGTGATGAGCCACTTCTGCTGTGCGGCCACCCGGTTGTCCGTGCAACGACCAGCCACAAAGGAGCAGTGATAACGCTTTCTGACGGCATGCAGTTGAGCGCCAGGCTTGTTGTTGCCGCGGATTCGCGCCTGTCGCCCACGCGTGATCTGCTCGGCATCGGCGCCGACATTAATCGGCTTGGCCACTCGATGCTGATCTGCCGGGTGCGACATGAGGGCGCCCATCACCAGGTGGCAACCGAATGGTTCGATCATCATCAAACGATAGCGATGTTGCCTGTCGGGGAGGGGATGTCCTCGTTGCTGCTCACTCTGCCCTCAAGCGAGGCCGACAGACTGCTTGCCTTCACCGACGATTTGTTCCTCTTGGAATTGACGAACCGGTGTCGAGGCCGTCTCGGGAAGATGGAATTGGCAAGCAACCGCCACACCTATCCGCTGGTCACCACGTGGGCGCACAAATTTAAGGCTCCGAGCGCGGCACTCATCGGGGACGCTGCTATCGGAATGCATCCGGTGACTGCGCATGGCTTCAACATCGGTCTCAGCAGCCAAAAGCAACTTGCCGATGCAATCTTAACTGCAAGTCGCCACGGCCGTGACATTGCCGATCCCGCCATACTGCACAGATACGAAAGGTGGCTGCGCCTGTCCGCGGCGCCTCTCTACCATGCTACGAATATACTCGTCGGCCTCTACTCGAGCGAGCAACCGGTGGCACGGCTTGCACGCCATGCGGGGCTTCGGTTCGCCCAACATGTTCCCCTCGTCCGGCATGTCATCTCGGCCATGCTCAAACGATGAAAGCACCAGATTGGAGATCCTTCCCCGAGCGGCGAAGCTCGACACCATATAGCCTAACCGTGTTCTTTCCTTGTACTGAGCTGCAGCGCCAGTCATCGCTCGTTCATTTCGGTTCAGTCTTCTGCAAACAGATGAGGAGGCCCTAGGGCACGGCTGCGATACCGGCTGGGAGCGGCTCCTCCAAGTCCCGCGTGCGATCCAGCCCACTCAGATCGTCTACCTTTCTCAGGCAATCGCGCTTGAGTATCTGGCGCAAGCTCGCTGGCAGGAACGTGAATTTCCCTGCATTCCTGCGGCGTGGAAGAGGGACAGGTGAAGAGTGTCGACCTGGGCCGCAGTTGAAACGAATTCAGAAATATAAAACCAGGTCAATGAGCTCGCGCGGCGACCCCCATTAATTGCTGCTGCGGCAGAGGCCGCGCTAGCGAATCTCCGTCGATACTTTGCCAGTCACACGATCATTCAGCAGATCATCTGCAGGACATCCGAAATGGGACCTGCGAGGCAGGCGTTGTCAACGAGCAGGCCTCGTTCGCCCCAGATGACTACATCGAGAGGTAGCCCATGGTTCAAAAAGGTCAGGCAGCCTGCCATCATTCCAGGACAGACAACTCATGAAGTCGCCAGTCTGGCGTGTGACGACCGCTTTCCGACCTGTTCTGTCGCCTTTTGTCGGGTCCGCGACACCGGCCTTTTTCGGCGAGCTGTCTGGCCTCAGGCTAACTCGGTGAGAACAATCACAATATTTTTTCCTCTGCTGGGTCGCCAAATTGGCACGAGTTTTGAAGCTCCTTCGTTGCAAGCCGGAGCCGCCGACCGACGGTCTTTTTGTGGACGACGTCGCGATCAACTGAAGGAAGAAAGAAAAGTAAAATGTCAAACCCGCATCAGACAGCATTCTATGGGAAGGGAGCCCCGGCGAAGCCGCCGCTACCACAGGCTGCCGCCCTTTTCGACCCTTGCGCACGAAATGTTGATGGCGGGCTACGACGCAAAGGCCGGCCTACTACACTCACCTTATTCTGAATTCGAAGGCGCTGGATAAGTCTACGCTGCGGGACGTCTACATGCCGTCTTACGTCATTGGCTGCCGCAGCGCTTTCGCCCTTCCATAGAGACTGAAGTGCCACGATGTCCCAACAACCACTGCCGACGCTGCCGATGTGGCGCGTCGATCACATCGAGCCCTCGCCCGAGATGTTGGCGCTACGCGCCAACGGTCCGATCCACCGCGTGCGCTTCCCGTCAGGGCACGAAGGCTGGTGGGTGACAGGCTACGATGAGGCCAAGGCGGCGCTGTCCGACGCGGCGTTCCGCCCCGCGGGAATGCCGCCGGCGGCATTCACCCCGGATTCAGTAATTCTCGGTTCGCCGGGATGGCTGGTCTCGCACGAGGGGGGCGAGCATGACCGGTTACGCACGATCGTGGCGCCGGCCTTCAGCAACCGCAGGGTGAAGCTGCTCGCGCAGCAGGTCGAGACGATCGCCGCGCAGTTGTTCGAGACGCTGGCCGCCCAGCCCCAGCCCGCCGATCTGAGGCGCTACCTCTCCTTTCCGCTTCCGGCCATGGTCATCAGCGCGCTGATTGGCGTGCCCTATGAGGATCACGCCTTTTTCGCCGGACTGTCCGACGAGGTGATGACGCACCAGCATGAAAGCGGTCCGCGCAGCGCGTCTCGCCTGGCCTGGGAAGAACTGCGCGCCTACATTCGCGGCAAGATGTGGGACAAGCGCCAGGATCCGGGCGACAATCTGCTGACGGATCTGCTCGCGGCGGTCGACCAGGGCAAGGCGTCCGAGGAAGAGGCGATCGGCCTGGCGGCGGGCATGCTGGTGGCGGGGCATGAGAGCACCGTTGCGCAGATCGAATTCGGCCTGCTGGCCATGCTCCGCCATCCGCAACAGCGCGAACGCCTGGTCGGCGATCCATCCTTGGTGGACAAGGCGGTGGAGGAAATCCTGCGCATGTACCCGCCGGGCGCGGGCTGGGACGGCGTCATGCGCTATCCGAGGACCGACGTGACTATCGCGGGCGTGCATATTCCCGCGGAGAGCAAGGTGCTCGTCGGCCTGCCGGCGACGTCGTTCGATCCGCGCCATTTCGATAACCCGGAAATCTTCGATATCGGACGCGACGAAAACCCCCACCTGGCGTTCTCCCACGGGTCGCACTACTGCATTGGCATGGCGCTGGCCAGGCTGGAACTCAAGGTGGTGGTCGGTTCGATCTTTCACCGCTTTCCCGCGCTGCGCCTGGCCGTGGCGCCCGAAGCGCTGAAGTTGCGCGAGGAGATCATCACTGGCGGGTTCGAGGAGTTCCCGGTGCTCTGGTGATGTGCGGACGCCGCCCGGAATCGCGATCTTCTCTGCAATTTGCCGGCGCGCCTAGAACGCGCCGGTCAGATCAGCTAGCCAACAGGTAATCAAGATGGACGTGCAAGAAACCACGGCAGCATGCGGGGATGCCTTCGCCGAACTGGCGTCGCCAGCGTGTATCCACGACCCCTATCCGTTCATGCGGTGGTTGCGCGAGCACGATCCGGTGCATCGCGCGGCGTCGGGCCTCTTTCTGTTGAGCCGCCACGTCGATATTTACTGGGTGCTCAAGGCCACGGGCGATGCGTTTCGGGGACCAGCGCCGGGCGAACTGGCGCGCTATTTCCCGCGTGCGGCGACCAGCCTGTCGCTCAGTCTGCTGGCGTCCACGCTAGCGATGAAGGAACCACCGACGCATACGCGTCTGCGCCGGCTGATCTCGCGCGATTTCACTATGCGCGAGATCGACAACCTGCGGCCGAGCATCGCGCGCATCGTCGCAGGGCGCCTGGACTGCATGGCGCCCGCGCTTGAGCGGGGGGAGGCGGTGGACCTGCATCGGGAATTCGCGCTGGCCTTGCCCATGCTGGTCTTCGCCGAACTGTTCGGCATGCCCAAGGACGACATGTTCGGGCTCGCCACTGGCATCGGCGCCATTCTAGAAGGCCTGAGCCCGCACGCCAGCGATCCCCAGCTCGCCGCGGCGGACGCGGCCAGCGCCAGGGTGCAGGCCTACTTCGGCGACCTCATACAGCGCAAACGCACCGATCCCAGCCACGACATCGTGTCGATGCTAGTCGGCGCGCACGACGACGATGCCGACACGCTGTCGGATGCGGAGTTGATCAGCATGCTGTGGGGCATGCTGCTGGGCGGCTTCGCCACCACTGCTGCGAGCATCGACCATGGGGTCTTGGCGATGCTGGCGTTTCCCGAACAGCGGCACTGGCTTCAGGGGGACGCCGTGGGAGTGAAGGCATTCGTCGAAGAGGTCCTGCGCTGCGACGCGCCCGCCATGTTCAGCTCCATTCCGCGTATCGCCCAACGCGACATCGAACTGGGCGGCGTGGTAATCCCGAAGAATGCGGACGTGCGCGTGCTGATCGCGGCCGGCAATCGCGACCCGGACGCCTTCGCCGATCCCGACCGCTTCGATCCCGCGCGGTTCTACGGCACCAGTCCTGGCATGTCGACCGACGGGAAGATCATGCTGAGCTTTGGCCACGGCATCCACTTCTGCCTCGGTGCGCAATTGGCCCGGGTGCAGTTGGCCGAGAGCCTGCCGCGGATCCAGGCGCGCTTTCCCACGATGGCATTGGCCGAGCAGCCAACCAGGGAGCCCTCCGCGTTCCTTAGGACGTTCCGCGCGCTGCCGGTGCGGCTGCATGCGCAGGGGGGCTGAGATGCGCGTCGTGGTCGACCAGGATCTGTGCGGAACCACCGGGCAGTGCGCGCTGACGCTGCCGGGCACCTTTCGTCAGCGCGAACCGGACGGAGTGGCCGAATCATGCGTGGCGACGGTCCCGCAGGCGCTGCACGCCGCCGTGCGGCTCGCGGCCAGCCAGTGCCCGGTCGCCGCCATTCGGGTCATCGAAAGCGACGCCAGCGATGACGAGCGCGCCGGCGCCGACCCTGCGCCTTCTCCGGCGGAGGCTGAGCGGCACGCCGCGAAAACCAAGGCAACTCAGGAGGACACGGTGGGACGGTTTGAAGGCAAGGTGGCCGTGGTGACCGGCGCCGGCGCCGGCATCGGCAAGGCATGCGCCCTCGCCATCGCACGAGAGGGCGGCAGAGTGGTGGCGGCGGACATTGATGGCCCGGCGGCCATCGCCTGCGCCGCGCAGATCGCGGCCGAAGCGAGCCACGCGCTGGCCCTGGCCGCGGACATCGCCGATGCGGAGGCGGTGGCAGCGCTATTCGAGACGGCCGAGCGGCACTTCGGTGGGGTCGACCTGCTGGTGAACAACGCCAGCGCTATGCATCTGACCCCACGCGACTGCGCGATCCTCGACCTGGACCTGGCGGTCTGGGATGAGACTATGGCGACCAATCTGCGCGGCACGCTGCTCTGCTGCCGACAGGCCATCCCACGGATGATCGCCCGCGGCGGTGGCGCGATCGTCAACATGTCGTCGTGCCAGGGGCTCAGCGGTGACACCGCGCAGACGTCCTACGCCGCGTCGAAGGCGGCGATGAACATGTTGTCGGCCTCGCTCGCCACCCAGTACGGTCATGCGCAGATTCGCTGCAACGCTGTTGCGCCGGGTCTCATCATGTCCGAGCGTCTCCTCGCCAAGTTGGACGAGTGCATGCAACGGCATCTGCGCCGGCACCAGCTCCTGCCGCGCGTCGGCCGCCCCGAGGACGTGGCCGCGCTGGTGGCGTTCCTGCTCTCCGAAGATGCTGCGTTCATTACCGGCCAGGTCTTGTGCGTCGACGGCGGCATGCTGGCGCATGTGCCGACGTTCGCCGACGGTGGCAACAGCCCCGCAGCGCGGCCTGCCGGCGGCATCCCCGAAGCGGCCGCGGCGCCGCGCTGCTGATGGACATGCTGCTCAACCCACTGGACCGTCGGCACCGGCTGCGGCACGACATTCCAATCATGCCCGGCGCTTTCCCCTTGGTCGGGCATCTTCCCGCCATCGTCTGCGACCTGCCGCGCCTGCTGCGGCGCGGGGAACGGACGCTGGGCAGCCACTTCTGGCTGGATTTCGGCCCTGCCGGACACCTGATGACCTGCGTGGATCCGGATGCGTTCGCACTGCTCCGGCACAAGGACGTGTCCTCGGCGCTGATCGAAGAGATCGCGCCCGAATTGCTTGGCGGAACGTTGGTAGCCCAGGACGGCGGCCCGCACCGCCAGGCGCGCGATGCGGTCAAGGCGGCGTTCCTGCCCAAGGGGCTGACCCAGGCCGGCATCGGCAACCTGTTCGCGCCCGTCATCCGAGCGCGGGTGCAGGCGTGGCGCGACCGCGGCGACGTAACCATCCTGCGCGAAACCGGCGACCTGATGCTCAAGCTCATCTTCAGCCTCATGGGAATCCCCGCGCAGGATCTGCCGGGATGGCATCGAAAGTACCGGCAACTGCTGCAGTTGATCGTCGCGCCCCCGATCGACCTTCCCGGACTGCCCTTGCGGCGCGGCCGCGCCGCCCGCGACTGGATCGATGCGCAGTTGCGCCAGTTCGTCCGCGACGCGCGCGCGCATGCCGCGCGCACCGGGTTGATCAACGACATGGTGAGCGCCTTCGATCGCAGTGACGATGTGCTCTCCGATGACGTACTGGTTGCCAACATCCGCTTGCTGCTGCTTGCCGGTCACGACACCACCGCCTCGACGATGGCCTGGATGGTGATCGAGTTGGCTCGGCAGCCTGTGCTGTGGGACGCCCTGGTCGAGGAGGCGCTACGCGTGGGCGCGGTACCGACCCGGCACGCGGACCTGGCGCAGTGTCCGGTCGCCGAGGCGCTGTTCCGCGAGACGCTGCGCATGCATCCGGCGACCACGCTCCTGCCGCGTCGCGCGCTGCAGGAATTGCAACTCGGCCAACGACGCATTCCGGCGGGCACCCATCTGTGCATCCCGCTGCTGCATTTCTCGACCTCGGCGCTGCTGCACGAGTCGCCTGATCAGTTCCAGCTGGCGCGGTGGCTTCAACGCACAGGGCCGATCCGGCCGGTGGACATGCTGCAGTTCGGTACCGGCCCACACGTCTGCATCGGCTACCACTTGGTATGGCTGGAAATGGTGCAGTTCTGCATCGCCTTGGCGCTGACCATGCACGGGGCCGGGGTGAGGCCGCGGTTGCTGAGCGGTGTCGAAAAAGGCCGACGCTATTACCCGACCGCACATCCGTCCATGGCAGTCCGCATCGGATTCTCATGAGCTGGCATCGCATGCCCCGTCTGGCGGGCAGCGGCGCCGGAAAGGCGCGCTGCACTCAGTGCGACACCGGCAATACCGCGGCGGTTCGGAGCTCGCAGTGGCCGTGTCAGGTACAAGGACTATGAACAACATGCAGACCGGTTCCACGCTACACAACGACCGAACTGGCGTTTCCGCGCCCGGGGAATTGGGCGCTCAGGCGCGCGGCGCGTCCGGCAGGCTGCTGCCGGAGATCTGGATGCAGGACGGCGCAAAGCGGGTCGAACAGGCGCTGGCGCGTCTCCTTTGCGCCGAAAATGACGGTGAGACCGAGTTGATGGCGGCCATGCGCTATGCCACCTTGCACGGCGGGAAGCGCACCCGCGCCTTGCTCTGTCTGGCTGCCGGCGCACTGGCCGAGACGCCGGCGCACATGCTCGACGACGTCGGCGCAGCCATCGAGATGATGCACGCCTGTAGCCTGGTCCACGACGACCTGCCCTCGATGGATGACGACGTGCTTCGCCGCGGCCTTCCGACCGTGCACGTTAAGTTCGGCGAAGCCACTGCGATCCTGGTTGGCGATGCGCTGCAGGCGCACTCCTTTCTGGCCCTGGCGAGGTTGGATGCGCCGGGCAACAACCGTATAGCGCTCGTGCGCGAACTGGCGCAGGCGGTGTCCGCCGAGGGTGCCGCAGGCGGTCAAGCCATGGATCTGTCGCTGGTCGGAAAGGACGTCGAGCTGGACAGGATAGTGGCGATGCACCGGATGAAGAGCGGAGCGCTAGTGCGCGCGTCCGTACGCATGGGCGCGCTATGCGCCATCGCGGAGGATGCCCCGCACGCTGCGCTGTACTGTGCGCTCGATCGCTACAGCGCCTGTTTCGGCCTGGCGTTGCAGGTGGTCGACGACGTTCTCGACGCGACAGCGGATACCGCGACGCTGGGCAAGACCCCCGGCAAGGACGCGGCAGCCCAGAAGCCGACCTGCGCCTCGATCATGGGCCTGCAGGCAGCGCGCCAGTTCGCGCTGGATCTATTGCGCGACGCCGGGGAGGCCATCGCCCCATTGGGACCGCGTGCGGAACGGTTGGGGCAGATGCTGCAGCGGGCCAAAGCGTATCTCTTCCAGCACACGCCCTGCGCATGAGCTCGCCCGTCCGCATGGAGTCGCCCCTGTGCCGCAGCGATCGGCCGGCGGCAGCGGTGCATGCTGCGCCGTGTCCGAGTCCGCGGCAATGGTCAACGGTTGCCCAGCGCGGCCGCGGCGCACGGCGCGCTGCGCGCAAGCCTATTCGGCGGACCGGCGCCGGCATTGGCGCGCGTCCCCGCGCCGGAGCAGGGCTGCCGTCCGGGGCTGCACATGCGCCGGGCGACGGCTGCGACGAGGTGCGCGGCGTCTGCCCGAACCTGATTCTCGTCAACCGCCTGCAGAAAGAACATCCCGCGTGAACGCGCTGTCCGAACAGATCCTTTCCGAACTGCGCCATCTGCTGAGCGAGATGAGCGACGGCGGCAGCGTCGGTCCGTCTGTCTACGACACGGCGCGAGTTCTGCAGTTCCACGGCAACGTCACCGGTCGGCAGGATGCCTACGCGTGGCTCATCGCGCAGCAACAAGCCGATGGCGGATGGGGAAGCACGGACTTCCCGCTGTTCCGCCATGCGCCCACCTGGGCGGCGTTGCTGGCATTGCAGCGTGCCGATCCTCTTCCCGGGGCTGCCGATGCAGTCCAGACTGCAACTCGGTTCCTCGAGCGCCAGCCCGATCCTTATGCGCATGCGGTGCCGGAAGACGCGCCGATCGGCGCGGAGCTGATTCTTCCGCAGTTGTGCAGCGAGGCCGCATCCTTGCTGGGCGGCGTGGCGTTTCCGCGCCACCCGGCGCTGTTGCCGTTGCGGCAAGCGCGCCTGGTCAAGCTAGGTGCGGTGGCGACGTTGCCGAGCGGCCATCCGTTGCTGCACTCCTGGGAGGCCTGGGGCACCTCGTCGACCGCCGCATGCCCGGATGACGACGGCAGCATCGGCATCAGTCCGGCGGCCACCGCCGCGTGGCGTGCGCACGCCGCGACACAGGGGAGCACGCCGCAGGTCGGGCGCGCCGACGCGTATCTGCAGGCTGCATCGCGGGCGACGTGCAGCGGCATAGAAGGTGTCGTTCCCAACGTCTGGCCGATCAATGTATTCGAGCCATGCTGGTCGCTGTACTCCCTGCATCTGGCCGGGCTGTTCGCGCATCCCGCGCTCGCCGAGGCGGTGCGCGTGATCGTCCTGCAGCTCGACGCCCGCCTGGGCGTGCGCGGTCTGGGTCCGGCCTTGCACTTCGCGGCCGATGCGGACGACACCGCCGTTGCGTTGTGCGTCCTGCGCCTTGGAGGCCGGGACGTGTCGGTCGACGCATTGCGCCATTTCGAAATCGGCGAGCTATTCGTCACCTTCCCCGGCGAGCGCAACGCATCGGTGTCGACCAACATCCACGCCCTGCATGCGTTGCGCATGTTGGGAAAGCCCGCCGCCGGCACCACCGCCTACGTCGAGGCCAATCGCAATCCGCACGGTCTATGGGACAACGAAAAATGGCACGTTTCGTGGCTGTATCCCACCGCGCATGCGGTCGCTGCGCTGGCGCAAGGCAGGCCCCGGTGGCGCGACGAGCGCGCGCTGGCGGCGCTGCTGCAGGCGCAGCGCCACGACGGCGGCTGGGGCGCCGGTCACGCGTCCACGTTTGAGGAAACTGCCTATGCGCTGTTCGCGTTGCACGTGATGGACGGGAGCGAAGGGCCGACAGGGCGTCGGCGCATCGCGCAGGCGGTGGCGCGAGCGCTGGAGTGGATGCTCGCCCGCTATGCGGCGCATGTGTTGCCGCAGACGCCGCTGTGGATCGGCAAGGAACTGTATTGCCCCACCCGGGTCGTGCGCGTGGCCGAACTCGCCGGGTTATGGCTGGCGCTTCGTTGGGAGCGGCGCGTTCTAGCCGAGGGACGAGGAGTGGCGCCATGATCCAGCCCGAACGCGCGCTGCCCCAGGTGCTGGAGTGGGGGCGTTCCCTGATCGGATTCGCCGACGAGCATGCCCTGGAAGCGGTCAGGGGCGGCCAGTACATCCTGCAGCGAATCCACCCGAGCCTGCGCGACACCAGCGCCCGCACCGGCCGCGATCCGCAGGACGAAACGCTGATCGTGGCGTTCTATCGCGAACTGGCGCTGCTGTTTTGGCTCGACGATTGCAACGACCTTGGCCTGATCGCGCCGGAGCAACTCGCCGCGGTAGAGCAGGCGCTGGGGCAGGGCGTGCCGTGCGCACTCCCCGGATTCGAGGGCTGTGCTGTGCTGCGCGCTTCGCTGGCCGCGCTCGCCTATGACCGTCGCGACTATACTCAGCTTCTCGACGATACTCGGTGCTACTGCGCGGCGCTGCGCGGGGGAGACGCGCAGGCGGCAGGGGCGGAACGCTGGTCCTACGCCGAGTACCTGCAAAACGGCATCGATTCGATCGCCTACAGCAACGTGTTGTGTTGCCTGTCGCTGTTGTGGGGGCTGGACATGGCGACCATGCGCTCTCGCCCGGCGTTTCGCCAGGTCCTGCGGCTCATCTCCGCGATAGGGCGCCTGCAGAACGATTTGCATGGACGCGACAAGGACAGGTCGGCTGGCGACGCCGACAACGCGGCGATCCTGCTACTGCAGCGCTATCCGGCCATGCCCGTGTTGGAGTTCCTCAACGACGAGCTGGCCGGCCATACGCGCATGCTGCACCGGGTGATGGCGGAAGCACGCTTACCCGTGCCGTGGGAACCGTTGATCGAGGCCATGGCGGCTATCCGCGCGCAGTACTACCAGACCTCGCCTAACCGCTATAGCAGCGACGCAGGCCAGCATGGGCCGTCCTGAACGCGCGGGAGGCGGCGGCGTGCGCTCGCTGCCATCGGTCCGATCCGCCGCAACGCCGTCGCCCGGTGCGACTGATGGAGCGAGCATGAACGACACCGCCCTGAGCCAGCGCAAGGACGATCATCTTGACATCCTACTGGATCCGCGAATGGCGCCGGCCACGGTCGCCGCCGGGTGGGAGGACATCCGTTTCGCACACTGCGCATTGCCCGAGTTGGACCTGACGCAGATCGACCTGCGTGCCTCGCTCCTGGGCAAGACCATGCGCGCGCCGCTGCTGATCAGCTCTATGACCGGCGGCATGCCGCGCGCCGAGACGATCAACCGGCATCTGAGCGAGGCAGCGCAAGCCTTGGGGATCGCCATGTGCGTCGGTTCGCAGCGCGTGAGCCTGCAATCCCGCAACTCTCAGGGGCTGACGCGCAAGTTGCGCCGCCTGGCCCCAGACATCCCCTTGCTGGCCAATATCGGCGCCGCGCAACTGCGCGAGGCCGACGGGCTGGACCTGGCGCGCCGGGCGGTGGATGCGCTGGAGGCCGATGGACTTATAGTCCATCTCAATCCGCTGCAGGAAGCGGTACAGCCGGAGGGCGACCGCGACTGGCGCGGAGTCTTGGCGCAGATCGCTCGCGTCGCGCGCAGCGTGGGCGTGCCCGTCGTGGCCAAGGAAGTGGGGTCCGGCCTGTCCGCGTCGGTGGCTTCTGCGCTCGTCGAGGCGGGCGTGGCGGTGATCGATGTCGCCGGCGTCGGCGGCACCAGTTGGGCCGCGGTGGAGGGCGAGCGCGCCCGCGATGCCGCCGATCGTGCAGTGGCGATGGCGTTCGCCAATTGGGGGATTCCGACCCCGGCCAGCGTGCAGGTGGTACGTCGGGCGCTGCCAGCGGTGAAGCTGATCGCGTCGGGCGGGATCCGCGACGGCGTCGATGTGGCCAAGGCCATCCGCTTGGGCGCGGACATCGCCGGGCAGGCGGCCGGCGTACTGCGGGCGGCGACGGTGTCCACCGAGGCGGTTGTCGCGCATTTCGAGATCGTCATCCGCCAGTTGGCCGTCGCTTGCTTCTGCACCGGCTCGGCTGATCTGGCAGCGTTGCGGCAGGCGCGCTTGTTGCCCTCGGCGCATCAGCCCGCCGGTTGATGCCAACGTCGCCCACGCGTTCGGCAGGCGCCTAGGCTAACAGAGTGCCTTTGTCGTGAGAGGTCTCGGCCTGCCCCGCCGCTTCTAGTTATTACTCAGGGGTGATCTGCAGGGCGCACGAGGCATCTATTTTCACGTGCTCGAAAACTGTCTTACAGTTCAGCCGTGTGCGGTTATAGACGGGGTTGTTCGAAAACCAACGCTGAGGCCGCGAGTATTCTGTCGGCGGGGCAGTCGTGCCATGTTTTCCCGTCTTCCAAGAGCAGCCCCGCAAAAACCTCTGTTGGCATGCCGGTTGCATGGTCGCCGCAAAGGACCCGCACGACCACGGGGTCTCGCAGTCCTTACGCCGGAGTTCAAATGACCTCGATTCGATCAATCGATGCCACAGACCTGCACCGTTAAGTCCATTCACCTTTGTCCGCGTCTGGAAACCACCGAGCGGGGCCGCTCGTCGAACTCCGCCACGCACACCAAGCTGACAGCGATGTTGCCGAGCGCAATTCCATCGCGCCTTGAGTTCCCAGGAAAGACCCAAAGGAGCCCTTAAGAAATGAACGTGCCGAGTTATTCCGCGGCCTTGCCAGATCAGCGGGCCGTGCGGGGGATTTTCTCTCACCGAGCTGACAACATCAATCGCCGCCTGCGAATACGCCCGCTTGGCATTGTTAGCGATTTTGTCGCCGACCAACTCCCGCACCGTATCGCGGAGATCAAAAATAGTGAACAGCGAGCTGAAGCGGTCAAGGCGCTTGGGCGTAGCATTAGCAGGATGCTAGCGGGAGAGGACTACGAGGCGCACCTGCTGAAACTGACCCAGTCGGAGTTTGGAGTCGCCAAGACAGACATCCAATATCTCGTCAATATTGCTTACCAGATGTCTGCATTTGCGGGACTTAACCATGACGATGCCGAGTTAGCGGTAGGGGAGCGTCTGAGGCGTATTGCAGACTTAAGTTGCCAGCGGCAGCCTAGCATAGATGTTCTTTCCTATGAAGATATGATCCTTACCAATCCAGTAGAGAGCGATCCGCGCGTATATTGTCTCGA
The DNA here is from genome assembly GCF_055811655.1 of Mesorhizobium sp. WSM4809. Classification (NCBI taxonomy): domain Bacteria; kingdom Pseudomonadati; phylum Pseudomonadota; class Alphaproteobacteria; order Hyphomicrobiales; family Phyllobacteriaceae; genus Mesorhizobium; species Mesorhizobium sp. WSM4809. The sequence goes on from NZ_JBVVQW010000017.1 coordinate 54,459, forward strand.
CTCAGCTGGCGTCGAGGAGCGAGATTTTTGCCTGGGTCACCAACTCATTGAGAGAGACTTGCAGTTTGCAATCGACACCCTGCTTGCGTTGCGTGACGAGGTCGGGGCGGATGCGCGCCAGTGTCTTACGCTGTGCCTAGAGCGCCTGGAGTCGGCGAATTACATTCTGACGCGCTTTCATGATTATATGTCGTCTGGTCTATTTGGCGAATTTCGCGAGTTCTACGGAAAAAACCCTTACAAGAATAGGCTGGCTCCAAGTGGCCGGTTCTCGGCCAGCGTTGTCGCGGTCTCTGTACTACTCGTCGGTGAAGAAATCTTCCGCCAAAAACCGCAATTCTATCGGGATGTTTATCGGCTGTCCGAATACTATCCCAGAGGATGCATTGGTGCGGTCTTTGGCTGGTTGTCATCAGATAAGAGGCGCGCGGGGGTCCGGCCAGGCTGGCTTGAAGGCAAAGCAGCCTTTCCTAAAATTGCAACCGTCTCGCCCGTCGTGGAGCGGAAAGGCACTGAAATCCGAGAGCTGTACGCATCCTGTGTCGATGCGCTGGATCGGTTCACCCGGATGCATCGGAAGACGGCTTTTAAACATACGATTGAACCAGGTCGCCCCATCGCTGGAGTTGAGGCGTCGGAAAGCATGGCCGCTGTGCTTTCACAACGGCTGCTAACGGCGGCGGATCAAAGCTAACTGGCGCAATTGTCTGCGTGAAAACTGGCGCGGCTCCAGCCCCGCCGGCGTTCAATAGGTGATGGTCGATGTCTCAAGACGACGTGGTCTTTCGTAGGTTTGAACGTGGGGATGTCGATAATGTATGGCACCTGCATAGGAGTGCATCCGAGGCTGTTGGTGTGTATGGTCCGGAAGGGGTGTGGGAGGATGATTTGCGTAATGTCGGAGAAGTATATATCGAGTCTGGCGGAGACTTCGTGGTTGGGCATATTGGTATCCAGCTCGCAGCTATGGGCGGATTGCAGCCTGTCGACGAAGAAATCGCAGAGCTCAAACGGTTGCGGGTCGATCCCGCCTTTCAACGACGAGGGCTTGGAAGGAGAATTCTTAGCAAATTGGAATCGCGAGCCGTTGCTCTCGGATTCAAATACATAGTGCTCGAGGCGACCACAATCCAAGTAGGGGCTCAAAAACTCTATGAGACGGCTGGCTATATTAGCCGCGGGGAAGGGACGTTGCACGGATATACCGTGATCTTCTACAAGAAATGTCTCTCCGGCCACGATGGTGTTGGTTTCTGCTGAGTGTCCCACCATCAGCCTTTGTAAGGGGCGCGTCACGACGCGCAACCGTTGTTCGCGAAACCCGGGCTCTGCAATGAAGCCGCACCGACGGAGCGTACCCGCTGAGTTCGGAGCCGTCGTGCGGATTATGGCCGTCGCGTCCGATTCATAACATCTTGCGACTGAGCCGGCTGGGCTACTCGAAACATTCGCGATAGATGATGCAGTCAAAAGTGTGCATGCCGCACGAGCGGCTACATTGTTGTAGCCTTTTCAACAGCGTAGGAATCAGACGGTATTTTTGACGGTATATTGAGAAGAAGTTGACGAAATTTACACGAAGAATCATGTATTTAGCATTCCTGTTGATGATTGAGTGGGAGTGAGGGTACAAACGGCGGCAATAGCGTAGTTTCGGCGGCGAATTTCGCCGTCGCGCAATGTTGTTGCAGTCCGTACCTTACTCCGCAGAGCTGGCGTTCTCCGTTTCTGCCTCGGTGGTTCGATCTGCGCCCAGTTTCCGGATGATGTAAAATCGCTTTAGAGGGCGGGAGTGCTCTAGCTGTTTAGTCCCGGCATTTGCTGGAGCGGATCGAGTTTGAAGCGTTCCGGTTGTGACGCCCACGCCTTGCAGATGAACTCGTAGGGCGTAAGGCCTTTGAGGGTCTTGAGCCTGCGACCGAAGTTGTAGGCCGAGATCAAGTCGGCAAGGTGCTGGCGGAGTTGGTCGTGGCTCTCGTAATAGAAACGCCTGACGGTTGCATCCTTGATAGTCCGGTTCATCCTCTCGACCTGGCCGTTGGTCCACGGATGCCTTGCCTTGGTCGTTCGGTGCTCGATGTCGTTCGTGGCGCAAGCGTATTCGAAGGCATGGGCCCAGAAGCGTTCGCCGTTTGCGATGGCCTCCTTGATCAATGGCACGGCCGAACCGCCGGCGCCGGGCGTCGTGAACTGGATACCGTTGTCGGTGAGGACAGTGTGGACCTTGTAGGGCACGGCCGCGATCAGGCGCAGTAGGAAGTCTCTCGATATGGCGGTGGTGGCCTTCTCATGCAGTTCGACGAAGGCGAATTTCGAGGTGCGGTCGATAGCGACGAACATGTGCAGCTTGCCCTGTTCTGTGCGCACCTCGGCGACGTCGATGTGGAAGTAGCCGATCGGATAGCTCTTGAACTTCTTCTTCGCCGGCTTGTCGCCTTCTACGTCCGGCAGGCGGCTGATGCCGTGGCGCTGCAGGCAGCGATGCAGTGATGAGCGCGTCAGGTGTGGGATCGTCGGTTGTAAGGCATAGAGGCAGTCATCGAGTGGCAACAGAGTGTAGCGCCGGAAGGCGACTATGACGGCCTCCTCTTCGGGCAAGAGCACTGTCGATCTAGGCTCTCTCGGACCGGTCGGCAAATCTGCCACCGAGGTCCGTTCCCGCCATTTGGCAACAGTCTTTTGGTTGACCCCGTAGCGCTTCGCCAGCGCCCTCAGGCTCTCTTGACTATGCTGTATCGCTCGACGGACCGCCTCTGTCGTCGTGGCGCTCCCATGAAGAACCTGGCCCATAGCGCATCCCTTGATTCGGAGGACAAGGATGCCCATCAAAATCTGGGATCAAACATCTAGTCCCTCATCGCTCACGCCTCGACGTAGAATACCAACTGGGGCACGTATATCGGTCTGGTTGACCATGCTGCTTCAAAGCCTTGCTGCCGAGCAGCGTAGCGCCTCATATCAGCCGTTGCGCGATACTGTGCGCCGCCTGGAAGCAGACATCGTCCCGAGATTCGGGATGTTCGGAATTTTCAGGCCACGTCCCGCCGAACTGGCTTGCCGCCATCAGCCGCGAACACCGCGCTCGCCTCGCTGACGATAGAGACATGATCCCTGGCGGCCTTGCCCGCAGCAGCGCCGTCTCCGCGCATGATTGCGGTGACGATTAACTCGTGTTCCTGCCAGGATTTGGCCAACCGTCCGGGCAGCATGAACTGAGCGCGCCGGAAGGGTGCCAACCGGCTGCGGGTCATCACGGTGAGATCGTGGATATGCGGGTTGTGGGCACCACGATAGAGCCGGGTGTGGAACTCGGTATTGAAATACTCGTAGTCCTCCTCGGCGCCCAGTTGCACCATCCGCGCCGAAGCCTGATGCTCGATTTCGAGCGAGCGGCGCTCGGCACTGGTCATGCGCTCGGCCGAGAAGCGCGCGCAGATCGCCTCCAGTTCGGCCATGCTCTCGAACATCGAGGCGAGATGCTCTTGCGTCACGACAGCCACGATAGCACCCCGGTTGGGCCGCCTTTCGACCAGCCCCATGGCGCTGAGGTGGCCGAGCGCCTCCCTGACCGGGGTGCGTGATACGTCGAAGCGGGCGGCGAGGGAGGTCTCGTCGAGCTTTTCGCCGGGGCGTAGGTAGCCGGTGACGATCCGGTCCCCGATCGCCCTCACCATCTGATCCACGGTCTTGCCCGACCTGATCAAGTTGCGCTTCCCCGACAAATCTCCTCCGCCCGTCTTCTTGTGGAGGGTCGACGCAGCGGCCCATCGACTCAACATACCCCTGTATGCCTCTATTTTAATCTGCCTGTCAAATTGGCTGTTTTCAAGGCAAGAAGTGCATGCAATTGCCCGCTACATAAGCAGGCTCTTTTAAATGTACGACTGATTCCATTCATTAATTTCGCCAAAGAAACTGGCATGGCGATTGCATGCACTTTGTTGACGGCATGTTAACCGGCCCGGAAAGGGTCCTACAGGGGAGCATTCACAATGACCGCGAGATTCACGCTTAACCGCCGCGAGCTACTCAAGACCTCCGCCGCTGGAGCCGCACTCGGGCTTGCGTCCGCTGCCTTCCCCATCAGCAGGGCCTTTGCCGCTGCCGCCACCGTCGGCTTCATCTATGTCGGGCCGAAGGACGACTACGGCTACAACCAGGCGCATGCCGAAGGGGCGGCGGCGTTGAAGGGTATCGAGGGCATCTCCATCGTCGAGGAGGAGAACGTGCCGGAGACGGTCGACGTCCAGAAGACGATGGAATCGATGATCAATCTCGACGGCGCCTCGCTGATCTTCCCGACCTCGTTCGGCTATTTCGACCCCCACATGCTGGCCATGTGCACGAAATTCCCCGACGTGCAGTTCCGCCATTGCGGTGGCATGTGGGACAAGGCCAAGCACCCGATGAATGCCGGCTCCTATTTCGGCTATATCGGTATGGGCCAGTATCTCAACGGCGTTGTCGCCGGCCACACTTCCAAGACGAAGAAGCTCGGCTTCGTCGCCGCCAAGCCGATCCCGCAGGTGCTGCTCAACATCAATTCCTTCCTGCTCGGCGCGCGCTCGGTTGATCCGACCATCACTTGCCAGGTCATTTTCACCGGCGAATGGTCGCTGGCGGTCAAGGAAGCGGAAGCCACCAACGCACTGGTCGACCAGGGCGCCGACGTTATTAGCTGCCATGTCGATAGCCCGAAAGTGGTGGTCGAGACGACCGCCGGCCGTGGGGCCTTCGTGTGCGGCTATCACGCCAACCAGAGCCCGCTGGCGCCGGAAAAATACCTCACCGGGGCCGAGTGGAACTGGGCCAAGGTCTACAAGATGTTCGTCGACGACCTCGTCGCCGGCACGCCACTGCCCAACTTCACGCGCGGTGGCCTGGCCGACGGCTTCGTCAAGATGAGCCCGCTCGGTCCCGCCGTCGGCGAGCCGACGCGCAAGCAGTTCGACGCCACGCTGGCCGAAATGATGAACGGCGGCTTCGCCGTCATCAAGGGACCGCTGAAGAGCAACAAGGGGGCTGTCGTCGCCACCGCGAGCCAAGCATTCCCGGAGACCGCGATCGAGCTCGAAAGCATGGATTATCTGGTCGAGGGCGTCGTCGGTTCGACCGCCTGATCTGAGGGGGTGGGGCGATGACGGACACGATGACAGGGGCCGGCATGCCGGCACTCTTCAGCGCCAAGGCCTATTCGGCGGCGGTGGAATGGATTGCGCGGCGGGCGGAGGCTTTGGTCATTCCGCTCGCGGCGCTGATCGTCGGCATGGCGCTGTTCAGCCTGTTCATTGTGCTCGTCGGCAAGTCGCCGATCCTGCTCTACCAGACCATGTGGCGCGGCGGCTTCGGCTCCTGGTTCTCGGTCCAGAACTCGCTGTCGCGCGCCGCTCCCCTGCTGCTGGCCGCGCTCTGCGTGGCCCTGCCGGCCCGGCTCGGCCTCGTCGTCATCGGCGGCGAGGGTGCAATCGTGCTCGGCGGCGTCGCCGCTGCGGCAGCCGGCACTGCGCTCAGCGGCGGGCCATCGTCAATCGTCATTCTTGCCATGGGCGTGGCGGGCATGGCCGCCGGCGGCATCTGGATCGGTGCCGTCGGCGCGCTGCGCCATTACCGGGCCGTCAACGAAACCATTTCCAGCCTGCTGATGGCCTACATCGCCATCGCGCTGATGAACCAGCTGGTGGAAGGGCCGTTGCGCGACCCGGCCTCGCTCAACAAGCCGTCAACGCAGCCGCTGGCGGACATCTACCGCATCGGCAACATTCCGGGCATGGACGTGCATTGGGGGCTGGTTGTCGGTGTCGTCGCTTGCATCCTCTCCTGGTTGCTCATCGAAAAGACCCGCTGGGGTTTTGCCGCGCGCATCGCCGGCGGCAATGTGCGGGCAGCACAGGTACAGGGGCTGGCCGTCGGGCCGCTGATCGTCGGCTTCACCGCGCTCGCTGGCGGCTTTGCCGGGCTTGCCGGCATGCTGGAGGTCGCCGCCGTGCAGGGGAGCGCCAACGCCTCGCTTTCCGCCGGCTATGGTTACACCGGCATCCTTGTCGCCTTCCTGGCCCGCCACAATCCGCTGGCCATCATTCCGTTCGCCATCCTGCTTGGCGGCATCGACGCCTCGGGCGGGCTGATACAGCGCCGCATGGACCTGCCCGACGCCACGGTGCTGGTGCTGCAAGGCATGATCTTCATCGTCATCCTGTTCAGCGAAACCCTCTACGGCCGCTTCAAGGCCTTCAATCCCGATCTTTGGAAAAGACCCGATCTCGTGAAGGGAGCCGCCTGATGGACGCGACCGAGATCGGCCTCTGGGGCGTGCCGCTGGCCGTGCTCGGCGGCGCCATCCGCGTGTCGACGCCCTTCATCTTCGTCTCGCTGGGCGAGGCGATCACCGAGCGTTCGGGTCGCATCAATTTGGGGCTCGAAGGCACGCTGGTCTTCGGTGCGATGACCGCCTATGCGGTGGCGGTGATGACGGGCTCGCCATGGCTCGGCCTCATCGCCGCCGCCTTCGCCGGCCTGTGCTTCGGCCTGTTCCATGGCTGGATCTGCAGATTCCCGAAAGTCAACGACATCGCCGTCGGCATCGCGCTGATGCTGTTCGGCTCGGGTCTCGCCTTCTTCTTCGGCAAGCCGTTTATCAAGCCGAAGGCGCCCAATCTGCCGGCCATTCCCTTCGGCGGCTGGTCCGACATTCCGCAGGTGCAAGCCGCACTCGACGTCAACGTGCTGTTCCTGATCGGCGCGGTGCTGTCGGTCATCCTGTGGTGGGCGTTCCGCAACACCCGCGCCGGCCTCATCGTGCGCGTCGTCGGCGACAGTTCGGACGCGGCACGCGCCATGGGCCTCAACCCCGATACGGTGCGGCTGCTCGCCACCGGTGTCGGTGGCGCGCTGGCCGGCATCGGCGGCGCCTACCTGTCGCTCTACTATCCCGGCAGCTGGACCGAACGCATCTCGTCGGGCCAGGGCCTGATGGCGGTGGCGCTGGTCATCTTCGCGCGCTGGAACCCGCTCGGCTGCTTTGCTGCAGCGCTTTTGTTCGGCGGGGCGGGAGCTCTCGGCCCGGCGCTTCAATCGGTCGGCGTCACGCAGGGCTACTACATGTTCTACGCCGCTCCCTACATCCTCACCCTCATCATCATGATCGCCACCTCGTCGCCGACACGAACGCTTGCGGGCGCGCCGGGCGAATTGTCGATCACCAAATGACTGGAGTTTTGCCGATGAACGCCAGAGCCGAAGTCACTCAGCATACGATCGACGCCGAGCCTTATCCTTGGCCCTACAATGGCGACCTGCGGCCCGACAACACGGCGCTGATCATCATCGACATGCAGACCGATTTCTGCGGGCCGGGCGGCTATGTCGACCATATGGGCTACGATCTGTCGCTGGTGCGCGCACCGATCGAGCCGATCAAGTTGGTGCTGTCGACGATGCGAGCCAAGGGCTACACCATCATCCACACGCGCGAGGGGCACAGGCCCGATCTCGCCGACCTGCCGGCCAACAAGCGCTGGCGCTCGCGCCGCATCAATGCCGGCATCGGCGACCCTGGCCCGTGCGGGCGCATCCTGGTGCGCGGCGAGCCGGGCTGGGACATCATCCCCGACCTTTACCCGACCGAGGGCGAGCCGATCATCGATAAGCCCGGCAAGGGCTCGTTCTGCGCCACCGACCTGGAGCTCATCCTCAATCAGCGCGGCATCGAGAACATCGTGCTGACCGGCATCACCACGGATGTCTGCGTGCACACCACCATGCGCGAGGCCAACGACCGCGGCTATGAATGCATGATGCTGGAGGATTGCTGCGGGGCGACCGACTACGACAACCATCTGGCGGCGATCAAGATGATCAAGATGCAGGGCGGCGTCTTCGGCACGGTGTCGAATTCCAAGGCGCTTGTCGCGCAGTTGCCATGAGGAGGCCGCGATGAATGACAGGAAAGCGGTCGGCGTCGAGACCATCGGCATGACCATGCGCTTCGGCGCCTTCACGGCGCTGGATGCCGTGTCGGTGAAGGTGCCGGCGGGCTCCTTCCACGCGCTGCTCGGCGAGAACGGCGCCGGCAAGTCGACGCTGGTCAAATGCATGATGGGTTTTTATCACCCGACATCAGGCGACCTGCTGGTCGATGGCCGCGAGGTGGCGATCGCTAGTCCGCGCGACGCCTCGGCGCTCGGGCTCGGTATGGTCTATCAGCATTTTACGCTGGTGCCGTCGCTGACCGGTGCGGAAAACCTCGTCATCTCGCGCGAGAAGGTTCCGGGCATTATCGATTGGCGTAGGGAACGAGCCGACCTTGCCGTGTTCATGGAGCGCATGCCGTTCAAGCTGCCGCTCGACGTTAAGGTGGCGGAACTCGCCGCCGGCGAAAAGCAGAAGCTCGAAATCATCAAGCAGCTCTATCTTGGCCGCAGCTTTCTAGTGCTGGACGAGCCAACCTCGGTGCTGACGCCCGGTGAGGCGCAGGAGGTGCTGGGGCTGGTGCGCGACATGACCAAGGCCGGCGACCTCACCGTGCTGATGATTTCGCACAAATTCCATGAGGTCACCGCCTTCGCCGACGATGTCAGCGTGCTGCGCAAGGGCAGGCTGACGGGAACCGGCCGCGTCGCCGACCTCGACCACAAGGCGATGGCGGCGATGATGATCGGCGACCAGCCGATCGCCGCGCTCGACAGTCGCGCGGCGCCGAAACCCGATGCCGAGATCGTGCTCAAGGTCAAATCGCTGAAGGCGCCGGACCGCACCGGGCTGAAGTCGATCCGCATCGAGAATCTCGGCGTGCGTTCGGGCGAGATCGTCGGCATCGCCGGCATTTCCGGCAATGGCCAGAAGGAATTCCTCGAGGTCCTGGCCGGCCAGCGGCCGCGCGACGGTGGCGAGGTGCTGGTACGCGGCTCCGCCTATGCGGCGACGCGGGCCGAGGCGCGCGCGCTCAATGTGCGGCTCATCCCGGAAGAGCCGCTGAAGAATGCCTGCGCGCCAAAAATGACGGTGGCCGAGAACATCTCCTTCCGCACCTTCGACATCGACGGCAACGGCAGGCCGGTGAACTGGATCAGCGCCAGCGCCATACGCGCGTTCAGCGCCAAGCTGGTCGAGCAGTTCAAGGTCAAGACCGCCTCGCTATCCTCGCCCATCGCCTCGCTGTCGGGCGGCAATGTGCAGCGCGCCGTGCTGGCGCGCGAACTGACCGGCGAGGTCGACCTGCTGATCGTCTCCAACCCGTGCTTCGGCCTCGACTTCTCGGCGGTGGCCGAAATCCGCGCCCGCATCATGAAGGCGCGCAATGCGGGTGCGGCAGTGCTGCTGATGTCGGAGGACATCGACGAGCTTTTGGAACTGTCCGACCGCATTTTCGTCATGTCGGACGGCGCGCTGGTCTACGAGACGCCGATCGCGCAAGCGAGCGTGCAGACCATCGGCGAGCATATGGCGGGACATCACTGATGGCGGAGATTGATGCGCAGCCGTTCGCCTTCTCCTTCAAGCCGCAGACGATGGCGCTGGTCGTCATCGACATGCAGCGCGATTTCGCCGAGCCCGGCGGCTTCGGCGCCAGCCTTGGCAACGACGTCAGCCGGGTGGCCGCGATCGTGCCGACGGTGAAGAAACTGATCGAAGGTTTTCGCGCCGCCGGCCTGCCGGTGATCCACACCATGGAGTGCCACCGCGCCGACCTGTCGGACCTGCCGCCGGCCAAGCGCAATCGCGGCAATCCGGCGATCCGCATCGGCGATGTCGGGCCGATGGGCCGCGTGCTGATCGTCGGCGAGCCGGGCACCGCAATCCTCGACGAGCTTGCGCCGCTGCCGGGCGAGATCGTCATCGAAAAGCCCGGCAAGGGCGCCTTCTACGCGACCAGCTTCGGTGGCGAGCTGAAGCGGCTCGGCGCACAGCAGCTGGTTTTCGCCGGCGTCACCACCGAGGTCTGCGTGCAGACGACGATGCGCGAGGCCAACGATCGCGGCTATGAGTGCCTGCTCGCCGAAGACGCGACGGAAAGCTATTTTCCCGAATTCAAGGCGGCGGCACTAGCCATGATCCGGGCGCAGGGCGCCATCGTCGGCTGGACGGCAACGACCGACCAGGTGCTCGAGGGAATTGCCAATGCCTAATTTTGCCTTTGCCGGCCTGCTCGACGGCGGCTGGCGCGATCTCGCGTTCGAATATTTCCGCGACGGCATCAGCGTGCACTGGCTGCTGAAGGGCGGGCCGGTCGAGCCGTCGGTCGCGATCCTGAAATACCGGTCCGGCGCCAGCGTGCCGCGACACCGACATGTCGGGCTGGAAACCATCGTCGTGCTGGAAGGCACCCAGAGCGACGAGAACGGCGACTATCCCGTTGGCAGCGTCATCCTGAACCCGGTCGGCACCGAGCATTCGGTGTGGACGAAGGACGGTTGCGTCGTGCTGATCCAGTGGGACCTGCCGGTGATCATTCTGGAGAAGACGAAATGAGCGATATCCATTTCGACATAGCGAGCCTTCACGCAGCCTATCGGGGAGGCCTCGCCGTTGGCGATGTGATCGCGACGATCTTCACCCGCATCGAAGCGGCCGACGACCCGGGCATCTTCATCCATCTCACCGCCAAGGCGGATCTCCTAGCCCAGGCCGCGGCACTCGGTCCGTTCGACCCGGCGACAAAGCCGCTCTGGGGCATTCCCTTCGCCGTCAAGGACAACATCGACGTCGCCGGCATGCCCACGACGGCCGCCTGCGCCGAATACACCTATTGGCCCGAGAAAGACGCCACCGTTGTGGCGCGGCTGAAAGCGGCCGGTGCGTTGGTCGTCGGCAAGACCAATCTCGACCAGTTCGCCACCGGCCTCGTCGGCGTGCGCACGCCCTGGCCGATCCCGCGCAATGCCATCGACGAGGCGCTTGTGCCAGGCGGCTCCTCCTCGGGGTCGGCGGTGGCGACGGCGCGCGGCATCGTCTCCTTCGCGCTTGGCACCGACACCGCCGGCTCCGGCCGCATTCCGGCCGGCCTCAACAACATCGTCGGGCTGAAGCCGACGGTCGGCGCGTTGTCGGCCGCCGGCGTCGTGCCGGCCTGCCGCACGCTCGATTGCGTCTCGGTGTTCGCGCTGACCGTCGATGATGCGTATGGGGTGTTCTCCGTTGCCGCCGCGCGCGACGCTGCCGATCCTTATTCGCGTGACATCGCCGTCCAGCCGCTCGCCGCGCGCCAACCGGTGCTGACCGTCGGCGTGCCTGTAAAAGCGGAGCTCAAATTCTTCGGCGATACGGCCATGCAGACTGGTTTCGAAGCTTCGCTTGCCATTCTGTCGCGGCTTGGCTGCCGGCTGGTCGAAATCCCCTTCGGCGATTTCTACGCCACCGCCAACCTACTCTATGAGGGTGCCTGGGTGGCCGAGCGCTATGCGGCGATCCGCGATTTCATGGAAGCCAACGAAGCCGCCTTGCATCCGGTGACGCGCAAGATCATCGGCGGCGCCAGTAACCTGTCGGCGGCAGACGCCTTTTGCGGCCTCTACGCCTTGCAGGCCTACAAGGCGAAGCTCGCCCCGGTCATCGCCTCGGTCGACCTGTTCTGCGTGCCGACCGCCCCAACGCACTATACCACTGCTACCGTGCTCACCGATCCCGTCGAGACCAACAGCCGGCTCGGCACCTACACCAATTTCGTCAATCTTCTGGACATGTGCGGCATCGCCGTGCCGACCGGCAAGCGCGACGACGGGCTGCCGATGAGCGTGACGCTGCTTGCGGCCGCCGGAGCGGACGGCCTTGTAGCATCCGTCGCGCGCGATCTCCATGCCGCGAGCAGTCCCACCCTCGGCGCGACTGGCTGGCGGCAGCCGAGCGCGCAGCCTGTCGGCGCATCAGTCGAAGATGGCACTATCGAGTTGGTGGTGGTCGGCGCTCACCTCTCGGGAATGCCGCTCAATGGCCATCTCAAGGAGGCTGGTGCCCGGTTCTGCCGGGCGATGAGGACGGCATCTTCATACAAGCTATATGAGCTCGCGGGCCAGACCACGCCTAAGCCGGGACTGGTCCGTGTTGAAAACGGCGGCACTGCGATCGAGGTAGAGGTTTGGCGGCTACCTGCCGACGCATTCGGCCACTTTGTGGCCGCCATCCCGTCGCCCCTGGGCATTGGCAATATAGAGCTTGATGACGGCAGCACCGCCAAAGGTTTTCTAGTGGAATCCGTGGGCTTGCTGGGCGCTTTTGATATCTCGTCATTTGGGGGCTGGCGCCGCTTTCTGTCAGATCGTTCCCGCTTGAACACTTCGTCAACGGAATATGCGGAGGCAAGAGCAGGTGGCGACACCGCCCGCGGCGGTTAAACTTGTGATATCCTTGATCGCGAAGCCGGAAGCTGCCGTTTCGCTATCGGCCCCGCTTCTGCCTTCATCTCTCGTTTCTCGAGTGGCCAATCAAAACCGGAGGAGTAACACGACGGGTTACTCGATTTGATCCCGCCGCACGGTCGCACACCATGGAATATCGGAAAGACCGGTAGGACGAAGCGGCTAGCTCTGCCCGCGAAGATTCTTCGTCCCGTTTCGGCGATCAATCCCGGCGTGGTTCGTAAGGCTTGGCGGCCCGTTTAGCGACGCGCTCGCGGTACCTCGCGTCGGTTCCACTTCGGTTTTCCGGCTTGGTAAGCGTTTCGACAGGCTTCCCGAGGACGACCAGCAGCGTGTCCCATTCTTCCTGGCCGAGCGTCTTGTAGCGGTACTTCAGACCCGGCGAAGCCAAGAGCTGCTCGATCTCAGGCCGCGCGAAAGAGGCCGCAGGGCCAATGCGGCGAAAGCCGCTACGCACGGCATCGGTAGCCGCGGTCAGGTCGCTGAAGCCATACTTGCCCGGATCGTAGACGGAGTACTCGCGCAGCAGCCGCAACAGGTCGGGCACGGCATCGACGCCGCGGTCCCCCTGGCGCTTGATCAGGTCGGTGGCAAAGCGGCTGACCGCCGGATCTGCGAGAATCGCGCGCTCTTCGGGCAGAGGATCGGTGTATGCACCCACAGGGAGGCCGGCCAGGGCATTGATCCAGTGGCGCGCCTCCTTCTTGTCGGTGGCCGCGAGGTAGCGGCGGGCGGCGAGCCGCCGCAGATCGGCGGAGTCGCCATCGACCTGTTTGATGATCGCCCACAGCCCGTCTGGGGATCGCACCCGTGGGTCCTCCAAGACGCGAACCAGCAGGCGCCGGTCGCTTTCGCCGAGCGGCTGGTCGTTCGCGCGGAACGAGTCCATCCATTGATTGGCGAGCGCGAACACGGGACCGCTCACCGGCTTACGCGGATCGTCGAGCGCTCTGGCAAGTTCCTCGCGCGTTCTCGCTTTCGCCGCTTCCATATTCACGCCGCGCGAAACGCTGGTGTGGTCGAGCAGCAGCCGGTTGACCGGAACCTCGGCGTACATCCTTCCGTCACCGAGCCGCAGACGCGCCCAGCCGAACCGGAAGTTCTCGATCCCGCCCGAAGTCCCGATCAGCAACGGCGCCGCCGGGGCAAAGATCGACAGGATCGACTGCCGCAGCAGCACCTGTTCACCGGCGTCGGTGATGGTGAGCGCCTTGCGGTGGGGTGCGGAGGGTTCGAGCGACCAATCCAACCGTCCCGATCGGGGCTTGGAATCGGGCGCGGCAGGGCCGTCCTCGATAGCGATGGTGAAGTCGGGTTCGGGGGCGTCGTCGCTTTGCAGCAGCGCCTTGCCCTCTGACATCATCAGGTTCCATTCGGATTCCAGCGCGCGCTGAGGGGCGAGCGGATCGGAGGCATCGTAGCGCCGCTCTTCCAGCAGGCCATGCCCGATGACGGTGCTTCGTTTTCCGGGCGTCGAGTCTGGCACGACGCGGTAGGTATAGGAATGACCGCGAAGGGTCTGGACGCGGACCGAAGTGACGCCCGGGGTCTTGAGCAAGGCCGCGCACAATGCATCGCAACGGCCCTCGAACGGGCGGGCGAGGAGAATATCGCCCTTGAGCGCAATCGGTGCGTTCGACTGAATGTCCGGCTCCTCCAGGCTGGCCAGCATGCCCCTCGCCCAGGTGAGGCCTGGCTGGGGGATGGTCCAAAACAGTGCCAGCGTCGCGGCGCCCGACATGACGTTCAGAGGAACGCCTGAAAGGAAACTTCCGAGCAGCAAGCAGAACAGCGCGAAAGCGATGCCATACATGAAGGCCGTTGGCATCGACCCGAGGATGAGCCCCGGGATGATCAGGAAACTGCCGATGATGACCAGCCATGGCATTGTCAGCGCCACGAACGCGCCGACGCCGGTGATGATCAAGTAAGTCTTCAACCACATGCGCGGAACCTTACCGCGCAGAATTCAAAAAATGATAAAGCTACTGATCTCGGGTCGGTGCCGTCTTTCGGCATCCACCCGTTGACGGGATCTCGTTACGCTCACCTCAAAAGGCTGTCGACCGTCCGCCTTTGGGGGTTCTGGCGCCCACATCACATGACCGACTCGGGTCGCAAGGGGAACGCCAGCTTCTAGCCCATCGCGCCCAAACCGGAAGGACAGCAGACGGCCCCAAAGCTGCCGGACTCCAATGCGCCTCATGTCGGCCGTTGAAGTCCAACTTTGCCACGACCTGAAATGCCCAGGGTCGGAGGACGCGAAGACCGAAATCGCCTTTGGGCGGCAGAGGTCCGATGGCCGATTGTCCCGGAACCTCAGGCCGATCGAAGAGTTGCCATTGCTTCACAAAGGAGAGGCTGATGGTGGAAAAATCGGTCGACAAGAAAGTTGGCAAGCGCCCCGGCAAGGAGCTTGAAGCAGACGCGCGAGGCCAATCAGAAGAGCACCACAAAGGCGGAAAGAACGACGGTGTCTCAAGCGCCAATCCGCGCGTTTTATCAGGCGAGAAGGATGGCGACGCCACATTTCCTCTAAAGCGGGAACAGTGACAGCAGCGTCATTCCAGCGCTGACCGAACCAAATCTCGCCCACGGTTGTCTGCGACTGATTGCGCCCCAGCTGGCCTCGGGAACGAGGCTGGACCAGATAGCTCTGATGTCGCAGCCGATTCAGGGTACAATTTCCGCAATACAGAAACCCTGGCGCTGAAACCAGTGGTTCCAGGCCTAATGAAGAGGACGTCTCATCTCTGGCCTAAACGCGTTGTCGCGCGAAGGTGTTTGGGTGGTGATTATGTTGTTTTCTGTGGAAGAGGCCACCCTCAGTGGCGGTCGTTTTTGTGTGGATAAGACGTGCATGGCCTATTGGTTCTGCGCGTCATGCCGCGCACTCTCACGCAATGAAGGCGGAGTATGTTGAACTGGTTTTGTTCGAGCAGTCTTTCGCCAATATCAATCGGCCGTTTGCCGATCGAGTGGCTGACGTCGCGGAAAAGACTGGTGGCTCTGTTCTGTTCGATATTCGCGTCGAGGACGACACTCGCATTCAAAGGATGGCAGCTATCGGTTATGGCGCAAACGGAACCGTAGCGATCATGATGAACAAGCAGGGACAACTTAGCACCACGCCGGTGAATGGGAACGACGACATTCTCGTTGCCGAACTTACTGCTTGGTGTTCGCTACCGATGGCTAAACAGGTCTGCGTTAGTTACCATGGTGCAGCCGCGCGCCTGCTTGCTAACCTTCTTTGAAACGAAACGTGTTGGCGCGTTTGACACAAGGAGCCACCTCAATGGGCGGGCCAGGCGCCGGGGCCTCAGCGTAAGGGTGTGGCCCCACGATATCTCCAGCGCACGTATGCGGGTTGGTACCCTACTCCGGCGCAATTTCAAATGTCGGGTTTCTTTACTAGCGAATCGTCATTGCCGCACCAAAGACGCAGTTCCAAGAACAGATTTTGTACTCTTGGCGACAGTCTCTACCCCTGCTGGTATTACAAAGACTGTAGACTTGCGCACAATCCGAACCGCAGCTTTTATGCTCGCCTACGTCCGCTAGAGCGCTTTCATCGATGCTGTCCTTAGAGGTCACACCACATTGATGATTATAACCTGGCAGGCCAGATGACGCGGTCGCGTCGCCACATTGTTCGACGGCGATCGCCGATACATTTGCAAGGGCGACAAGACCGAGAGAAGCTAATATTACAATTGATATGTGGCGCATGATTGCTCCATTCGATCGATGAATTAGTTGAAGAAAGTGGAACAAACATTATTCCATCTTTCATTGTCTTTAAAAAATCAATGTCGCTTGAAGATGCTTCTTCGACAGGATTAATTATCCTCGATGACGGCGCTGCTGTCTTGTGCTATGTTTTGTTCAGCCTGCTGCAAGAATTGCAGCGGTGATGCCGGGGGCTGCCGATGCGTTACCTGAACTCCGCTCACTATATCGATGTGGTGGCCAAGACCGGTTCGATCCGCGCCGCCGCGGAATTGCTCGCCATAACCTCGACGGCGCTCAATCGGCGTATATTGGCGATGGAGGCCGAACTCGGCGTTGCCATTTTCGAGCGACTGCCTCACGGCGTGCGATTGTCCAGCGCCGGCGAACTTCTAGTGCAGCACATGCGCAACCAGTTATCCGATATGGAGCACGTGAAATCGCAGATTGCAGACCTTGCTGGCGCCCGGCGCGGCCATGTGGCGATCGCCTGCAGCCAGGCGCTATTGCCCTACCATCTGCCGATGCAGATCTCACTCTACCGCAAGGAACATCCGAATGTGACCTTCGGAGTGCACCTGCGCGACCGGGAGGAGGCCGAGCGTGCCTTGGTCGATCACACGGCCGACATTGCCATCGTCTACGAGCCAACCCGGCTGGCTGCCTTCATGACACTAATACGGGTGCACCAGCCGGTGCATGCGGTTATGCGGCCCCATCATCCGCTGGCTTCTCACGAGACGGTGCGCTTGCGCGCTTGCCTCGACTATCCAATCGCGCTTCCCACATCAAGTTACGGTGTGCGCTACCTGCTCGACATCGGGGCGCAATCGTCATCGCTGCAGCTGGAGCCGGTGATTCAGTCAGACAGCTTCGAATTCCTGCGCAACCACGCTATCTCAGAGGATATCATCACCTTCCATTTCCCGATTGGCCTATCCCACCAGACGATGACCGGTGACATGATCTCCCGGCCGCTCGACTTGCGCGACGTGCCCGCTGGCATGCTCTATGTCGGCCAACTCAAGGGCCGCACCCTACCGGTGGCCGCTGCACGTTTCGCCGACCAGCTTTCCGCTTCGCTGGCGCAGCAGTATGAGGTCTCGTGATGGCGCCTATTAGGGGTCAGAACAAGAGCAGTGCCGGGCATCTTGCATCCTATCAAATGAATGCAATCGAATGACGCCTATTCTCGGAACGCTATCGCACGCGACTTCATGCCAAGTCCTTGGTCGCTTACCACGAAACCTTGATCGCCCGGGGCCAGAAGATGACCGGATAGCTGTGCTCGGCCGGCCGTGCGACTGGGCTGACGCAGGCGTTGCCGGAGCAGCAGCCGCGCCTCACGGGCAGAGAACCTGCGATCAGTGCCGATCGGGCCAATCAGCTCCAGCCTGCTAAACTTGGTCGTCAAAGCCGCGTGCGCCGATCTGCTCTCCGCATTGAGCGAGCTCCGATTGCCACGACGCTCGTAACTCGTCTTACCGTGCCCGCCCTATTCGACTGGCCGGAGGGCTCTCGTGCCGGCGCCGAGCTATCCGGCGGACAAGGACGCCAGGGGCGCTCACAGCCCCAGTGCCGCAGCGACACGTTCCTGGAAATACTGCACTCCCCGCTCATGCCGCCCCGAGAGCGGGCCGGAGCTATAGGCTCCTGCGGCATAGTTGCGATGCGTATCGGCGCAGATGGCGTAGTCCTCGCGTACCACGGCCAGAGTGCCTTGCACAGATTTCGCCCTGCTCTCGGATGCTTCTGCAGCGATATCGGCAAAGAAGAAATGGTAATGCTGGTCTGTGTGATGCGGTGAGGTCGGGTTGATCCGGCTAACGTTCATGCCGCCATCGAAAAGCGATAGCGTCCAGTTCGGCCACATCCAAAGCCATTTGCCGCGATAGAACAGACCGTCTTTCGGCGGTGCGGTCATCCGGACATAACCGGGATGGGCGGTGGTCTGGAAAGCTTCGAAGTCGATGGCAGCGTAGAACGAGGGATGTGTGCCAGGGATGTGGTAGCCTTCGACGAAATTGTCGGTGTAGATCTTCCAGTTCGCCGTAAAGCTGACGGTGGCCTGATCGGTGGCGGCATAGGTCTCCAACGGCTCGTCCGCCAGTTCGTCGGGCAGAGAGCCAAGTTGATCCAGAAGACTTTCCTTCGGGTCGAGTGCCGCGAAGAGCAGCCCGCGCCATTCCGACAAGTGCACCGTCTCCAGCGGCCAGTCTTCGGCGATGATCGCGGGATCCTTGCCATACCATGGGGCCTGCACCAGCCGTCCGGTGTCGGCAAAGGACCATTTGTGATAGGGGCAAACGATCAGCCCACATTTGCCCGCGCCATCGGCCAGAAGTTTCGCCCCCCGGTGGCGGCAGACGTTCTTAAATCCGCGCAAGGTCCCGTCCCGGCCCCGGATGGCGAAGATCGGCGTGCCGGCGATGTCGATGGCAAGGTATTGACCGGACGTCGCGACCGAGGCGACAGGCCCCATGAACTGCCAGGTGTGCGCGAAGATGCTGCACCGTTCCTGCTGCCAGATATCATCGCGTACATAAAGCGACGGGTCCAGGTTCAGGTATTGCACAGGCGGAGTGTCGAGTGGCAGCTGGTCGGGCCGCAAGGGGTCTGGCGTCATAGGCTAACCTCCAGTTGCGGCAATCCTGTCGTAAGCGGGGCGGCATCGCAAGAGAATTGGCTCTGCTGCGCACAGCCTGTAAGCCGGCGTGCAATTTTGCTCTAAAGCAGATTTGCTGGAGTGGCGGTCGTTTCCAATTCGCCGACCTAGTTGTCGACCGCGATCATCACGTGGGATGCTTAACCGCAGCACAGGTCCCAGGTCGACTTCGAGCCCAGTTCGTCGTCCGCCTGGTGGACGGCGGGTATCAGAATAGTGCCGTTCGCTCGCGAACGACGGGGGATGGAGTCGTGAGCTGACGAGAGAAACTTTGCCCGAGGACGCCAAGCTAGAACGGCAGCTTACCGCCGAGCGTTCGGCACGCCGAATCCTGATGTTGGCTTAAGCGTATCTCAGACATTCAGTCTGACCAGACTTTTGCGAATGGCGTCTTTGCGCTTCGTCTCGGTCATTGAGATATTAGCAGCCGCTTCCAAGAAGCAGACATCAGTGACCGCGCCATAGCTCTCGATGCGCAACGATATCAGACTCTCCAACCCGCCATTGCCCACATGCATTTCCCAAGACGGCCATTGATCGCTCAGGCAGGAATTCCGGACCGGTCCGGATCACCCAGGTGAGATGGCGTCTGCCGGGTCGACGCATGCGTCAGGCGGCGTATGTCAACTCGTTTTAGGCCGCAGTAACTTCGAGAGCCAAGGCGGACTGCTGGGGCAGGAAGAAGCTGAGTATTTCCACATTGGTGCGATCCGGTACTTAACATATTATGTGACCTTCAACTGGGGGTTATAGCGAATGAAAGATGAGACCGGCGTTCAGAAGTTGGTGCGCACACTGCGTGCCCGAGCACCCGACGACGCAGCTGAATTGCTGGCCAGAGAGTCTCCCGAGTTCATCCGCGACACACTAGAGCTGTTGCCAGAGGGGCACGCCCGCAAGGTGGCCGAGCATTTGCCATCGCATATGCGGCCCATCAGGCCCCCTGACGATGGCGAGGATTTCGCGATCCCCGAGTCGCTTGTCGAGGTAATGGACCCGATTTCCGCCAGCGTTCCTGTCGGGACGACGGTTGCTGCCTCGGTGGAAGCTGTCAGACGCGCCCAGGTGCCGACCGAACTCACTTATCTCTACGTCACGGACGAGGGCAATAAACTGGTTGGCCTGGTGGTCCTGCGCGATCTGATGCTGAGCGAACCGGACGCCATTGTCGACCAGATCATGCTGCCCAAGCCGTTCGCTCTTGATGTAGGTCTCTCTTTGAGCAACGCCTGCAAGGCAGCGGTACGGCGTCACTACCCTGTCTATCCGGTGGTGGACGCGGAGAACCGGCTGCTCGGGCAGGTTCGCGGCTGGCGCTTGTTCGAGCAGCAAGTCATTGAGATTTCCGCTCAGTCTGGCCAAATGGTAGGTGTCCAGAAGGAGGAGCGCTCTTTCACGCCGCTGTTTTCAGCCTTCTTGAAGCGTCATCCGTGGCTGCAGTTGAACCTCCTGACGGCCTTCATGGCCGCATTCGTGGTCAGTTCGTTCACAGGAACCATCGAGAAGATCGTCACGCTGGCGGCATTCCTCCCGGTCTTGGCCGGGCAGAGCGGAAACACGGGCTGCCAAGCACTGGCTATGACGCTGCGTGGCCTTGCGCTGGGGGATGTGGACAAACGACCGAAGCTGCACTTGGTGGTGAGAGAGGGCGCGCTCGGGATCGCCAACGGCTTGCTTGTCGGCCTTCTTGCGGCTGCGGCGATGTGGTTCTACGCCTCGAGGCAACCGGAGTCGGCGGCCCAAGCGCCCATGTTAGCACTTGTGATCCTGCTTGCCATGTCCGGATCGTGCCTCATGTCTGGAATCTCCGGCGTGCTGATCCCGTTGGGCCTGCGCCGGGTCGGCGCCGACCCGGCGGTCGCTTCGGCGATCTTCCTCACCACCTTGACCGATATTGTAGGCATGGGCCTGATGCTGGGGCTGGCCACCATACTCGTGCTGTAGCGAGGTACGTCCCTGGGAATTGGGGCAACAAGCTGATCTCGTCGCGTTCAGCGAATTGCGAGAGCCAGGCCGCATCGCGCACGCATCGTGAGAAGCACCCTCCGGTAGCTCTCTGACCCCTTGCGCAACGCGCCGGAAGACCTTTGGATAGGCCGTGGATGACCTTGAAGCCTATTCAGTGACCAGAACACGCGCAGAATCGCGCAAGCAATATTAACCTCGTCGGTTTGCGATCCGCCATTCAGGATCTGGTTGTTTGCCGCTGGTGCCGAATATTTCAATTACGTCCAGCAACTCCAAGCAGACGTTTTTGCGACCAGCGCAGCCAAAAATAGGAAATAAGCCTGTTAGCTTGTTGCGCAGCTGCAACAGCTGCTGAGGCTCGCATGATCTGGTGGCAGTTCAGTCGCCTTTTTTCTTGTAGTCATGCGATTCCTTCGCACTAGTCCGGTCGGGGTGGGTTCTCGGCATGCAATCTTCGTCTCGCACGATTTTCGGCTTCGCCGCAGCGCTGCTTTTTAGCGGGGTATTGCCGGCCGGCGCACAAGGTCTTTTTACGGCCTATGACGATGCGTTTTCGGCCCGCATCGCCAGTCCGGCCGACAATGGAACGCTCGCCCAATTCGTCACGGTTGCGGTCAACGCGGGCCAATACGATCAGGCGATCTCCTCAATCGAGCAGTATCTGATCCAATACCCCCGCGATGCGCGCGCCCGGCTTGCGGCCAGCCGGTTGTACTATCATGTCGGCTCCTATGAATTGGCCCGGCGGCAGGTGCAGTACGGCATCGAAGTCGGCGGTCTGACAGCGGGTGAGCAGCAGGAAGCTGTTCGCCTCCTCGGCCGGATCGATCGTGCGTTGCGTGGCGTCACCTGGGAACTCGCCCTGACCGGCGGCGTATTCAGCGCATTCACCGATTTTGCGCCGGGCGGGGCGCAGGACGAGGAAAGCTTCGTCTCGCCCTACGGGCGGGCGGAAGGCTTTGTCCGGTGGGACCTCGGCACGCCAAGTGCCGACGCGCTGGTGCTTTCAGGGTCGTTGACGGCGACAGAGCGTTTTTTCACGGAAGACCTGTCGGTTCCGGGCAGCGATAAGACTTTTGTCCACGGCAACGCAGCGATTACCTGGGACAAGGGGCTGCCCAATAGTGGGATCGATTCGCTTCGCCTGCTGCTCTCCGCGTTTACCGTTACAGACCGTTTCGACAGCGATATTCAGGAAACCGGCATTGGCCTTGGTGGACGTTTCCTCGTTCGACCGACGGTCGAAACGACGCTCTTCGCCGGTGGCGGCTACATCGATCTAAGCGCCTCGCAAGGCATTTTCGCCGACAGCAGGGTCTTCTATGAGGCAGGCGGCAGCTACCGCTTCCGCAATGGCCAGGCGCTCGGACTGCGCTTTGTCGGCTCGAATGACTTCGCTTCCGGATCTGGAGAAATCGGCCGCAGCTACTCAGGCGAGGTCCGCTATGGCGGCCTGTTGATGAACGTACCGGATCTTTTCGCATGGTCACACCAGATCGCCTTCTCAGCCGGCCACAGCGACATTCCCGATCTCTCGGTCGGCATCGGCACAAATATTAAGAGCGACTTCTGGCGCATTGCCTCGGAAAGCGATTTTCAGCTGACGGAAGCCCAGAAGATCAGCGTTGATCTCGCCTGTCGAGAAACCACCTTCGCCATCGCCAACCGCGACCGAAAATCGTTCGAAATGCTCATGAGCTATACGTTGACGCTCAATTGAAAGAGGCCTCGATGAGGTACCGTCAGATCGCTCTTTTTATCGCCTGCCTTGCTTTCACGGTACCATCCGCCGCTGAGACAGTCGGGTCGATGACAGCCTATCAGACCAACATCGTCCGCAACAACGATGGGACAATGAACGTTGGTGCTGGCGTCGAACTCGGCGACCAGTTGCGCAGTGACCCCACCGGTCTTGGAATGCTGGTGTTCCGGGATGAATCGAGCGCCAAGATTGGTCCGAACACCAGCCTGACAATCGATGAATTCGTCTACAATCCGGGCTCCAGTTCCGGAAAGATCGATATCGGGATGAACAGCGGCCTGGCACGTTTTTATGGCGGCCAAGTTTCTAAAGGGGGCGTCATGCAGGTTGCGACGCCGCACATGGTGCTCGGGGCGAGAGGCGGCATCATCGAAGTGCTGGTGGCAGCCGGCCAAACTGTCGGCATATTGCGCGCCGGCCGCATGACCTGCACGATCAATGGCAAACGACTGGTCATCACAAACCCGGGCTACGCCTGCACGTCGGAAGATGGCAAGCTGCTGACCGGCTACGGTGGCATCGACACCTTCCCGATATTGGACAGTATTGACCGGATAGCGGGCACCGGCCTGCCAGGGGCACCGGGTCCTGGGTTGGACGTAAGCGCAATTTGTGCATCGGCACTCGGCGGCTCGCTCGAAGTCTGCGGGTCCACGGACGGCGCATTGCCAGGAGTGATCTTGGAATTCCCTGACAGCCCAATGCCACCTGCGGGCAGCGGGGGGCGGAGGGGCGAGTGTGAGGGTGAGCGTTGCTGTTACTACTGCGATTAGACTGGCCCCACGATGAGCCGC
The DNA here is from genome assembly GCF_055811655.1 of Mesorhizobium sp. WSM4809. Classification (NCBI taxonomy): domain Bacteria; kingdom Pseudomonadati; phylum Pseudomonadota; class Alphaproteobacteria; order Hyphomicrobiales; family Phyllobacteriaceae; genus Mesorhizobium; species Mesorhizobium sp. WSM4809. The sequence goes on from NZ_JBVVQW010000017.1 coordinate 77,730, forward strand.
TTGGTCGGTAGTCCCTGGGCTGATTGGCGGCAAGCTGGCAGGCGCAAAATATCCGGCCTTGTGGTCGTGCTCCTGCTGCTCGCTTGCCATTTGGCTTTTGACGCACCGTTGTCGCGTCTGCGTGAGCGGACGTACGACTTCTATCAGTTTCTCGCCCCACGCCAGGCGACGAGCAATCCTGTCGTGATCGTCTCGATAGATGACGCCAGCCTCAAGGCACATGGGCGATGGCCTTGGAATCGTGGCCTCTTGGCCGATCTGGTCGATGGCATCACCGAATCCGGCGCGGCGGTGGTCGGGCTTGCGCTGGTACTCCCCGAGGCCGACAACTCGCCTGAAGGCATCGCCGGAGACAAGCACTTAGCAGCGGCGCTGGCCAAAAATCGAACGGCGCTTGCCGTCAGCCTAGGCAATGAGGCGACAGTTTCAGAAGCAGAACCCAAAGCCGGCTGGTCGATCGTCGGGCAAGTACCCGATACACTTCCCGGCTTCACCGGCTTGACCGGCTCGCTTGCCGAATTCTCGAACACTGCCGCGGGCCTTGGAGTGATTCGCACCTTGCCCGATCCCGACGGCGTACTGCGCCATGTGCCGCTGCTCTGGCTTCGCAACACCGCTCAAGGCGTGCAGCTGTGGCCGTCCTTCGCACTCGAGCTCCTGCGCCTTTACGCTGGACAGGACGGGTACATAGCCCGGATGAATGCAGCCGGGTTCGACGCACTCAGGATGGCCGGCGCCATTGTGCCGCTCGAGCCGGAGGGGAGCATCCGCCTCTGGCAAACCGCCACCGATGCGCCCCGCCTGTCTGCCAGCACTATCCTTTCGCGCCATGGCGATCCGCGGCTGCGCGACGCCATCGCCATTGTCGACCTGTCGGCTGTGGGACTGACGCAGTACCTGCCCACGCCAAGGAGTCCAGCACGATCAGGAGCGGACATCCACGCCGACGCGGTTGGCCAGATGCTTGCCGGGAGCTACCTGGCCGAGCCAACGCACGCGCGTATGCTCGAGCGGCTCTGGTTTCTCCTCAGTGCCGTCGTTTTCATCGGGCTGTCCGGAGTGCTCGCCGGGCGTGTCGTGCTTGGCGCCCTCGCACTGGCGCTGCTGGCCGTCACGCCGTTTGTGTTCGGCGCTCTCGAGTACAGCATGCAGGGTGCACTCTATGACCCGCTGCAGCCGGCGCTTGCAACGATCATGGTTGCGGGCTTCGAAGGCTATGTCCTCTACAGGCGCAGCGAGCAGCGCCGGTCCACCTTGGCGCGACAGTTCTCCCAATATCTGTCGCCCTCCGTGGTGCAGCGCCTCGCAAGCTCGGACACCGAGGCAATCCTGTCTGGCGAGAAGCGCGAGATCACAATCCTGATCAGCGACATACGCGGCTTCACGACGATGAGCGAACAGCTCGATACCCATGAGATCGCCAAGGTAGTCAACCATTTCCTTGGTATTGCGACCGATGAGATACTCAAGCGCGACGGCACCATCGACAAGTTCATGGGCGATGCGGTGCTGGCCTTCTGGAACGCGCCGCTTGATCAACCCGATCATCGCGAGCGTGCGCTCGACGCGGGTCTTGCCCTGATCGAGCGGGTGAAGCGCGAAGATGCCGCCTTCACTGCGGATGGCCATCGCTCGATCGAAATCGGCGTCGCCATCGAGACCGGCATCTGCTCGGTAGGCAATTTCGGCTCCCAACGACGCTTCGATTACACCGCAATCGGCTCCCCGGTGAACCGCGTGGCACGTCTCGAGTCCACGACCAAGAAGCTGGGCATCCCCCTGGTGCTCGGACCCGGCTTTGCGGCAGGAGCATCGATGCCGGTCGTCCAGGCGGGCGCCTTTGAGCTCCAGGGTTTCAAGGGCGAGGTGCCGGTTTTCACTGTTCCGGAGATGCAAGCTGCTCACCAAGGTGTGAGCCGCGAAGTAGAGATCCAACAATCTGGCGCCCCTGGCGCGGTGGTTGGTTCGCCGCCATCCGTGCAAATGACACCGCCTGATGTTGCGCCCTGAACCCGAAGCACACGCTGACCGGATTCAGCCGATCGCAGGGGTGCCGTCCTGCATCGTGAACTAAGACCGCTGGGGAGGACCTAGGTGCCATCAGGCGGCATCCGGCCTGCGCAGCCGTTGTTTTTGACGGCGGGCGTCTCGCACGCCTGCAGGATTAGGCCAATTTGGTCGGCCGCAAAATACCGGAGCTGAAAGTAGCCCATCTATTCCTGAAAGCTGCCATTCTAGTTGCGGCCCCACGCTCATCAACCGTCTGCCGGCGCGCAGCGGTCATCCAACAGAACACCGGCCGACCTGTTCAGTTCGAGTTGATGAGCGACGCACGCTCCAGCCTTCTCGCATGGCTGGAGCGACGCGGTAGAAGATGCCCTGGAACTGCTGAGGCTACGGAAACCTACAGATGCAGCTCCATTTCCGAGTGGAGCCGCGTATGCTAAGCGCCTTGTTTCGGTCGTTGAGGCGAACTCCTGCGATCCCATATGTGGACATAGTTGCTGAAGACGCTTTGAACCAGACTCGCGTGGGAGTGAGGTTGCAAAACGCCTCCTCCGGGTGAGAACTCCCCGCAGAGAGCCGCTTCTTCAGACAGGCTCCGACCAGGCCGCAGGATAGGCGAGGCAGCCCCAGAATTTGGAGACCAGAACATGGCAAGCGGGGAGCAGCAAGACAAATCAGCGGCGGAAAAGGCAGTATGGCCGCTTCTCTTTCTAACGGCGGCGCTGCAGGCGTATCTGGGTCTGTCGTTGGTAGCCTATGTGTTCATGGGCGTGTCAAACCCGGGCTCCGGGATGGCCGGATGGACAGCGGCCATGACAGGCGGGCTCCAGACGATTGCGGCCATGGCGGCCTTTGTGCTGGCTCTTCGAGGCGATCTTCGCGGCACTAACCTGGCGTTAGCCGGCAGCATCATGCTGGGCTGGTTTTCGATGCTGCCTTCGGTCGCTGAGCAAGGGCTCGACTTTGGCGGTGACGACTGGGGTACCCCGGTCTATTTCGTGGTCTCCCCCATCATCGCGATCGTTACGGCAACGCTAGCTTGGCGCAACCTATACCTGGTCCCGGCAGCTTTCATCGTAACAGCACCGACCTTCATCGGCATTTTGGTCGTCATCGTCTTCGGAATCGCCATCGCTTTATACGGCTTCTGAATGCGTGGCAGGTTCGAGGCTCGAAGTCGCAAGGATTGGCTTCGGCCCGTGAATCCGAGGCGTATCGAAGGTCCGGCTTCGGGTCGCATCCGGCCCGCTGCAGCATTTTCCACTTTGAGGCGAAATCATTCTCGACTATGGTCTGCCAGACTTAAGGCATGGGGGATTGCCGATGGTTTTATCACGCAGGGGAGTCGTGATCGGCGGCCTGGCGCTGGTCGCGGTCGGTGCAACCGGCAATATCGTTCTAGCCGCGACGGCAAAATCCTTTTTCGCCGGTGACGCCAGCGACAACAATTTTGTCTATCGCAAGACCAACTTCGCCAAGATCGACAAGAGATGGCATCGCCAGATCGTGAAGTATTTCAGCAGCGAGCCGGTCGGCACTGTCGTGGTCGATACCCGCCACCACTTCCTCTACCTCATCATGGAAAACAAGACCGCCATCCGCTACGGCGTCGGCGTAGGCAAGGACGGCTTCAAATGGTACGGCCGCGCGACGATCGACCGCCGCGCGCTGTGGCCACGATGGGTCCCGCCCCCCGAAATGCGTAAGCGCAAGCCGGACCTACCGCCGATGGTCGCAGGCGGCGCGTCCAACAATCCGCTCGGGCCGCGCGCGCTCTATCTGTACCGCGACGGCGCCGACATCGGCTACCGCCTGCATGGCACCCTGGAGCCATGGAGCATCGGCACCGACGCTTCCAGCGGCTGCATCCGCATGTTCCCGGAAGACATCATCGACCTCTACCAGCGGTGCCCGATCGGCACCGCGGTGGAGGTGCTGCCGCACATCGCCGACCAGGCGCCCGCTTCCACAACTGTCGAATGATTGGCGCCTGATGAACCGCATGATTGAAAACACGCGCCGGCTGCTCGCTGCCAGCCTGCTGGTGTTTGTCGCATCCTGCTCGACCAGCAACACGCTGGCCCCTTCCACGCCAGACGTCACCAACGCCGAGATTGCCGGCTTCCAGAACGTGCAGCCGGGCAGCGAGGAGGATTTTATCCTCAATGTCGGCCGCCGCACCTATTTCACACAAGGTTCGGTTGCGCTCGATTCTGTCGCCAAGGCCACCCTCGACACCCAGATCGCCTGGTTAGCAAAGCATCCGCGCTGGCTGCTCAAGCTGCAGGGTTTCGCCGACGATCCCGGCGCAAGTGAAACGGCGCTGTCGCAGCAGCGCGCCGATGCGGTGATGGACTACCTCGCCGCGGGCGGCATAGACCGCAATCGCATGTGGGCCAAGGGCTACGGCAAGGAGAGGCTCGTCCGCGACTGCCCCGACGCCGCCTGCAGGTCGCAGAACCGCCGCGTTGTGTCTAATTTGCGCGATGAGAGGGACGAGTCGTAGGTGGCAGCAGTTTTGCTTGTCATCGGAGGCCGTAGGCAGCTTTGTCCCCGTAAAGCAGACATGCCGACGATAGCACTTGCCGCAGGACTGACCAAAGCGAGAAGTCGCATCGCCCAGTTTGGCATCTCAAATCGCGGCGCTTTTGCTCCATGAGCACCCAGCCGCGACCTGAGCACCCGGGCTATCTCGTATATGCTCATCGTTTCACCCGCTATTGCAACGAACCGCTCGCCATTTGCTGCAGGATCGGTCATAGCGCGAATGTGTAGATCGGCGACGTCGCGGACGTCCACGATCCCGTAGGAAAGCTTCGGAGCTAACGGCAGATTTCCGTCCAGCATACGTTGGATGAGTGAAATTGACGGAGAATAGTCGGGGCACATGACCGGCCCCAATATCACCGTCGGGTTTACTGCTGTAAGCTCTGGCCCACCTTTTCGCCTCACAAAATCCCAGGCATCTTTTTCGGCTAACGTCTTCGATCTGACGTAGGCGGTGAGAGTGGGAATGCTCAAGTCACTCCAATCGGCCTCAGTGAATTCAGCGGTGTCCATATCGCGAGCGTAACTCATGGCAACGAATGACGATGTGATCACCAGCCGTTTAACCTTCGCTTCATGTGCTGCTCGCAACACTCGTAGTGTGCCAGATCTGGCGATGCCGATGGTGTCAATATTGCCACCCTTTTGTCCAACGGCAAATGGAGAGGCGACATGTAGCACGTAGGAGCTACCGGCGGCGGCATCATCCCAACCGGGATCGGCACTCAAATCTGCCTCGATGAAGGAAAGAGAAGCGCCAATTGATGATGCGCCCATCTGCTCGAGTGTACGACGAACTTCTGGTTCGCGTGTCAGCGAGCGTACAGTGCATCTAACCCGGTATCCAAGATCGAGCAGCTGCAAAATACAGTACATACCGAGGAAGCCGGAACCTCCCGTAACCAGCACTTGTTGGGATTGCGTAGAACGTTTGAGAGGTCTGATCATCGGCATCTGAAGTTGCGGGATTTCCATCGCAGTTTAAGCACTGATTCGATAGCCGACCACGCCCTTTCCCGATAACTTGGTCCTCTCCCCGGAAAAGCACAATCTCATATAGCTGGAAGACATGCTGCCCGACGACTATGCAGAGTGGGTCAAACCACGTCCACCTCCTCCCCATCTGAGAGCAAACCGACCGGCGCTATTTCCTCAAGCTGATCAAATGCAGGCGCGCCGAATCATCGCACCGCGCGCGGGCGCAAAGCGGCTGGAATGCTTGGACCGCTTCAAATGCCCGCACTCAATCGCTTTTCCGGACCTTCGCGTAACGACAGTTCGGTTCGAGCCATGATAGGCTTTGCGCCTCGAGAATGGTGGCGTCATTGCGCGGCGAACGGCCTTCTTGCGTATCCGGCGAAGGGGTGACAAACTGGGCAGTCGGACTTTTTGAGAGGGTGACGATGGCGTTGGGGGGGCCCGCGGATGGCAAGCGCAGGCGCTTTGCTCGACACAACACGGCCGCCCGTCAGGCGATGAATCTTAGTGCCAGCGGGGTAGTTGGAGCGTTAGCATGCCTGGTCATCGGGCAAGTTTCCGTTCACTTGAACCCGGCGGGTGCTCCCGCAATAGCGGTTGGCGATGCATATTCTCGCCATCGTGATTGTGTTCGCTGTGCGCGAACCGTTCCGTTTGCCATCTTGCAGCACTTCTCGCCCACTCGCCAAGATGATTGCCGTTGGCTGCGTCCTCGTTCTCGCAGCCGCTCTTTATGTCATCGCGCTGGCAGACTTCCCCCACAGGGTTGATGGAGATGCAGCGGCGCAGGCGAACAACGCTATGGAATTTTTGGTGGGAAACGGTCGTCACTACGGGGGCGGCAACGTGGTGGAAGAGACGGCCGAGATCGATGACGGACATCTCGATCTCTATAGCTTGGAAATGACGAACCTCTGGAAACTGGCGCTGATGCTCCGCTCCTTCCGTTCTGGAACGCATGGCGCCTGGCGAGAGGTTCGGACGGCTAGGTGCGTCGAGTTCGACATCGAGACGGAGAAGCCGATGCCGGTCAACACCGATGGTGAGATCGTCACCTCGACACCAGCTCATTTCAAGGTCCACGCAAAGGCGATCTCGGTCTTTGCGCCTCCGCCCGTGGGCATTCGACGTCGCACAGAAGGAGCATTCGGTACGGACCTTTGATTTGTCGGGCGACCATCCCGGTGTCAAGGCTGCGCAATAGCTCGTCCGGCCGCCGAGGCATGCATGATTATCGTGTTCTCGACGCGCTTCAAAGGCGCCTTCCACGCACCGCGGGTATTCTCCAAACGCTCGCTTAGAAGCAGGGCCAAAGATTTGTTGCCCTTCGCCGCTCGAATATTAGCAACCTCTTGACGATCGCCAGCCGCGCTCCAGAATCCCTCACATGGTGCGGGAACAGACTGGCATCGGCTTTGGCCACGAGGTGACGATAGGCGTCACCCATCTGGAACTGCTCGACGACCGTCGGGCCAGCGTCAGCGTTGCGACCTACAACTTCCTCTTCTCGATCGACACGCCGAAGAAGGCAAAGGCGCCGGACAAGTTGAACCTCATCGGCCACGCCAGGGCGGTCGATTATGAAGCTGGCAAGGCCACGGTCGGCGGTTTGGTCACAGTCGAAGCGGGCTCCCATCAGGGGGTGGAAACTCGCCGCGCCGGTGCTCCGCGATGAGAAAATCCGGGACTGACAATCTCGTCCCGGCCATCAAGAGCCCCGGCGATGCGCCGTCGATGAAGGGCGCAGAGCAGTTCGAGATTTTCCCCGACTACGGCCCGACGATCAACAAGCGCCACATGGTAGCGGCAGCGGTCGTGACAGTCCCGCTCCTGTTCGGTTTCACTGGCCTTGCTATTCGTTATGCCGCTGTTGCTTCAACGTTGGCGGAACCAGGCTTCGAGTCTTATGCTCGTGCGCTCTGCCGATGGGATTGCCACTGGTATCTGGATATTTCCGAACGCGGCTACGAGCGCTTTCCCATCCCAAACCAAAGCAACGTCGGACGATGGGGCTTCTTTCCATTCTATCCGATGCTGGTAGCGGTGATCCGGGCGATTTTCCCCTTCGCCACGATACTGGTCGCGACGATCACTTCGATTGCATGCAGCTACACCGCGTGTCTGGTGGCATGGCCGCTGCTGGAGAAGAACATGCGGGCCTATGTACTGTACTGCGCTTTTCTGCTTAGCGGCCCGTTATCCTTCCACTTCACAACTTTCCTTTCCGAATCTCTTTTCGTGCTCCTGACCTCGATTGTCTTCCTGGCACTCAAACGTTCCAGCTATCCCGTCGCTGGCATCTCGTCAGCGCTCCTCTCGGCAACGAGGCTCGTTGGGGTCCTCGTCGTCTTTGCGACCGTCATTCAAATGTTCCAGCAGCATCGCGAACGGGGCGGCTCACCACTCTCCTTTCCGCGTTGGGTGCTCGGTCGACCGGATCTGCTCGTCGCTATCTTTATCTCGCCTGCCGGCTTGTTTGCCTACATCCTGTTTTTGTATGTCACTGTCGGCGACGGCTTTGCATTTCTGCACGTCCAACGCGCCTTTGGACGAGTGGCTGGGAACCCGCTCCTGTTTCTATGGGACGGACTCTCAGCATTTCCCAAGACCGGGTGGCTGCCCACGGCGCCGCAATGGAGTGCGCTCGCAGCGATCATCGGGCTGGCGCTATCAGTCGTGCTGGTGGCTCGCAAGCAATATGGCGCTGGGGTCTTCTGCGCGATCTGCATTCTCGTGCCATTGATAACGAATCTGGCCTCCATGGTCAGATACGTCATTGGGCTGGCGCCTCTGATAATGTTGATGGCCGTCCTGTTGTCGGCGTCGAAACTGACCTGGCTGGCCGCTTTGGTTCTCTTCCTGGTCGCCTGCTATTTCATGACGGTGGCATGGATTGGGGGCTACCTTGCTTTGGTCTGACACCCTCAACCCCCATGGACGCGCTATCTCGCTTGGCGCTTACGCGCTCGCCGCGGTTCTGGCCGTGTCCGAACTCGCCATCCTTGCGCTGGCCCTCCATCCGAATGTCCACGCCGACTATCGTGCCTATTACATCGACCGCACGACGACATGCCTCAACCGCGATGCCATTGGCAGCTACTCACTCGGCCAGACAGTGTCCTTCCGGTCCGATGGCGCCAAACGGGTAGCCGGCATGAAAGTTTGTGGCTGGTCGGGGCCGGTAGCCGACGGCACGCATTCGCTGGGCGAGACCTCGCGGCTTCGCCTGCAGATACCGCCACTTCGCGACGGCCTTAAGGCAACGCTACAAATGGCCGCTGTCATTCGTCCGCCACAGATGACGCAGAGGGTGATAATCTCGGTGCATGGCGTGTCCGTGCATAAGGTCACACTGTCGGGCAAGCAACCGATAACCGTCTCGTTCGTCATTCCGCACGCAGCTTTTTCGGACGCCAGCACGTTCGAAATGACCTTTGACTATCTTGACGGGATCCCGCCCAGCCAGGCCGCCAGCGACATTTATAAGCGCTCCATCAAATTGGTGTCGTTTCGACTGGACGCCATTTAGAGCATTATTGCCTCTGGCGGGAGCGATTGCCGTGCCGACCGGGAATGCGTCCGGCAAAAACCCACCGGTCAAGCACGAAGAAATTGATGCCGGGGACAAGCAAGCACGTAATCAGCACGGGAATGATGAGCGGCAAGCCCAGCTTTACCGTCAGCAACGCCGGCGCCCCATAGGCAATGGCCAAGCCTGTTGCCGCCAGCAGGAGAAAACGCGGAGCTTCAGTTCGATGCGATCGGCCCGACACGAACGTCAGGGATTTGTGAGCCAGATACGAAAACAGGGTGGCTGCGGCATATGCCCCAAGCGAGGCATGGATGGGCGTTAAACCGAGCCATTCCGATTTGGAAAAAACAGCAACCAAAGCGGCATACAGAAGTGTGGCAGCGATGCCGACCAGGCCGAAGCGTGCCAGTAGCTTCAGGGCGTCGTCGCCGGCAGGCCGATGCTCATGCATGCGCACTACACGCATACTGTGCCCCCAGCGGCAGGGGGGCGAGCGCGCGCTCGACTTTTCGGGCCAAGGGCCCGCCCGACGGCAGCAGCAGGAAGTGCTCGGATCGGATGTTGCTGAAGCCTGCTTCTTGAAGGAGGGACGCTGTTTTGGCTGCGCTGAGCAGCACCGCGTCATGGTCGAAGGGACACCGGAACACAGCCAGACGCGTCAGCGGATTATAGGGATTGTGCTCGATGATGCAGGCGGCACCGCCTGGGCGTACGACGCGCCGCATCTCGCGAACGAACCCGAGCCAGGAAGCGGGCGGAACATGATGGACGACGCAGCTGGCGAAGGCCAGATCGAAGACGCCATTGTCGTATGGCAGGTTCGGCGTGGTGCAGACCGTGTAGGTGACGCTCGGATTCTCCTGGCTGGCACGCAAGATGGATTCCTGCGAGATGTCACAGCCCTCCAGGCACTCGAAGGCGCCTTTGAGATAGGGATGGAGCACACCTACGCCGCAGCCGACATCAAGCACCCGCAAATCCGGGCCGGCATGACGAAGCCCCCGCTCGACCACAATGCGTCGCAGCAACTCGGCCTTCGCCATGAGAAAGAAGTCGTGCTTAAGCCCTGAAAAGCGGATCGATCCCTGGACCGTCTCACCATAATTGAATCTATAGCTGTCGAAGGGTTCGGACATTGGCCGGGACTCCAAGCCGGGATTTTCGAGGCGAGCGGCGGCTCTTGCCCGGGACGGCTGGCATCGGCCGGTCGAAGCCGGTGAGGCGATCGATCACGTAAAGCGGGCGCCGTTTTACTTCGGCGTGGATGCTGCCGACATACAATCCGACAACGCCGGTCATGAAGAGGTTGATGCCGCACAGGAGCGACACGATCATCACGGTGGATGTCCAGCCGGCAACAATGCCTGTTTCAAAGGCCCAGGCGTAGATGGCGTAGGCACCGAAGGCTACGGCCAGCGCAGAAATGGCCAAGCCACCCCAGAGCGCCAGGCGCAGCGGCTGTTCCGAGAAGCTGACGATGGCGTGCGCAGCAAGATGCACCATCTTCCAGAATGGGTATTTGGTCTGGCCATGGGTTCGTGCCGGGCGCTCGAAAGGCACCGACGCCTGCTTGAATCCCATCCAGCCAAACATGCCCCTGACGAAGCGATCGTGTTCGGGCATCTGCCTAAAAGTTCTCAGCGCTTTGGGACCGACCAACCGGAAATCTCCAACATCGCGCGGAATGTCAACGGTCGTCATCCTTTCCAGCAAGCGATAGAAGAGACTTGCCGTGAAGCGCTTGAACCAGGATTCGCCCTCGCGTTTGACGCGCCGGGCATAGACAATTTCGAAACCTTCTTTCCACTTCGCCACCAGATCGAGAACCACCTCGGGTGGGTCTTGGAGATCGGCATCCATGACGATGACGGCATCCCCCTGGGCGGCGTCCATACCGGCTGTGATTGCTATCTGGTGCCCAAAATTGCGGGAAAGCTCGATTAGCCGAAAACGAGGCTCGGCGGCGACCACACGCCGAAGGTAAGTGACGCTGCCATCGCTGCTTCCGTCATCGACGAAAATAGCCTCTGTCTCACCGTCCAGCTGGTGGATTAGCAACCTGATCCGCTCGATCAGACGAGGCAGCACTTGTTCCTCGTTGTATATCGGCAGAACCAGCGAGTAGCGCAGCGACACGTTCGCTCTCATCCCGGCACTTTGGATTACAGAGGCCTCCATGCCGATCAAATGAAACGCCAGCCTCAAAGTTCCATAAGGCATTACTAATTTAATTTGTTGTTGCAGGCGGGTGGCGAGCTGTTCGTTCTGAACGGCTTCGGTCTGATTTGGGATGAGATATCGTTTCGCGCGCCGGCGGAGCAATGCGCTGTTTCGCAATCATTGTCGGGCAAGTGGCCGCCTTGCCAGCTCTTGTCAGCGCGTCGGCGCGCGATAATTTTTGAGGGGAAGGGACTTCGACCAAAGGAGCCGACGATGGAACACCAAACTTTAAGCCAACTGCAGACAATTGCAGAAGTAGAACCCCTGTCGACATACCCGATCATGACCCGGCAACAGCGCATTGAGCGCTGGGCAGAGTTGCTGGAACAACATCCCGAGCGACGCCTGACAGCGCTTACCGGCACTGAGTATCTGAAGCGGGAAGCTCGCGACGCAGCGCGCGGTGAGGGCTCGCCAATTACTGTGGCCTTCGAGGACCCGCTACTGCGTGCGTTAGGCCTGAAGGATGACACCTATGGGGCAGCAAAGCGCTTCTTCGAACTGTCTGACGGGGAGTTGCATGACATCGTCTGCAGTTGCCATGTCGGAACCACGTTCAGAGGGCAGTGGGCTGCCGCTAGAGTCCGCCGGGCAATCGGAGGGAACAGGTTTCTTAAGTGGCTTAGAGAGAGTGTGTGGCACTGAGGTCGCCAAGGACGGCGATTGAAGCTCGTTTCAAGCGAGGTGGATGAACGATTGGGGCGCCAGTGGAGCGCCGTGTTGACGACGGGGGTCGGCGCCTGTCCCACGGCTGTGCAGATGGGTGGGGCGCTCCTCGGTCCCAGTTTACTCGCGGTGCGTTCCAGCATGGCTGCAATACTCCAGGGGCAGGATTCTGGAATCCTGTTTGCGGCTAGCATCACCACGTGAAGACATCGATCGTTCGCCATCTGCTGCGCTAACCTCAATCTCGGCGGCGCCTGGCCTGTATGGCAGCAAAGGTGACTGGGCGAAAATCCCAGGCGTCGACGCCGACGTCGTGCTGGCGCGTCATTGGCTTCAGCCGGCCATGAGAATGGCCGTGCAGGTTTATCGATTTCTTGCCGATCTTGTTCCAGGTGCGGAACGGGTAGTGGCAAAGAACCAAGAAACTGCCCTCGACAGTTAGCTCCTTGTAGTGTTGCACGCTAGCCCAAGCCGAAGCGCGGAGCGTTACCATGCCGTCGTTGTTGCCGATGATCAGGTGTTTGGTGCCGTGGAGGCAGGACAGCAGCGAAGACACTGTCTCGGCCGATCCCTTGGCGAAGTCGCCGAGGTGCCAAACCTCGTCATTTGGAGCAACAGTCTCGTTCCAAAGTTCAGTCAGTGCCTGGTCGTGCGCCACCAATGAACTGAAGGGGCGGGGGTCGAGCCGCAGAATGCGGGGATCGTTGAAATGCGTGTCGGAGGTGAAGAAGATCATGCGCCGCCGCTGGCTGAGATGAGCGCTCAACGGACGCTTTTAAGTTCGGTTGCCGGAGCGGCTTTTGGGTCCATCATCGATCCTGATTTGGGCTTCCCTGAGCATCTTGAGTGCCTCTTCCTTGGTGAGGCCGCACTTGCGCGCAAAGTAGAGAGCTTCGATCGCCTTTTCACGATCTGTGGCTTCTGTGTGCTGTTTAAGCTTTTCACCCATCGTTCTCTATCACCTTTTGATGCCACCGAACCATCACGGTGCCGGGTTGTTCCCATCCATCGGATCTGCTGACCTGCGGAGCGCCGCTGCCTGATGTCGCCGATAAACGAGATCCCGAGACCTGTAGCAGGCATCAGCTTGGTCGTTTCTATGTGGCCCGTCTGGGAGGCACTGTCGGAGCTCTAAAGTTGCCGAACGCTTTGCGGCGGTTGCTTTTGGCTACGAGCGGGCGCGGCAGGCATCTACTGCCGAAGGCGGCTCGCGCTCGCGGAGGAACCATGCAACGCGCTTTTTGAATCGCAGTCTGAAGACCCAACCGCGATCACCTGGTGCGCCCGACGGTAGGACAGCGAGAAGCCTTGCCTATGCCTTTGCAAGGTTGCCATGGCGATCCGGAACCTCGAGGCATGTGGAGAGTTGTCCAGCAGCCCAGCGGAGATTCAAGCCATGGCGCCACCAGATGCCAATCCCGGCGTCGCCGCGCAGCCGAAACGCTCTAGCAAGCCGGCAACTCCATCACCGGCACGGCACAAGGCCTCCGGAGCAGGATTATCTATCGACGGGCTCCCAATGGTATGAAGGACAATGGCCCATGAACGTCGCCAACCTGCAATTGGAAGGTTTGCTTATGGCGGTCGCGGCCGTCAATAACGCCTTGGTCCGCAGAGGCCTTCTCTCGGTCGATGATATCGACACGGCGTTGAAAAACGCGGAAGCCTCCTTCACGGTTGATGAGCGCCTCTTCGAGGATATGTCGCCGGCTAACCGCGACGCAGTGTGTTTCCCTTTGCGGCTTTTGCGGCTGGCTAACACCGAGCAGTTCGAAGCGAGTGTGCCACCGTTTTCCGAGCTGGCCAGGCAGGTGGGGATCACCAAGGAGCCTAATAACGACCAGATGTGAGGGAGGAAGGTCGACCTGCGCGGGTGGCCTCGAAAGACGTGATGAACGATGACCCTGTAGATTCGCTCGCCAACGCAATTCGGCATCGCAGCGCAATTCTGTTTGTTGGGGCAGGGGTTTCGATCAGCGTTGGATTACCCTCCTGGGAGAAGCTGATAGAGCGAATGGCAAAGGAGCTCGGCGTCGACGACGAATTTTCCACGAGACGCGATCGTTTTCAAACCCTGGCCGAGTACTATCGCATCAAGCATGGCAGCATCGGGCCACTTCGCAGTTGGATGGACAGAAACTGGTCCGTCCCCAAGGACCGGATCGAGAAATCCGAGTTGCATCGTCTCATCGTGAGGCTCGACTTCCCTGTCATCTACACAACTAACTATGATCGGAATCTGGAACTGGCTTATGAGATATACGGTCGGGACTACGTGAAAGTGGCCAATGCACGCGATGTGGCGCAGGCCCGCCAAGGCATTACCCACATCGTCAAGTTCCATGGTGATTTCGACGAGGATTCGTCCCTCGTCCTCACCGAAACGGACTACCTCGATCGTCTCTCCTTCAATTCTCCGCTGGACGTGCGTTTTCGCTCGGATGCGCTCGGCAGCACGATCCTCTTCATTGGCTATAGCCTTTCCGACCCAAACATTCGGTTGTTGCTGCACCGTCTCTGGCAGACGTGGCATCGGTCCGGCTATGAGAAAGATCGCCCGCCCTCGTTCATCTTCATGACCAGCCGAAACCCTGTGGAGGAGGCCGTGCTTGGACGTTGGGGCATTTCGGTCGTGGTCGGCGAAATCGACGAGCCGCAAGCTGCTTTGGTGGACTTCCTCAGCCGGCTGGCGGAGATGGTTGGGGATGGGGAACTGTCGCCAAAAAGTGGGCGATAGCAACATCCGTATGATGGGCAGTTCGGCGGGCTCTCAAGGAGCGGCACATGGCAGAGAATTCCGTCCGGAATTTCAAGTTCAATTGGCGTCAAGGATACTATCGCGGCACGGAGAGCTAATCGGAAACTTACTCACGCACTGCCTACTTTGAAGTGCCTTTCAGCGGTAACGGCTCAACCTCGATGCGCCTTGCGCCGAGCTTCGGCGCAAGGGGCGAGCTTGTTTAGCGATACGCTACCGGCTGATCAACGCTTGGCGTTTTCACTCTCCGAGTCGGCCCGCGCCAGGAACTGCTCGGTTGTCGTTGGAATATGGCTTTTCAACCAGTCCGCCATTGCGACTTCCTCACGCAGGTTCTCTTCGCAGACCTGGGCGACCTCTGCTTCACCCAGCGATTTGGCAGCGGCGATAAGGATTGTGTAGGAGGCGATTTCCATGTGCTCGAACGTGTAGCTTGCAAGCGATCCTTTCATCACTTCGTCACCGGCGAAGACACCGCTGAGCGACTGCGCCATTGCCGTCAGCTTGCCGCCGGCATCCTTCAGTGTGGAAGATCCTTGTCCGATGCGGTCGAGACAGGTTTTCAGCCGAGCAGCCTGCTGCCTGGTCTCCTGGACGTGCTGGCGAATCCGTTCGCTGAGCTCAGGATAGTTCTCAATTCGGTTCAACTGCCCATTCAACATGGTCTCGGCCTGCTCTTCCATGGCGTGAGCATCCCTGAGCCATTGGACAAGCCATTCGCGCGATTCTGACATTTCATATCTCCTTCATGGGTCGGCCAGAACTTTCAAAGGGAGATATTGTTCCTCATAGTTTGACCTGCGGAGTCAGCCTGTGTCGCAGGCTTTTCCCAGTCGGCGCTGCAATCAGGCTCTCGGCACCAGGAGAGAATAGCGCGGTACGGGCACTGCCGCTGTGTCCAAGCTGGCAAACGCATTTCTGCAGAAATGACCGAACCTGCTGCCTGTCGCGGGTTCGGCGACGGATGGACCTCTGTTTCGCCTCGGCTCGTATTCCGATGCCCGCGCTGCCATGTAGGGCTAAGCTGTATCTCGCCGGAGCGGCTTCGCATTTTACCGTTCGCTTGCGAAATCAACCCCTACCTGATGCGCGTCCAGGGACGAGGCATGTTCACCTGCGGAGATCTTATCTCACGAAGGGATCGCAATGGAACGTCAGGGCATTTCGGAGGTTGGTAAGGAAGTTTCGCAGCTAAGGAAACGAGCCATGACTTCTTCAGACAATTCTTCAACTGACATATCACCACGCCCCGAAAAATCGGGCGGCAGGACCTCGTCTAAGCCGGCGACACCGTCACCGGCCGCAGAGAAAGTCTCCGGAGCAGGCCCTGCGATGGCCGAGCATTCGAAAGACGCCAAGGCGCCCAGAGGCGGTCGTCAGCCTGGGGCTTATGTCAAGGATTAGACGGCCGAGCTGGGTTGAGTTTCGGCTGCCCGCTGCAGTCGAAGGAGGTTCTTATGCAGATGATGGGAATTGTCGTCAGCCGAGACCAGGCTCCGATCGTGGAATTCCGCGGAGAGGGAGGCGAGTGTATTACAGTCACCCTGCAGGCCGGGCATACTCTTCCCGACGACCAACTCATTGCAAAGGCCAAGGCTATGATGATTCAGGTCGCTCAGTTCGGGATGGACCAGACCAACAGTGCAGCGATGTCCGACCGGTTGTCAGCCGATGAGGTGATTCAATCCGGAATGTCGGGATAGAATAGCGGGAAGGCGAACAACCACCGCCGGGGCAGCCTTGCGCAACCGAGCGGGCAATAGTTCCATGCAGACCGATCGAAGAGCATGCGGATCGACGAGCGCTCGGTGGGCGTGAACTCATCCGGCGGCCTTGCTCCCGGTACGGAGCCAGCACCGCGCAGACGAATTTTCGGGATTATCAGCCAAGCCCACCATGAGCATATCCCCTTGCTGATTGGGAAAGTGACGGCATTGCGGAACTTCGGATCGCCGCCGCGCTTAATCCGGCGAAGGAGTGATCCGATGAACGCGACCAAAGAGTTTTTTGAAACCTGGCTGCAGGAGAATGTCGGCACTCTTGCTGGCAAAGAGGAAGTGAGCTTCGCCGTGCTGGTCCAGCAATTCGAGCAGGATGCCGAAGCGGCCGGTTATGGTCGCGAGGTGCGTGAGGACGAGCTCGGAAACATTGAAGATGCGATCGAGCAAGCGCTAAAGAACGCCCGGACTGGCGTGCATGGTGACGCCGATGGCGAACCCACCGACGTGGCAGCCCTCATGGATGCGCTGGAGGTCGAAGATGCCAAAAGCGGGCCGTAGGCCTTACCAGATTAGCTCTATTCGTTTGTCGAAGTTGCCGGGGTAGCCCTATGGAGCAGTTTCGCAAGGACATGGCCGCCTTGGCAGAGCCAGCTTTCTGGGTGACGATAGGTTTGCTTCTGGTCCCGTATGCGCTTGGAACGGTGCTGCTCGTTTGGACCTGCGGCTGTCTGTAAGTTTGCTACTGACACACCCGTAGCGGTTCAACGGCCCTAACGCCCGAATTCCCTACAATACCGAGCTGATGCGCTTGCGGGGGCCCTGTGCTGCAGCAAAGTCTGAACGATCTCGTCGCGAGAAAAGTTCTCGTCGACACCAGGCTCCTTTGCTCCTGGTAACAATATCGCGCTGACAGCTTTTTGCGAGAGGGGGGGAAGGCCGCCGTTCATGTTCAGGCGACCACGCTATCTGCGCTCTCATAGTTCCAGCTACGGCCCTCCAACACAATGCTCCGATCACGCGCCTGAGCATCCGCGCGTGCCCCTACATCGAAAATAGCCCTGCAGCTTGCGAGTTGCCTTGGAACACTTGTGTCATATCGAAGTTCGGCCTCGTAGGAGAACAAAGATGGCCATCACACAAGCTGCCAACGACAACCACCAGCCGGGCGAGAAACCGGAACATGCAACCGAATTCTCACTCAAAGCGGCAATAGACCAGTTCAGGGCGGGACGCAGGTGCAAAATGGCACTATGGGCGACAAGAATCGGGGCGAGGCACTGAGATGCCGCGGATCAATGATGACGGTCGCAACGAGAATACCACATCAGCTGCAGCAATCATTATCGACAAGGAACGTGCTGAGCGCGCCGCCAAGACGGCGCGGTTGAAGGAGGCTCGCCTCGCACAAGCCATCACGCCCGGTCCCAGCCAACGCAAGCCGCGTGTCACCAAAAAGGTTCGCAGGATTTTTGTTGCTGGCTAGGAGGTGTCCGTGACTCGCAATCACGACTAGGAAAGATACGACCGCGCCAAACGTATCAGCCAAGAGATGCTGGACGCTGAACGAGCCGAACGCGCTGAGAAGACGGCGCGGCTGAGACAAGCAAGGCTTGCACAGCATCCGGTGAAGTCACCGCCGGCGCAGCCGCAAATGCATCGCGAACCCATCCCGGCTCTCAAAAAGAGAAGCCGTAAGGTGAGTGAATTCTTTTAGGCTCTCTCGCTCGCCTACAGCACCATGCAGGAACACCGTCGGGACTTAACAGGCCTGGCGGCAGGGGCTTTCACGACTTGCCCAGCTCGATCCGTGCACATGCTCCCTTTGTTGTACATCCCCCTGCAGTTGGTGAATCCGGCGCCCTGTTCGAACTTGCATAGGTTAATGACCTCTTCCCTGAAACGAGTCATGCATGGGCTTGCCGCCCAGCATCTGCGGCCTTGAATTAAGTCCTAGTCAAAGGGGCGTACATGACCTACGACACCGCCGGTGATCAACCTATCTATCCTGAAGGGTTGAGATTGCTGGAATCGGTCCTCAAGAAGCTTTGCAAGGAAGCGGAGATTCAACTGATCTCTTACAACGCCGAGCAGATTGCGGCCGAGCTTATAAAATTATTCCAGAGTGGCATGAAAGACGAAACGGTTCTGCTTGTCATCATGCGGGCGCGGCTGCGAAAGAGGCCGGTCTTGGCGGTCGGCTAGTCCTTCTTACCGTCAGTCCACGATCCACGGCGCGGCGTTCAACGGCGACTTGCGAGCGTCTTCAGCGTACGATGCCGCACGATCTCGCGGAGACTTCTGCATCTCCGCCACCTCGCCATCGTCAGAGCTGCGAGCGTAGCGTGCTGGCAAAGTAGCACGAGTGGGAGATGGGAGGCAGCAACGCTGCCTGAGGTTTGATGGTCACGCGCACACCCGCTGCATCCTTTTCGACACCGCCGCGTTGAGGTCAAACCTGCCAGAAATGTTTGATCCGCTGGCACAATGACTGGAGCGGCTAATGCCGAAATTTCGCTTCGAGTTTATCGAGGGCATGTCGCAGCCTGCAATCTTTGCCGATATGGCTGATCGAGATGAGGCTGTCAGAGAGGCGAAGCGCACCGCCAAGGAGGCCATGCTCGACGGAATTGTCGAGGGCGTGGACCCGACCAGTTGGGTGACGAAGGTTTATGATGAGGCAGGCTATCTCGTCGCTACTCTCGGATTCCAGGATCTGGTCTCCGCGCCCAAGGATACGGAAGAGCTCAAGGAAACAGAGGAGCCTGGCGTCCTGCGATCGGGTTGAAGCCTGGTTTCTACGCTGTTGCCATCGAGCAGATGTCCCGAAGACCGCCCTTTGAACATTGCACGAACCAAATCGTTCGCCGGTGATGCGTCGCACCATGCACGACAGCCACGTCAGCCGACCGACCGCCGAGACCGAAGATGTCCTGATCGTCGGAGGCGGGCCGGCGGGATTGACCGCCGCTCAATATCTCGCCCGTTTTCGCCATCGCGTGCTGGTGATCGATGCCGGCGATCCTCGTGCCGCCTTGATCCCAACGAGCCATAACTGTCCTGGCTTTCCCGAAGGGATAAGTGGAGCCGATATTCTGGATCGCCTTCGACGTCACGCCACCTTGTATGGAGCCACTCTGGTTGGAGGGCAGGTCCATTCCCTCGCCGCTGCCTATCGGGGGTTCGTCGCTGAGACCTCGATCGGCGCAATCCGGACACGCAAGGTGTTTTTGGCGACAGGGATCATCGATACGACACCTGTCATTCCGCGTCTGCGCGAGGCAATTGCCGCAGGTGTCGTTCGACTCTGCCCTGTATGCGACGGGTATGAGGCGATCGACCAGAAGATTGCGGTCGTCGGGCACGACGAGAGAGCCTTTAAAGAGGCCATTTTCCTCAGTCGGTTTACATCGCTCATAACGATGCTTGGGAGCGACGCATCCGACTTTTCGCCCAGCACTCGTCGTGCGGCGAGGGCAAGAGGCATAGTCATCGGTGACGCTCTCGATACGCTCTGCCCGACAGCAGACGGTTGCGAGGCGATTTTGAAAGATGGGACGTCATCCCGCTTCGATGCCATTTATCTGGCACTGGGATGCAAGGTACGTTCTCAACTCGCCGAGGCGGTAGGCGCAAGATGTTGTGAAGAGGGCTATGTCACAGTCGACGAGCATCAGCAGACTTCCATCCAGGGCATGTACGCCATTGGTGACGTTGTCAAAGCGTTGAACCAGATAGCCGTCGCTTTTGGACAGGCTGCCATTGCCGCGTCGCATGCCCATAGAGAGCTTGAGAGCGCCGAGCGGACTGGATTTGCAGATCAGCCTTCTCAACGGACATGAAGATCACGGGGCTGATCGAGCTCTTGGCTGCCTTGATGGCGCCTGTGAACGTCTTACCCGGCCGACAAAGGAATTGCCGCAACTGGCCGAGAATGTCGATCGCGAAAGGTCCTGATACTCCCACCGACAGTTTGCAGCCGCGGAACATTCACTGCGGTACGAGGTTTGGTTGCCGGCCTACAATCCTCCCTCATTGTCTGGGCCTTGAGGCTGCCGAAGCAGCTTCGGCCCGTCTCGGCTTGTCCGGGGCGGGCTTTCGTGGCTGTCGCAACTCGGCTTGCCAAGCCATTGTTTCTGTCCAAGATCATAACTGCCAGCCTCAACTTTAAACGTACAGCAAGCCCAGAAATTCCCGTTAAGGAAGAGGCTTTCCGGATATGGTTGAAGGAGATCACACGTAGACCGGTAAAAGGCCGTTGCTGGCTCGGGCCGGATGGGCCTTTTTGTTCAGTGTCCGAAAAACGCGCGGAACATTCTTTCTGGTCCAGCGTTAGCGCGCGCCGGACGACCCGTTCTGCGATCTCTTGCAGGCCGGCGCTGCAATCAAGCTTCAGCGCGCCTCGGCCCCTCCAGAGACGGTGACGCACGGGAGTTGAGATGCGATGCATAGAGACGCCTTCACCCCATCAGAACTTGCCCTGCTCACCCGCGTCTTCGCACGCAGCAAAATTAAAAACGAAACCGCAACCGAGAGGGAACGGCGCGCATCACGTATTCTGGCTTACTACCAGGCGGGAATCACGGATGAGGATGAGCTGGAACAGCTTTCTCGCCAACCGCTGGGAAGGTGACGACTAGTCTTCCTTCTTCAGAGCTTCAGCCTCGTCTTTGAGCTTCGGCCAATCGGCTCCATGCTTGCGAAGCAGCGTTCGGGCCTGCTCGGGGTCAATTTCCGTGACCTCGACAAGATGTTCGACCTCAAGCTCCTGGCCTTTCGCAACCCGGCTTGCTTTGTTCGCTTTTCTTTGCACGTCGACACCCACTGCTGAGACAACATGAACGAGCGCTGAGAATGCGCGTTCCAGAACTTCATACAAAAATACGCGACACCGATTAAAAATCGGTCGGATGGGACATGTATGAGACTGGCCATGACCTGCTGCTGTGCCTTACCGTTTTTTTTCCATGTGGGGGAACCCGAGCTTGTTCGCCGGTCGAAATGGCGGCGGCATCTTCGGGCGATAGTCCGATCACGCGGCGTTCCTCGCCGCTCATGCCATTCTATGTGCCGGCACTCGGCAGCATTCTGACGCAGCAAGTCAGGCACGTTATCTCATCAACTTGATCTGAAGCGAGATGCTCAGCCTCAGAATCCTGTCGCCGTTTTCGTTCCGCACTTCAACAAATACTTGCTGCCCGTCCACCTCGGTAAGCACATCTCTCGTAAGGTCGATAAGGCCCTCGAAGCCCGCGCGGCGCACCTCCTCCAGATCGGCACATTCGATGCCGATTACGTCCTCGACGACCACGTCGTGATCGCCACTATCAAAGAAAAATCGTGCCATCCGAGAGCTTCCGTCACCACTAAGCTGCGGGGTTCCTTTGGTGCAGGTAGGTCGTGTCGAAATCACCTGCACGAGTGAGGCCGGGCCAATCAAGAACATGCACTCTTGACCCCGTCGTGGCGATGAGGCCCCTGCGTCGAAGTTCCTGAAGCATTCGGTTGACGTGGACTGTAGACAAGCCCAATGCATCGCCAAGTGCTGCCTGGGTAATCGGAAGATCCGCGACGTGATCCTGGATGCGTCCAACCGAGCGCAAGCGAAAGATCAGTTCGCACAAGATGTGAGCCATGCGCGTGTATGCCTCGCGTCTTCCCACATTCGTTACCCATTCTCTGTAAATCGCTGCATCGATCAGCGTCGACCGCCAAAAAGCCGTCGCGATTCGAGGATGCTGTTCGCAAATGGTGCGAAGAGCGTCATGTCGCATGAAGCCCAGTCTGGCTGCTGTCAGGGTCGTAAAATTGCAATCCATGACCGACAGATGCAGTCCGTGCAGATCGGGAATATCCCCAGCCACAAAGAAGGATGTAATCTGCCGTTTGCCGTCGCCGGTAAGTTTGGTGGAACCGAGCAGGCCATCCAAAACCACGAACGAATTGACAGGGCGGTCACCCTCACGCACCAGGTCGTAGTTGGCCAAAAAATCCTTCTCCTGAATTTGGATGCCTTTCAAAACCTCGACATCGGCCTCTCGGAGATCCGAGATGCTCTGGAGCTTGCGAATAAGGACATCCAAGGATGAGGTGGGTGACAAATTGGCTACCTAGCTGATGTTGATTATCGAACTTGCATTCGCTTCAAAAGTTCCGGGTAGCCGTAAAGAGGCGCCGGACTGATGGGTCGGCAGTTGGGAAAGACGCGAACGCACCCAGGACCCCTGGTTGGGACCTCAGTGCCCAGCGGTAGAAGAGGCCACGTTGGGTTGCTCGCTTGGGGTGCGGCAACGCTCCCGACGTGAATAAGCCGCACCCTTAAGGGAGCCGCCTAGGCCGTGCAGCAACCTATGACATAGGCTGGGTTCGAATTTTGACGTCACATCAGGGGCTCAAGCTCCGTTGAGCCCGCCCGAATTCCGCACAAGCCGCAAGAAAGAAAGCGGCAGGCCAGAAAGGGGTGATAATCCCTTGGCCATCGCGTTTGGCATGCGATTGACGCGCACCCAAGCCGAGGCGACGCGGTATGTGATTATGCGATAGCCGAAGGGAGATATCGAATGAAAGAAGACCTATCAGGAGGCTCATTTTGACAAGCGTGAGCGACTGTCGGCGGCGAGGGCTTCGCCCAGCTCATCGCCCCTCAGCTCGGGGCCGACTGACTAAAGGCCGTACTGATTGGAACTACAAAAGGAAGCTTGTTGGGGCCGGCCCTTCTCCAAGTTGCCTGTCTCTCAAGGCCCCTGGCTCTCGGTAGCGGGCTTTTGCATTGCTGGTTCCCCGGAAGGGCCGGGAAGTCCGCCACATTGCGTGAAACATGCCGTATCGCGGGGAACATTTTAGCAAACTGTAAATTCAACGGTCTTCTGGTAGGAGGCCAATGTGTCCCGGCGAAGCGTCGACAAAGACCGATTGGAGCGCGCAGACCGTGAGGCAAAGATTGCTAACGCGGCCGAGAGAGAGGCGCGAGATACAAAAACTGCGCGACTTCGAGAACAACGCCTTGCTGCCGAAGCCAAGGCTTCGCAATCATTCAAGAAAGGTCGATCCAAGGGCTAGGTCGCTTACCCGCTGACGCTCGCCCCGACGCGCGCAAGTGGTGCGGGCCCCGTCCAAACGTGAGGTGCATGCGATTGCGAATTTTTTCTTGGAACCGTCTTTTCGCAGCGAAGTTCGGTACCGAAGGGACATTCCAATATGGAGTTGATCATGAAACAGGTTCTTTTGGCTTCAGCCATTATGGTACTGTCAACTGGCCTCGCTGTTGCGCAATCGACCACCACGACCACAGGCGGATCGTCGACCTCGACGACCCAGACAACGCCGAGCACTACGACCGATCAGGGAACGGATTCGACCACCACGAGTGGAACGAACTCTAACTCGAACTCCGCCAAGGACTGCGCTCCAGGTCAACAAACTGGCAGCGCCAAGCAGGCCGCGCCAGGTCAACAGGATACCGATGCTAACTCGGCTGCTCCTGGCCAGATGAAAAAGACCACGGAAGGCTGCTGACGTGTCTTGGAACTGTTGCCCTGTTCCAGATTGATGCAAAGGGGTCGACTCTCAGGGTGTAGCCGCTCTCGAACGCCCGTCGTGCTAGGTCGGCACGGCGGGTCGATACCAGACCAAGGTCTTGTCGTTTCGCGGCGAGTCGCACGCGAGGTGTGCCGTGTTGGTTCACCCTAGGTGGCACCTGCTTTGCACCGCCCGCGACAGCAGGGGAAACCAACACCCCAGCGAGTCCCGTTATCCCAGGGACGGCCCGCCGCTGCCGCTAATGGGACGGCGGGCTTTTTTCTTATTCCATGAAACGAAAGGTCATTCCGTAAGTTGGCTTCCCAGGGAGGAACCAATGAAAAAGGATGGCGACGGCCGTGTGAAGAAGGGCAATGAGCAATTGCTTGCCCGACGTTTGTCTGAAGAAGTCGGCATTTCGGAGCCGGATGCGCGCGGTCTGATCAAGCTTATCGGCACGGATTGGAATTCGCTGCTTCGTGAAGCCCGTTTTTTGAAAGAGCGGCATTAGAATGCTCCTGCCTGTCGTGACTAAATTATTATTCAATCGACTCTCGCCAATATGAGCGTAGTCTACTCTCATCGGCGGTATTTTCAGGGCACCGCCGGCTGTGAGCGAAGAACATGCTTCCGCCCCAACGGAGGAAGCCATGACCGCTCCCGCTACCATCGGCGTTGCAAATCCCGAAGAACTCGCCCTCCTACAGCAGGTGTTTCAGCGGGCCTGCAAAGAGCGTGCGCTAGCAGAAGGCAGCGTCGAGGCCGAGGCACTGAGCGCCCGTCTGATGTGGCTGTTCCAGCACTCCGGAGCCTACTTCGATGAAGCTACTTTCGAAGAGATGCTGCGGGGTGAAGGCTGATGAGCCGCGCACCTTATCTGGACCGCCTGGATGATCTTATTCGCCAGCACAAGGAGCTTTCTGCCCAAGGGGAGATCCTGCGGGCGGAATGTCGACTGAGTTGCTATGTCTTGGAGGAATCGGCCGATGGCCTACGGGGAATAGTTGGCAGGGCTTGGGACGCCAGAGTAGCACGGCTTCGCCGTGATACTATTCGGTCCGGAACGTGATTACCGTTGCAACTCGGGTATAGCGCCATGTTCACAACAAGTCCTCCAGTCTTAATTGTAGCATTTCCCTTGTGCCGGTAGCGTATGCGTCAGGTCATTCGGCCCACGCTTGTGTCCAGTTAAGGTCGGCACGGTCACTCAACCCGAGCTTGGTCCGCTTGATCCTGCCGACTCCCTTACGCGAACGCTTTTTGTCGCACTGAGCCAGAGCTCCGATGCATTTGAAGCACCCTTAAGCACCTCGTGTGCTTGCGAAAGCGACGTCTGCTCCTGCGATCGGGTGGAAAGATGCCGGCGCACGTCGCGGAACAGAACCGTGTGCCTGACGTTGTGCCGAGATCGAGGTCTAGGAGAAACGGCATGGTTGCGCCACGCGCGGTGTGGAAGGGCTTTCTGAGGGTCGGTTCCGTGTCATGCGGGGTGAAGATAGTTGGTGCCACAAGTGAGGCATCCAAGATCCACTTCAAGATTTTGAACCGCAAGGACGGTTTACCCGTCAAAAGCGCCTATGTCGATGAAGAGACCGGCGATGTTGTCGAAGCCGAGGATCAGATCAAAGGGTATGAGGCGGACAAGGGTGATTTCATTCACGTCGAGCCGGACGAGATAAAGAAACTGAAACTGACGTCGCAGCATACACTTGACGTCGATTCCTTCGTTCCGGTTGCCGAGATCGACACACGTTTTCTGGAGAAACCATACTATTTGATCCCGGCAGACGGTGCCTCTCTGGAGGCCTTTGCCGTCCTGCGCGATGCGATGGCCAAGAAGCGCGTTGCGGCACGCTCCTGCGTCGTACTCTATCAGCGCGGGCGCGAAGTGTTGATACAGCCCCTTGGAAAAGGGATGTTGCTGACCGAGCTACGGACCCACAATGAGATGACATCGGAAGACACCGTCTTCAATGACGTGAAAAGCCCAAAATTCGATTCGGATTTGCTGGAAATCGCGGAGCTTCTCATCGACAAGAAGGTAACGAAGTTCGATCCTTCGAAATTCGAGGACACCTACGAGGATGCGTTGATTGCCATGATCGACGCCAAGCGCAAGGGCAAAAAACCGCCGAAACCAGCGCCCAAACCCAAGGAGAACGTGGTCGACTTGGCCTCAGTTCTCCGAAAGAGCCTTGCGAAGGAAGGCATCGCCCAGCCCGACCAAAAACCAAGAGCCGCAAATCAGCATAGTCAAAGATAGCGATCACCATCGCTGCGGTGCTCAAAGAACCAGTGCAATTGCAGTGTTAGGTTAGAGGTGACGGAACTGGCTGTGAGCAAAGTCGATGTCGGCGCCGAAGCAATGCGCGATGAAGTGGCGCAGGGCCAACGCCGCTGATCTTCAGGCCGTGAGCCCAGCCTCACGCCTCAAACGTTGAAGCCGTTCGCTCGGCACTCGACGCCGTGCATGCTGCCCGTCGGAGGCGTGAGCCTTGACCGTGCCTTCATCTACAGTGACTGGCAAAGGTACGATCATCACCTCCGGCGCCATATCCCTCCATACAGCTTGCAGCTTGCTCGGGACTGCGACGGATTCATGCCGATCGTCGGTGCGTTGCGATGGCACTTGGTAGGAAGGGTCTGCCCGGATCACCGGCTCCAGATCGTGCGGGAAGTTCGGCGCATGGACGGGCAGTGCTTCGGCCGAATTTTCGCCCTTTTGAGTGATGGCCGGAAGCATTTCAGCGATCTCGATCAGGATATCTTTGACCAGATGTCTCATCTGTGCGCCCGCCCGCTGCGGCCCATTGCTATGGCGATCAAACTTGTTGAGGCAACCAATGTTCCCGCTTGAAGCGAATGGCGGGCTTACCGGGAAAGATCGGCGGAGCGGCTCATGCGTTACTCCAGTCGACATCGCTGCGATCCTCTCGCCTGGCATGATCGATGCCGGAAAGTCGTATTTGAACGTACTGTTCCCTGCCTTCGTTGGAGGGGTGGAAGATCCGATGACGGCTGTGTGCCTCGCCCCCGACTTGCCTTGCGCAGCTTCTTCCCTGGCTGCTGTCTGCCCTCCGGTTGGGTTCGATCGGGAACAAAGGCTCGACCATCCGGTTTGGAACCATCCCGTTAAGCACAGGACCAATGTGCAGCCTGGCGGATGAGAGACGGCTGCCGGATTGCTATGGCTGTTCCCGATCTGCATTCGGCAGCCGAGATTGAGCCCAAATGCCCTAAGGAGACTTCGCATGAGCGAAGCAGGACACAGCGCAGGCAATGAGGTGACTTCGATTGCGGGCACGTCGCCGTTCGCCAGTTTTTTCATGGCTGGCTTCGAGTGCTCGTCGCACCGGCGCAAGGACGGCGTTCGCCTCGATCTTATCCGCGCGACGTCGCATTATTTGCATGCCC
This sequence comes from Mesorhizobium sp. WSM4809, assembly GCF_055811655.1. Classification (NCBI taxonomy): domain Bacteria; kingdom Pseudomonadati; phylum Pseudomonadota; class Alphaproteobacteria; order Hyphomicrobiales; family Phyllobacteriaceae; genus Mesorhizobium; species Mesorhizobium sp. WSM4809. The sequence continues at coordinate 105,088 of NZ_JBVVQW010000017.1, forward strand.
TGGGCGACTACCGCGGTTGCGCCGAACTCGGTCTTCGTACCATCCGCGACGGTTTGCGCTGGCACCTCATCGAAACCGCTCCTGGAACCTATGACTGGTCAAGCTGGACGCCGATGGTCGAAGCAGCGCAATCGGCAGGTGTCCGGATCATCTGGGACATCTTCCACTACGGATCTCCAGACCATGTTGATCAGGGATCGATGCATTTCATCGATGCCTATGCCTCGTTCGCCGCGGAAGCTGTGAGGGTTCATCGTTCAATCGCCGGTACAGCGCCTCTGTTGTGCCCGATCAACGAAATTTCGTTTTTCGCCTGGGCTGTTGAGGTCGGCTATTTCCCGCGCGTCGGCCCGAAGAAGCGGGGATGGTTCAAGCGGCACCTCGTGAAAGCAGCAATAGCCGGCGTTCGCGCGATGCGGGAGGTCGATCCCGCTTGCAGATTTGTCTGGGCCGAGCCGCTTATCCACATCGCTCCTCGCGACCGGACCCGCACCGAACGGCGCCGGGCCGAAAATGCCCGTCAGGGACAGTTCGAAGCTTACGACATGCTGCTGGGCCAAGCCGAACCTGAGCTGGGTGGGAGCGAAGATGTCGTCGACGTCGTTGGCTTGAATTTCTATCCACACAATCAGTGGTACCTAAACGGGCCGACGATTCCGATGGGGCATCACGAGTACCGTGCCCTATCGGAGATGCTGATCGAAGTCGCGCATCGATATAGCAAGCCTATGTTCATCGCCGAGACTGGCTCCGAGGGGTCTGGCGGGCCGGCTTGGCTCCATTATGTCTGCGACGAGGTGCGTGCCGCAGAAAGCCTCAAAGCCCCGATCGAAGGTATTTGCCTTTACCCGGTAACCGCCTATCCGGGCTGGGACAATTCGCGGCATGCGGAAGTGGGATTGTTTTCAGTCGTCCAGGCGGACGGCAGCCGACACATCCGCAAGCCCGTCGCGGACGAATTGGCCCGCCAGCAAGCTTTGTTCGCGGCGAACCCGACGCGTTAAACACATGAGCTGCACGAGGGACTGCGCGAGCGCCTGTCGGCCCGCCGATGCTCCCGGGTCCAGGTGGGGGAGCTACAGCGCCCCTTCGACCAACGACGCATTCACCACGCCCGCCCATTCCGGGACGCTCTTTTGAATGCGTGCGAAGGTTGCCAGGGCCTGCCCGACCACCTGATCCATGTTGTAGTAGCGGTAGGTTGCCAGGCGGCCGACAAACCACACGTCGGGGCAGGTTGCGGCGAGCGCTTCGTAGCGCTTGTAGAGTTCTTCGTTTTCGGCCCGCGGCACCGGATAGTACGGGTCCCCGATATCGGTGGGATATTCGTATGTCAGGCTGGTCCGCACGCTCCGTTGGCCGGTCAAATGTTTGTACTCGGTGATGCGTGTGTAATCTTCCGTCTGGGGGTAGTTGACGACGGCAACCGGCTGAAACTGCTCTTGGTCGAGTGTGACGTGCTCGAAACGGAGCGAACGATAAGGAAGACGCCCTAGCTGCCAGCCGAAATATTCGTCGATCGGGCCGGTATAGATCAGGCGGTTGAATGGTATCTTGTCACGAATTTCGCGGAAGTCGGTCTGCAGCATGACCTTGATGTTCGGGTGATCGAGCATGCGCTCGAACATCCTCGTGTATCCGCCGGCAGGCATCTTCTGGAAGCTGTCGCTGAAATAGCGGTCATCGCGGTTGGTCCTGGTCGGCACTCGTGCCGTCACTGATTTGCTCAGCTGGTTCGGATCGACGCCCCATTGCTTCCTTGTATAGCCACGGAAGAACTTCTCGTAGAGCTCGCGTCCCACGGTGCTGACGACAACATCCTCGGCCGTTCGCACGTCCTCTACCGTCTCGCGCCGCGATGCGAAGAACTCCTCCAACTGTGCGGAATTCAACTCGAGGCCATAAAGGCGGTTTATCGTGTCGAGATTGATCGGGATGGGAAGCAGTTTCCCGTCGACCGCCGCCAGAACCCTGTGCTCGTATGTGCGCCATTGGGTGAACTGCGAGAGGTAGTCCACGATCGACTGGCTGTTGGTGTGAAAAATATGAGGCCCGTAACGATGGATGAGGATGCCGGCTTCATTGTAGCAATCGTAGGCGTTGCCGCCGACATGGCTGCGGCGGTCGACCAGGAGAACGCTTTCATGACGCTGGGAGGCTATCCTTTCAGCAAGAACGCTGCCGGCAAACCCCGCGCCCACGATCAGCCAATCGAACATGGCTATGCGCTCCTGCGGAGCGGGACGACCTTCTTGCGTCGGTAGGCGCCCTCAATGTGAGCGGCCATGGCCTTCCATGTTCTTTCCCACGACATGTCAGCCAGATAGGCATCGACTTGCGGCAGCAGCATCTCGCGCGGTCGCAAAAGCAGGGAGCGCAGCTTGCTGTCCAAGTCGTCACCGTCGGCGATCTCCACCAGCCCAGCAGCGCCGTAGCTGCGCACAACGTCAACGATTGCCGTCGAGATCACCGGCAGACCCGCCGCCAGAAACTCTGGCGTCTTGGTTGGGCTGATGAACCGGGTCGCTTCGTTGAGCGCAAACGGCATCCACCCGGCATCCCAATGGCGAAGATAATCGGGCAGGTCGCAGTAGGCCTTCGCGTCCAACCAATGCAGGTTGTCGGCCTTCGGCAGGATTGCAGGATCGATTTTGACAACGGGGCCGATCATGACGAAATGCACGTCCGGCATGGTCCGCGCTGCTAGCGCCACGAGGTCGACGTCCAGCCGCTCGTCGATGACGCCGAAATACCCCACCCTCGGGTGAGGAATGCCGGCCTGATCGATGGGGTCCTTTCCTGGCAGCCTTGCCTTGTGAAAGTGTTTCACATCGATGCTGCTCGGAAAGGGGTAAATGGCCTGATGCAGGCGGCGCTTGGTCTCGAACAGGCTCAGGCCACCGGTGAAAACGAGATCGGCGCGGCGCAGAAGTTCCTTTTCCATCTGCGCCAGTTCGGGCGGCGCATTCTTGAAGGCGGAGAGTTCGTCCATGCAGTCGTAGACGCATATGTCTGGGTCAAGGAACTCCGTGAAGCGAAGAGCCATCGGCGTGTAGTACCAGGCGATCAGCCGGCTGTGCGGCATTGAAGCTATAATCCGCTGAACAAATCTCCGCTGGACGGCATCTGATTTCGCGGCCGACGCGCCGAGCGGAAGCACTGGTGTCACAATTAGAATGTTTGGCGATGCCTCGCTCGTCCGCATCAGCGGCTGTGGCAGTTCTTCAAAAACAGGCTCTTCAAAGTAGATCACTCTCTGCTGCATGGATGCAAGAGTGAGAATATGCTGCGGGCGTTGATGGACGAAATTCCAACGCAAGTGGGAGAAGCAAACCAGTAGATTTTCCCTGCCAGCGTGTTTACTGGCGGACACCCTGCCCAAGGCTGCTTCCATTGAGATTTTCCTTCCTGTAATCTTTAATTTATGCTGCGACTAACATTTGTTAATCGCAGATGGAGGAGAAATAGACTTCGGTACCAGCTCCTAACTTTCCATCGCGTGAGTTGTTCCAAGGTGAAGTGAAGAGCTCTCAGTCACCGCTCGGATGACGGATGCGACGATATTTCCGCGGAGCTGAGAATGGCCACCACGCGTCGCCGGGCTTTGAAAGCGTGAGCGACGGGGGAATGTCGGTGGAGAACTGACCTGCCGTATTTGCGTTTAAGTCGCTGGTTATAAAATGTGCAGGACATCAAGTTGATTCGCCCGCATCACTGGCGAGTCCGTGCCAGGCGAATTCCGGGGCTGATATGAAGATCGACTTTTCAACCAATGTTTTTCCGCTGTTTCATCCGCAAAGCGTGGATGATCTCAAAGACCCTTGCCCCGTCTTTGATGGCAGCCTGTGGCACGTCTTCGGCTCGAGCGGCACGGTGACCAGCGAGACGTGGAGGATCCTGCATGCCACGGCGCCGGAACTTTATGGGCCGTGGACCGAGCATCAGTCGATCGAGCTTCCTATCAATGGGAGTGGTGTTGCGGCTCCGGGGGTCATTCACGAAAGTGGCGTCTTTCACATGTTCATCCAGACCGAGTTCATGAAGTCTGGTGGCCGCTGCGAGCATGCGGTTTCCAATGACGGGTTCCATTGGGTGGTTCTTAGCCCGGCAATCCTCGCCATCCCGGACACGGAGGAAGATGGCATTTACGATCCGCATCCCGCAGTTATTGGCGGCAGGCGCTACCTCGTCTATTCCGCCATGCCAAAATTCACCAGGGTGCCACAGCCCGACATCTATCTCGCGCGTAGCCAATCCGATTCATGGTTCGGTCCCTGGAAGCGGATCGGCAAGATCCTCGACCATAATGAAGTTCCTCACCACAACACGAGAGAGGATCCCGACTACGAATGGGGGATAGAGGGCGCACAACTGGTCGAATTGCCGGATGGCCGCGTGCTTCTCAATGCCACTTGCTTTCTCCCGAATGGCCTTCGGGGAAACCGGCAACGCGTGTTTTTTGCCATCGCCGATGATGTTGCTGGACCTTATGTGTCGATGGGACCGGTGCTGGAACCAGGCCAGCCGGGAGAGAACGGCCACTCGACCGTGATGATCGAAGGGGGCCAACTTTCGCTGTTTTACCAAAGCCGGGTCGCCACGACCGATCATCGGTGGCGCTACGGCTTGGCCAGATGCGACGTCGCCCTGTTTTCCAAGGTTGCATGAATTAGGTGTTGCTCGGACGGAACAATCCGTCGGAGCGCGTGCACACGACACCATGCAGCAGTCGCGGCGTTCGAAGACATGGGCGAACTGAATATCTCTGCTCCTTCCCGCAGGAGAATGAAGCATCAGCACGTATTCTATGCCTTCATCCTCGCTTCGTTGAAGGCGTCCAACAGCGCAGGGACGTGCCGGGCGTCCAGAGCGAGCAGATGATCGACAGGCGGACAGCCGAATAGACAAAGGTCAGCCAAAGCCGAGGCAACCGGCGGCCTTCCGCTCGACCCGTGCGCAGTCGGGAGCACAAGGTTTGTACTCGAGCCACTGAAGCTCCGCACGAGGGGCAGCTCAGCTCATTCGTGATTGTTGCGTCCCGGACGAGCTCTCCGTTTCAGCCTGATCATAAATGCTTTCACCTAGTGGAACATCGGAGGTTCCACGAAGTTGGGAAGCCACGGAGGACGTGCACATGAACAGTGTCATCTATCTTATCGGCCTTATCGTTGTCGTGCTCGCGGTCCTCTCCTTCCTCGGTCTTCACTAGGTGGCCCATGCAGCATGAGAACGATCAGGGCGGACAGCCCACCGATTTCGACAAGGCGAAAAGCGACGTTTCCGACAGGCTTCGCCAGGAACAAGAACGTGCCAGCGAGTTGCTTCACGACGCGCGTGACACGGTGACCCGTAAGGCTGGCGATTATGCATCTGAAGCCAAGGAGGTCATTTCCGACAAGGCGGAGGAAGCTCAGCGCGACATCGGATCGAGTCTGGCGGCGCTGGGCGGCGCACTGCGCGCGGCCAGTGACCATCTGGCCAACAACGATGAAAGGAACGCATCGAAGTTCGCATTGGATGCCGCCGGTGGCTTGGAGCGGCTTTCATCGTCATTGAAACAGAAACCGTTCGGCCAGGTCCTTGAGGACGTGCAGTCCTTTGGCCGGCAAAATCCCGGTGTCTTGCTTGCCGGGTCGGTATTGGCCGGATTGGCTCTCGGGCGATTCATCAAGGCTTCTCCGCCGACAAGGCCCGAATTTCAGGATGATCCTGGAGACTTCAGATCACACACCGATCAGGCACAGGGTTGGTCCGTTGATCGTTCGCAGGATTCGGGCCTCGTCGGCGATGATGGGGCCACGCAGAACGCGGAGCAGGACAGATGAACACCCAGGACAATCCCAGCCTTACCGGACTGATCACCGACTTGGCCCAGAATGTCACCACACTGGTGCAAACCGAAGCCAGGCTGTTTCGGGCCGAGCTATCTGAAAAGCTCACCAAAGCCGGAGCAGGTGCCGCTGAAGTGCTCGGCGGCGCGATCTGCCTGCTCGCGGCATTATTGGTGTTGCTGCAGGCACTCGTTATCGCACTGACGCGGGCAGGGCTCGGCGCGGGGTGGTCTTCCCTGCTGGTCGGTGTGGTCGTGGCGATCCTCGGCGTCATCCTGCTGCGGACCGGGATGGCCAGCATGGCGCCTTCGGAACTTACCCCCGACCGGACCCAGGAACAGCTCAAGCGCGACGCGAGCGTGATCAAGGAACAAGTGAGATGACTGAGAAATCCGCAGCCGAACTTGAACGCGAGGCCGAGGCAGCCCGCGCCCGGGTGATGGAGACCGCCGAATCCATTCGAGGCAAGATGACGCCCGGACAATTGCTTGATGAGTTCACCGGGCTGTTCTCGGGAGGGGAGAGCTCGGCCATGCTCAGCAATCTCAGAACGCAGGTCCGAGACAATCCTTTGCCGGTCACCATGGTCGGCGCGGGTCTTGCTTGGCTGATGTTCGGCAGCGGTACCTCAAACACGGCCCACGGTTCGGCTGGCTACCCATTGCCTTCAGCGCCGGGAAGACATGATGAAGGGGAGCGCGGCGGCTTCGGCGGCACGCTCTCCGATGCCGCCTCATCGCTGTCGTCGGCTGCTACCAGCGTCAGCGGTACCGTTTCGAGCGCGGTAAGCAACGCCGCCGAGGGTTTGACGGGCAGCACGGCCACTGCAAGATCGGTGACCGGCGACATGGCGGCGAAAACCGCCCGCTCTGCCCAAGAACTGTTTGAGAACCAACCTTTGGCCGTAGCGGCCGCCGGTCTCGCCATCGGCGCCGCCATAGGTGCAATGCTGCCCCATACCGCAACGGAGGATGAGCAACTAGGCGCCTATGGCGACAAGCTTCGCGACACCGCCGAAACCATGCTCGACAGGGGTCTGGATGAAGCCAAGCAGGTCGCCGCCGACGCCTATGAGACCATTAAGCAGGAAGCTGGCCGGCAACATATGGAAGCAGGCACAATGGCCGATCAGCTCGGCGAGGTCGTGAAGTCCACAGCAGACAAAACCGAACATGCCGTGCGCGACCGGATCTCCGATCCGTCTCAGCGTCAAACCTAGCTTGAGATGATCCGGCATCAACGATAGTCGGTCTCTTCAGAAGGCCGGCGTTGTTGTTCAAACGGTGAACCGCTCGAGTCATTTCAGAGCGTAGAGGTAAGCCGCGATATCGCGCGCCTGCTGCTCCGTGATCCGTGTCGATGGCATGGCCGTGTGCGGATCGACTTCCCTGGCCGATCGTATCCAGCGGATCAGGTTCTCTGGATTGTTGGCCAGCCCGCCACCGATAAAGATGCGGCCAGCAAGACTGGCATCCAGGCGAGGACCGACCTGCCCTTGAGCGCCCGGCACGCCCGTAATCGTATGGCAGCCGGAACAGCCATTCGCAGTCATGATCGGCAAGGCCCTCGCAGTGTCACCGCCCGTGGCCGCCTCCGCCTCGTGGCGGACGCGCGCGGCCCGATCGGACCACCAGGTCATTCCGGCCACGGCCGCGACGAGCAGCACCAGCGCGGCGATGACGGCGGCAAGCAGTTTAGACAAGCTCGTACGCATGCGCCGCCTCCCTCCTTCCGCTCGCCTTGATCCACAACGCGACCAGCAGCAGCGCTGCGCCGCCATATATCAATCCAGCCGGAACCCACATCACCAGTCCGGCAAGTTGCTGGTCCTCCAGGGGGCTCAAATTCCACAGTGCCGCTCCCACGGCGTTCTCCGGGTACCAGAGGCGTGGCGAGAGCAACAGGAGAACGCCGAGCAGCCCGGTATGCAGCGAGGTGACAAAGAGGTGCATCACTGCGCTCCCATAAGCATGCTGGCGGCCGGGACGCGGCAAGAGGACCCACCAGAACAGCAGCCCTGTTCCGAAGAAGCTCGCGTGCTGTGCATAGTGCAGTACGCCGCGTTCGAGCGCGGCCTCGAACAACACCGGAATGTGCCAAATCCATATAGCAATGCCGTGGATAATGGTCGCGCTGATCGGCCGCGTTGCGAAGGCCCAGACCACCCTCAGCCAATTGACGTGTCCGGCAATTCCCAGGATGCGCCGGAACCGGATGGGTAGGCCCCACATCAAGGCCGCAGCCGGGCAGGCAGAGACCAACAGCGGCGCCGCCACGGCCATCAGCAGTTCATGCTCGATCATATGCGCCGCAAAGACCTGCTCGCCGAGCACATGAATCGGGCTGACCAATGCGGCTGTCAACACGCTCCATCCGGCCGTGAACAGCAGAGCCTGGCGCATCCGCAACGTCCTGCCGCGGCTGCTGCGCCGCCAAAGCCGGCCAGCACCAACGACATATATCAGGGCAACCACGGCGAGTGGCAGGGTGATGGGCAGCGCGAGCGTCCACCCGGCCCCGGGCGCGCCGGCGCCGTAGCAGATGGAAGTAGGGAACAGCGCGTCCAGGTTCATCGCAGGCACTCATCCAGGATCAGCGCCGCGCTGCCTTGCATGAGGATCACAAGCGCAAACAGCAACGCCGACAACATCCCGAGATTGGCGACGAAGCGCTCTGTGCGGCGCGTACGCTCCGGCTTGAATGCGGCACCGCCTCGCCGCTTCGCCCGCCACGACAGCGCCCCGCCGAGCAGCGACAACAAGACGAGCAGCAGCGCCACGGGAAGCACGACCGGCACCTGGCGGTTGCATTGCCAAGGCACCAGCGCATAATTCAGCTGTGTCGAGACCGCCCAGGCCAGCGGACCTGACAGAAGACCACCCCAAGACGTTCCCAACCGCAGCGCTCGCATCTCAGCCTAGCCTCGGCGCCCAATAGATGAGCACGTAGATCGGGATCCAGGTCAGGACCACGAAATCCCAGTAGAAGACATTGTCGCCGACATCGCCGAAGCGCCGGCCGCTATAGCCGTGGCGCGTGAACATCAGCACTGTCAGCACGATGGTGTCGCCGACATCGGTTATGAGGTGCGTGGTGTGCAGGCCAAGCAGCACCCAGAGCATCGATCCGTAGGCGTTGGTGTCCCAATAGATGTTGAGGGCGGGGAATTCGAACCAGCGCACGACGAGCGGAGCGATGCCGAGCAGCGACATGACCACCAGGCCGATCCGCACCGGAACCATGGAGCATTGCTTGGCGTGGCGGTGGAGGACGTGGTTGGGCACAAGGCTGACGACAAACAAAATCGTCACGATCGTTCCGGGCCAATGGTTCGGCTGCGGTGCGCTAAGCCGCCATGCTGGCCACGACAGCGCAAGGTAGAGATATGCGCCCGCTGCCAGCGCAAAACCCGTACCTTCCAACGCCATGAAGCCGAGCGTGCCCCACCAGGTGGGGCTGCGCGGACCGTGCCCGAAGGTCGGCAGGCCAGAAAGATCGGCGGCGGCGCGCTGCTTCATTCCTGGTCCTCCGGATGGCCCTTCGGCCAGAACCAACCGATCAACGTGATGGCGATCGGCGCGGCGCCCCAGACGATCGCCCAGGGCGTGAAGATCGAATAGAGAAACGTGCCGCCTACGGCGAGCGCCGCAAAAAGCGGCCAGATCGACGGTGTGGCCGATTTCTCGCGAATATCGGGATAAGCTTCGGCCACGGTAGAGATGAGGAGTTCGCGCGCATCGACGCGGAGCCCGGTCGCTACAGGTAGCGCCTCGCGCTCGGCCCAGAGCGGCTCGATATGGGTAACCATGGGAATGCGTGCGAAATTATAGCTCGGCGGTGGCGAGGACGTTGCCCACTCCAAGGTTCCTGCGTCCCACGGATTGTTGCCGGCCGAGGTGCCTTTCAACGCGCCATGCACCAGATTGAAAGTGAACAGGACAAAGCTCAGGAAGAAGAGCAGCGCCCCGGCAGAGATGAAAAGGTTGATGTTGCCCCAGCCAAGCTCGGCCGGATAGGTGTAGACCCGTCGTGGCATGCCCCATAGGCCGACGAGATGCATCGGGAAAAAGGCCGCATTGAACCCGATGAAGGCCAGCCAGAAATGCCACCGCCCAAGGCGTTCGCTCATCATGCGGCCGGTGATCTTCGGGAACCAGAAATAAGCCGCGCCAAGCAGCGGGAACACCGAGCCGCCGATCAGCACGTAATGGAAATGCGCGACGACGAAATAGGTGTCGTGCACCTGAAGATCCAATGGCACCGAGGCGAGCATGACGCCGGTTAGCCCGCCGATGACGAAGATGAAGAAGAAGCCGAAGACGAACAGCAATGGCGTCCGGATCACCGGCCGGCCGTCCCAAAGTGTTGCAAGCCAGCAGAAGATCTGCACGCCGTTTGGAATGGCGATCAGCATGCTGGATGCGGTGAAGAAACTGGCGCCGAGCTTAGGCAATCCCGTGGCGAACATGTGGTGAACCCAGAGCCCGAACGACAGGAAGCCGACTGCGATCAGCGACAGGACCAGCCCGAGATGACCGAATGTCGGTCGCCTGGCGAAAACAGGAATGATCGAGGACACCATGCCCGTCGCCGGCAGGAAGATGATGTAAACTTCCGGATGGCCGAAGAACCAGAAGAGATGTTGGAACAGCAGAGCATCCCCACCTTCCGCCGGGTTGAAGATGTGCGTGCCGACCAGGCGGTCAAGGATCAGGAAAGTCGAGGTGATCATCACCGCCGGCATCGCGAAGATGACGACGAAAGAAGTGACCAGCATCGCCCAGACATAGAGCGGGATCTTGTCCAGCGACATGCCGGGGGCCCGCTGCTTGAACACCGTGACGATGGTCGCAACCGCGACGGCCAGTGACGACACTTCGGTATAGGTGATCATCTGCGCCCAGACATCGGCGCGCTTGCCCGGTGCGAATTCGGGGCCGGACAGCGGCACGTAAGCGAACCAGCCCACATCAGGAGCCATGTTGAGGGCAAAGGACACCCAGGCGAAAGCGCCGCCCGAGACGTAGATCCAATAGCTGAACGCGTTCAGGCGCGGAAACGCGATGTTGCGGGTGCCCACCATCAGCGGCACCAGGTAGATCCCGGTCGCCTGCACGATGGGCACGGCGAACAGAAACATCATCGTAACGCCATGCATGGTGAACAGCTGGTTGTAGAGGTCGGGCCCGATCAGGCCGCGTTGCGGTCCCGAAAGCTGGATACGCATGGCGACAGCGTTGAGACCGCCAAGACCAAGGAAGACGAAAGCGGTGATCAAATAGCGTCGTGCGATCACCTTGTGGTCGACGCTCGAGAGCGCTCCGACGATGCCGGACGGCGTCCGCCAGGTGCGCTCGAGCCAGCGATGCAGGCTGGCATCATCCATGCCCGTATCGCGGGGGCCGTCACGTTCGGGAGCAAGGTCGCCTTTGGCGGGGTCTGGTTCCGGGATGTGGCGGTCGCCTGTGACATCGGCGCTGCTCATTTCAGACCCTCGAGATAAGCGACGATTGCGTTGAGCTCGTCGCCGTTGAGATCTACCACTGGCATGTGGGAACCCGGCTTGATGCCTTGCGGGTCGGCTATCCAGGCGGCGAGATTGCCGCGGCTCATCGTCAGCGTTCCGGCCGCCAATGTTTTCCGGCTGGCGATGTGGGTGAGGTCGGGAGCCACCGTTCCGCCGGCCGGCGTTCCCCCGATCCTGTGGCACATCACGCAGGGGCGTTTGAGGAACAGGTCTGCGCCGGCCTTGGCTTCGCCGCTCGCCGGCGCGCCGGCCGGCTGCAACTGGTCGTTCAGCCACGCATCGAATTTCGGGCGCGGCTCGGCGATGATGAAGGTGCCCATATTGGCGTGCTGCGCACCGCAGAATTCAGCGCATTGACCACGGTAGACGCCCGGCTTGTCCGCCTTGATGTCCAGCACGTTCATGTGGCCGGGGATAAGATCGAGTTTGCCGGCCAAGCTTGGGATCCAGAAGGAATGGATCACATCGGTCGAGGTCAATAGCAGCCGCACCGGCTCGCCGGCAGGGATATGAATCTCGTTTGCCGTCGTCAGGATGCGGCTCGGCGTAGCATCCTCGTAGCGCAACTCCCACCACCACTGGTGCCCGGTCACCCTGATTGTCAGCACAGCCTCCGAGCCGATCGCAGCCAGCGTCCTGTTGGCGAAAAAGCTTAGCAGCGTCAGTCCGATCAGGATGATGGCGGTCAGTCCGACGGCGGACGCGACCACGCGCATCTTGCGGCGTTCGGCCGCTTCGTCGAGTAAGAGGGGTTCATCGCCGGGACGCGATCGCATAACCAGCGGTGCTGCGAGCGCGATCATCACCAGCACCCACACAACCGCGCAAAGCGCGGTGAAGAACCAGATCAGCCAAGCCAACTCGCCGGCTGCGGGGCCTTTCGGATCCAGCGCCGACTGCCAGCCTGCGCATCCCTGCAGAAGCAGGACACAGAGGGCGAAGGTCATCGAAGCCGGGCGCCTCACGGTGATTTGCCCAGTGTCGCGGCATCCGGCAGGCGGTTTTCCGAGGGATGCACCATCATGCCGTCATTGCGTTGCGGCGCGGCGGAGGAGGGCGCGTTGCCGCCCAGTGCACGCACATATGCCGCCAGCTCCCATATCTGGTCGTCGGGTATCTTCTGGCCGAAGCTCGGCATCCCGTTCGGCCTGCCGTCGCGGATCGTGGCGTGGATGCTTTCGATCGAGCTGCCGTAGAGCCACTTCTCGTCCATCAGCGCCGGGCCCATGCCGCCACCGCCATTGGCATGGCAGCCCGAGCAGTTGAACCAGCCGAACAGGCGTTTGCCCTCGCTCATGTGGAAGGCGTTGGCCTCGAAGCTCGCCGCCTTGTTATCGGTGGGGGAGGGTCGCTGTCCGCCCGGCTCCAACGTGGTCACGGGCGTCGGCTGCTCACCTGAGCCGAGCGCCGATTGCGGTCGCGTGTCGCGCTCCTCGCGCTGGCAGGCGACCAGGGCCAGCGTCAAGGGCAGTAACATCGCCAGAGCCTGCCTCATCGCGCCGGACTCCCGGCCATGTCCAGACGCGGTACGCCGTATTGCGCCAGAACCGCGTCGATCTCGGCCTTGTGTCTGGCAAGCGCGCTATTCACATCGCCACGCAGCGCATCGTCCTCGCGCCGAACACCCATCGAGATGTCGTACATTAGCGGCAGTTGCGGTCCGTCGATGCGGGGCGTGACCGGCGTGATCCGGAGCGACACCTTTTGCCTCTGGGCGAAATAGCCGGCGAGCGGACCCCAGACCACGGCAAGATCGATCTCGCCGTTCGCAACAGCTTCGACGATGCGCGCCGGAGGGTTGGGAGCGGAGTAGTCGCCATAGACGGGGTAGCCGATGAGGTGCCCGACGATGCCGCGGCGGCCAAGCGCCTGGACAGGCGGCGAGTTGGCGCCATCGTCGCCGATGAGCTGAACACCGATACGCAATCCTTGCAACCGCGGGTCGTTGAAGGAGGCCACGTCCGGGCCGTCCTGGCGGGTCACGAAGACATAGGACGAACGGTAATAAGGCGTGGTCGTGCGCAGCATTTCGAGATTGGCAGGCGTGCCGGGCACGAGATCGCAAAGGCCTGCCTTCAGCGTGTTGCGGATGAAGCCACGGCGCTGCGCCCACCAAGTATACGTCAGCTTGGCGCCGAGATCAGTGGCGATAATTTCCGCGATCCTGTTCTCGAAGCCTTGACCGGCCGCGTTGGAAAACGGCATGTTGTTCGGGTCGGCGCACACTCTCAACTCACGTGGACTGGCAATAGCCGGCAAGAGCAACAAGGCGAGCCCGGCCATGCCGATCGCCACCCGTTGGAACGCCTTTCGCGCCGGACGTACGGTCAAGTCCAATCCATCAAGGCAGCCGGAACACATAAAGCGTGCCTCCCACCGTGGTAGCGTTCTTTAGATCCTTCATCGCGTTGACGAAGCCAAGTGCCGCGGTGGCATCGCGTGGGTCGAGGTCGCCGGAAACGATGGCACCGGCCCAGCCACCGACGCCTGACAGAATTGCGACATATTGGTGCCCATCGGGGCCGCGATAGGTTATCGGCTGGCCGATGATGCCGGACGATGTCTTGAATTGCCAAAGGAGATCGCCAGTCCTGGCGCTGACCGCCTTGAACCAGCCTTCCATGGTGCCGTAAAAGACGAGATCGCCGGCAGTGACGACGGTGCCGCTCCACACCGGAAAGTTCTCCTTCAGGACCCAGGCCGGCTTGGCGGCGGCAACATCCCAGGCGGTGAAGGCACCACGATTGCCGCCCGGCCCGGGGATCATGCGTACGTTCATGCCGACATAGGGCGTGCCTGCGATGTAGTTTACCTCGACGCCTTCTTCATCCATGCAGAGATTGTTGTGGGGGATGTAGAGCAGGCCGGTCCTCGGCGAAAAGGCCGATGGCTGCCAGTCCTTGAGGCCGGACGCTGTCGGGCAAATGTCTCGCACCACCTTGCCGGTGCCGGTTCTCTTGTCGGGGTTTGCAATCAGGCGGCCGGTCTTCAGGTCGACGCCCTTGCTGGAATTGACCGGGCCATAGGCTGTGGCCGACAGCACCTCGCCAGTGGTCCGATCGAGGATATAGAGGTAGCCGTTGCGTTCCGGTCGGACGAGGACCTTGCGCGGCTTGCCTTGCCAGGTCATGTCCAGAAGGATCTGCTCGTTGATCCCGTCATAGTCATGGAGGTCATGCGGGCTCCACTGATAGAACCACTTCGCCGCTCCGGTATCGGGATCACGCGCGAAAATACCGGACGTCCATTTGTTGTCGCCGGGCCGCAAATCCGGATTCCACGGTCCTGGATTGCCTGTGCCGTGGAAGATCAAGTTCAAGTCCGGATCGTAGGAGATCCAGCCCCACATATTGCCGCCGCCGATCTTCCAGGCTTCGGGCGGCCATGTCGTCACGCCAAGGTCTGTGCCCTTGTCCATGTCATAGTGGGGCTTGAAGTCCGGGCCGATCAGCACATCCTTGTCGGGTCCAGTGCCATAAGCCGTCCAGACAACATGCCCGTCTCCGGCATCCAGCGCCTTGACCCAGCCGCGGACGCCCATTTCGCCGCCGGAATTGCCGACCAAAACTTTGCCCTTCACCACCAGCGGAGCCATGGTGATGGTCTCGCCGATGTTGATGTTGCCGATATGAGCGTTCCAGATCGGTTTGCCTGTGTTGGCGTCGAGGGCGATCGTGTGGCCGTCCAGCGTGTTGAAGAAGATGCGCTCGTCGGCGAAGGCCGCGCCGCGGTTGACGACATCGCAGCAGGCCACCCCTTGTGCCGCCGGCTCGGGGTTGGGCTCGTACTTCCACTTCATCGGCGCGCCGGGCCTGGAAAGGTCGAGCGCGTAGACGATGTTGGGAAAGGGCGTGACGATATACATGGTGTTGCCGACAACCAGCGGCGCTGCTTCCTGGCCCTTGTTCACGCCGGTGGAGAAGGTGAAGGCGACCTGCAGGTTCTTGACGTTGCCTTCGTTGATCTCGGTCAGGTCGCTGAAGCGGGTCGACGCGTAGTTCTTGGCCGGCATTGTCCATTGCCCGTCATCGGGTGGCGCGGCGGCGGCGGGCGGCGCAATAGCCGCCGCCGATGGCGGCTCCGAGGCACCGCTCAGGAATGGGCCGCATGCCAGCAGCATCACCGAGACTATGCAAGTGCGAAAAGAATTCTCGGTCGCCGATGCGCGGGCGCCTCGTCCTTCGTTAACGCGCGCCTGTGCCGGGTGCAGCATGCCTTTCATTTGTGGATCGAGCCTCCCACGCCGGCGCCGAGCTCCGCCGCGATGTCAGCCTCGGTGCCGGCACAAAGCGGATGGCCCCAGCCCGAGGCGCTTTTGCCGCCGGGATCCAGATCGTAGACGATGGCGTCCTTGCGATTGGGATTGACTCCGGCGGGAACTTTGTCGAGGCCGAGCGCCGCGCGAACACGCCAGGCGACATTGTGATCGGCGCATGAGGAATCTCCGGAGACCCCGATGCCTCCGACGATGCTCTTTCCGTCATAGAGGGCAAGCCCGCCGCCAAACACAACGACGCCTCCAATCGGCTTGCCGACGAGCGGATCGCTGGCGCTTCCGAACGTTTTGGGATCGCCCGCATAGGCTGCGGCCTGGTTGACCGGATTGGTCTCCTGCAAGCCGAAAAGCGGCCCGCCAGGTTGCGCCCCCGCGTAGAGATTGGCCGTCGATAGGGCCATTTGCGCCAAGCTGAGCCCATTGGCCGTATTGGCCTTCTCTGCCGCGACGAGGCGACTGCCTGGCCATTGGGAATCGGCGGTCGGACCGCTGAAAGCGATCGCGCACACGGCGCCGTCGCGGGCAACGACAGCCGCCCATTCGTTGGTCTCAAAGCCTCCGTTGGCAGGTCCGCCGCTCGCTTTCACATTGGCCTTGAGGACAGCGAGCAGCTTATCGTGGTGGGCCGGGCAGGGCGCCTGTGCCATGGCTTGGCCCTGTGGGGACAGGCCACCCGCCAACACCAGGCCAAAGGCAGATAAGAAAAGCTGACAGCGGTACATTGTCCTGCCCATTGGTTCGAGCATCAAAGAATCATGGAGCACTCTGTCAGACTGGAGAATGCGAGAAAGAATCCGTGATCCAATGCCGTCGATGTCTAACTTGGGCGATGCAGGTATGTTCCTGCTTTTGGAAAAAATGCACAGTTCCCGTCCGGTGAATGGCAAGGTTGCCGTCTGTCCCGCCGGCTCATCGCATCTAGTAAGCACTTGGCATTATCGGAGAAGCGGAGCGGTTGCGGGACCATACGGACGATCCACCCGGACTCGCGACAACGTTCATTTTGCGATGAAAAATGCCTTAGTTGAGAAGGCGACGGTACTTTTTGAGGCGACTTGGGCACGCTGGTGGACGCCATAAAATTCGAAAATTGCCCGGATGGTCCCGATAGTTGGTGGAACCTCGAAATATTTTTTTTGGCGATTTTCCCTTTAAAATCAAAAGCGTAAATTTTTGACGGTTCTAGTGTCGGAATTTTAGCAGTTCTGGAAAACATTTGACAGCGATTTCAACGGGTTATACGCTGTTTGAACAATCGAGTGGGAGTGAGGGAAGCTACGGCGATAAAGTCATTCGGCGGACTAGCCGGTGACGCACGCAATAGACCCCATCCCCGCTCCGCGAACTGCGCCCGCGAGCGCGACCTTATACGCCTCATCGAAGTTGGAGTGCCCGAGCAGCGGCAGCCTTATCGGCCGCGTGAAGACCTTCAAGCGCGAGGACAAACTACGCCATGCGACCTTGCGAGCGATCCGAGAGGCGAGGCCACGAGCCCTCGACGCGACGACGCATCCACTCAACACTGCACATCTCGGAGGCGACCGAGGCGAGGGTGGCCGGCGCCTGTGGCGGGTTTGTTGGGACGTTAGGCGCCGGCCGGGCGGGCGG